>CAYOOW010000006.1:0-90716 GCA_964405715.1 uncultured Bacteroides sp.
TGATATGCCTGACGGCGAGGCCGGCGGCGGGTCTGACGACGGTGCAGTACCGGAGACCGGTAACGGTCAAACCCCGCCTGATATGCCTGACGGCGAGGCCGGCGGCGGGTCTGACGACGGTGCAGTACCGGAGGCCGGTAACGGTCAAACCCCGCCTGATATGCCTGACGGTGATTCTGACGACGGTGCAGTACCGGAGGCCGGTAACGGTCAAACCCCGCCTGATATGCCTGACGGCGAGACCGGCGGCGATTCAACGCAGATGCGCGGCGGAGGAACGGGAATGTCCGACGGCTTTATTGCAAATGGCGAAACGGCAATTGTAGATATCAGCGGAGCGACGATTTTGGTTGAAGCGGCTTCCGACAGTGAAGACGGTTCGGAGGGTTCCGTGAACGATATCGTTTTGGACATGGTTTTATGCATTGAGGTGGACAGCAAAAATGCAGTTTCCACAGTGACTATTCTCTCTGACGGCGGAAGCGGTGCAGCCACGGGCGGCTTCGGGGAAAACGGCGCAGCCGCAGGCGGCTCCGGAGAAGTAACACAGGGAACCTCTGCAAATACTATCGATACGGACGGAGAATATTCAGATACAAGCTATTCGTCCACGGGAGATGACGAGAATGCGCTCCGCATTGACGGTGCTGCGGTTACCCTTGACGGGATTACCGTGGATAAGTCTGCAGGCTCCAGCTCAAACACAGAAAGCGGCGATTTCTACGGCATGAACGCCGCATTGCTGGCAACCAACGGAGCAAATGTCACCATTACAAACGCCGATGTTACCTCCTCCGCGCAAAACGGAAACGGAGTGTTCAGCTATGGCGCAGGAACCGTTGTTAATATTTCGGACTCCACAATTACCACGACCGCCGATAATTCCGGCGGCATTCAGACAACCGGCGGCGGAACGACCAACGCCACCAATCTGACGGTGGAAACCTCCGGTTCTTCTTCGGCTGCCATCCGCTCTGACCGGGGCGGCGGCACCGTCAATGTCGACGGCGGCACTTATACCTCCAACGGATATAACTCCCCTGCCGTCTATTCCACGGCAGACATCACGGTGAAGAACGCTGTGCTGACTGCGAACAATTCAGAAGCGCTTGTTATTGAGGGTGAAAACTCCATCACACTTGAAAATTGCGATGTGTCCGGCAACATGAGCGACGATAAGGGAACCAGCTCGGATGAAAACGTCCACAGCGTCATGATTTACCAATCCATGTCGGGCGACGCCAATGTAGGAACCTCCTCTTTTTCCATGACAGGCGGTACCCTGCTCTCCAATAACGGCGATATCTTCTATGTAACAAATACAGCCTGCACAATCCGGCTGTCCGGTGTGGAGATTACGGACAATGACGAGTCCGGTTATCTGATGAATATCTGTGGGAACAGCGCCGGCCACGGCTGGGGCACGGCCGGAGAAAACGGAGCGCAGGTCATATTCACAGCGGATGGACAGACACTCGAGGGGGATATCGTTGTAGATACCATCTCAACACTGAATATGACGCTTTCGGGGAACAGCAGTTTTACCGGGACCCTCAATATCACCGGGAACGCGCAAAACGGCGCCGCCGTATCGGATAATGCCGTTGTGACGGTTGAGGCAGGCAGCACGTGGACGCTTACCGGAGACTGCACCGTCACTTCACTTACCAACAACGGGACAATCAATTTCAATGGCTTTACGATCACCTTGGCCGACGGTACGATATTAAGCTGAAATATCTCTCAGTATTTTTTCGGGGCATAGGAACGAGGCGGGAACGGCATACAGTGCGTCAAAGCACTGTATGCCGTTCCCGCCTCGTTTTCCTGTCAGCAGCCGCATCCGGCGATATTTCTTTTGTGAGGTTCTTCCCTCCTCCGTATCAGATATAAGCAGGTTCAGGATTACTCTGTCTCCTTCGGCTCCTCGGCTGCATCGTCATCATCATCAAAAAAGCTGTCATCAAAATCATCATCAAAATCATCAAAATCGTCCAGATAATCCGGTGTCAGATACTTATATACAGCCACACATATTCCAACGATAATTGTAATGATACCAACGATCAGTGCAACTGATAAAAATGCATTCTTAGCCTCTGTTACACACTCATCTTCCTTTACGATTTTAACCTCATCACATTTCTTCATACCTGTTACCACCCTTTCATCATAATATATCAGTCACCGGCAAAGCATTCCCGGATGTACCCCCACAATAAAGCTATCCTTATGTGCCGGGCATCTGAGCAGATTATACCACTTTTTTACCGTGATTTCCACCTTTATATCTTTTTTTTATATTTTTTTCATTTTGACCAGTGATGCAAACATCTTTTTCTCACCTACACGCTCAAAATCTATGGTAAGCTCCCGGTCACTGCCCGCCGGAACCACGGAGGTGACAACACCCTTACCGAATTTCAGATGCTTTACGGTATCTCCGACCGCATAATCAAAGGCTTTCGCACCGCCCATCGGAAAGGCTTTTCCGAATCCCGGATTTGCTGACGGGTTAGCTCCCGTTCCTCTGGTATACGGATTATTTTTTGCATAGTCGTTCGCTGCCATCTTCGGTCTGCCATATCCTATATTGGTAAATCCGTTCAGACTCGCCGCACCGCCTGTTCCAAATCCTGTCCGTTCCGCTTTCTCCCGTTTTCCGCCTGCCTTATCCTCCTGCTCAATATAATGGGACGGTATCTCCTTTATAAATCTTGAGGTCTCGCAGGAGTTGGTCACACCATGCATCATGCGCTGTGCCGCTGCCGAAAGATACAGCTTCTTCATGGCTCTGGTAATACCCACATAGCACAATCTTCTTTCCTCCTCGACCGCATCCGGATCATCAGAGTTTATGGACATGCTGCTCGGGAACAGGCCCTCCTCCATGCCGCTTATAAATACATAAGGGAACTCCAGTCCCTTGGCGCTGTGCAGCGTCATAAGCGTTACCTTTTCACCTGTACCCCCGTTCCCGTCATCCTCAGTCTCATCTGCATCTGCCACCAGAGCAATCTGCCCAAGCAGCTCTGTCAGATTTGGATTTTCAGCATCCTCCTCATACTTCACAAGCTTGTTTTTCAGCTCCTCAAGGTTTTCCACGCGTGCTTTCGCCTCATCTGTTCCCTCCGCCAGCAGCCCGGCGCTGTAACCGGTATCCTCCAGTATGGCATCATAGACAGCGCTGATGGAATCACCATCGAGCAGCATATTCTTAAAATGCTCAATTAAATCCGTAAATTTCCTTATCTTGTCTACCGACCTTGCCATTCCCGGAACCTCGTCGATATCAAGCAGAACGTCATAAAAATTCATATCATTTTCCATTGCAAAAGCAGATATTTTATCCACCGTAGCTGCACCGATACCTCTCTTCGGCACATTGATGATACGTTTTAAGGACTGGTCATCGCTCGCATTGACAAGCAGTGTCAGATAACTGAGCATATCCCGTATTTCCTTGCGGTCGTAGAAGTTCCGGCCGCCAAACACCTTATACGGAAGATTCTCGTATATCATTTCCTCCTCCAGCACACGGGACTGGGCGTTTGTTCTGTAGAGAACTGCCACATCACCAAGGGAAACGCCCTGATTTTTCAGCGTCTTTATCCTTGATACTATACCGTTTGCCTCGTCGTGCTCGGAGCCGTATCTGGTAAATTCCACCTTCTCTCCGTCCTCCCGGCTGGTCCACAATGTCTTGTCCTTCCTGCCCTCGTTGTTTGCAATGACACCGTTTGCAGCATTCAGTATATTTGCGGTGGAGCGATAATTCTGCTCAAGCTTTACCACCCTTGCATCCGGATAAACCTGTTGAAAATTCAGTATATTGGCGATGTCCGCCCCTCTGAACTTATATATGCTCTGGTCATCATCACCCACAACGCAAAGATTTCTGTATTTTGCCGCAAGCATCTTCACCAGAACAAACTGCGTATAATTTGTGTCCTGATACTCGTCTACCATGATATACTTGAACCGTTCCTGATATTCCGCCAGCACATCCGGATTTGTCTCAAACAAAAAAATCGTCTGAAAAATCAAATCATCAAAATCCAGTGCATTGTTACTCTTCAGCCGTTTCTGGTATTCCCGGTATATATTTGCAATCTGCCGGTCCCGAAAGCTGGTTGCATGCTCCTTTTCATAATCGTCCGGCGTCATATACTGTTCCTTTGCCTTTGATATCACAGCAAGCACCATCCGCTCCGGATAAAGCTTCGGGTCAATATTCAGATATTTCAGTACCTCCTTTACCACAACCTTCTGTTCATCCGTATCATATATCGTGAAATCACGGTTACCGCCGATACACGCTATATGCTTTCTCAGAATCCGGACGCACATGGAGTGAAATGTACTCACCCATACACTCTCCGCTCCGAATCCCACTATGTTGTCTACTCTTTCCCGCATCTCTTTTGCAGCTTTATTTGTAAATGTAATTGCCAGTATATTGTAGGGATTTACCGACATTTCATCAATGAGATACGCAATTCTGTGCGTGATTACACGTGTCTTTCCACTTCCTGCACCCGCCAGAATAAGAAGAGGCCCGTTGGTGTAGCAACAAGCCTCTGACTGTCTGTCATTTAAACCCTGCACGGTTTATTGAAGTCCCATCTTAGCCTTAAGGGCTTCCAACTCATCCTTAACGGCTGCATCCGGAGCTGCATCATACTTCGCTGCTAAAGTATCAACGCCGCCCTCCTGTGTAGAAATATTAAGCTCTGTCATTGCATTTGCCTGATCAAGCATCCTGTTTGCCTTTGCCTCCATGCGCTCGAACGCATTGAGGCTGTCAGTTGAATCGGAGATAGATGAGGTCATTTTATTGATTCTCTGCTGCGTCTTTGCAACCTTCATCTTCGCCTTGATTGCGTCTCTCCTGGTGTTTAGCTCGTTGATATCATTCACAAGCTTGTCATGCATCTGACGCATCTTCATGGCATTTGAAGCTGCCACGTCATATGTCTGCTGCAGGCTTGCCTGTTTTGCTGTCAGTCCGTTCTTCTGCTCGAGGAACTTCATGGCGTCAGCCTCATTTCCTGCAAGAAGCGCCTTTTCAGCATAAGCCTGCATCTTTGCAATCTCTTTATTGCATTCCTCAAGCTCACGCTTACATCTCTGCTCATCAGCCATGACCGCTGCTGTCTCCTGCTTAACCTCACCAAGGTCCTTTGTCAGATTTCTCATTGTCTGGTCAATCATCTTCTCAGGATCCTCAGCCTTATCAAGCAGGGCATTGATATTGGCTGCCATAATGTCCTTAAATCTTGCAATTATTCCCATAAATTTATACCTCCTACATATAATTTTTCATTTCCATGATATCCTTATACTTACGCATATCCGGCATACCATTTATCCGTAGTATAGCATTATATGTACATACAAATCAACCACAAAATATCTACGTTATATATAACACGCCTTCATTATGTCCGCGTATACTCCGTATGCCTAATTTTGATACTTTGAAATCACTTCTTCATTTGCTTTCATCGCAGCCTTTTCCATGTCTTTTCTTTCTTCAAGGAGCTTCTTCTTAATGCTCTCATGCCTGACTCCCATAATCTGAAGTGCAAGATACGCCGCATTCTTGCTTCCGTTTATCGCAACCGTTGCAACAGGTATTCCCGATGGCATCTGAACGATAGACATCAGCGCATCCATACCGTCTAACACGGAACCTGACAAAGGCACACCGATTACAGGGAGTACCGTCTGTGATGCCACTACACCCGGAAGTGCTGCTGCCATTCCCGCAGCCGTGATAATTACCTCTGTGCCGTTTGTGTTTGTTTCTTCAATAAATTCTGACAATCCTGCGTGAGCACGGTGTGCAGACAGGCATCTTACCGGAACCTCCACGCCATAAGACTTCAATATTTTTACCGCCGGCTCAACCTTTGGCAAATCGCTGGTTGAACCCATTATAATCGCTGCTTTCATGATTTCCTCCATTCTGACTTAATTTTCGTCACATATTATATTTTTAATAATTTTCTCCGGTATGACCGGTTTGTCTGCTATGACATATGCTGCTGCAAGACGTTCCTTTGCCTCCTCAATCACACTTTCATCATTTGCATGCAGATACGCAAACACTGCATCTTTGTCCACAAAATCGCCGATATGGAATCTGATATCAAGCCCGACAGCAAGGTCAATCTTGCTTTCCTTCGTGGCTCTGCCGCCGCCCAATATCAGGCTCACCATTCCCACCTCACTGGCATTGCATGAAACAAGATATCCGCTCACAGGCAGATGAACCGGTACGATGTATTTTGCCTTCGGAAGCAGCTTCGGGTGATATATATACTCCCTGTCTCCCCCTTGTGCCGCAACAAATTCAGCCAGCTTGGAAAGCGCGCGTCCGCTCTCTATTGCCCCTATGCATGCGGCTCTCGCTGCTTCTATATTGTCCGCCTTTCCCGCACCGAAAAGCATGTAGGAAGCCAGTGTAAGCGACACGGTAAGCAGCCTGTCAAGCCCGTGGGAATGTTCTTCTTCCACATTCCGAAGCTTCAGTACCTCTATCGCTTCCTCCACCTCCATGGCATTTCCAACCTTACAGCCAAGCGGTTCATTCATGTCCGTTATGATTCCATAGGTTTTTCTTCCTGCCATGGTTCCTATATCCACCATTATTTTTGCAAGTGTCTCGGCATCTTCCTGATTCTTCATAAACGCACCGGAACCGCATTTTACATCCAGAACAATCACATCCGCCCCCGCAGCAAGCTTCTTACTCATGATGCTCGATGCTATAAGCGGCAGACTGTCAACGGTCGCGGTAACGTCGCGAAGCGCATATATTTTTTTATCAGCCGGAGCCAGCTTTCCGGTCTGACCGACCAGCGCAAGCTTAATACGATTGACGTTGTCTATAAATGTCTCCTCGGGAATCGCAACATGAAAGCCCTTTATGCTCTCAAGCTTATCTATCGTACCTCCCGTGTGTCCCAGACCTCTTCCGCTCATCTTTGCAATCGGCACACCCAGAGCCGCAAGAATCGGCGCAACAATAAGTGTTGTCTTATCCCCAACGCCGCCCGTACTGTGCTTATCAGCCTTGATTCCGTCAATTTTGCTTAAATCAAGCCTGTCGCCGCTATCCGCCATGGCAAGTGTAAGCGCAACCGTCTCTTCCCGGCTCATTCCCTGATAATACACGCACATAAGCCATGCCGACATCTGATAATCCGGAATACTTCCTCCGGTAAACCCCTCCACAATATACCTGATTTCTTCGCCTGTATGGGTTCCGCCGTTACGTTTTTTCATAATCAGATCATACATTCTCATCGTAAATATCCTCCAGAAAGCTCCTGCCCACAGTATGCGTATCCTTTACCGCTTCACCCAGCAGATATTCTTCCACGGTCTTTCCGATATCCGCAAAGGTATCACGTATTCCCAGATTAATCCCTTTCTTCAGGCGTTTCCCATACATGAGAAGCGGAATAAATTCTCTGGTATGGTCGGAGCCTTTATAGGTCGGGTCGCAGCCATGGTCCGCATTTATGACAAGAATATCATTCTCCGAAAGTCCCGGCAGTATTTTCCCCAGCCACGCATCAAATGCCTCAAGTGCATTCTTATAGCCCTCCACGTCCCGTCTGTGCCCGTATTTCATATCAAAATCCACCAGATTTGTAAATATCAGGCCCGCATCGACAGTCTGCATATATTCCTCTGTCTTCGCCATCCCATCCGCATTGCTCACGGTGTGGACCGACTCGGAAATCCCTGCTCCGTTAAAAATATCATTGATTTTTCCAACCGCGGCAACCCTTATGCCTCTGCTCTTCAGATGCATCAAAACATTATCCGCATCAGGGTTTAAAGCATAGTCCCTCCTGTTCGCCGTTCTCTCAAAGCTTCCGTCATCCTTTCTGATAAACGGTCTTGCAATGACTCTTCCGACGCCGTGCCTGCCCTGCAGGATATTCCTTGCTGTCAGACACATGTCATATAATTTTTCCAGACCGACCTTTTCCTCCGAGGCGGCAATCTGAAATACGGAATCTGCCGAGGTATAGACAATCGGATATCCCGTCCTCATATGTTCATCCCCATACTCCATAATAATCGGAATACCGGACGCAGCCTTATTCCCATATACCCTTTCACAACCGGTCTGCGCCGTAAACGCATCTATAATCTCCGCAGGAAAGCCGTCAGGATACGTCGGAAACGGACGTTTTGTATATATACCTGTCATCTCCCAATGCCCGGTCGTTGTATCCTTCCCGTCAGACAGCTCTCCCGCCTTGCCGTAGCAGCCTGTAAGCTCCGAATTGCCGGTCGCTTGATTCATATTCTGAAACGATACCCCATCAATACAGCAAAGACCAAGCTTCCGCATGTTAGGAAGCGCAATATCCGGATACATATCAATGATATGTCCCAGTGTATCTGCTCCCTCATCACCGAAACGTCCGGCATCCGGCGCCTCGCCTGCGCCGACGCTGTCTAAAACTATCCATATTACACGTCTTCCCATATCAGACCTCCCCTGCCATATGATACTCATGCTCATGCATTGTCCTTCAATGCTTTTCTATGTACAAGATATAACGGCAAAGCAACAAATATCATGCCGCCGACGATATTGCCGAGTGTTACCGGAATCAGATTATCTGCAACGAAGCTTCCGATTGTCATGGAATCCAGCTGCTCCGCCGTCATGCCCGCATTAAGTGCAAGCTGACGATATGTATCACCGTGTTTCGCCAGCAGCCCGGCGGGAATATAATACATGTTGGCAACGCAGTGCTCATAACCGCCTATTACAAATGCCCAAATCGGGAAAAAGATTGCGAAAATTTTACCGATTGCCTCCTTCGCCGTACCCGCAAGGAGAACTGCAAGACAGACAAGGACATTGCACATAATACCCGAACAGAAGGCCTTTCCAAAGCCAAGATTCAATTTGGTGTAAGCTGTCTTAATTGCCGAGACAGCAAGTGCACCGTTTCCATAGTCAAGCTGACCGGAACGATTAACCAGAAACACAACAATCAGTGAGCCCATCAAATTAAAGATGAATACCAAAAGCAGAACGCGGACAACCTGCAGCACCTTTACCCGCCTGTTCATGACATCAAATATCATCAGACAGTCCCCGGTAAACAGCTCACCACCCACCATGACAACAAGCATCAGACCAACCGGGAAGATTACTCCGGCAAGCGTTTTTGCAAGTCCGGTATTGCTTATCCCGTATATTGCCGCGCTGCTGCTGGACGCCCCAATTGCAATAAACGCTCCGGCAAGCATACCTGATATCAGCAGCCCGAGCAGCGACATTTTCGTCTTGTCCTCATATACCGACAAATTTGCCTTCAAAACATCGACCATCTTATTAATTCCCATATTCTCCTACCTCTTTCGTGTTATTTATTCTGTAAGAACGGCTCATTCAAACGCTCTGTCCCGGGAAGCACAAATCTCCCCCGCTCAATGATTGCAGTCCTTCTGCCATCCTTCCCGACCGCATAAATACCGCCAATCTCCTCATAAGGGATTGTGATATCCGTATGACAGTTAAAATATGCCTTCGCCATATCCTCCTGTCTGCCCGACTTCCGCAGAATCGAACACTCGTTATCCTTTGCCACGATTTCTTTTCCGTCCGGATTATACAGCACCGCATCCTCACTGTAGCTGTAGCAGGTATCTCCGACCGCAAAATGCGGTCCCATCTTTTCCACAATTAAAATCGGCAGCTTGTATAATATGTCATATTTATGCGCCATAACATATGCCGTTGTGTTGGTACCGATTGCAAATTCTCCGATTGGCAGTGTCTCATGATTAAACATAAGATTTTCCTTAATAAATGCTCTGTTCTCCTCTTCACTGTCAAAATTGCCGCAGGTATATGCACTGATTTTTCCGTCCTTAAACGTGATGCACAGATTCTTATATTTCAGCTCATTCAGATAGACCTGACTGACATGCAGCACCCCGTCCGTTCCCCTCAGCACCGGTGATGTGAATACCTCCCCTACAGGGATATTTACATCTGCCAGACAGTTTTCAAAATTCGTCTGCAGCTTCGCGTCTATCTCATGGAGCATCACCCTGATGTCAGTCTTATTCCCGTTTTGCCCAAGCACATGAACATACTCTGCCTCATTCAGCGTATCGATGATATGCTGCTGTATCTCCCGGTACATATCATTATCCAACGTGTTGACTCTGACAATATCCGCAAAAATCTCCTCGAACCGTTCTCCTATCTCCGGAATCGGGTATGCAATTATGGTAAAGCTGTACTTATCCCGCGGAATATAACGGTTTGTTATTTCAGCCGACTTTGCGGTATATTCCACAGACATCTCCTGCTGCCTGTCTGACAGTCTGCACGCGGTATCCTTAATGACAGGCGAAAACGGTGTCTCGCCAAATACCTCAATCACTGCAGGTCCCGCATACGCACCGGCATATTCTTTATTCTTTTCATAGGTATCGGCAATAATCTCCAGCTTGCGCTCCAGAAATGCCTTATCCATATATAATGCTTCATCCATCCTGTGATCGTACTCGTACTGCTTGTTCGCCGGTGTCCCGGTATAACCGGTCCTGATTGTGAGCTTGCGGTTTATACGGCTGACCGGGTAACGGAATATAATCGGTTCCAGATGATAATTTCGGAACAATTCTATCGCATACCGAACCATGCGTTCCTGCCCGATTGCATACCGGATGTTTACGGTTTTCTTTGCGGACAAATCAATCCGCATGGTCTCAAACCCTTTGACAAATCCGTTCACATAGGTTTCCGCCATCGCCCGGACCTGATTCTCATCGAGCGTATTCATAAATCGCGCCGTCTTAATCTCATTATCACCGATATACTCACCATATCTGTACAGATACCTGATGTCAGCCAAATCACTGTTCATTATAATATCAACAGCCAAATTATCCTCACTGCATATCGTCTCCCTCACTCTGTCGGCTACAAGCACATCTGCATAATCATACATATAATAATAAACGGATTCCCGGATGTATTTGGCCTTTGGAAGCTCGTCCTCCGCATTCCCGTTTTCCCGTATATTCTCCGAAAATTTGCTGTAGACCTCCAGAAAAAGCTCAAGCAGCGACACAAACGCAGGCAGTCTGTTCTCATACGCATATGCAATACAGCAGCGCACCTCAGAATATAAAAAGCAAAGCAGAGGACCATATTCCCCGCCCAATCGGGAGGCTGCATAATCAGGGTTCGCATAGCTTGCGTCATAATGCTCCGGCAGTATATCGGAATACATACGCCGATTCATTTCCCGCAGCTGCTCCTCTGACGGAGCCTCGACTGTCGGAACATGAATCAAACAATATATATCATATACATCCAATATAAACGCAGAAACCTGTCTGAAATAGTCCTGCAGATGTGTCACAAGCGAATCTCCGTCTTCACGGTTTTCCTCTTCAATTTCCATAAGCCTGCCTACGGCAAGCTCCATACGCTCACATAAGTCCTGTTCCATACATTTACTGTCCTCCCGCTCCAATTTGTCCAAGCACCACAATCCATACCGGTATCACAAGTGTGATGATATTGAGGGCAATCGAGAATCTTTTTCCCTTGACGCCTCCCTCCTGTGCCTTATTCCCTATCCATGCAAACGCTTCTCCCACAGCAGACAAAAGAACCGCACATATATACAACACGCCAAACACCTCCGGCGTATGTCCCTTTGTTATCACAGATACCACAACACCGATTAACTCGATGACAAATGATATCCCGCCCGTCACGAAAGCAATCACCGTATCTGATGCAATTGAAGAATCCGAGAAATAATATCGTTTTCTTTTTATCATTCTCATAGCTTACCTTATTCTATCCATTCTTCTTTTATTTTACACAGCCTATGAGGTCGTTGATGTCCTCCACATGATTTTTTTCCATGTACGCCTCAATGCCCTCTATGATTTCAACGGCAGCATACGGATTATGAAAATTAGCTGTTCCTACAGCCACAGCCGTCGCCCCCGCCATGATAAATTCCAAGGCGTCCTCGGCACACATGCATCCTCCCATGCCTATAACCGGAAGCCTGACGGCGTTTGCAGCCTGATACACCATACGGACGGCAATCGGTTTGATTGCCGGTCCCGACACGCCTGCCGTTTTGTTGGCAACCGCAAATGTTCTTTTATTCACATCTATTTTCATCCCCGTCAGCGTATTAATCAGGGATAACGCATCCGAACCCGCAGCCTCCGCGGCCTTAGCCATCTCCGTGATATCCGTCACATTCGGCGAAAGCTTCATAATAATCGGCTGTTTTGCCTTTGCTTTTACCGCCTTTGTAATATCATAGAGCGCATGCGGATCCTGACCAAAAGCAATTCCGCCCTCCTTCACATTCGGACATGACACATTTATTTCAAGCAAATCAACAGGCTGATCTGCCAGCCTTTCTACAACCTCCTCATAATCCTCTGTACTCCTTCCGCACACATTTACGATAATCCGTGTATCCTTTGTCTGCAAAAAAGGGATATCACGCTCAATGAATGTATCGATTCCCGGATTCTGCAAACCGATTGCATTCATCATACCGCCATAGGTCTCAGCTATCCTTGGCGTCGGATTACCCGGCCACGGCACATTTGCCACCCCCTTGGTAGTCACCGCACCGAGCCTGCTCAAATCCACAAATTCCTCATATTCCATACCGGAGCCAAATGTACCGGAAGCAACCGTGATTGGATTTTTAAATTCCACACCGGCAATGTTTATACTTGTTTTCACGAAAACTCCACCTCCCCGGCATAAAATACGGGACCATCCTTACATACCCGCTTATTGTATACCTTAGAATGCTCATCCGGCTTCTTTGACCTGCACACACATCCAAGGCAGGCGCCCACACCGCACGCCATCCTTTCCTCCAGAGAAAGCTGTGCCGTAATACCGCTCTCAAGCGCATAGCTCTGCAGCGCTTTCAGCATCGGCGTCGGTCCGCACGCATAAATTATATCTCCGGTGATGCCATACTCTCTGATTGCGTCAAGCACAGTACCCTTCACACCGAAGGCTCCGCTGTCGCTTGACATATAGACTTCTCCGAATGCCTTAAACTCCTCCGATAAAAATTTCTCATCCCGATAGCCAAGCACAATGGACTTCTCACAATCAAGCGTCTTTGCAAGCTCAAGCATAGGAGGAATCCCAATACCGCCGCCTATCAGAATTGCCTTTTTGCCCTCGGGTGTAAATCCGTTCCCAAGCGGTCCCAATATATCCACGGTATGCTCCGACGTAAGCAGGGAAAACTCCTTCGTTCCCTTTCCCGCTATCCTGTAGACAATTCTTATTGTACCCGCCTGCCTGTCAAGCTCACAGATACTGATCGGACGGGGCAGAAGTCTGCTTCCGTCCGCCGAATAAAGGTCAATAAACTGCCCCGGCTTTGCCTGTTCTGCGATCTCTGCCGCAGACAGCACCATAGAAAATATATCCGTCGCAATATTGTCCTGCCTGATAATATCAGCCGTCATTTTTATCCTGCTCATGTCTGTCCTCCGTTTCCGCCCGCTATCCTGCGGCCCTTGCGCCGTTGATATCCGCAATCATATCAATGACAGCCTGACGGCTTGCATCCGCATAGCCCTCCGCACCGAACGCGGCATATTTCTCCTGCTTATATGCTGCAATGATGCCTCTTGACGAATTGACGATTGCACCGAGCCCGTCATCATTGAAATAATGTACCAAATCCGCAGCCTTGCCGCCCTGCGCACCGTAACCCGGCACCAGTATATATGTCTTGGGCATCAGCTTGCGCAGCACCTTTCCCATCTCGGGATATGTCGCACCGACAACACAGCCGACATTGCTGTAGGAAGCGCCCATGCACTGCTCGCCCCACTCGACCACCTTTTCTGCGACAAGCTCATACAGCGGTCTTCCGTCTACGGGCTTATCCTGAAATTCTCCCGAGGATGGATTTGAGGTCTTTACAAGCACAAATATTCCCTTGTTATACTCCCTGCACACGTCTACGAAGGGTCTCACGCCGTCCGTACCCAAATACGGATTGACCGTCACAAAATCCTCATCAAATCCGGCATAAGAATTTGCCCCTACCTGCACCTCACCCAGATGTCCGACCGCATACGCCGTCGATGTAGAGCCGATATCGCCCCGCTTGATATCACCGATTACAACAAGTCCTTTGCTTTTCGCATACGCGCAGGTTTTGTGAAATGCAATCAGCCCCTCGATACCGAACTGCTCATACATGGCAATCTGCGGCTTCACGGCAGGAATCAAATCGTATACTGCGTCGATAATGCCCTTGTTGTACTCCCATATCGCCTCGGCGGCGCCCTTTAACGTCTCTCCGAACTCTGCATATGCTTTCCTCTGAATATGCTCCGGCACATAGGCAAGCATCGGATCAAGGCCAACTACAACCGGTGCGTCCTTCCTCGTAATATTTTCAATCAGCTTGTCAATCATCTCATATCCTCCTTGTGCTGTCTTTATCGCTCTATAATACGCCCGTTGTAGCGAAGCTCTCCGTCCACAATCGTGGTTTTTACCCTGCCCTTTAACGTCTGTCCGGCATACGGCGTGTTATGTCCCTTTGACTCAAACCTCGTCGGCTCTACCGTCCATTCCTCCTGCGGATCAAAGATAACCACATCCGCCTTCGCACCCACGGTAAGCTTTCCGTAATCTCCGTCTATTCCGATAACATGCGCCGGATTATAGCTCATTTTCCTTGCCATATCCATAATGTCCATCAGACCTGTAGATACCAGAGCCGTATAAGTCAGAGCGGCCGATGTCTCAAGCCCGACGATGCCAAATGGCGCCTTGTCAAAATACGCCGCCTTTTCCTCGTCGGAATGCGGTGCATGGTCCGTCGAAATAACCTGCATCGTTCCATCTGCCAGACCGCCGATAAGTGCCTGTACATCCTCCTCCTTACGCAGCGGAGGATTCATCTTATAATTACTGTCCGGCTCCGTGATATCCGCGTCTGTCAGGGTGAAATGATGCGGACATACCTCAGCCGTCACATCCGCTCCCAGACGTTTTGCCATGCGCATCAGTTCCACAGTACCTATCGTGGAACAATGGCAGATATGTAGCTTCGCCCCGGTCTCATGCGCAAGAAAGATATCTCTTGCAGTAATCACATCCTCCACCGAATTCGGGATTCCCGGCACATGATAGCGCTCCGAGGCAGCACCTTCATTTAACACGCCATCACCCGCCAGATTCTTATCCTCACAGTGCGCCATGATCACCGCGTGGCGCTTTGCCGCCTGCTTCATAGCCTCCCTGTACACATTGATATCCATCACACTCCTGCCATCCTCGGAGAACGCCACTGCTCCCGCGTCAAGCATCGCTTTCATATCAACCGGTTCCTTTCCTTCCATGCCCTTCGTAATAGCCGACAGCTGGCGTACATGGACATACGCCTCCTTTTCCGCCTTATCCGTTATATAGCGAAGCGTTTCTACCGAATCCACAACCGGTTTCGTATTCGGCATCGCGCATACGGTTGTCACGCCGCCTGCTGCTGCCGCTCTCGAGCCGGTCACAATATCCTCCTTATAGGTAAATCCCGGATCCCGGAAATGCACATGCAGATCAATAAAGCCCGGCATGACATACATCCCCTTGGCATTGATGCCAGGCTCACCGGTTCCGTTCCAGTGCTCACCCCTGCTGTGTACATATATCCGTTTAATTCTATCCCGCACAATCAACACATCCGCTTCCTCATGCAAGCCTGTTTCAGGATCTATCACATGTCCGTCTGTTATTACCATCTCTGTCCTCCTAATCCTTCTGTCTATATTAATTTACAGTAATGCTTTCCTTGTATAACATATATGCAAGAATATATGCCTCCTGCCTCTGCTGTTCCGTGTTTTCAATCCATAAGCTCATATTTATCTCATTTTTTGAAGCATCATATATAAAGCCTGTGATTTTGAGTCTTGTATCGGAGACAACAGACAGGATATCATTCACGGACAAGCCGCGTTCCTCCAGCGGATCGGTCCTTACAACCAGCGCTAATTCTCCTCCATCCGATATAGCGGACTTATTTCCCTTATCCGCATAATCAAGCCATGCATCAAAGCCTTCATCCACCTGTCCGGCATCCACAAATTGCCTGTACTGATATTTTCTGCTCAATTGGATTACCTTTTTTATATATGGCAGATACCATATATCACCTTCCCCCGAAAAACGCTCTGCAATTTCTTTTTCACGCTGCGGTTTAAATACCTCGTCCTTCTCTGCCATCTTCACACCGGCAACCTGTCCGGAGCACAAAAGTCTGGCATCAAACAGCCTTTTCATTTCATCATCCAGTTTGTTTATATTTTTTCTGATAGTATTTAAATTCATACGCTCCATTACTCCTGTTACAGCTCACCCGCGTTTTTAAACAAATGCATTTATATTCATACAAAACCAGATTAAGTATACCATACAGTGAAATAAATTTGAACCAAACATTTGCAATATTTTCTAATTATATTTTTCAGCTCAAATGTCATACTAACAAAAACACAAAAAGGATGAACGCACTATGGAATCAACAACATTATATATTGCATTGGAGCAAAGTACCATGGTGGCATCACGCAAGGTCCATATCGGTGATATTGCAACCATCTTCTGTGTAAACCAGGATGTCAGCCATCAGGTAAAAAATACGGAAATATTCGTATTTCCAAATACGGAACAGGGTCAGGCGGTCATCTCTGTCATGAAACTGATTGAGCTGATTAACACAGCCTTTAAAACCATCTGTGTCGAGAGCATCGGAAGTCCGGAAACCATCGTATATTACAGAAATCTCACTTCCATGCATAGGCTGAGCGGAAAAATAAAAGCAATTCTTCTCATGGTACTTGCGTTCTTCGGAACAGCCTATTCCATCATGTCCTATAACGGTGACGTCGGCGCAATTGATCTTCTCAAGGACCTGTATGAAATGTTTACCGGCAGGCAGGGCGCACAGGGTGATTTAGGGTTATCACTCGGCATTATTGCATACTCTCTCGGACTTGCCATCGGTATGATTGTATTCTTCAATCATGGTATCAACAAGAAAAACACAGACGATCCAACCCCCCTGCAGGTACAGATGCGCCTCTATGAGGATGATGTAAACAAAGCGATTATCGTGGACAGCGAAAGGAAAAATAAGACCATTGACGTTAATTAAAACCGGATTATACGCTATATTTTGCGGATTTGCGGGGGGAGCCATATCCGCAGGATATGTGGCATTTATCACATTGCTCGGCGTATTTGAAAAGCTTGCCGAAAAATACAAAGCATCTAAATATGGCAGACTGATTGAAACCATGATTATCATCGGTGTAACATTCGGAAACCTTGCCAGCCTGTTCCAATGGAGGCTCCGTCTCGGTCTGCCCGGTTTATTTTTCTTTAACTTATTTGGCGGAATATTTACCGGCTGCCTTGCCGGAGCCCTTGCAGAAACCCTGAAGGTATTCCCTATTTTATCCAGGCGGTTTAAGGTGCGGGATTATCTTCCTTATGTACTGATTGCAGCCGCCATTGGAAAAGCGCTTGGCTGCGCATGGCAGCTGCTTTATTTTCCATAAGAAATAAATATTATGAAAGGATGAATCAACCATGAAGGTAAAACAAAATGACGAGGCATACAACAAATATGTGGATGCCGTCACCCCGAAGCATAACAGTTTTATTAATTGTGTCAACGCTTTCTGGGTGGGCGGACTTATCTGCGTCATCGGGCAGGCTGTCAACGATTTGATGATATCCCGATTTGATTGTAATAAGGACGATGCCGCAAGCTGGACATCCATGTTCCTTGTCCTGTTAAGCGTTCTGCTGACAGGCTTTAACCTGTACAAAAAGATAGCAAAATACGGAGGCGCCGGTGCGCTGGTTCCCATTACAGGGTTTGCCAATTCCGTGGCCGCGCCGACCATAGAATACCAGAAAGAGGGAGAAGTATTCGGAAAAGGTGTAAAGGTTTTCACAATTGCCGGTCCGGTTATACTCTTTGGCATATTTACGAGCTGGGTGCTTGGTATCATATACTGGATACTGACGCTTTCCGGAATACTATAAGGAGGGACGCATATGAAACAACAGGCAATCGGAAAACAAACCATACAATTTGAACACCCGCCTATCATATTAAGTCACGCGTCCGTCGTGGGTGAGATGGAGGGGCAGGGACCGCTTGCACCATTCTTTGACCAGATAGAAAGCGATCCCGCTTTCGGTCAGGATTCATGGGAGGAGGGTGAATCCGAAATGGTACGCCGTGCATGCCAGACAGCCATATCAAAATCCGGCATTACAAAAAATGATATCAGATATATATTTGGCGGTGATCTTCTCGGACAGCTGATTGGCACTACCTTTGGTTTAAAGGATTTTGATATACCGGTATTCGGACTGTATGGAGCATGCTCCACCTGTGGAGAAGCTCTCTCTCTTGCAGCCATGACCGTTGCTGCGGGCTACGCAGACAATGCAATGGCGATCACGAGCAGCCATTACGGAAGCGCAGAAAAACAGTTCCGTTTTCCGTTGGAATACGGAAATCAGCGGCCCTTAAGCGCAACATGGACTGTGACGGGAAGCGGCGCCTTCATTGTATCTGCCACAAATAGTGAGCAGCCCATGAAACAATATCCCCGCATCACTGCCGTCACCACGGGAAAAATTGTTGACTATGGCGTGCGCGACAATATGAATATGGGGGCCTGCATGGCACCTGCCGCAGCAGATGTCATCTACCAGTGTCTGACGGATCTCAATATGAAGCCGACGCAGTTTGACAAAATCATCACAGGGGATCTCGGAAAAATAGGGAGCGATATCCTGATCAAGCTTCTGCTCGACAACGATTACGACATCAGCAAACAGCATATGGACTGCGGCGTGGAAATATATGATAACGAAAAGCAGGATACACACAGCGGCGGAAGCGGCTGCGGCTGTTCTGCCGTCACACTTGCCGGATATATTCTCCACCAGATGTCCTCACACATATGGAAACGAATCCTGTTTGTCCCGACCGGTGCACTTCTATCCACCGTAAGCTTCAATGAGGGGCAGACAATTCCGGGCACCGCTCACGCCCTCATTATCGAGCAGCAATCATAAGGAGGAGTATAACGATGGATTATGTAAAAGCATTTATAATTGGCGGTATCATCTGCGTTCTGGCACAGATACTAATGGACGCAACAAAACTCATGCCCGGCAGGGTCATGGTAATCCTTGTATGCACCGGTGCAATACTCGGCGCTGTCGGCATATACGAGCCGTTTTTGGAATATGCAGGCGCAGGTGCATCCGTTCCCCTCACAGGCTTTGGCTATAATCTGTGGAAGGGAATCCGGGAAGCAATAGATGCGGACGGCTTTATCGGTCTTTTTCGCGGCGGATTTAAGATGGCCGCTGTCGGCACATCGGCAGCACTTATTTTTTCTTATCTGGCATCCCTCATCTTCAGACCGAAGATGACAAAAAATTAGTCGCCAAGTAGCTACTTTTTATATAGATAAAGGAGCCGTTATCCTCGTGATAATGGCTCCTGTATTTTATCCGCTTTTACTGTTCTTATCATGGCACTGCCGCGTTACCATCGACCGGCTGTGTTGTCGTAGTCGGCTGTGTCGTAGTTTGCTGTGTCGTTGTCGAATCCGGCGGTGTTCCGCCTCCGGTCGAAACAAAGCTTGCAGATATTGTACCGTCTCCCTGAACATTAGTGAATGTATAGCTTGTCACGGCGCCCACACTTACGCCGTTTACGAGGACATCACTGATTGCATAACCCGTTGCCGGTGTAATATAGAATGTAACCGACGCTCCTGCTTCAACGGTCTGAGTCGGCGTGATTGAACCTCCCGCGCCGGCACCGGATGTAATTGTAAATCCGCTATCCTCAGGATGAAGCGTACACACCTCCTCCGTATAAACCACATCGTCCGGTGCGTCTGCCAATTTCTTTTCTCCCGTTTGTTCATCAACCTCCACTACAAAGGATTGTCTGTTAGGGCATTTGCTTGTTGCAACCATTTTGGAATCCATACAAATCTCTATCGATTCATGACCTGTACAGGTCCCACCGGGAGAAAAATCACTTGCACAGTAATCCGTAAAGGTCGGGCATCCCTCAATCGGCAGCTTGCCGCTTATCTGACACAGTGTAATGCTGGTAATTCCGGCAGGTCGTTCAAAGTCAGCCGACGGATCCTGCCCTTCCATGACGGCAATCTGGTCCATGATATCACGCCACATATACTTGTGCGTGTTGCTGCTTCCCATGTTGACGTTAGAATCATATCCCATCCAGATTGACGCTGTGTAATACGGCGTCATACCACAGAACCACAGATCGTACTGACTGGAGGTTGTACCGGTCTTACCCGCACAGACGATACCCGACTGCATCTTCGCCGGTGTTCCGGTGCCGCTGTTGACAACCGACTTCATCGCTTCGATCAGCTGAAAAGCCGTTGTATCCTTAATTACACGGTGCGTCGTCGGAGTTGTATTATCAATCACAACGTTTCCGTCATGGTCAACGACCTTGGTATAAAATACCGGTTTTGTATACACGCCGCCGTTTGCAATGCATGCATACGCACCTGTCATCTCGTAGGTTGTCACACCATTTGTCAGTCCGCCCAGTGCTGCCGACTGCGTCTTATCGGTCAATATCATTGTACCGTCATCAGACAGCTCATTGTCAACCAGATGCTCAAAGCCCAAATCAATCAGATAATCATATGCGACTTCGGGCGTTACCTTTGTGATTGCCTTGACAGCCAATATATTCATGGAATTCTGTATTGCGGTCCTTACGGAACAGTTTCCCTTATACACACCGTTCCAGTTTACAAGCGGAGAACCGTTTTCATAGGTAGTAGGCTCATCCTTAAATGGCGTTGCCAGACATCCCAGCCCCGTATCAATCAGCGGAAGGTACGCCGCCACAATCTTAAAGGTAGAACCCGGCTGTCTCGGTGAATCCGTCGCGCGGTTCAGCCCTCTGTCGACAACCTTATCTCCCCGTCCGCCGACAATTGCCTTCACATATCCTGTCTTCTGATCCATGAGTGTGAAGGAAAACTGCGGCTGCGGTGATACAACAAAGGTTTCCTCCAGATAGGTATAACCGGTCTGATCCAGCATTGCCTCCTTAAACTGGTCCGCAGCCGCCCTTGCCGCATCCTGATTTGCATATATCTCATTGTATTTTGTATTGCCCGTAATCGACCTGTAATAGCTCAGCAAATCTCCGGTATGGTAATTATGCTCCTCTTTATTTTCATCTGCCAGCGTAAGGTCATAGGACAATCCGACCTTGTCCGTCGCCCCGAGATAGGACGGATCATTGATAACACTGTCACAGATGTCCTGTATTGACTTGTCCTGTGCGGAATAAATGGAATATCCTCCCGTATAAATCATGGTTGATGCCTCATCGGATGTACAGCCATACATATCCATAAACTCATGTGTCAGCTGATTCAGAATTGCATCCTGATAGTAGGTGTTGACCTTCTCGTTCGCCCTCTGTATCTCATTTTGCTCTGCAATTCTGGCATAGACGTCATCCTCACACGCAGCATCATACTGCTCCTGCGTAATGTACTCCTGCTTAAGCATATTGTCGAGCACCAACTGCCTTCTTTCGGAGCTTTCCGCCGGATAGGCAACAGGATCATACTGTACCGGATTCTGAGTAATACCTGCAATGGCTGCAATCTCAGATATCGTCAGCTCATTCAGCTGCTTATTAAAATATCTCTCCGACGCGGCCTGAATCCCGTATGTGCCACGTCCCAGATAAATCGTATTCAGATAATACTCCACAATCTGTTCCTTTGTGTACTTCTTCTCCAGCTCAAGTGCCAGATACTGCTCCTGTATCTTTCGCTCCAGCTTATCCATAAATGTTGTTTCATTCATACCGACGTTGAATACCTGATTTTTGATAAGCTGCTGCGTCAGCGTACTGGCTCCCTCGTCAAAATGACCGGAAACAATACCCTTGATTCCGGCTCTCAATATACCCTTGACATCAATTCCGTTATGCGACCAGAAGCGCTGGTCCTCAATCGCAACGAAAGCATTCACAACATCCGCCGGTATCTCATCATAATATACATACTCCCTGTTTGAGCCGTCCGTAGAAAGCTCCTTCTCCTGATTTCCATCGGCATCGTAAATAATAGACTTATAGCCCTTCGGTACTATATTAATCTGATTGACATCCGGTGCATTATCAAGAATTCCCTTCATCATACCAAACACCGCGCCTGCACCTGCGATAATCACAACCACAATCATCACAAGAATGACCTTAAGCATGTTCACTAATATCTTTCGTTTATTTCTCTGTGCCTTGGAGACAAGTTTTTTCTGCTTTTTGATTGTCTCCTGTTTTGCGTAGCCCATGAAGCTGCCTCCTTATACTTCCTTATCGTCACGATATCTCATATAATAATTCTCACAAATAATTTACCAAATTAACCACAATTATATCAAAACCATTCTTCAAATACAAGTCATAATACCGATGATATCATCATTCTATGAAAAAACTGTTAAATATTTGTATTTTTTTTTATTCTTGACTCCCCTGCTGAGAACTATTCAAGCAGAATATGCTTTAAAAGCTGTGATATTATATAAAAAACAGGCAGGCATCCTCTTTATGTTCCGACTGCATTGTATATATCGGAAAGCTGCAAAGCCGTTTGTTCTATCAGCTGCTGCATTCCCTGCAGGCTGAAGGCTTTTAAGCTTCGCTGTACTGTATGTGCATCCGGCAGCTTTTCCGGCTCTCCGGATGCAGCTTCGTGCTCCAGAAAAGAAATCATTTTTTTCAATGCCTGATCGGTCTCCTCACCTTCCACTTCATCCACACCGCCTGCTTCGATAATATCTGATTTGTACTTCGGCGTCTTAATTCCGTAGCGCAAAAGCATATACCGATTCATACGATTATAATCTCCATAATAATATTGCTCCGAGAAAAAATCCTGTCTTAAAATCAGTTCATCCGTATCAATATATCGAACCCACGCCACATCGTCATAGGTATCGACAGGCCGCATATTTTTATCATAGAACATATAATGTAAGGGCCAGTATTTCATCACAAACCGATAGTCCATATACAGATGGGCATAATAGCCAAAAATATAGGGATCTGCTAAACATTTCCCATATTTATCCGTAAACATATGCAAATCCGGTTTTCTTGCAAATCTGATATATTCCTCAGCCGTCCAGAAATGGCTTTTTCTTTTTTCATTTCCTTTTCTTGTATCAGGTACAATGCTTCCAATCCGCAATTTATTACAATCTTCAATTTTTGTAATGTGGCATATCCCGATTATTTGTTCTGCCACAGCCAAATGCATCACATACCCCGGCATAATCTTACTCCCGATAACATACCCTCATCCAAAAAAACATTTCCGAGCTTCTTTTGGTAATTTCCCGATTGCTCCGGCTCCGATACCGATGCCGCGTTTTCACTATGTGCTTTGTTATTTACCACGCCTGCATGCTCTGTGAGTCTGTCCATACTGTAAAATGACAGTCCGTCCATAACAGTCTGCAGATACTCCCTGTCTGTCTGCCCGCCTGCTGCGGTCTCCTGCAGTATATCATTTTCCCTGTTTCTATCTATACATCGCACAAAAATATCTGATTCTGTGCCAAGTCCTCTGCGGATGAAGATACGCCGGAATTCCTCCAGCGAATTAATTCTTCGCGGAATCGTCTCCTCAACAGCACCTGACAGCGCCTCTCCCACAGCCACTGCATAGATATATGTATGTCTGTCCACATGCAGATGCCGCAGAAAAGAATATACGGCCAAAGAGCTTCCCCACATATGAGTCGGAAAGACAATTCCGACACTCTGCGCCGGGGTAACCGTCCCGTCATACTCCGTATATTTCATCAGCTTACCATGCTGCAGACTCTTACATATATGTATTGCAATCTCCCGTCCCGCATTCATTTTCCGAAAACGGCTCGTCGGGGGAAGCGTTTCCATATCGGACACATAGTAAACAAGATGTGCTTCCCTGTTCATATCCGTTCCCCTTTTATCCAATAAATTCCCCATACTACCTCCTCACCAGGGATTCATAGAAGATTTTGAATGAATACCTGAGATATTCCTCCTTATCCATTCTGAGCTTTCTTATAATCTCTTCCTTTTTCCTCTCCGCCACCTGTATAACGCCGCTGATTGCCGACCACACATACAGTACCGTCGGCTGAAGCTCCATGTCCTCACGCAGAACATGACTATTTCTCCCCTTCTCCAATAACCGTTCAATCAGCCTTTGAAGCTCCTGGCCGATATCCTGTGTTTCCGTCCGCTTTCTGCTGTTTGTCATATGGACCTCACCCATAAGGCTTGCATAATATTTTGGATATTTCTCCTCGAAGCTGACCAGACAGTCACACATCTGATAATAGCTGTTCTCAAAATCCTCTCCTCCGTCTATGCACAGCTCCAATTCTCCCGTCAGAATCTCCATGTAATCACGGACAATTGAATTGTATATATCCTCCTTGCTTTTAAAATAGGCATATATCGTTGACTTACTGTAATCCGCCAACTCAGCTATGTCATCCATGGTGGTTTTCTCAATCCCCTTTGTGTCAAACAATTCCTTTGCGGCGGCAATAATATTGTCACGATTAAACTGCTCTAACGCTTCTCTTTTTCGTGCTCCCATATTAACCCCTATTCAAACCCATAATACAGTTTTTGTACTTATAGTATAGTTTTTATAACAATATTATAATATTCATACCATATTTATGTTTATTGTACTATTAGTTCATTTCACTGTCAATACAATTTCTCATCTGCAGCAAAAGTTTTTTTTCAAGTCTGCTGACCTGCACCTGACTGATACCAAGCACATTTGCGACCTCAGTCTGCGTCTTATCCTGAAAATACCGCATTTCTATCAGCTTTCTCTGTTTTTCATCCAAATTCTGCATGGCCTGCTCAATCAGCATACGATTGAGCGTTCCCTCGGCCGAGCGTTCCGACTCCGCCTCATCCGCCAGCTTGTCCACCAGATAGGACTCGCTGCCGTCATGTCCATACACTGTCTGATATATGGATTCTATCTCTCTGTTTGCCTCCGTCGCCATAACAATATCCTCAATCTGCATTCCCGTCTCACCGGCCAGCTCCTCCATGGTAGCCTCCCGCCCCAGCCTGCCTGCCAGCCTCTCCCGTGCCAGACTAACCTTATACCCGTTTTGTTTTAATATACGCGATACCTTAATCATACCGTTATCGCGCAGAAAGCGTTTTATCTCGCCTGATATAAGCGGAACGGCATAGGTGGAGAACTGAACCTCATATTCAAATTCAAATCTGTCTATTGCTTTTAACAAGCCAATACAGCCAATCTGGTATATCTCCTCCAGATCATATCCTCTCCCCATGAATCTCCGTGCTATGCTCCACACCAGACCGGTATTGTCTGAAACAATCTTTTCCTTTGCAGCTTTATCTCCTTTTCTTGCAAGTTCAAAGAGTTCCACATTATTCATCTACTCAAATGGATGCCTGCCGGCACCAATCTCCTTCCACATTTTTACTATGGTTCCCTTACCATATGTAGATTCCACCTCCAGATTGTCCATGAAAGCCTCCATGAATGAAAAACCCATGCCGGAGCGCTCCTCTTCGGGCTTTGTTGTGTACATGGGCTCCATCGCTTTTTTTACATCCTCAATTCCCTTGCCCCGGTCTGTAATCTCGATATATATGCTTCTTCCTGTTACACGCGCTTTAATACGGACCATACCGTCGCCGTTTTCATATCCGTGTATAATGGAGTTTGTAACGGCCTCCGATACTGCAGTTTTCACGTCCGACACCTCCTCCAGCGTGGGATTTGTCCCGATAATAAATGCCGCAACCACCATTCTGGCAAAGCTTTCATTCTGCGCAACGCTGCTGAATTCTACTATCATTTCGTTCGTATTATGCATAATATCCTCCCTCTAACATTTCTTTCATAATATCCTCCTTCGTATCACACTTATGAACAATTCTGTATATCCCCGACATATGCAACAGCTTATCAATCGACTCTCCCACATGGATGACATATACCTCTCCTCCCTGATCATGCACCTTTCTGAACCGTCCCGTGATGAGTCCGATTCCTGAACTGTCCATAAATGTCGTTTTTTCAAAATCAAAAATCAAATACCGGATATTCTGTTCTTCAAACACAGATTCACTCCTGCGTTTAATCATCTCCGCCGCATAATGGTCCAGCTCACACGGCAGATAATATATCATGACTCCATTTTCCACTTCATAGCTGCTCATATCTTTCTACCTTCCTCCCTGTCTGGCTTATATCGCAAAATTCGTCAAAAAAAAGAAAGCGAATCGTATTTCGCTTTCTTTTGTATACTACGCCCGTATCGGCAATTATATTCTTCTGTCGTATATCATTCATTCTGAATCATATTCTGTATATCTTCCTCGGACATCCCGCTCTCCACATCCGAGTAATCCGGCAGCGGGTTTGATGTTGCCGCGCCCATATTAAGCATCTCGTCCATCTGCACGTTTAAATCTGCGACCTGATCCTGCAAGGCTGCTATTGTGGCATTTTTTACCGCAAGCTCCTCGCTGTATTCCTTCACCAGATGCTCATTTTCCTTTTTCAGCTTCTTTTTCTGGGACGGAACCACAACAAAAAACAAAAGTAAAATTCCCAGCACCAGTCCAACCAGCACATACAAGCCGGAATATCGTGCAAAATGTATCTCGCCGAATGCCCCGGTTTTAACCGTACTTTCACGATAATGATCCGCAATCATATTGAGAAGCAGTTTGCCCGGTGACTCTGCCGCACTCTTCGCGCCATCCTCCGTAACCGCAATTTCCTCCATGGAATCTTCCTCAAACAATCCGTCATTTTCTACTGATTCATTTCTCATTTGTATGATATTTTCATCCGTGCTCCCCATCTCATGCAGGTAACGTATTGCCACCGGATTCGCCTTATCAATTTTCAGCACGCGCCTTAAGGTGGTTCTGGCTTTCTCGTAATTATTTTCATGCAGATAAAGGAGAGCCAGCAGCAGATATCCCTTTACAAAATGCGGATTTGCACTCAATGTACTTTTCAACTGCAGGATTGCCAGATCGTAATCCTCGCTCTGCACATATCCAAGCGCCATATTATATTTCTTCGCAATCTGATCCACACTGTCAAGCTGTGTCGGATCCTGACGCAGCTCCTTCAGATATCTTGACGCAAGATTATTGGCGCCCTGATAATTCACACTCATAACCCAATGACTGAGTGCCATAACAACCTCGCCCATCTCATAATAAATAAGTCCGAGAAGATTTCTTGCCATTACGTTCTTCTTATTATAACGCAGCGACATATTCAGTGATTCAATCGCGCCGGATAAATCTCTTGCAGATGCCTTGTCATATCCCACATTAAAATAATAATCAGACGTATTATATGCCCTGCGAAGAACCTGTATCGGCATAAAGCAGGCTGAACAATATCCAGTTTTTCTGATCTGTGCTCCGCAATTCGGACACAATACCGGTCTTCTTGTTGCCATACCTATCTCCTTATCCTGCCCACATACTGGCTTTGCTGATTCATGCCGGCCTGTTTCATTTCCTCCGTCACCTGCGTAATAATATCGCTGATATCACGCAAATCGTTGTTATATATCGCCTCCTCCGCCTGATTTACCTCAGGTATCGGCTGATATCTCTTCAGTTCTTCCTCAAAATTAATCATTTCTATAAAACCTCCGCTGCAAGCTTCTTCAGACTTCCAATCAGGTAGAGGGAACCCACGCAAAACAATACTCCCTGCGTCCCTTTCACCGACTGTACGCCCCGAAGAAACACACTCCGTATATCATCATCAGAATACACAGGAACCCTCTTTCCCTCCGGCTTCCTTGCAAGATACATCTGAAACAGACCTGCAATGTACTCCGACGATATTCCCCTGCTTGAATCCAGAGCCGTCACATATACCTCAGATACATGCAGTCCGTCACATATCCGCTCAATCATCGGCTCATAATCCTTATCTCCGGCTACGGCAAATAACAGCTTAATCTCTCTGTCTCCGTATGCCTGATTTACGCTCTCTATAAACCTGCCAATCGCATTCGGATTATGCGCACCGTCAAGCACCACGTTCGGATGAATTTTCTCCATACGCCCCGGCCATGCAAACATATCAAAGGCACGCTGCAGTGTCTCCTGACCTATCGCATGCTCGTACCCCGCCAGCGTGTTGCATATTTCTATTGCCGTCAGCGCGTTATCCACCTGATAAGAGGCGCCTCCTGCCGGAAGAATCAGATTATTGTATTTATAATACCGATTATACACTGAAAAATCAATGGTTTTATCTGTGAATTCATTTATTATATATTCTGTTTTTGCGACATTTATTGCTTGTGCATGCAAAAGCTCTGCCTGCGCCTCAATCACAAGGTCAGCCTCCGGCTCTCCCGTATGATACACGACAGGCGTCCCCTCCTTGATAATCCCGGCCTTCTCCCATGCAATATCTCGTATTGTATTGCCCAGATATCTGGTATGCTCCAAACCGATTGCAGTGATAGCAGTGATAACCGGAGACAGCACATTTGTCGCATCCAGCCTTCCGCCCAATCCCGTCTCATAGACAATATAATCAGGTCTTTCTTTCTCATAATACACTGCTGCCATCGCAAACAGAAATTCAAAATAGGACAGGTGCAGCCTGCCGTCACGTACAGCCTCATCCACCTTTTCCTTTACTGTCATGCAGCACTCAGCGAAATCCTCTTCCGAGATATCTGTCCTGCATAGCTCCCCGCCTTCAGCAGCATCCGTTTCAACGGGAGCAATTTCCTGCATGCTGATTCTCTCATTTATCCGTACCAGATGCGGTGAGGTGAACAGGCCCACCCTGTATCCTTTCGCACACAATATATCCGCCACCAGCTGTGCGGTTGAACCCTTTCCGTTGGTTCCGGCTATATGAACAGCCTTTCCCTTTTGTTCAGGGTGCCCGAGTCTTTCTAACACATCCCTGAGATTCGGATTGCCTGATTTATTTCTGCCGTCCGTCAAAGGTCCGAACATCGGAATATTTTCAATGTATTCTGCCGCTTCCTCGAAGTTCATCTTTTTCATATTTACTCATGCTCTTTCTTATCTGTTATCAATTTTTTCAGGATATAAATCATGATTAACCAGACGGTTATATGCAACCGTCTCCCATTTTGTACCCGGCTTTCCGTAATTGCAATACGGATCTATGGAAATTCCGCCTCGCGGCGTGAACTTTCCCCACACCTCAATATATTTCGGATCCATCAGCTTTATCAAATCCTTCATGATGATATTGACACAATCCTCATGAAAATCTCCATGATTGCGAAAGCTGAACAAATAAAGCTTGAGCGATTTGCTCTCCACCATGCGTTCTCCCGGTACATAGGATATATATATTGTAGCAAAATCCGGCTGTCCGGTAATCGGACACAGGCTGGTAAACTCCGGGCAGTTAAATTTTACAAAATAATCGTTTTCCGGATGCTTGTTTATAAAAGTTTCAAGTATATCCGCAGAATAATCAGAAGGATACTGTACTTTCTGATTTCCAAGCAGTGTGACACCCTCTGTTTCATTTCCTGTTCTCGCCATATCTGCCTCCTATAATTCATTCAATATCTGCAGAGAACATCTCCCTGCACATCCGCTTATTGTAATATATCTTTTCGGGAATATCAACTGTTTTTCAATCCTATCTCCCGATTCATGAAAAAAGAATACATAAGCTTCTCCTTCACAGGATATCCCGTGAGTCTTGACAGGGTATCCGCATAGTAATCAAGCTGTGCCTTGTAACGCCCGAGCAGTGTTTCCTCATCTGCCCGGTCCGTCTTGTAATCCATCAGGACAAGTGCCCCCTCCTCATAGAAAAAGGCATCCACGATTCCCTGAACAATCACAACATCATCTGCATCAGGCAGAGCTTCTTTACAATTTTCGTATATCTGAGCAGCAGCTATTCCCACCGAAAATTGCTGTTCCTTATATAATTCACCGCGACATGCGGCAGCTATCATCCTCTGTCCGAGCCCGGAGCAAAGCATACCGCATATCTTACTGTCATTGATTGCGGAAAGCTCTCTCTCATCGAAAATATTCTGCTCCGAAAGCTTTTTCTTAAATGTCTTGACAAATTCTCTGTAATCCACCCCACAAGCCAGCTCCTCAAACGGAAGAAGCTCCATAAACTTATGGACAATCGTTCCCCTCTGTGAGCCGGTAAGTCCGGTTTGCTTTGTCTCGGATAAAGCATCCTTGCCGCTTTCCTCTGTATCATTTGCGGCAAACTCCAAATCTATATCATAGCCCTGCCCGTCATACGCTTTCATTTTTTTGATATCGGATATGGACATTTTACTCCGAATACCGGTAAACATCTGATACGGATACCGGTAAGAGAAATTATCCTCATACCGATGATATGCCTCGCCCTTCTTTGTCCGCTCCGCCATCCGCTTAATCATTTCCACTGTATATCCCTGATTGACCGCATGCCGGGCAGCCTGCATATGCAGTGTCTCACTGCCAATCGTCTGCCATGTAATAATATCCTCTGCACAAAGACGTTTTGCAAGTGTATCATATCTTGCCATAGCTGCAATAATCAGATGCAGGAAGCTCTTTGCATCCTGGCGAACCCCATACGGAAGCAGTGTTTCTTCACGGGAGACAATATCCCTATACTTCTCCCCCGCCTTCTCTGCATCAGACAAGCTGCCTGTCAGAATCAGCTTTTCCTTTGCCCTCGTCATAGCCACATAAAGGACTCTCTGTTCCTCAGCCATATTTTCCTGTTTTATCAGCAGACGAAAACACTCTCTCATAAATGACTTTTTTCTGAACCGATGCGCTCTGTCCATCACCATAGAGGCAAGATAATAATCACTGTGCAGTATCAGATTGTCCTTACTGTCACTTTGATTAAACTGTCTGCCGAGACCGCTCACGAACACAATCGGATATTCCAGACCTTTACTTTTGTGCATGGAGAGAATCCGTACCACATTCTCCCCGTCTCCAAGCACATGTGCCTCGCCGAAATCTACCTCATTAATCTTCAGCTTTTCCACATAGCGCAGAAAATGAAACAGTCCTTTATAGCAGCCGTTTTCAAAGCTGTGTGCCTTTTCCAGCAGCATATCGATATTTGCCTTTCTTTTCTCCCCCATCGGCATTGCCATGGCATAAGTATAATATCCCGTCATCTGTAGCGCCTTCCAAATCAAAGAAGAAATCGACATCACCGTCTTGCTCTGTTTCAGTTCGTCAACAATATCAAAAAGGGCGTTCAGCTTTTCACTGATTTCATCCTGATGCTCCATGGCATAGCACAGACATTTATCGCAGAGCATCACCGTATGAGGCAGCTGCTTTTGCGCATATTCACATATGACTGCAAGCTCATTCTCCGTCACGTTTGCCATCGGGGACAAAAGCACTGCCGCAAGCGGAATATCCTGCCTGCTGTTATCAACCACCGCAAGCAGGGATAGTATCGTCTTTATCTCCACTGCATTAAAATATCCTTTCGGATCATCCAGATATACAGGAATCCCATGTGCTGTCAGCGTATTGTACAAAGGCTCTCCCATTCCCTTTACGCTGCGTGCAAGAATGACGATATCGCGATACTCGGCACGCCTGTAGCACTGTTCCTCCTCATCAAATATATCAAGCCCCGACTGCGCATCGACAAGCGCCTGAATCCTTCCGGCAATCATCTCCGCCTCCACGGCGAGCTTGTCGGGATTTTCTTCCCCGGCAGCTTCTGTATTGCAGTCAGCAACCATAATCTCCGTCGTATCACTCAGATTCAGATTTTCTCCCGCCGGAAACTCTTTGGCCGGCGCAAGCGCGACATGCTCGTCATAGCGTATACCGCCCAGGTCCTCGCCCATAATCTGATAAAAGAAATAGTTCACCGCCCGCAGAACGACATCCCGCGACCTGAAATTATTTTTTAACTCAATTTTTATTTCCTGCCCCTTGTCTGTAAAACGATTATATTTTCCGATGAACAAATCCGGTCTTGCCATCCTGAAACGGTAAATGCTCTGCTTGACATCTCCCACCATAAACATGTTGCAGTCGCCCCGATACATACCCGATACCGAGCACAGGATATCCTCCTGCAGGAAATTGCTGTCCTGATATTCATCGATAAATATTTCGCGGTAGCGGCATGCAACATCCTTTCCCACCTCAGTCGGAACAGCTTTTCCCTCTGCATCATACCCGCCGCATACAAGCTGATACGCCATATGCTCTATGTCTGAGAACTCCATCAGCTTGCGGCTTTTTTTCTTTTCCTCAAACAGTACCGTAAATTCCTCCACAAGGTCAAGCAGAGGCAACAGATATTGCCGCATTTCCTTTATCTGCTCCAGCACCTCCTCCGGGGAAAAACCGCATATATTCACGCTGTTTATAATCGCCTTGTAGCTGTTTCTGATATTCTTAAATTCCTCCACAAGCACCTTGTCGTATTTATCTGCACGGCATACCGCAAGACGTTTCCATGGCGTCTGCATGGCCGTATATAGTGCCCGGTAATCCTCTGCATCCAGTATTCCCTGTATCAAAACCGCATCTTCCTCTGAAACAGCCGCATTTTTGTCCGGACCGCCCGGCAGAGCGCACACAGCCCTCCCCTGCTCAACAAGCGGCATTGCCTCCCCCGCCTTAATGCGAATCAGCTTCTGTATCTGCTTCATCCAACCTGTCTGTTCAAGCGCCTGTTCGGAATCCGTCAAAAGCGCCTCCCTTGCACCCGCAATCCATTGCAGCGGTACGGGGAAGGACGACGCCATATCATAAATCTGCAATATAATATCCTGTAACCTTGTATAGTCATATCCGGTGCAAAAGATATCCAGCAGCCGTGTAAACGCCGCTTTGTCCTCCGCCTGAAATTTCTCATCAAATAATTCCTCGAGCACATCGCTTTTCAGAAGCTCTATCATGCCCGGATCTCCTATATTGAATGCCGAATCCAGATTAAGCAGACTGAAATGCTCCTTCACAAGCTTCAGGCAGAAGCTGTCGATCGTTGTAATATCTGCCCTGTTTACCAGCAAAAGCTGCCTCATCAGGTGCTCGCTCTCCGGTTTTTCCTCCAGTGCCTGCTCAAGCCGCGCCGCAATCTTATCCCGCATCTGTGCAGCGGCAGCATTCGTAAATGTCACAACCAGAAATTCATCTATATCACAGGGATGCTCCTCATCCAGCACCCGGCGTAAAATGCGCTCCACCAAAACAGCGGTTTTACCGGAGCCGGCTGCCGCAGATACAAGGATACTGCTGCCCCGCTCCTCAATCACTCTCTGCTGCTCCTGTGTCCATGCCATCCGGCTCACCTCCCATCATCTGCCTGATTTCCTCATATACACGTTTCTTGTCACTCTCCCTGTATTTCGGATAACGGTATCGGTTTCCTCCGTACCTGTCATCGAAACGGCATACATCCGCATACGCACAATACTCACATGCTGCCTTACCCTCATTCACGACAGGAAGCTTATCAATCTCGCCCGCAGCAATTTTTTCTGCAATGCCGCACGCCTTTTTCAGGGCAAACGCAAGCACCATATCAAAGTCTGTCTCCGCATTGTTTGCCAGTCCGCGCAGCCTAAGCTCCTTTTCCCGCCTTTCCTCTGCATCCTCCAAGTTCTCCGCGTCAACATAAGGGTCCTTCATCTGATAATAATACATACCCTCCGGTATCACGTTGACATAATCCGCATCCTCCGGCCGTTTTCCTCTGTTATACTGCTTATCTGCCAGCTCCAGCATTATATTGGTGTATATGGCAAGCTGCAGCTGCAGGCCCTCATACAGCTCGCTGATTTTAAAGTCATGCCTGCCTGATTTATAGTCAATAATCCGCAGAGAAATCTGTCCTGCAGCTTTGTCATAAAACAAATCTGCCCTATCCACAATCCCCTGCAGGTTCATGCTCTGTCCATCCCCGCCATACGGTATCCGGTTCGCAAATTTATACTCAAAATATTCCGGTTTCAGATTATCCTTTTCACCGATATGGCTCAGCATTTCCGCTGTTCTCTTCCCGATACGCACCAATGTATCACGCAAATACGCATACCGCCCGTCATCTGACGCCTGTTCGCTATATTCTGCATCAAATGCCTGTTCCACAAATCCGGTCACCAACTCATCCCGCTCCTTGGCAGATATACTGTTCCAGTCATTTTCCCGGTTATCATGCACATGACGGTACAGCCGTTCCATAGCACTGTGCAGTATATTTCCGATATTCCTGTTATCAATCTCTCTTATCTCACGCTCGCGAAGTCCTATCGTATACTGAAGAAAATAAGCGTAGGCGCAGCTTGAAAAACGCTCCAGTCTCGAAACGGATTGGGACATCAGCTTTATGTGAAGCAAATCCGCCACCGCCGCGGACAGATGTTCCGGAATATTGTGATAGCACATGGCATCCTGTATTTTTGACAGTACCGACTGTTCCCCTTGTTCCATATAAAGACGATACAGCTGCAGGGTTTCCTCCATATCTTCCGTATTTCCATCCTTCAAAGCTCTGATTCCGCGAACCAACGGCTCCACCCCCGCTGCATACGTGTCAATTTCAGGCATCTCATTTTCCTGCAAAATCCGCATTTCCGGAAATATATTTCGCACTCTGCCTATGATATAGGATGGTCTCATTGGCTCATTATTGCAGCTTAAGCTTGTATAGGACAGGCAAAGCATGTCCTGCGGTTTCGTCATATTCTGATACAGATAAAACTGCTCCACATAAGAATTCATCTTCTCAGTCGGTGCAAGCTCCATGTCAAGCCCTGCCAGTTTTTCCTTCTCCCTGTCGCTTATAATCTGCGCGGGCGTCCCTTTTTTCGGGATAATTCCATCATTGACGCCAATCATATACAGAACCTTAACCTCATCCAGTCTCGTCCTGGTAATATCGCCCACAATCACCACATCAAGCGTATTCGGGATTCTGCCAAGCGACAAATCCTTTAAGCCAAGGTCTATCAGTTCATTGAACTCGCCAATCTCCACCTCTTCCTCCGGCATAATCTCAGCCATCTTATCAAGAACCTCACACAGCTTCTCATACAAGCCCTTCGGCTCTGTCATGCGCGTCTTATAATGGAGCTTCTCCATCAGCTCCCGAATCGCGGCAATATAGGTTTTAATCTGTACATGTGCTCCGCTTATCCGCTCGTAAAAGGGGCGCAGAATATCCATGACATATGTTCTGGTATCCTCAACTGTATCATCAAAGCTTTTTTCCCACCATGACACGCCCCTGATTCCGTGCGCAAGGCAATAATTCTCAATTGTATCTATCTCATCCTGTCCTAAATCCTCCACGACACCGGATTTCAGGAAAGCGAACATACTGTCATAGGAGAAGTTATTCGCAACCAGCATTAATGCATGCCCGATTGCATCGACATACGGATTATTTTTTACCGGCTGACTGTAATCAAGGAAGTACGGAATATCATGCAGCGGAAACAGCTGCTCCACATACTCCATTGTCCCCTCCAGATTTCCGCTTATCACGGCAATATCTCTGTACCGATAGCCCTCGTGCATTACCAGTCCTCTGATATCCGCGGCAATTCCCATAAGCTCTCTGCGCGGTGTATCATATTCCATGATACGAATGGCTTTTCCGCAGCCATGCCCATACTTTTCATACGGATAACGGAACAGATTCCGTTCCAGATGCCACAACGGATGTCTGATATCCCTGTTCGTGTTCCATCTTGCCGTGCCCGTCTCACCGATAAAAATATCCTCCTCCACAGGAACATGCAGCATATCCGCGGTACGAAGCAATGCATCCTGTGTCCGGCGTGTCAGATAAAAAAGCTCATGTTCCGCAAGCTTTCTCTTACGATAAGCTTTTGCATCTATAGTAAGTACAAGCTTCATGTCCCGCGCACAGCACATAAGCTGCCTGATTAAAACGAGCTGTATCGGCGTGAAGCCCGTAAATCCATCCATGACAATTACACTGTTTTTGATAAGTGCAGACTTCCCCACATAGGAGGCAAGCAGCTCTGTCAGCTGCTCCGCCACGATGTAAGAATCGGCTGTTTTTCTGTCAAACGCCTCAAATATGGTCAGCATATCGCGAAGCTTACGCAAAAGCAGAGCGTTATCCCCCGTCTCGGAAAGCGTCGCTATCACCTGCTTCAATCTGTCTCTCGATATATCATACTGGTACATCTCCGACATCAGAGACTTGACCTCATCTATAAAACCCGGCTTATCAAGGCAGCCCCCATATACGGTCAGCTGTTCCTTCACCGCACCTGCCACCTGACGAATCAGCATGGTTTTTCCGAAATCCTCAAGCACCTTCTCCGGTTTCACGTTCAGCTCATCAAACACCCTGTAAGCAAGCCTGTTAAAGCCTATCACATCTATATTCATGGTTCCGCCGTTCGGATGCAGCCTGACCATTTTCCTCTGCAGCGCCATGGAGTATTGCTCCGGCACCAGAAGAATATAGTTTACCATGGGATTTTCAAGCGAATCCTGAATGATTTTATTGTATATATATTGCGACTTCCCGGCTCCTGAGGGCCCGAGAATAAATTGTAATGCCATAGCCTTTGCCTCCCTGTATCATATTATACCGATTAAATATCTTCATTTCAACCATTCGTGCATTTGAAATTGATTTACCTGAATTCTATTCAGAATTTAACATAAAAACAGCGTACCCCTTCTCCCCTTTCGGATAAAAAGGATACGCTGTTTATTAGAATACAAGATAATTCAAATCCTATTCTTCTGTCCCGCCCGCTGTCTCCGGTTCCGGAACTGCTGCATTGTGAACTGCTGTCACGGCAACGACAACCGCCTCCGGATCATTTTTGATCGAAATATCCGCATTAGCTGAAATATCCAAATCCTTTACGCGTATGGCGTCTCCAACTCTCAGATTGCCCACATCTACCTGAACATGGTCTACCAATGCCGCCGGAAGCGCCTTATAGGATATCTCGGGAAGTTCAATCTGCACAACACCGGCCGACACCTTATCATGGTTTACCAAAACAACTTCAGCAACAGAATGTACCATCTCATCGCTTACCAGAGCCTGAAATTCAATTGAATCAATTCTGCCTGCCATTGCATTGAAATCCACACTCTTAATCAGAACATCATAAGGCTGTCCGTCAATTTCCAGCATAATCTGACTTCCCTTATGGTCTGTTTTCAAGAGCTTATCCACGTCCCTTTTATTCATCATTATCGGGATGGAATCCTTTAACTCTTTTCCGAATACGTTGCCTACGACGTATCCCTCTCTTCTAAGCTTCCTTGCCTTTACAGCCATGTTTCTTTTTTCAGCTTTTAAAGTATTCATTTACCTTTTCCTCCAAAATCTGATACTTAGCAGCCTTCTTTTAAGAGGTATGTTAAGTCTGTACGCCCTTTCGGGCAGATAACAACGGGTTTCCGGACAGGGATGTTTGGAATTAAATTTGCAACTCCTTCTCTGTTCTATTTGTAATATAACTCCTATATTTTATTATGTCAAGCATACGCCAGCGCCTTATGTGTGAATATTTTGTGATTTTTCCCCCCGGATACAGGCAGCATCAATTGATAAATCATGAATATTACTTGCCATACGATTTTATAAAATGTATAATGAAGCAGGGAATACGCATATCATACATATAAGACAGGCTTCACAATTGCTTGACTTAGGGTTTATAAGGAGGTAGCTATGGAAAATACCAATTCTTTCAAGGTTAATTCACAATACAACAATTTGATATCGCTTAAAGCAGCGCCCGGGCATTTTGCCACCTCATCATCGCATATTAATTATTATATTGATATGACCAGCTTAAAAGCGAGAAGAAATGAAGCAAAGGCAGTGGCAAAGGCTTTGGTTCAGGAGTATGTCGCAACCACAATCATCGATACCATCATCTGTCTTGACGGTACGGATATTATCGGCGCCTATCTCGCGGATGAGCTTACAAGCGCAGGAATCCTGTCAGCCAATCTGCACAACACCGTTTATATCATCACTCCCGAGCAAAACGCCATGGGGCAGCTGATGTTCCGTGACAACTTTCTTCCGATGATAAAAAACAAAAACATTCTTGTATTGCTTGCAACCGCAACGACAGGGAAAACTGTCCGTACTGCATTGGAATGCATCGAGTACTATGGCGGAATGATTGCCGGTGTTTCCTCTATCTTCTCAGCTGCACAGGAAATACACGGTCAGCGCGTCAACAGCATATTTACGACTGACGATATTCCGAATTATGCAACATATTCTGCCGCCGAATGTCCTATGTGCAAGGCAGGTCAGCAGATTGACGCTATAGTAAACAGCTTCGGATATGCAAAGCTGTAAATGCCCTGCATAAATTTATGGAATCGGTTATAAAAGCTCCTTTACCGGAATATATTTATAATAATCTAAGTGAGGAGTTTTTATATGTCTTCCAATACCAAAATCATTGTATTAAAATCAAAAGAACTGATATATACCGGCATATTCATTGTATTGGGAATCCTGTTGATTCTCCTGCTGGTTTACATGTTTTCCGGAGATTCCAAAACCGATTCCGACAAGAAGGACACAATCTCCTCATCACAGACACAGGAACAGGTTGAGGAAAGCACTGAAACCATCACTACATATAAACCCGGTGTATATACATCCGAACTGAATCTGGGAGGTTCTCAGCTGCAGGTGACCGTAACCGTAGACGAAAATACCGTATCTCATGTTGACATAGCCAACCTTGATGATGCCGTAACCGCAATGTACCCGCTGATTCAGCCTTCTCTGGACGAAATCAACAACCAGATTCCGGTTGTGTCCGGCATGGATGAAATCACCTACTCCAAGGATAACCAGTACACCACCATCATCATTATGGAGGCGGTCAAACAGGCAATTGAACCTGCCATCATAAAATAACACATTTGCTGCACACCCCAAAATATTCACGGGGCTGCCGCGGCTATGCTATCACATATATAGTACGGAAAACACGCTTTCGCTCAGTTGCTCACGCAACGGTACTAAGCTCTGCCAACACCTGCGGTGTATGGTTTCACACTAGGCTCGAAAGTACCTCGCCAAGTGTTCAATCCATCGCTAAGTACCGGCGTTCACAAATGGTTTTCCGTACTATATATGTGATAGCATAGCCGCGGCAGCCCCGTGAATATTTTTTGGGGGTGTGCCTGTTATACTACTGTTTTGCGGCTATGATGCCTCCGGTTTTATATATGCTGTCCGCAGGTACATAACCTCTGACCGGTGACAACGGATAGATATTGGTATTCCGTCCAATAACGGTTCCCGGATTGAGGACAGAATTGCACCCCACCTCAACATGGTCGCCGAGCATTGCTCCGAACTTCTTTAATCCGGTCTCGATATCAAAGGACCCGCCGCCTGCAGAACCATTACCTTTTACATGTACAAGTGTCTTATCACTCTTCACATTCGAGGTGATAGAGCCTGCCCCCATATGCGACTTATATCCGAGAACGGAATCCCCCACATAGTTGTAGTGCGGCACCTGCACATTGTCAAATATAATTACGTTCTTTAATTCTGTCGAATTGCCGACCACACAGCCTGCTCCGACCAAGGCATTACCACGGATAAATGCGCACTGTCTGACCTCTGTGTCAGGGCCGATAATAGCAGGACCCGCAATATAGGCAGACGGAAATACATTGGCCGACTTGTGTATCCAGACATGCTCAGATACCTCTTCGTACGCATCTTTGTCAAGCCTCGCTCCGAGCTCCAAAATAAAATCCTTTATCCCCGGCAATGCCTCCCAAGGGTATGTCAATTTCTCAAGTAACGGCCTCGCCATCGTATGCTCCAAATCATATAAGCTGCCAATACTGACCTCATTTACTGTTTCCATAATCTTATTCAGGCTTTACTGCCTCTCCTTTCTTTCATTTTTTCTCACTATTTTGTTTCTGATAATAGGGCTTTGTTCGGTCAAATATGTATGTAATCTTGTACTGATTATCAAGATGCTTGACAATCTCCGTATTATGAATGACAAAATTGTTCATCTTCTCGGTGTATTCTTCCTTTGATATGGTACCCTCCGCCACACCTGCAAGACCTTTTTCCCAGCTGGCTGTCATCTCTGCCCGCAGCAGGCTGTTGATGGAATAATACACTACATCATAGATAATCTCCCCCAAAAAGGTTGGCGTTACAATCTGCGTCTTCTTATTCAGGCTGATATATTTATTGGTTACCAGCTTTGTGATGATACTGTCTCTTGTTGCACTGGTACCGATTCCGCTTCCCTTAATCCGGCTTCTGAGCTCCTCATCCTCTATCAGCTGTCCCGCGTTTTCCATCGCAAGAATCAACGTACCGGACGAATACCGCTTAGGCGGGGTTGTCTCTCCCTCCTTTATTTCCAGAGAATCAACCGGAATGGCATCTCCCTTTTTCAAGTTACTCAGCTCCTCGAGCATCTCAGGTGTGAGCTTTTCATCATCACCCTTTTTATCTGCCGCCGGTATTCCGGCTATCTGCAGATATCCCGGTTTCTTCAGTCTCTTAAAGCTTGCATAAAAATGCTCTTTGCCCTCCTTTTCCTCCATCTGCCCGTCAGCACTGGCTGTGATGCCGCGTGTGAGCGTCAAAGAAACCTTCTCATACTCTGCCGCAGGATAAAATATACTCAAAAACCGTCTTGCAATAATATCATATACACGTTTTGCCGTGTCCGATACGGAATTGAGTGCGCCAAAGCCCTGACCTGTCGGGATAATTGCGTAGTGGTCGGTAATCTGCTTGTCATTTACATACTTCGACTTTGCAATCCCCTTATAGCCTCCCTGATTCATGATATTCTCCGCAAATGACGCCAATGCAGGATATTTTCTTAATCCTCCTATATTATTACCGATTTCCTTTGCCACGGCAGAGGACAAAACCCTTGCGTCCGTTCTCGGATAGGTGACAAGCTTCTTCTCATACAGCTCCTGCACGATACGGAGCGTATCTGTCGGACTTATTTTAAACATGCGGGAGCAGTCGTTTTGCAGCTCCGCCAGATTGTAAAGCATCGGCGGTGCCTTTTTCTCTGTCTTTTTCTCCACCTTTGCCACGGTCAGACAGACAGGCTCAGGTACCGACAATTCCCCAATCAGCTTCTTTGCCGACTCCTCTTTCTTAAATCCGTTCTCCTTGTAGAGCAAGGGCGATTCATAATATGCCGACGCATCCACTGCCTTCCATTCCGCTTTAAAACCGCCGAGTGCGGCAACCACCCGGTAAAATGGTGTCGGAACAAATTCCCGTATCTCCCGCTCCCTTTTGACAATCATTCCGAGTACACAGGTCATGACGCGTCCCACGGCAATCACACATTTATCCGTTTTCAGATAATTTTTTACCGTCTGGCTGTACTTTAATGTGAGCGCTCTGGAAAAATTAATACCCATCAGATAATCCTCCTGCGCACGCAGATAAGCCGAATCACTGAGGGTATCATACTCCGACAATTCCTTTGCCTCACGGATTCCGCGCAAAATCTCCTCCTCAGTCTGAGAGTCTATCCACACTCTGCGTTTTTCCTTATCTGCGCTCACACCCGCCATCCGGTCCACCAGCCTGTATATGTATTCTCCCTCTCGTCCTGAGTCGGTGCAAACATAAATACGCCCCACGTCATCCCGATTCAGAAGCCTTTTTACTACATTAAACTGCCGACTCGCCGCATCTATAATTTCATATTTGTATTCAGTCGGTACAAACGGAATTGTCGCCATACTCCATTTCTTCAACGCCGGATCATAGGCATCCGGATAGCTCATGGTAACCAGATGTCCGACGCACCATGTTATGACGGAATCCGCAGTCTCAATAAATCCGTCTTTTCCCCCTGCACCATCCGCGCCCTTCACCCCCAGCGCTTTTGCGAATTCCCGGGCAACACTCGGCTTTTCCGCTATATATAAATTCTTCAAAATCATTCCTCCGCACGTTCTTTAAATATTTTTCACAATCTCAAGTGCAACCTCCGCCTTATTCATAGTATAAATATGTATATACTCCACGCCCTGTTCCTTCAATCCCGAAATCTGATTAACAGCATAATCAACGCCCGCCTTATACATATCCTCTGCATTGTCCCCGTATCGGGCTATCATATCAGCCAGACCTTTCGGTACGGATGAACCGGACAGTGAGACGGAGGTTCCAATCTGATTTGCCGATACAATCGGCATGATTCCCGCATGAATCGGCTTTTCAATCCCATATGCAGCCGTCTTGTCCCTGAAACGGAAAAAGCATTGATTATCAAAAAACAACTGACTGATAAAGCTTTCGACACCAAGGTCCTGTTTCAGCTTCATATATTGCAAGTCCCTTTCAAAATCCGCAGCCTCAAAATGCTTTTCAGGATAGCAGGCTGCCATGACATGCAGCCTGCTGTTCTCCCTGATAAACTGTATCATGTCCGTCGCATGTATAAACTCTCTGCCGTTATACTGCTCATCGCTCATATCCCTTGGGCGGTCACCTCTTAAAGCCAAAACATACCTGATTTGATTTTCCTCAAATTCTCTGCATCTTGCCATAATATCTTCCCGCCTGCTGCCCACACAGGTAAGATGCGCAACAGCTATTGTATCACAATTTTTCTGAATATGCGAAGCAATCTCCAAGGTCTTTCCGGATTTGCTTCCCCCTGCACCATATGTAACACTGATAAACTCCGGTTTCACCGCGGAGAGCTTTCGAACAACCTCAAACGCTGTCCCAAAATTGCCGTCCTTCTTAGGAGGAAATACCTCAAATGAAATATGCATAATCGTTTTTCCTTTCAAATATATTTGACATCCTGTTTTATATTACACTCTATAATTTTGTCGATGTCAAGTATCCTGCCATCATTAAAAACTATAGTACGCTCATATCTGTCTATACATTTTACCGCGCCCTCTGTCGTGAGATATGCCCCGCCTTCCTTTCTTTCATCCGGCTCAAAATATGACACGGAAACCATCGGATGCTCGTCAAGCTTTGCCTGTATTTGCTGCAGGCACATATCCAGCTCCTCTTTCGCATTCTCATCCAGCTCTATCCTCGTGTCGGTCAGCCGTTCTGTCTCCGTGAGCGCCGCCGCATGTCCGGTCAGCGCCGCAAACGGAGAAAACTGTGCAGCACGGTCATACATGGACATATGCGGATGCACCTCAGACCTGTGATGCGGCATCTGTATAATATCATCATAGCAAACTGTATCATTCATACCCGTTCCCTCCTATGCCTTATGCCCGCCAATCTGAGCATTTCTCTTCGCAGCAGTTGCTCCCTCCTCGAGATTCATTCCCTTGAGGACAGCATTCTTTCCGTATTTCTTCTTGATACTTAAAACAGCCTCCTGCATCCTCCTCTCCCGTGCAAGCTGCTGCTTTTCTTCTTCCCGCTTCCTTTCAAGCGCGCTGTAATCCGTAAACAAATCCAACTGCTCATACGTCTCGCCTTCATCAGCCGTATTCTCATCCACCACGCGGTTTGCCGCCACTGTCACTCTTCTGACCAAAAGATTTCTGTCCACAATCCTGTCAAACAGCTCCAGTGCAGCTTCTATCATCAATCTTGAGGAGGATGTCCTTCGCCCCAGATTTGCCGTACCATGTGCATGCTTCGGCACCCGTCTTCCATATGCATCTAAGCTCACTTCTCCCTTATATTTTCCCCTGATTTCCGGATTTATCATATTCTCAATATCATATCCCACAGTCAGAACAATCTGATCTGTGACCATCCTTTTATCCAACAGATCCAGAGCAAGCATATCCACCATCTCATGAACAACAAGCCGGGCTTTGTCATACTCATAAGGGCATTGCAGCACCTGCCCTGAGCTTATACTGTTCGTCTCCGGCTTATACGCCTTCACATCCGCAATCGTACACGGCTCCCAGCCCCATGCATGGTCAATCAAAAGCTCGGCATTGATGCCGAATAATTTATATAATAAATCTTCATTATGGAAAGAATCAGGTGAACCGACGGAGCATCTTGCCACATCACCCATGGTATACAGGCCATTTTCCTCCAGCTTTCCTGCGTACCCCTTTCCTACTCTCCAAAAGTCCGTCAGCGGACGGTGATTCCACAAAAGCCGGCGATACGACATTTCATCAAGCTCAGCAATCCGCACTCCGTTTTTATCAGGCTCCGTATGCTTTGCCACAATATCCATGGCGACCTTACATAAATAAAGATTTGTTCCTATCCCTGCAGTCGCCGTGATACCTGTCGTTTCAAGCACATCCTGTATCATCCTCTGTGTCAGCTCGCGGGCACTCATATTATAGGTTTTTAAATAGTGTGTGACATCCATAAACACCTCGTCAACAGAATATACATGTATATCCTCCGGTGCAATGTATTTCAGATAAATCTTATAAATTCTCGCACTGTAATCCATATAAAGCGCCATTCTGGGCGGCGCAGTAATGTAGGACAGTGAATGCGCCTTGGCTTTCTGTACAACCTCAAACAGCCTTGGCCGTCCCGGTATTCCATATGCCTTTAACGAGGGTGATACCGCCAGACAGATTGTTTTCTCCGTCCTGCTTACATCAGCCACCACAAGATTCGCTGTAAGCGGATCAAGTCCACGCTCCACACATTCCACAGAGGCATAAAATGATTTCAGATCAATCGCCACATATATATGATTTTCTTCCGGCATATTTTTTGCCTCCAATCTCTCACAAGCTGATTCATTCTTATTATCATATCCCTTTTCTCATAGTTTATCCTTTTCCGGCATTTCTTTCAATCAAAAATATTTTTGCACAAAAAAGAACCGCTGCAGATAATTCGCAGCGGTTCAGGGGGAAATTTATAAACTAGTTTATAACGTAAGTAATGCAGTATATTTTACTGCTCGAATAACAGCTCTTCATATGTCGGAAAAGGCCAAGCCTCTGCGTCAACCATCTTCTCGAGCTCATCAGCAGGTTTTCTCACTGTGTCAAAATAAGCAAATACAACATCATGGTAATATTTTGCCCATGCATGTACGTCGTCCTCCTTCTCAGCAGCCTTTGCTGTAATATTCTCAAGCTCAGCTGTTGCAGCCTTAAGCTCAGCAAGCTTTGCATCGATTGCGTTTACAATCTCAAGCTGTGCCGTAGCCGGTACACCGAGCTCCTTCAAATCTCTGATGCCCGCAGCAAGCTTGCCCTCATACTTCATAACTGCCGGTATAATCTGCTTCTTTGACATCTCAATCATAGTCAAAGCCTCAATATTGATTGCCTTTGCATAATTCTCATACATAACAGTTGCTCTTGCCTCAAGCTCTCTTCTGGACATGATGCCATGCTTCTCAAACATAGCAACTGTATCATCCTCTATAAGATATTTGACAGCGTCAACCATACAGGGAATGTTCGGAAGACCTCTTCTGGCCGCCTCATCAACCCACTCCTGTGAATAGCCATTGCCATTGAAGATAATTCTCTGATGCTCTCTCAGCTTATCTGCAACAAGCTTTTTGGCTGCTGTCTCAAAATCATCTGCCTTTTCAAGAATGTCTGCAAAATTGCAAAGTGTGTCCGCAACAATCGTATTTAATGTCATCATAGGCTGACTGATTGACTGTGTCGAACCAACCATTCTGAACTCAAACTTATTACCCGTAAATGCAAATGGCGATGTCCTGTTTCTGTCTGTAGCATCCATCTTAAACTCAGGGATAACAGAACAGCCCGAATTATATACCTTGCCCTTGATACTGCTTGTAGCCTCACCATTCTTGATTATTTGGTCAACCAAATCTCCAAGCTGGTCTCCAAGATATGCGGAAATGATAGCCGGCGGAGCCTCATTTGCACCTAGTCTGTGATCATTTCCGGCTGAAGATGCAGATAATCTGAGTATCTCCGCATGATTATCAACAGCCTCAAGAATTGCTGCGAGGAATATCTGGAACTGTAAATTTTTCTCAGGCTCCTTACCCGGATCAATCAGGTTCTCACCATCCGATGTCGAGATAGACCAGTTATTGTGCTTACCTGAACCGTTCACTCCTGCAAATGGCTTTTCATGAATCAGGCACGCAAATCCTGTTCTATCCGCAACCTTCTTCAATGTCTCCATGAGAAGCTGATTCTGGTCATTTGCAACATTCGTTGTTCCGTATATAGGTGCAATCTCATGCTGTGCAGGAGCAACCTCATTATGCTGCGTCTTAGCCGGTATGCCGTACTCCCACAAATCCTTATTAAGCTCCTTCATGAAATGAGATACCTTATCCTTGATTACGCCAAAGTACTGGTCAGCAAGCTCCTGTCCCTTTGGTGACGGCGCTCCGAAAAGCGTACGTCCCGTTAATTTCAAATCAAGGCGCTGATTGAATTTTTCCTTGTCAATCAGAAAATATTCCTGCTCAGGTCCGACCGATGCAGTAACCTTGATAGGTGTCTTTCCAAACAGCTTTAAAATCCTGAGTGCCTGCTTGCTCACTGCATCCATAGAACGAAGGAGCGGTGTCTTATGGTCAAGGGATTCTCCGGTGTATGATACAAAAATAGTAGGAATACAGAGAACCTTGCATCCGTCAGGAATTTCCTTGACAAAAGCCGGTGATGTACAGTCCCAAACCGTATAACCTCTTGCTGCGCAGGTATCTCTGATTCCACCTGAAGGGAAAGAAGAACCATCCGGCTCTGCCTTAATCAGTTCCTTTCCGGTAAACTCAGTGATAAAAGTACCGTCTCCGACAGGATCCATAAAAGAATCATGCTTCTCCGCCGTCAGATTGGTCAGTGGATGGAACCAGTGGGTGTAATGCGTTGCACCAAGCTCCTTTGCCCACTCTCTCATGGCTATCGCAACTGAATCAGCAATTGCCGTATCAAGTGGAGCTCCAAAATCAATTGTTTTCTTTAACTCTTTAAAAACTGCCTTTGGCAAACGTGCTCTCATGATTGCCTCACTAAATGAACGTTCGCCGAGTGCTTCTGCCGTAACTTCCATACTTATATTCTCCTTTTCCTTAATTTTTTTAATTTTCTGAACCTCGTATTTAAAATAACTCACTTTAGTGGAAAAGGCAAACATAAAAATCGCTGTTTTTTCTTAATAATATAAAGACATATTATGGCAATACTATATTTTTTAAATTTTCTCCTTTTTCAAAATGCTCCGCATTATCAAGTGTAATCTGCGCGATAGACCGCATAGCCTCTTGCGTGAAGAACGCCTGATGTGAGGTCAGAATCACGTTTCTGTAAGATGTCAGACGGACCAAATCCGCGTCGGAAATATTTTCGTCGGATTTGTCCTCAAAGAAATATTCATCTTCCTCCTCATATACATCAAGTCCGACTCCGCCGAATTTTCCTTCAGCCAGAGCTGCCAGTAAATCCTGCGTATCGACGAGTCCGCCTCTTGAGGTATTGATTAATATCACTCCATCCTTCATTTTATTAATACTTTTTTTATCGATGATATGGTGGGTATCCTTCGTAAGCGGACAATGCAGACTGATGATATCCGATTCACGGAAAATGGTATCCAGACTGACATACTCAAGATTCCACCCGAACCGCTCCACCGCAAGCGGCGTCTTTTCCTCTATTTCCTTGAGCGGAAACGGATCATACAGAAGTACACGCATATCCAGGCCACGAATCACGGACAGCATTGCCTGACCTATCTTACCTGTTCCGATAATACCTATCGTCCTGTTTACGAGATCCATCCCCATAAGTCCGTTGATACTATAATTAAAATCTCTTGTTCTGACATAAGCTCTGTGTATCTTACGATTTACGGTAAGTAAGATACCCAGCGCGTACTCAGCAACTGATCTGGGGGAATAACTCGGTACCCTCAGCACTGTGATATCTTCCTCCTGAGTGAGCTTCAAATCCACATTGTTAAAGCCGGCACACCGCAGCAAAATTGCACGCACGCCGATCTCTTTCAATGTATGAATTGCTTTTTTACCCGCGTCATCATTGACAAAAATACATACCGCGTCACAGCCCTTTGCAAGAACTGCCGTTTTATCATTCAGCTTTTCCTCCAGAAATATGATCTCAAACCCTTTTTCCTTCGCAATCGGCTCAAACCATATCTTATCATATGGCTTTGTATCATAAAATGCAATCTTCATAAAAAAGTCTCCCGTTAATTCATACTGTACAGCCGTCCGTCATGAGAAAGCTATTCTGTGACGATGAAGCTGCTGTGACCTCAGTATGTGCATTAACGGGAGATTTTATCCCGAACTCCCATGTAGTACATGGCGAATTCCTGTGTTATTAATTTATTTTTTATCATCAGATCCAGCGTGTCCTTGAACTCAGCATAGCTGATTGCAGACCGTGCCATGGAATCCAGCGTATTTGAAATTCTGTCCGCATATCCGTTTGCATCGATTACATTATCCCGAAGAAGAATATTGGACTTATACGCCTCCTTAAAAAATATATTCACCTTGGTTGACATGGTTACCTTATCGTCAACCCTGAAATCGGTTCCTAACAAATCAAACAAACTTGCTGCGGAACGATTCGTAAAATAGATGTCCGGTCCGATTCCATACAGATTCTTATACGCCGATAAATCATCCACAACCGTGCTGTGCGTGTAATCCGGCAAATATGGTTTAAACATCTGTGCCATCATACTGTTTCCGCGAAATGCTGCATAATCCATGTCCGCATTGGCAGGCTGCTTCTTCAAATATGAAATCTCTCTGAGCTTATACAGTGGAATCGTTAAATGTCTCGGCTCCTTTTCAATTAACAGGATATGAAATTCCTTATCATACACCCATACATATGCCGGTGTCTGGAAAATATTCAGTTTCTCGCAATGGTCTACCATCACCATCCGATGGTCTCTTTTTATCTTATATTTTCGGAATGTCTTTTTTATTTTATATGTGTTATAGGTTTCCAGTACCTCCTCAGATGCCGGCTCAATCACGGGACTTTCTTCCTGTTCCTGCTGTTCTGCTGCCTGCGGCATTTCCTGAGGCGGAATTTCATCCGATATTGATTTCCTCTGTGCAGTATTATTTAGTATGCTTTCGTCCGGCACGGTTTCACCTGATACTGTTTCATCCTCTGCTTTTTTCCTTTCTTTTTTTATCTTAACTTTCTTTATTTTGTCTTTCTTTATTTTGTCTTTCTTTATCTTGTCTTTCTTTATCTTGTCTTTCTTTATCTTGTCTTTCTTTGCAGCGGCCTCCTCCGGTATATCCCCCTCATGAATCTGAAATGTCTGAATAAGGGAAAGCGTAACAAACACTCCGATTACCATGCCAAAAAAGAGGAGCATCTGACGAAAAACCAACGCAGACACAGCCAGTCCCACTGTGGCCGCTCCGGAAAGCAGACAGAGCACCAATACGCACTTTACCTGCGCTGAACCATATTTAAATGTATTGATGATTTTTCTCATACGCTGTGCCTCTCATAATTTTATATATAATCAGTATAGCTTTTTCCGGCAATAAAATCAACAGACACATACATATTGGAGCATTTATTTTTCGACAGAATTAACTGCACCAATGAACACGGGAAGTCCGGTATCCGTATCAATGATTGCATATACAAAAGGTCTGTCTAAAAACACTGTCTTTGGCGGTTCCTCATCAATAGAAACCGAATCACCATTCATTTCAATGGAGGTCACTGCAGCCGCCCTTGTTCCCTCTCTGTCCACCTCAATAAATGTCTTATGCAGGATTTTACCGATAAACAACATTCCCGTATCTGTCTCAGCCATACGCGAAAAATCGGCATTCTTTTCAAAAGCACTGCCCATACCCATGCCAATCAGCGTATCGCTCAGTTCCTCTTCATATTCATATGTAAATTCCGGCAGTTTTACAATCACCTCCTCATAGGATCTATTGTTATACATGGAAATAAAATCCGAACCATTCATCTGCTCAATATAATCCGAAAGTGCGATATTCTCCTCCGGCAATATTGCCATAAATGCGTACTGTCCGCCATTATATGGTTTGACAAAGCCGGTCGCATGCTTGTCCTCTATGTATACATTTTCGGTACTGTCAAGCATAGTGACAGTCTCTTTAGTCCCTGACGCATTGGTAAATTCTCCTGCCTCATGAATCTGATAATCCTCGTAAACAGCCTCCCATTCGCCCTCAAATGCAACCGCATTAATCAAATACATTACAGTATTCGGGGAAATCTCCTCCAGCAGCATATCTATCATACCGTTTGTATTATCATTCACCCAGCCGTTTATTTCATCAACCGTGGAGATATCAAACGGTCTCGTAAAAGCATCTGCGTCATAGTAATTCTTATCTGTCTGCAAAAAATCCTGATTTACATTAATTATATCCGAATCACGTATCCAGATTGAATTTGCTATATGAAATGTCACATCCTCAGATTCCGTCAGATTTGCATTATAGCCAGGCATATATTGGTTGAGCTCATCTATCGAAATCCCACTGTTTCCCGATAAAACCTGCTCCATATCAGCCAGCGTATCCCCCGCTGCACCATTCGCGGTCATGGCAAGTGCAGTCAAAACAGATTCCGGTGATATAAGAACATTCTGACCATTCCTTACAGCATCATTCACACTGTTTTTAAAAAGCTCAATAGAAAAATCTGCTGCCGATAAAATAAACTTCTCATCCGGTTCCTTTTCTTCCACCTGCTCTGCCTCTACATCAGCTGTCAGACTGACAGCCTCGACGCCGCTATACTCCGGCTCCTTCACATCCTGTTTGACATCCTTTTTCCCGCATCCGCAGAATACTGCCGACACGCCTATAATAAGAGCACATAACCCGATTTGTTTCTTTTGTATTTTTCTAAGCATATGCATTCCCCTTTTCTGATTTTATTTTCGTTATATATTATACGAAAGAGATTATACTTTTTATTGAAAAAAATTTTTATAAAGTAAAAGATATATTTCATTGTCACTGATACTGCCTGCCTGTATGGTCAATACTGTAATTTTCCGTATAAATCAACTGACTCACAGGCACAAATGTGTACCCCTGTGCCTCCAGTCCCGTCAACAGCTGATCCAGCGCTGCACACGTGTACTTTGAACCATTGTGCAGCAATATAATCGAACCATTCTTTAAATCCTTATGATTACAGACCTTATCTATAATTGATTCCACCCCGTAATCCTTCCAGTCAAGACTGTCAACATCCCATTGAACCGTGTAATATTCCTCAGATTTTGCGGCAAGAATGACACTGCCGTCATAATCCCCATAGGGTGCCCGGAATAAATTCATATCCACACCGGTCATCGTCTTGATAATCGTATGACAGCCTTCTATCTCCTCAAGCATTTCCTCTCTTGACAGCTGCGTCATATGCTTATGATTTGCTCCATGATTTCCAAGGTCATGTCCTGACTTCCATATTTTTTGTATTGCATCAGGATAGCGGGTTGCCCAATCCCCTGTCACAAAAAAGGTTGCTTTACAATTATGCGCCTCCAAAATAGTAAGGATATCATCCAAATCCTCCTCTCCCCACGCAGCATCAAAAGTGATACTCACAACCTTATCCTCTGTTTCAACCGAATAAATAGGCAGTGTATCCTCATAATGTTCCCCTGCGAGAGCCATAACAGCATCACAGTTGTCAAATATACATACGCCGATTGCAAACAACAGCATAATAACTATAATAGTCTTCAGGATACGAATACCATTTCTTCCCAATTGTGGAAATGTTTGAAGTGATTGCATAATCTTAAAACCATTCTTATACGTCAGTTTAATATATGAAGAAAAGAACAGAAGTATTCCCACTTTCTGTCCTTTCGCTCCCGTCGTTATAGAAGTCGTGTAAATTACGGCAATTATGTATATTACATAATCTTCTGAATCATGGAACGCGCCTTTTCAACGTCCCCCGTCTTAAGAGAAACATCTGTAATCTCTACAAATACCCGCACTTCCTCCGCCAGTTCATACTGTTTCAGCTCTGCAAGCTTCTGTTTTGCCTCCGGAACATGTTCTATATTCAAATCCTCCAATATATCCCTGAGTCTGCTTTCCAATTCCGAATCAGACAGTTCGATTCCGTTTGTCTGTACGGTCAGAACCTCTGTCACATTTGTAAATGTATCTCTCAAACCAAGCCACGCACGAACGCCTTTAATTGCATGCTCCCATGCCAGCGTAAATTCACGCCAGCCGTTTTCCATCGCCTGTACATCCTGATTCTGCGCCCATGTGATTTGCATATCCGCCAACACTGCCACCTCAGCCGCACCGATTTTTTCCGCCTGTTCTTTTATTTTGGATATTTCTTCAGCATACTCCCCGCATTTTCCGTCATACAGCAGATTGACAAGCGCCTGATGAATATTGTCATAGTAATCCGCAAATGCTGTCGCCTCTTTTTTGTATAATTCCACATTTCGGTTACTGTTATTTATCCCCTGTGAGAGTACAATACCATATTCACGCAGCATGTTCTCTGCTTCACAGGCTTTTCTTGTCTGCTCCACAATATTCCCTGAAAATGTCACCAGAGAAGACGGCAGCTGCTGCATAAGCGCATAGGTAAGCGCATACTCTCCGACAGGCTTGGAAAGACATCCGTCAAAACCCTCTCTCATATATATGTCCCGCGCAGTCTCGGATTTAGCCGGTGTGAGCGCGTACACTGCAGCTCCGGCGGACAGATTTCCTTCCGTCTTTTTCAGATTCCGCAAGGTCTGTATTCCATCCATCCTGGCCATCTTATGGCTAATCAAAAGGATATGGTATTCCTTTTCCTTTACTTTTTCTATACACTGCATTCCATTATGCGCAGTTTCATACTTTACACCGATTGTCTCCAGGATGGCTTTAATCTGTGCCCGGCTTTCCGGCTCATCATCTACAATTAAAATTTCTGCCTCCGGCGCATAAAACCGGTTTTCCTCCGACGTATCACCTGAGGTTTCAGCCTCTCCCACAGAAGCATCATATAAAACCTCCAGAGATTCATGCCGTCTATCCTCATGTACAGTCTTTTTCTTCATATAAAACACTGCAACGATTGCCGCTGCAACAAGAACAATTACAACCCCAGTCATCATACATCAACGCCCTTTCTATTATCTGCTCAGATTTATTTTCCGGAAATTCTTCTTTCCTCTTCTCAGTACAAACTCCTCCGCAAACGCTTCCTCTGTATATTCGGCTGCGATATCCGCAACCTTCTCACCATTTACTGCAACACCGCCCTGCTCAATTGCTCTGCGGCCCTCGCTTCGGGACGTTACAAGTCCGGATTTCACAAGCAGCGTAATCAAATCCACCTTTCCGTCTCTGAACACATCCGGTGTAATATCGGCTGTCGGCATATTGTCCGTATTTCCATCGCCAAAAAGTCCCTTTGCCGCATCCAACGCTTTCTTTGCTTCCTCCTCACCATGTACCAGAGATGTAAGCTCATATGCCAGAATTTCTTTCGCCTTATTCAGCTCGCTGCCCTCCCAGCTCTCCATCTCTGTAATCTGCTCAAGCGGCAGGAATGTGAGCATCTTCAGGCACTTAATTACATCTGCATCATCCACATTTCTCCAATACTGGAAAAATTCAAACGGCGTTGTCTTCTCCGGGTCAAGCCACACAGCGCCCTTCTGTGTCTTACCCATCTTTTTACCCTCAGAATTGAGCAGCAGCGTAATCGTCATGGCATGTGCATCCTTGCCAAGCTTTCTCCTGATTAACTCCGTACCGCCAAGCATATTAGACCACTGATCATCACCGCCGAACTGCAGATTACAGCCATATTTCTGAAACAATGCGTAGAAATCATAGCTCTGCATAATCATATAATTAAACTCAAGGAAACTTAATCCCTTTTCCATCCTCTGCTTATAACATTCTGCAGCAAGCATCCTGTTTACGGAGAAATGTGCTCCGACCTCACGCAGAACCTCAACATAATTCAAATCAAGCAGCCAGTCCGCATTATTTACCATAAGCGCCTTGCCCTCCGAAAAATCTATAAAACGGCTCATCTGCTTCTTAAAGCACTCACAATTATGTTCGATAGTCTCCTCTGTCATCATCTGACGCATATCTGTTCTGCCGGACGGATCTCCTATCATGGCTGTACCTCCGCCAATCAGCGCGATCGGCTTGTTACCGCCCATCTGCAGTCTCTTCATCAGACAGAGTGCCATGAAATGTCCCACATGCAGACTGTCCGCTGTCGGATCAAATCCGATATAAAAGGTTGCCTTTCCCGCATTGATCAGATTGCGAATTTCGTCCTCATTTGTAACCTGGGCAATCAGACCTCTGGCTACCAACTCATCATAAAGCTGCATTATTGTTTCCTCCTAATATAAAAATAGCTCCCGTCCCTATATAAAAATCATATAAGGACGAAAGTCTTGCTTCCGTGTTACCACCTTATTTCACAGCCATCTCACAATGACCGTCTCTGCAAGTATCTCTATCAATACTCAGGCACGATAACGAGTGCCAATCCGTCAACTCCTACGGGAATCATTCCTTTCAAAGTGCAGCTCAGGGATGTATTCACCGATATCCCTTGCCGCGCCTCTCATCTCCCGGCTGCTTTCTGTGGCAGGTATACCATCAGCTACTTGTTCCCTTCCAAGCCTTTCGGTTTATCTCAATGACTGCATTATAGCCCAATTTCACCGCTTTGTCCATATTTAATAATAACTTTTATCGAACGTGACAACAGCATAATATCGTCTGTCATACTGTTCCAGACGCTTGTCAATCTGCTCACGGATATAAGTCTCTGTCAATTGACAATCATACGGAATCAGCAAATCAAATATAAAATTCGTATGTGTCGGTCCCGATACCACACGAAAATCGTGAATGGACAGCCCGTCATCTATTGCCGTCACGATCTCCGTCATCATCCTCTTATACGCCTCCACCTCTGTATTTCCAACCTCAATCGGATCCATGTGTATCGTCATCCTGATATGCAGCTCCTCGTATATATTCCGCTCCAGCTCGTCAATTGCATCATGAATATCAAGAATAGGATTTGCCGCATCAACCTCAATATGTACACTTCCAATCAGATTTCCCGGGCCGTAGGAATGAATAATCAGATCGTGCATTCCGAGTGCCACTGCACTCTCCCCGACCATCTCCTTCAGACTTCTGACAATCCCCTCATCAGCAGGTTTTCCCAACAGCTGGTCAACCGTGTTCCTGATAATTCCAAAACCGGATATCAGTATAAACGCCGAAACGAGTACTCCCATAATTCCATCTATCGGTGCATCCGTCCACAGCGATGCCACCAACGCAATTAATGTTGCCAGCGTAGCAAACACATCACTAAAGCTGTCCTGTGCCGTGGCAAGCATAACACTCGACTGAATCCTTGTTCCAAGCTTTCTGTTAAAAAATCCCATCCATATTTTTATCAGAATTGAAATAATTAATATCACCAGCGCAGCTGCGGAAAAGGTCACTGCCTCCGGATGCACAATCTTTTTAACAGAGCTTTTAAGCAGCTCACATCCAACCACAACAATGACCGCAGCAATCACAAGTGATGTGAGATATTCCATTCTTCCGTGTCCAAACGGATGATCCTTATCCGCCGGTTTCGCCGCCATCTTATATCCAAACATCGTCACAATACAGCTTGCACAGTCGGACATATTGTTAAATCCATCTGAGATAATTGCGATGGAATGTACCAATGTCCCAATAATAAGCTTGCTCGAAAAAATAATCAGATTGCACAATATTCCAACGACAGAGCTGAGCATCCCATACCGCTCCCTCACTCTGCTGTCATCCAGTTTTTCATAATCCCGCACAAAATGCTTTACAAAGAAATCAACCACAAGCTTCCTCCCTGTTACTGCCTGCTCTGACACAGCCTACACCGAGTGCCATAAATACAAAGAAAAGCGGTGTCGTAATAGGCTGATTTACATTTATCATGCCCTGCACAAAATATCCCATCATCACTGCAGCTGACACATAAGCAAATGTACGTCCTTGAGCTTTTTTTAATATATATGCAAATGAACTGATGCATAGTCCGATATATGACACCGCCCCTGCGATTCCTGTCGTAATCAGATACTGCAGCACCTCATTATGTGCATTATCATATATTTTTCCCGTCACAGCAAGCATTTCTTTTTTGTAGTTATTCTGCATGAGCACTTTCAAGGACTCATTTCCATAACCGAACAGCTTGTTTCTTATCGGTGCCTCCTCAAATAATTCCGCACATTTCGTCCAGATATAGCCACGATATGTTCCCCATTTGTAATTAAATGTAAAAAGCGCTGTCCCCGAATGGATTCCATAGCAAACAACACCTGCGGCGATAATACAAAGCACTGCCAGCATTCCGAAAATCACATGTTTTTTATTCAGACATTCCAGTTTTGAGCCACAGTATCTTGCGGCCAGCACTGTTGCAATATATAGAATAACCACAAAGAATAATATCAAAACCGCAAGGTCAATCCGGTCCAGCGCCTCGGCTGCACCGCCCCTTTTATCATATTCCTTAATCACAAGATGATTCTGAAGAACCACGCCCAGGTTGCCTGCTGCCAGACATATCATCGCGAGCAGAAATCTCTGCACACAACTGTTTTTATATGCAAGGAAGAAGATAAACAGCACTGCTGCACAAAGTCCGAGATAAGCACTGTCACTATTTGCAATCATAATGCACATCCCGCCCGGCACAAGCACTGCCATGGCAACAATCCTGTATACGAGCTTTCGTGAGAAAACAGCTGTACATATAAAGGCAGGTATGCTGATACACAGAAAGCTTGCAAAAATATTAATATTTCCAAAGGTAGAAATAAAAACATCATATAATTCGGTTTTTATTCTTTCCTTATACCCCATAAAGTCATTTCCCATATGCTGAAAAATTGCTATCACATATGCGTAAAGGGTTGCACCCGCAAATATCATCAATAAGAGCTCGCTCACCTTTGCACGCAGACTGACAAGCATATACATAAGTGCAACCGCGATAAAGAAAATCAATCCCATCCTGCGCCCCTGGATACCTGTCATGGCAGCCGACTTATCCGGAGCCGCAACCCACGCAAAAAGCTGAGCAAACAAAAATGCCCCCATCCAAAAATCAGGATTCCTGTATGACAGTGTCTGTTCGCCTGTTATAACATTCTGCATCATACCACACTGCTTCAAAATATACCTGTCAAGGAGATACCCGACAACCGCCAGTGCAGCATACAGAAATGTTGCAACCATAAAAAAATTATATCTGGTAACGGTAATATTAAAATATTTATCATCCGTAATCCACGGATACACACCCAGAATTGCCGCGATATACAGATACAGAATGCAATCCATCACACGCGTACCGTTTTTATATTCCATTCCTATCTTCTTCATCTTTTTTGAAAGCTTTACAGATGACATAACTTTCCTTCCTTTAATAATTTTTATGAGTATAGCACACATATTCCATAAACGAAAAGGGGGCTGTCGCAATAAGATAACATGGCATGTATACCTGCCATGTTATCTTATTGCGACAGCCTCTTAATGCGGGAGATGGGACTTGAACCCACACGACGTTGCCATCACTAGATCCTTAGTCTAGCCTGTCTGCCAATTCCAGCACTCCCGCATACTACTTGTTTATTTGTCGGTTTCTGACCGACGCAAGTAGTATATTAACACCAGACATAATGTTTGTCAACTGTTTTTTCTAAAAAACGGTCCTGTAATTTTTCTAAAAAACGGTCCTGTAATTTCATTTCTATTTGTCTGGCAAACTATCTAACAGCACAAACAATATCTTTCCTTTTTATCATTAAATCACCAATAACCACTAATATCAAACATAGTACGACAAGATATAACAGTCCAAAGTTCAAATCTACCGGAACATAGCCCGGGTTATTAATATTCTTATAATACCTGCTAATCATCGAATAACTATGAACCCAAAACCGGTCATATCATCCTGTAAGTGACTGCCTATCAGTACAGCCAGCAACAGGTATGAAATCATCCAATCAAACGGAACCGCGAACGTCTCTGTACCATCTAAGGCAGCTTTAAACGGAAGTCTGCCATAAAACAGATTAATGCCTTGTTCGAGAGAAGTCGGAAACTCACCAAACATAGCCGACAAATACTCCACTTTCTTATCAAACACTATGAATGTGACAATTACAAAGTTACCGAATAAAGCCATGGAAACAGACGATACTTTACGATATATAATCAACTGCAACGATATTTTCCCCTTTTCCATAAAAAATACTGTCGCGCGAAGAAAATGGAGCTGTCGCACAAAGATAATATGGCATGTATATATGTATGATTCGGAAAACACGCTCTCGCTCGGTTTTCCTGCATCATACATATATACATGCCATATTATCTTCGTGCGACAGCCTCTTATTCATATAGCTGCTGCCATAATGTATCATAAAATTAAGCAAGCTTAGACTTAGCAACCTCAACTACCTTTGTGAAGCCTTCCGGATCGCTGATAGCCATCTCTGAAAGCATCTTTCTGTTAAGGTCTACACCAGCCAGCTTTAAGCCATGCATAAGCTTGCTGTATGAAAGCCCATTCATTCTTGCAGCTGCATTGATACGTGCAATCCAGAGCTGTCTGAACTGTCTCTTTCTCTGCTTTCTGCCTGCATAAGAAGATGTCAGAGCTCTCATAACCGACTGCTTTGCTACTCTATACTGCTTTGATCTGGCTCCCTTATAACCTTTAGCGAGCTTTAAAGTTCTATTATGTCTTTTCTTGGCACCAACGCCGCCCTTAATTCTTGCCATTCGTCTATTCCTCCTAAATCCTATAAATATGGTAAAACCTTCTTCATAACCTTGCTGTTTGTAGCATCAGTCATGGTTGCTTTTCTGAGATTTCTCTTTCTCTTTGTTGTCTTCTTAGTAAGAATATGACTCTTGTAAGCCTTGTTTCTCTTTAATTCACCTGTTCCTGTCTTCTTGAAGCGCTTTGCAGCAGCTTTCTTTGTCTTTAACTTTGGCATTTTATTTCCTCCTATAACCTATATAATTAATTTTAACGTTTTGCAGCTAAAAACATTATCATACTGCGTCCTTCAAATTTTGCCGGCTTATCTATCACAGCAACATCTGAAAGGAGTTCTGCGAACCGGTCCAAAATAGCCTTAGTAGTATTCACATGAGCCAGTTCTCTTCCTCTGAAACGCAATGTAACCTTTACCTTGTCTCCCTTTGACAAGAACTTTCTTGCCATATTGACCTTGGTATTCAGGTCATTGGTATCGATATTCGGTGATAATCTGACTTCCTTCACCTCTATCGTTCTCTGCTTCTTCTTGGCTTCCTTTTCCTTACGTGTCATCTCATAACGATATTTTCCGAAATCCATAATCTTGCACACAGGCGGCTTTGCGGTCGGCGCAATCTTAATCAAATCCACGCCCGCCTCCTCAGCCAGCTTCATGGCCTCCTTGGACGACATGATGCCAAGCTGCTCACCGGTCTCGCTCACAACACGGACTTCCTTATCTCTTATCTGTTCGTTAATCATTACCTCGCTAATAACTATGCACCTCCATGTTAAAGTATTGTTAATGAAATAAAAAAGTGGATAGACAAACTATCCACGCAATGCTACAATACAATAAAATCGTGCTGTTAACCCGAGTCGCCTATTTGCGCTAAGGTGAGAGTGGATACTCTGCTTCTTCAACATACTCGTATAACTTATCACAGCTTATCAGCGATGTCAAGCACTTTTTTCAATTCAGTTTTTTCAATTCTGTTTTGTCAGTTTTTTCAATTCAGTTTTGTCAAGTAATCATTTCTTTTATACAGCTTGACACAGACATACATTATATATAAAATAAAGAAACATATTATTAAAATTTCCACTGCAGCTCTGCGTCTGCGGCGGAATGTATAGGAGATGATTTTTTTTGGACGCAAGCCCCATTATACAGCTCGTAATTATTTTAATATTACTGGTTCTGTCGTCTTTTTTCTCTTCATCGGAGACGGCACTTACAACTGTAAATAGGCACAAGCTGCGTACGCTTGCAGAAAACGGAAACAAGCGCGCCGCCAAGGTGCTAAAGGTGACCGAAAATTCCGGCAAGCTGCTCAGCACTATATTGATAGGAAATAACATCGTCAATATCGGTGCCTCAGCACTGACAACCACATTTTGTGCGCAGCTGTTTGGAAACAAATATATCGGAATTGCTACAGGTGTATTGACACTTCTGGTGCTCATATTCGGTGAGATTTCTCCAAAAACAGTCGCCACGCAATATGCTGTCAGACTATCTATGATTTTTGTTTATCCAATCTCTATCCTAATGATAGTTTTAACACCGGTTATCTGGCTTTTAAATTTAATTACCAATGGCTTGTTTAAGCTCCTCCACATTGATCCGGGCAAAAATGCCAATGCCATGACCGAATCCGAGCTGCGTACAATAGTAGATGTCAGTCAGGAGGAGGGTGTCATCGAGCAGGAAGAACGCTTTATGATATCCAATGTGGTGGATTTTGGCGATGCCATGTCCAAGGATATTATGATTCCCAGAGCTGATGTTATCTGTGCTGATGTAAACTCTACCTATGAAGAGCTGGTTGATTTGTTCATGGAGGAAACCTATTCCCGGATTCCGATATATGAGGACAGTAAGGATCACATTATCGGACTGCTCTATCTGAAGGATTTATTCTTTTACAGTCAGCTTAACGATATGAGCCGCTTTGACCTTCGCAGTATTTTACGTAAACCGATTTTCGTATATGAATATCAGAAAACCAGCCAGATATTTGCAGATATGAAAACCTCATCTGTCACCATGGCGATAGTTCTGGATGAATACGGGATTACCTCAGGTATTATCACGATGGAGGATCTGATTGAAGAAATTGTCGGTGAAATACGAGACGAATATGATGAAAACGAAAAAGATGTTATCCGTACATTGGCAGATGATACATATGATATCGATGCTTCAATTAAACTGGATGACTTGAATGATGCCCTGCATACAAATCTTTATTCCGAGGATTACGATTCACTGGCAGGTTTCGTTATTGAAGTGATGGACAAGCTTCCATCTGAAGGCGAGGAAACGGATTATGAGAATCTGCATTTCAAGGTTTCACAGGTAAACAGAAACCGCATTGAACGGATTATTCTGACAATCCTTCCAAACGACGAGCAAAGCTCAAACGATGAAGCTGAACAGTCAAATGACGATAAATAAGGGGTTGTCGCAATAAAATAATATGGCATGTATCTATGTATGATTCGGAAACCGTTTGCGAACGCCGGTACTTAGCGATGGATTGAACACTTGGCGAGGTACTTTCGAGCCTAGTGTGAAACCATACACCGCAGGTGTTGGACGAGCTTAGTACCGTTGCGTGAGCAACCGAGCGAAAGCGGGTTTTCCGAATCATACATAGATACATGCCATATTATTTTATTGCGACAACCCTATTTCGATTCTTTTTCCGTTTTTACTTTCTCAGCATTTTTAGACTTCTCGGCGTTCTTGGCATTTTTGTTCTTTTCGGCTCCCTTTGCTTCCTTTTCAGCCTTCGCCTTTTCTGCCTCTTCTGCCATATCATCTATAATATGCTCCATCAACTTGCGTTTCATGAAAATATCATATCCAAGGAGAGATAAAAAATTCAGCTGCTGCAGATACTTATCGTCACTCCAATCCTTCTCTGCCAGCTCATACGCCTTAATAATACTGTTCTCAATATTAAAATACTGATACTTTTCCATGTTATACAAGCTGGTATATATATCGTTCAAAGAATGCTCCGCATCTGCATTATCATAATATTTTTCCAGCAGCGGATCCAGCATTGTCTTAATATCGCTGATGGAAATAACATTTTTCAGATAATAAATATATATCAGGATAATGATATGCTCCTTGGAATATCGTTTTTTATTCGGCGGAGGTAACAGATCATTTTTTGTATAATTATTAATCATTGTCTTTGTTAATGTCTTATCTTCATCTGCCCGTTTATTCTGTGCCAGATATTTGTCCATAAAGGTTGTAACCTGATCCATATACAGCTCAATGGCAGGTATATCATCCGGAGCAATATAGCCAAGCTGAATCCATTCTCGGATTTGTTTCTTCAATGTTTCTTTTTTATCCATAATCCACACTCCCTGGATGCCGGTAATCTCAGCTGCCGCCGGTTACCGACCAGATTTTGCCAGTTTTATACAGCATCCTGACAATTCCATGGATTCATTATATAGTATTAAAAACGAGATGTAAAGGTTTAATTAACTTGAATTAATGCATTTACCATATCTAACTGCTGAATCGTATTTGCCTGCCCATCCTCTGTAAGATATACACCGGTGCGCCGTATTTGTGCATTATAAGTATTATCCTGCTCAGATTTCAGAGCAAAGTCCGTAGCCGCACTTCCCAGATAGATAGCCCCCACATTGGCATCCTTCACGGAAACCAGCTTGTCATTCCCCCTGTCATCCTTAATCCAAACTGCCAAATCCTTGTATACGGCATCATTCTCATCAATCCAGCCGTTTCCATCTTCATCATAATCGGCAAGCTCTGCAAAACCATTTCCGGTCTTTGCCCCAAACATCTCTGTCCCATTATTGATAATGCCGTCTTTGTTCTTATCAAGAACCAGATATCCGGCTCCCTCGGACAGCTTGGATATATTATCTGTTTTACCGTCACCATCAATGTCAAACTTCCACTTTTCATCACTGACGGAAACAGGATTTGAGTTAAGACTAATGACAAGCGGATCTGTCATGATGACCGTGGTGTTCTCAAGTTCCCCGACAGTTTCCGTATACTCCCTTGACATCTCCAGCTCCATATTAAACTCAATTGTTCTTCCGTCCGCAGTTACAGCCTTCCCAACGGTTTGAAAAGTCATGCTTTCCTGCTCCTGATAGGTAAAGGAATGGCTGTCCATTCTCCTCCACACACTCACATTTCCCATTCCCGAGGAAAGGTTAAGCATCTGATTTCCAAAAGTATAAGGATATAAGCGATAGCCTATGCCAAATGCCCCAAGGCCTCCGTATAAGCCTCTTCCGGCTAACACCCTAAGCTTATTCCGAAAATTGAACAGGTAATTTCTAAGCTGAATCACCATGTCTCCCCCGATATCAGCGCCGTTCTTATGGATTCTTCCTACATATCCCGGTGCAGTGTTCTTTGCTGCATCCGCCTGCACACGATCACTTCCCGAGAAGCTTTCACCGGATTGCCCTGTCTCTGCATCCTTGCCGGATAACAGGCTGTTCTGTGAATTTTCCTGATATATCTGTTCCGAATATGCCCGTTCATAGCTATTCTCAAAACTGCCGGTGGAATATCCTATACTTCCATTCCCCATATTCATTATCAGGCTCTCATTATTTTCCGTGTATCTCGTCCTTTGTACCGTGTTTGCTGCCATACCGACAGCACTTGAATTGATAATCATAGCTTCCCTCCTCTGATATACTACCGCCCATGCGCGGTAAAATATACGCACAAAAATACGTTTTTTTATCAGTCTACTCATCAGCGAAGGTACTTTCTGCAGGCAATCACTCAGGTTTAACTCCCTGCACAAAATATATCGACCGACTCTGTCCCATATTTTACAGGACAAAACCGGTCGGTTTACATATCATATAGTCTTTTTATGCAATTTCAGGATTTCTTTTCATTTAATCTGGAAAAAACCATATCATAACCGTCACTCCCATAATTGAGTGACCGGTTAACCCTGCTGATTGTCGCAGTTGATGCCCCCGTTTCTTTTGCAACCTCCAGATAAGTATGATTATCCTTTAACATTTTGGCAACTGAAAATCTCTGCGCGATAGACAGCACCTCATTGACTGTACATACATCCTCGAAGAATTTAAAGCACTCCTCCACATTTTCAAGTGTTAATACAGCCTCAAATAAATCCTGTACAGAATCCGTTCTGATTGTTTTTCCCATATTATCACCTGCTATTTATTTTCTTTTCTAACCCAGACCGCTACCGAACCACGATTTACATAGAAATCGCCAAAACCCGCGTCATCTATTTTGATATTATATTTCGCATTTCCCATTGCATCCGAGAAATGGCAGCCGGCAAACTGTTTGCCTATATACATATGTTTTGTTCCGCCCGTGCCGTCCGAAATGACAACCGCCAGCCCGGAATTCTTATGTTCCCCGTCTCCCTCTCGTGTCCAGCCTATGCAGTTCGGATCATCAAAATAATCATGCTGCGCACCATAGGCATTCAGCTTACGAAGCTTCATCAGCTTATCGAGCTCCTTCTTCTTGGACTTTATCCGGCTCGCCGGAATGCCTTTATAATCCCCATAAAACACACACGGATATCCCTCCTGACGGAGCAGGATAATTGCGTATGCCATCGGCTTAAACCAATCTTCAACCCATGATTCCAGAGACTGCCCCGGCTGACTGTCGTGATTATCGACAAAGGTTACTGCCCGTACAGGATTTCTCTGAACAAGAGTACCGTTCAGTATGGTCCTTAAATCATAATTGCCATGCGCCTTAGAACAATTATGGAAATTAAAATGCAATGGAACATCAAACAGACTGAGTTCACCCTCCGTTGCGCTGATATAATCCTGAAGCACATTCACATCCCAATGCCAGTACTCCCCGACGGCAAATAAATCCTTTCCTGCTGCCTGCTTCATTGCGCGCAGCCAATCCTTATAAAAATATTTGTTAATATGCTTTACGGCATCCAATCTGTAGCCATCCAAATCGGCAGCTTCCGTGTACCATGCGCCCCATTTGATCAATTCGTCTCTTACCTCAGGATTATCAAAATCCAGGTCTGCTCCCATCAGATAATCATAATTGCCAAGCTCTCCGTCCACATCTGCATCCCAGTTTTTTCCCTGAAACCGGAAGATTGATTTTTTTGCTCTGTCCTGATCCCAGTCAATCCCGTCAAAATGCTTCCAATTCCATGTAAAATCCGAATATTTTCCCTTTCTGCCCGGAAAATCAAATTTCGTCCACGCACCAATCGTCTTCGTATCACTAATCATCTGATTACGACTGTTTCCGTTGAACTCCTCTGCAGTGACCTGCTCTATATCGTCTGCACCGATTTTGTGATTCAACACAATATCCGCATATACGTTAATCCCCTTTGTATGTAATGCCGAAATCGCCGCAAGATACTCATCCTTCGTGCCGTATTTTGTCGGAACAGAGCCTTTCTGGTCAAATTCTCCCAAATCATACAAATCATATACACCATAGCCTACATCATCAGCACCGTTTGCTCCCTTGTATGCCGGAGGAAGCCACACAGCGGTAACACCCGCATTTTTAAGCTTCGCCGCATCTGCCTTCAAGGTATTCCACAAGGTTGAATCTGCAGGCAGGTTCCATTCAAAATACTGCATCATAGTACCGTTTAAACCCATTTTTTGTAACCTCCGTTTATCTTGTCATAATTTTGATTTCACACTTTAGTAATCTAAAGTGATTATAACAAATATCTTATGTGGAGTAAAGGAATAAAATCTGCAATTTGGTCATTCAGTGATTCAGTCCAGTCCCGATAAATAATGGCACGTATATCTACCGTCAGACCGTTCCACCACATCAGAGACTGTGATAACAGCCGAAATAAGCCAGTCATCATAGGTTATGACACATTCCTCGACATCCGCCGCATTATCAAACTCCAGAATGTCCCCTGCTTCAACACTATAATCCTCATTTTTCTCATCCGCCTGCACCTCCGCAACGTAAATGACGGTCCCATCAGCGGTTGTCTCTGCCTTTATAAGAACCTGCACCTCCAGAGTGGCAGTATTTTTCCCCAGTGTGCCCGCAGTGGTAACAGCCTGCACACTGTCAGCCGTATCTATACCATCCGTTTCACTGTCAGCTGCTTCCTCATTGACAGCATCGCTTTCCTCCATTGACGCTGCCGTCGACTCCTCTGCACCCTGATACTCCCCCGAATCATTATCCTTTACCATTTCCTCATCCATACTATAGGATTCCATTGTTACATCTCCCTTTTTCTGATTCTTCTGCCCCAGCAAAGCGATAACAGGCACCGCAATCAGACAAATCAAAATAGCCGCAGCAAGCCCCGCGTAATTCCTCCAAGTGAATTTCCTTTTTTTACTTACACTGTCCATAGAAACAATATTGTTATCAAAATTATGGTGATGCATATCAGATATTTCCTGTTCAAAGCCCTGCTCCACACGATTCCATAAATCCGGTGTCTCAGTATCAGACGCTGCAAGATACATCCGCAGCATTTCATCTGAAATATCATTCGTCATTTTATTCCCGCTCATATTCCTTCAGACACCTCCTCAGCTTCGTAATACCCTGATTATACAGCCAGGTTACTGTTCCAAGCGGTCTGCCTGTAGCGTCCGCAATCTCCTGAAATGTAAGTTGTCCCAGCAGCTTCATATCTACAATTTCCTTCTCCTTTTGATTCAGGCTCTTCATTGCCTGACGCATATCTTCCATCAAAATCGCTTTATTCTCAACCTCATGTGCCCGCTTTACTGCATCTGCCCGTTCAAGCACACTGTTCGCATTCCCATCCTCCTGCATATCTGTCGATTCATATGTAAAAACCTCCCGCCTGTTTTTTCGAAAATTATCTATCGCCATATTTCTGGCTATCCGCACCATCCATGCTCTGTGCGGACTGCCCCGGCGAAAACTGTCTGCAATATGCACCAGCTTGATAAAAAACTCGGATGTAACATCCTCCGCATCCTCCCGACGCCCAACCACATCATAAACAACAGCATATATTAAACGAACATATGCCTGATAAATGAGCCTCAATGCATTTTTATCACCTTGCGCCAGCGCATATATGGCAGTCTGAAATTCCTCATCTGTCATATAAAACCTCCCAATTATATATACGAATCATAACCTGCTCTTTATGGAACTTATTTCTGAAATTAAACTACCTGTTTTTATAATAAAATATTGCAAGCTGAGTTCTGTCCCGCAGCGACAGCTTTTCCAATATGCCGCTTATGTAATTACGGACAGTTCCCTCGCTCAGATATAATCTGGCAGCAATTTCTTTGTTGCTGTAGCCGCCTGCTACCTCCTCAATAATCTCCTGCTCCTTATCTGTAATATCATACCCGTCATAATCAAATTTTTTCCCCGGATTCATCAGTTTCGGCAGCTTCTCCGCAATATCCTGTCCGAATACATTTTGTCCTCCATACACCGCCTTGAGTGCCGGTATAATTCCCTCAAAATCCTGCTTCAATATGTAACCCTTTGCCCCTATACGCAAGGCTTCCACAATATATTCATCATCCATAAAGGTTGTCAAATACAATATACTTGCCTGCGTAAATTCGGCTAACAGCTGTTCCCCGGCTTCCAGTCCGGTCATACCTGACATCCGTATGTCCATCAAAAGTATATCCGGCTTATATTCCCGGTACAACCTGATTGCCTCCTCACCACTGTTTCCTGTTGCCACAACCTCCACAGCGGCATCGGACTCCAAAATTGTCTGCAGGGAAATTGCAACCAACTTATCATCATCTACAATTACGACTCTCATAGCTCCTCCGTTTCCATCTCCATACTCTGTTGTCTTGGCAATGTCACAAATATGCGGAAACCATTTTCTGTACTGATGTCAACATGACCGTTTAATACAAACACCCTGTCCTGTATATTCTGAAGTCCGATTCCCACACTCTTTGACACTTCCGTATGCACAGCATTTAGAGCAGTACCGCTCACCGTTGATTTTTCCCGCATCCTTTTATAATCATGGACAATGATCTGATACATACCGGGATGCTCCCTCAGCACAATATCTACATCCGTATTATGGCTGTGTTTCAATATATTAGATACACCCTCCCTGATAATTCCGATCATTGCATATTTATATTGCCTGTCAACCTTGTCATGAATATCATACTCAACATGATAATCAAATCTCCCCTTCAGACCATCCGCAATCTCGGTAACCGCATGGCTTAAATCTACCGACTCATCATGCAAATCATGCACACTCTCCCTGACATTATTCATCGCCACATCAAGATTCTCCTTCACGGATGTAAGCTGACCATACAGAGGTTCCTCTTTATATATAGTCATGAGCGCTCCCATCTGCAGGATGGTACGCGTAAGGATATGTCCCACATTATCATGTATCTCCCTCGCAATCCTGTTTCTCTCCTTCAGTGTCGCCACATAAACCTCCTGGTCCTGCTTTTCTATAAGATGTCTGTTTTTTTCAGCTAAAAGAATATTCCGTTCCTCCTCATCATCCCTGACCTTCTTCACACTGTGAGCAAGAAGCTCCAATTTACTGCTTTTCCGATACAGGTAATACCCGAGCAGGATACCAAACATCAAATACAGCATTGAAGATAATGATATACCTTTGCTGTAAGTCAGGCAGCTCACAACAAGCAGGCACAGAGGGATCACAGTCACATATGCAAATGCATCAAAAAAGACTACAGGCACCATCCATACGAGCTCAGGCAGAAACATGCTCCCTATTCCATATAAAAAAACAGTTACCCATGTACAGCCTCTATTCTCAAAAAAAGAATTCAATGCAGCTGCAAGAATCGTTATAAGCAGGGCAACCACTATATAATGATTTTCTGATGTCTCCCTGAACAATAAAAAGGAGGATACTATAATTAATATGGTTTTATCGACAATATAAATCATATTGCAGGACTCCCTGTTAAAAATTTATCATAAAAAACCGAGTTCCCAATCTATCTCAATATTATATTTTACCATGAGAAAGCAACAATGAAAACAAAAAAACTCCAAACCAAATAAATCAGCAAGAGGCTGTGGCATTCAGATAATATGGCATGTATATACATGCCATATTATCTGAATGCCACAGCCTCATCTGCAAAGCATCCTTTATATACTATACCGTACTACGATATGCGTGCCAGCTTCATACGTTTGGATATCAGCATACCAATTACGATAAATACAAGACCGAATAAGAGCTGCACACCTACACATAGCAGAATCTGTGAGATATCTGCTCCGTTACATATCCTCTCATGTGCTTTCACATACCAGTATGTCGGAAGAAGCCTTGTTACCCGCATCAGTCCATCCCCGAATATCTCCATTGGGACAAAGATGCCTCCCAAAAAGGATAACCCGAGGCCAACGATATTGGACACCATGGAAATCTTCTGCTGTGACAGATTAAAATTCCCGGCAATACATACAATGCCAAGCGCTACAACCATAAAGGCAAGTGCATTCAACATATCATACAGCATACCGTTTTCAAATACATCGCGGCCGTACATGATGACCGATATAAGCATAAATATCAGCCACAAGCCTGTTCCTGCGGTTATCACGCCAAATGCGAGCTGCACATTTCTTGATTTAACAGGCATGGCAGATACATTAATCCGGTCACTCACCTCACGTCTGTTAAAAGCAACCAGCACAGGCCCCAGTCCGCTGAAAGTCATCATAATAAAAACATATGGCAGGTACAGAAAGAAATAATATGTCTCGGGTTTTTCTAACGTGTTATTTCCCCACAAGGAAACCAGACCGTCACCGGACAATGCTTCCATGGATATATGGTATGCCTCATCCATCGTATAGCCCGCCTCGATAAGTGCTGCCATGGAATTCTCATAACCGGATATCTGCCGGTCCACATATATTCCGGTATTGCTTCCCGGTCGTTTAATATTAGTCAAAGCTCCGTTCTCCGCATATCCTTCCTCGATATATAACACATAATCGATTTCCTCATAATACAGAAAATTCTGAATCGTCTCGTCATCATCCTCCACATCAACAATCTCATTGATATCTGCAAGATAGGAGCTAAGCTTATTGGATGCATCCGAATGATCTCTGTCGAAGATGGCAAGCTTGCAGGAATATTCCGTATAGTCATGCCTCTGCTCTCCTCCCAGCTTGGTTAAGCCAATCAGAAGTCCCATAAAGATACCGAAAAAGATCATGCTGCCTGCAATCTGTTTTTTGAGTATTTTGAAAAAGACATTATAAACTTGCATATCTTCTCCTCCTTCCCAGCAATACGCCTCCAATTACGAATATAAATGACAGCACGGCAAGTGAAAGAATATTGAGCCAAAACTGATTGTTTGTCTGGTATACATTTAACGCGTAAAAGGAATCACAGATTAGAGCTGCGGGATTAATTTTATTAAACCACGGGCAATGCTGCTGCATTATAAACTTCATATCTCCAATCATCAGCCCCGACATAAAACATAATCCAAGCGAGACACCGACCGTAATTCCCTCTTTGGCATTCTCACTCAGCCTGGCGATGCTCCCCACAAAAAAGCCTAAGGTAATGCCCGTCATCGTTCCGATGAAAACAAGCAGAACCATCTGCCAGATTTTGTTCCCGAAATCCACGCCTATCAATACCAGATACAGCATTGCAAGCATCTCACAGATAAACAGCAGAACAATGTTTGCAAGAATCGCAGCAGCCGTGGATACAAATGTTCCCGTCTGCGCAACACACTTCCTTGCTCCGATAGTTGAGAGATTGGCCTGACTTCTCGTTGTAAGCGTCACGCCTGCAAAGGATGCAAACAGACAGCCCATGGCAACCAGATTATAAAAATACTGTGTAAACATGTCCATATTTCCGTCAGTTATGACTTTTTCTTCATTTCGGTTTTCATCCGCGAAAAGCTTTGTCATCGATGACATCATTTTATCTGCATCCTTTTCGGCAACTGATTTCATGACTGTCATGATCTTATGGTAATTCGTCACCACGGATGCCAAAATTCCCTCCTGAATATCATTCTCCTTTACCAGCAGCTTAAGCTCACCCTGCCCGGAATAATAGATTCCTAAAACCTTATTATCCTCCAACAGCTTCTCCGCCTGCTTCATGCTGTCGACATATTGTATATCCAGCAGCTTATCCTTGCCGCCATCCGATGAAATATCAGCAATCATACCGGAAAAGATACCGGCAATCTCTTCATCCTCTATATATACGGCAACCGGGATATTATGTGATATCTCCATACTTTCATATGCATTGCCGAAGGTAAGATAAAATAACGTTCCCAGAGCAGCTACAAATATAAAGCTCCAGAATATCTGCCCCTTATCACGCAGGGTAATGAGCAGATTATATTTGAAATGATGAAAAAACATCTGCTACACCTCCCTGTCACGCAGTTCTTTTCCCGTTATCTCCAGGAATACATCATTGAGCGTCGGAAGCTCCGAATAAACCCTGCCACATGGTATATCATGCGTCTGAATGTAATCAAGCACCTTAATCAGATTATGTTTTCCACCGCTGCATTTTAAGATGAGCTTTCCGTTTTCATACTCAACCTGATATACATGGCCAAGCTGTCCCAACGCCTTTTTATGCTCTTCAGATATATCTGCCACCTCAATAGAAATCGTCTCGGTATTCTTGATAAGCTTTTTCAGCTCATCACTTGTTCCAAGCGCAATATTCTTACCCCTGTCCATGATGGCGATTCTTGTACATATCTGCTCAACCTCCTCCATGTAATGGGAGGTGTAAATAACAGTCGCTCCATTGCGGTTCAATTCCTCTATACCCTCGAGAATCTTATTTCTGCTCTGCGGATCAACCGCGACCGTAGGCTCATCCATAATAATCAGCTTTGGTTTGTGTGCAATTCCGCACGCGATATTTAATCTTCTGAGCAAGCCGCCCGACAGCTTCTTCGGGTAAAACTTCTTAAAGCTCTGCAAATCAACAAATTGAATGGCATCCTCCACATATTGCTTTCTCAATGCCTTGTCCCTGATATACAACCCACAGAAATAATCAATATTCTCATAGACAGTCAACTCATTGTATACTGCTACATTCTGCATGACGACGCCGATGTTCCTTTTCGCCTCATAATTATCCGGTGTCATCTTCTGCCCGAATACCTCGACCACACCCTTATCATAAGTAAGCAGGGACAGAATACAATTAATCGTTGTCGTCTTACCGGAGCCATTCGGACCAAGCAGACCGAATACCTCTCCCTCCTTAATCTCCAAATTAAAATGGTCAAGTGCAAGGGTTTCCCTATAACGCTTGACCAGATTTTCTATTCTTACAACAGTTTCACTCATTCTCTATCCTCCTGTTTTCAGCCAGCCTCGTGCTCTTATAATATAAGATACATCTTCTGCCGAAAACATCCAAGTGAAGTCTGTCAGATTCTGATGTGACAAATGTCATAATATTGCAGACTGCCTCTGCTTCCTGCGTCTATGCACATTTTCCGAGTTCAAATGCACATTTGTTAAGCTCCCGAAATCTTGCAGGCACAATTGCTTCTATCGCCTCCTGCCATGCCTCATCTGAAATCTCAGGAAAATAATTTGACAGTCTGCCCATCAATGCAATATTAACAGCCTTTGAAGAGCCGGCCTTCTCGGCAATTCCAAGGAAATCCAAAGCATCCACCTTTGCGCCTGCCGCCTGCATTTTTTCAATCAGCTTCTCAGGGTAGGCTGCCGCACCGGTGATAACCGGCATTGGTTCCATCTCCTGTGTATTCGTGATAATCTGACCGCCCGGCTTCAGATATTCCAGCCACCTTGCAGCCTCCAGCTTCTCAAACGAAATAATAATATCCGCTTCACCTTTATCAATAACCGGAGAATATACCCTTTCTCCATAGCTCACATAGGTTACAACACTGCCGCCACGCTGACTCATGCCGTGCACCTCCGACACCTTCACATCATATCCCTGATGAAGCAGAACATGTCCCAACAGCTTGCTGGCAAGCAGTGTTCCCTGTCCGCCAACACCGACAATCATAATCTTTCTCGTATTCATGACTCTGCTCCTTTCAATGCGTCAAACTTACACATCTGCGTACATACCTCGCATCCGATACAGAGTGTGGTGTCTATCCGTGCCACCTTTTTCGCTGTATCGCCTGCCTCACCATCCCGGGATGCAACCTTGATAGCAGGACAGCCAATCTGCATGCAGGTCTTGCAGCCCACGCATTTATTTTCATCAACCTGAAGAGGCGGTTTATGTACCATCCCCTTAATCATAACACACGGTCTGCGGCTTATTATTATGGATGGTTCCTCTGCTGCAAGCTCTTCTTTCAGCACCTTATCCGCTTCCGCAAGATCGTACGGATCAACAACACGAACCCGGTTAAAACCGACTGCACGGCATAAAGCCTCCAAATCCACTCTGCCTGCCGGCTCACCCCTCAGGTTTTTGCCGGTTGTCGGATTCTGCTGATGCCCGGTCATACCGGTTATGGAATTATCAAGAATAATCACCGTTGAATTGGTCATGTTGTATGCTATATCGGTAATGCCGGTGATGCCGGAATGAATAAAGGTTGAATCTCCGATAACACCGACGCTGTTTTTCTCTCCCTCTGCTCCCATAGCCAGATTAAATCCATGCAGTCCTGAGCATGATGCCCCCATACAGACATTCAAATCCATTGCATTGAGCGGTGCGACAGCCCCAAGCGTATAGCATCCGATATCCCCATAAACCATGCAATGATTCTTATGAAGAATATAGAAGATTCCCCTGTGCGGGCATCCGGCGCACATAACCGGAGGACGTCCCGGTATCTCGTCATCAATATGAATCCGCTCCGGCATGTCCATACCCATGCAGGACCGAATCAGATTCTGTGAAAACTCCCCGCATATCGGAAAGATATCCTTACCGGACACAGTCATTCCAAGCTGCCTGCAGTGATTCTCAATAATCGGGTCCAACTCCTCAAGCACAATCACTTTGTCCACCTGTGCGGCAAAATCAAGAAGCAGCTTTTCCGGCATCGGATAAACCATACCCAGCTTCAATATACTCGCATCCGGTCCGAATACCTCGCGGGCATATTGATATGAGGTCGATGATGTTATGATACCAATTGATGTATCCCCCATCTCAACGCTGTTTATATCATCCTTCTCAGCAAACGCAACCAGCTCCCTTGTACGCTGTTCCACCCGCACATGTGCATTTCTGGAGTTCTGCGTCATCATGACCTTCCCCGGGTCCTTCACATATGGAACCCGCTCCGGCACGATTCGCTCCCCTGTCTCCACGACACTCTGGGAATGGGAAACTCTTGTACACATCCTGATAATCACAGGAGTATTAAACTTCTCTGATATCTCATATGCCTTTTTTACATACTGTCTTGCCTCCTCAGAATCGGAAGGCTCAAGCATCGGAATCTTTGCAGCAATCGCATAATGCCTTGAATCCTGCTCATTTTGGGATGAATGCATGCCCGGATCATCTGCCACACAGATTACCAATCCCGCATTTAACCCCTGATACGATATCGTAAATAGAGGATCCGCCGCCACATTCAGCCCGACATGTTTCATGGCACAGGCACTCCTGACACCACCGAGACTTGCTCCGTGTGCCACCTCCAGCGCCACCTTCTCATTCGGAGCCCACTCACAATATATCTCCTCGTAATGCGCTGCCTCCTCAGTTATCTCTGTGCTCGGCGTACCGGGATAACTGGATATGACCTTACAGCCTGCCTCATACAATCCACGGGCCACCGCTTTATTTCCAAGCATCAATTCTCTCATTATAAATCTGTTCCTCCTGTGTTCCGCTATGCACGATTTTCCTTCGCAACCAATTGATCTGCACCGTACATCTCACGAAGCTTCGGTTTTTCTATCTTACCGGTCGCATTTCTGGGTATCTCACTGAATATAATCTCCTTCGGACGTTTATATCTCGGAAGTCCCATACAAAACTCTGCAACCTCCTCCGGGGTACAGGCAAAACCATCCTTGACCTCTATAATTGCTGCAGTCTTTTCTCCCAAACGCCTGTCCGGAAGCCCAATCACAGCCACATCCTTTATCTTATCATATTTTCTGAGGAAATCCTCTATCTGAACCGGATAGATATTCTCACCGCCGCTTACAATGACATCCTTCTTCCTGTCAACCAGAAAGTAAAAGCCATCCTCATCCTGCATTGCCATATCACCTGTATAAAGCCATCCATCCCTGAGCGTCTCAGCCGTGGCCTCCTCATTTCTGTAATAACAGGTCATCACACCCGGGCCCTTGACACAGAGCTCACCGACGCTGCCCTGCTCAACAGTATTGCCTTCTTCATCTACAATTTTACATTCCCAGCGATACCCCGGCACACCAATTGCACCGACTTTGTGAATGTTCTCAATGCCCAAATGTACACACCCCGGGCCCGTTGATTCCGACAAACCATAATTGGTATCATACTGATGATGCGGAAAGTACGCTTTCCAGCGTTTAATCAGAGAAGGCGGAACAGGCTGTGCACCGATATGCATCAGTCTCCACTGGTCAAGCCGGTAATCCTCCAGCTTAATATCTCCTCTGTCAAGCGCATCCAGTATATCCTGTGCCCACGGCACCAGAAGCCAGACAATCGTGCAATGCTCTGATGATACCGCCTTCAATATTGTCTCCGGTCTGGTGCCTTTCAGCAATACGGCGCGGCTTCCCGCAACCAGACTGCCCATCCAATGAAACTTGGCGCCCGTATGATAGAGCGGCGGAATACACAAAAACGTATCCTCCCTGTTCGTCCCGTGATGCACCTGCTCCATCTCTGCTGCCTGTGTCAGACTTCTGTGTTTATGTAAAATAGCTTTGGGGAATCCTGTCGTTCCCGACGAAAAATAGATAGCGCCAAAATCATCCTCCGTTAATTTGATATCCGGCGTCTGACTCGAACAATCTGCCACAAGCTCACGATAGCTCTCTGCAAAACTCGGGCAATTATCTCCCACATAGATTAACAGTCTGCCCTTGCATAATTTCTCCGCATGATTTTCGATACGTCCGATAAAATCCGGTCCGAAGACGATAATATCTACCTCAGCCAATTCCGTACAGTAGAGTATCTCCTCCGCATCATACCGGAAATTAAAGGGTACCGCAATCGCACCTGTCTTCAACACACCGAAATAAATCGGCAGCCATTCCAGACAGTTATACATCAGAATTGCAACCTTATCCCCCTTTCTGATGCCTCTTCCCAGCAGCATATTCGCAAATCTGTTCGCTTTCTCATTAAATACACTCCATGTAATCTCTCTTCGGTACGGCTGAAAACGATCCGGTTCTACCAATTCAAATTCTTTCCATGTGATTCTCCGCGTATCCTGCTCATCCGGATTTAATTCCACCAGTGCAACCTCATCCGGGTACAATTTTGCATTTCTCTCTAAAAACTCCGTAACTACCATACCCCTGTATCTTCTCCTATGTCTCTTATTATATTTTCATTTTACGTATTATGTTTTTGGGATCCTTTATAAGTAATGTAATAGCCCAGATAACCATTCCCAGTACAACCACCGAAGCTCCCAGAAATGCATCATTCAGCATATCCGAAGCCTTTGGTGAAAAGAATTCCGTCCCGAGCTCTATATACTCAAATACGGCGTCAACCATCCACATAAGGGATGCTCCCCAGTACATCAATGACAGCGTACCAAGCTTCATATCATCCTTCGGCGCCCCTTTATACCAGAGTGCTGTGCAGACAGCAGCCGCAAACATCGTAATCAGTAAAGTCATAATTTATCCCCCTTACATGTCTCTCTTTATCTCCTCAGGAATCAGCTCTCTATGGGCAGCAATATCCGCCATCTCATTTTCAGCGCCTTTTCTGTGCGTCCGGCTTACAACTGCCACCATAATTCCCCACACTACAGTAACAAGCGCCGCCATCGACACGCCGACAGTTGACATCTCGTGCAGCATAGCCATTGTATCTTCCGCATTATCCATCGCAGTAAGAAACGGATAGAACGGCGACACTTCCCCATGCCACAGATGTTCAAATGCAAGCAGCGCAGAGCCTCCCCAGAGCATCTTATTCAACCAGCTCAGCTTTGCGGATAGCTTTATCCTTTCCTCAGAAGCTTTATCTGCCCCTGCAATATCTTCGTTTCTCTCTTTCTTATCCTCATTTACCTTTACAGCCTTTTCCACAATTGTAGTAACAATTGCCTCCGTTGCCGGTACCAAAAAACATGCCATAGCAAAGCCTCCTTTTATGCCAATTCTTGTATAACTGCCATTATGTGATTATACCATATCCTTCTTTGACTGAACAGTCCGGTTTCCGATTTCCTGTGTTTTTGCATATTCATTGCACACCATTTGGTATATCTCGTTATAAGATTTCCCGTGTCGTCTGCATATCTCAGCTACACTCTCATATTCCGGATAACAGCGTCTTCCTCCGTCCGGCAGCATACAAAGCTTCACGCATACCGGACCATAGGGTGTATCAACTGTCGTTTTCTCCCTCGCAAGAGTGCTCCTCTCCAGCTTTATACGTCTGATTCCTATCGTGGTTGTTTCCCTGAAAATGATATGCTCAAGCTTCTCCACATCATTTGAATCACATATCACATTGAGCTGCCAGCCCGGGCGATTTTTTTTCATATATACCGGATGATAATGCACATCCCTTGCTCCTGCTTCAAACAGCCGTTCCATAGCATAACCGAGTGCCTCCCCCGAACAGTCGTCTATATTACTCTCGAGCTTGTATATGTCTCCGTTATCCTCAGGTGTCTGTACAGGCTCAGCGTCTGCAGCTTCAATAAGCATTGCCCGCAAAATACTCGGTCTCTCATAACTGCGCTTTCCTGCCCCAAGCCCAAGCTTCCTGATTACAAAGCTGTCCGGCAGCCTGTCAGATGTCCTGACCGCAGCCACAATAGCCGCACCGGTCGGAGTGACAAACTCACCCTGTATTCCGGTAATCTCCAGCTTAATATTATATTCCCGAATGATGTTGACTACAGCCGGAACAGGAACCGAAAGCACGCCATGCCGGCATCGAACCGTACCGATTCCCTCACTTAGTCCCGGCACGATGACCTCCTGTATACCAAGATTATCCAAACATACTGCCACGGCAATAATATCAACAATAGAATCTACCGCCCCCACCTCATGAAAGTGAATCTCGTCAACTGATGTTCCGTGTGCAAGAGCCTCGGCCTCTGCGATAATTTCAAATATTTTTCGTGCAATTCCTCGGGCGTGTGCCGTCATATCTGTATTTTCAAGCACACCAAAAATATATGACATATCCGCCCCATGACAGTGTGCATGATGATTATGCTGCCCGTGCGATTCCTGATTATGTACCGTGTCTGCTCTGCCGTGCAGATACTCCATATCATGGTCATGATTTTCACGGTCATGCTCCAATATCACATTAAAATCACAGCAGTCGATACCCGCCTTTTTTACCCTGCTGATCTCTATGTGAAATCCGTCCGCCGGAATGCTGCTCAGCACACCTCGCAGCACAGTCTCATCAGCACCCAGGTCAAGCAGCGCGGCCACGGTCATATCCCCACTGATTCCGGCGTTACATTCGAGGTACATTGTTTTATTCATTGCGTTTTCTCCTTTGCCTCATTCATGCTGCCTGTCCGATAGCCCTGTATATCCACGGTCACATAATCAAATCCCAGCCTTCGGAACTCTTCCGTTACCCTTGACCGGATATCAGGCTTTATAAACCGTCCGATATCCTCGGGCAATACCTCAATCCTTGCAAGATTATCATGAATCCTCACACGAAACTGTACAAAACCCATATCCATCAAAAGCTGTTCTGCCTGTTCAACCATGCTAAGCCGCTTTGTCGTAATCTCCTCACCATATACAAACCTTGATGCCAGACAGGCAAACGACGGTTTATTCCAAGTAGCAAGGCCAAGCCTTCTGGAAAGGAATCTTATTTCTTCTTTGTGCAATCCCGCTTTGCAAAGCGGGGATACGATTCCAAGCTCAGACACTGCCCGAAGTCCCGGTCTATAGTCGCCGCAGTCGTCCATATTAGAGCCCTCTGCCACATAATTCATGCCATATTCGGCAGCAATCTCAAGAATTTTTTCAAAAAGCGCATGCTTGCACAGATAGCACCGATTCACCGGATTCCCGGCAATTCCCGGCACAGCAAGCGGCTGTGATGTGTATACATGCTGTCTGATACCTCTTTGCTCACAAAAATTCCTTGCCTCCCTCGCTTCCCTGTCAGGCACAAAAACAGAATTATCCGTGACTGCAAGCACTCTGTCTCCAAGCGTATCATATGCCACCTGCAGCAGGAATGTGGAGTCCACACCGCCTGAAAACGCCACTGCCACACTTTTAAGCCCACTCAGGTACTGTTTTAAGTGTTCCAGCTTCTGAAGGGCAAGTGCCTCATCAACCGGCTGCGGTATATCTTTTTCGTCAGATTCCTTCTCTGACGTATCAGCGGATACAGCTGCAGCAGCTCCGTCATTTACCCGAATTGACTGCCTGTTAATCTGTGTTGCCATATAGCCTGCACCAAAGCCATTATCAATATTAACTACCGCGACACCATTCGCACAGGAATTAATCATCGTAAGCAGCGCCGACAGACCATGCATGCTTGCCCCATATCCTACAGACGTAGGAACAGCAATCACAGGAGCGCTTACCAGTCCCCCTATCACACTCGCCAGGGCTCCCTCCATGCCTGCCACGGCAACAATACAATTTGCCTCCTGCAATACATCCAGCTTTGACAAAAGGCGGTGTATTCCGCTCACACCCGCATCATAGATTCTTTCAACCCGGGCGCCAAAATATTCTGCTGTCTGAGCTGCCTCCTCAGCCACAGGAATATCCGCTGTTCCCGCAGTACAGACCGCAATTCTGCCGAAACGCTTTTTATCCTTTTTCTCGTATTTGAGGATATGAGACACATCATCATACGAAATCTCCGGTATGACACGCTTCACAATTTCAAACTGATGTGCGTCCGCCCTTGTACCGAAAACCTCCCCGTTTGCCTCGTACATACGCTGATATATCGAAACCAGATACGCATCAGGTTTTCCGGAACAATAGATTACCTCGGGGAATCCGGAGCGCACCTCGCGATGCAAATCCAGCTTCGCATATCCCAATTCCTCGTATGGCATTTTTCTGAAGAAATGCTCCGCCTCCTCCAAGGACAGCTCACCCGCTTTGAATCTGTTTAGTATTTCTCTCGTTTCCAAAGCAATCACCTTCTTTAAGCGACTATTAATTTATTATACAACAACTATTATTATCTGCTATTTGCCAAAATAGTCCGCAACCTCCTTCAGATTTTCGATAATCGGAAGATGCTGTGGACAGGCTCTCTCACACTGTCCGCAGCCTATACAGTCACTTGCCTTGCCAAATACGGCGGTCAGTCTGTCATAATATTCACCCTGCGGTGTCCATCCTTTTCCCTTTACCTCCTGCTTATCGGCATTATACAGAGAAAAGTATTTCGGGATCGCAATCTTCATCGGACAGCCGTCTGTGCAGTACGAACAGCCCGTACACGGAACGGCAATATCTTTGTTTATTACATCAGCCGCCTGCGCGATTATTTCCTTCTCCTCCTGATTGAGCGGTTTGAAATCCTTCATGTAGCTCATGTTGTCAAGCAACTGTTCCATGTTGCTCATGCCGCTTAAAACCATGCAGACATTATCCAAACCGGCAGCAAAACGAATTGCCCATGACGGAACCGACATCTCCGGATGATATGTCTTGAACATTTTCTCCACATCTGCAGGAACCTGTGCAAGCGTTCCGCCCTTAACAGGCTCCATAACAATAACCGGCTTACCATGCTTTACTGCAGTCTCATAACATTTGCGTGCCTGCACGCCCTCACTGTCCCAATCAATATAGTTAATCTGAAGCTGCACAAACTCCATCTCAGGATGCTCTGTCAGCACCTTGTCCAGCAGTTCTGGATTATCATGATAGGAAAAGCCTATATGCCTGACCTTACCCTGTCTCTTCTTCTCCTGAATCCATGTAAAGCAGTCCAGTTTGTTGTATGTCTCATAATGATCATAGCCAATATCATGCAACAGATAATAATCAAAATAATTCACACCCGTCTTGGTCATCTGCTCATCAAAAATCCTGTCTCTATCTTCCTTTGTCTTGAGGAAACCCGCATGCAGCTTGGTTGCCAGCGTATATGTATCACGCTGATGTCTCTTCACAAGAGCCTCCTTTGTGGCATTTTCGCTTTTAAATCCGCAATACATCCATGCCGTATCAAAATATGTAAATCCATTTTTGATAAATGCATCCACCATCTGCTTCGTCAATTCAATATCAATACTTGCCGCATCATTCGCATCAAGAAGCGGAAGTCTCATAAGCCCGAAACCAAGCTTCTTACCACCCATAATCTCCATCTCTACACTTGCCTCCATTCAATTATCACATCATCCGGTATTACCTGACAGCATAAATCCAAGCGTGTACCGGCTGTCAAAGTATATTTTATAACAATTTCGTCAATTGCTCAAGCACGCCCTCCAAGTGCTTCTCCTGCAAGCCAAAATCCATCTCCTTATAAGACCATGCTGCACGCCCTATCCCGTGGCGTTCAAATACCGTGTGGATTGCCCGATACCATGCCACTGTATCCTCCGGGCTCGCCCTGTCAATCACGCCATACTCTCCACAGTAAAGCGGCACATTTCTCTGTTCGGCAACAGCAATCGCTTCAGCAAACATATACTCAAAGTAATTCTCATCCGGTTTTCCCTCGTATTCGGTTTTCTGAATAATATTTGCCATATACTCCGGCAAATTTGCTGCAGCCTGCTCCCTTAATTCCCGCATGGTACAGTCAAATCCCACACGAAAATCAAGCGGCATACCCTCTATCCAGTAGGCTCCCTGATGCGTAAAAATCACCGGATCGTAGCAATGAAAATTGTACACGATATTCTCATCAAACGGCATTGGCAGATCCTTTACCGCCATCACACTGTTATTCCAGTAACCGCCTAAAATAATCCTTGTATCGGGAGCGATTTTCCTGATACGTTTAATACAGGCTGTCGAGATGCGACTCCAGGCATCACAAGCCGTCTCATCCACCACCTCATTTAACAGTTCAAACGCAATACCGTCTCCGTACCCGGCAAAGCGTGCAGCAAACTGCTCCCAAAGCCGGTAAAACCGCTCCTGATACGCTTCATTTTCAAAAAATCCATGCTGTGCCTCACCCGGATCAAAAGAATAACCCGCCGTTTTATGCAAATCCAAAACGATATTCAAATCATACTTCCTGCACCAGTCGATAGCCCGTTTTATATACGCAAATCCATCTTCCTTATATTCTCCATCCTCTGTCTCGACCAGATTATAATCTACCGGAAGCCGCAGATGGTCCAATCCCCAGTGTGCCAAACGCTCAATATCCGCCTCTGTGATAAAACCTTCAAACCGTTCCTTTGAATACTCACACTGGGAAAACCATCCTCCCAAATTCACACCCTTTTGATATCCCTGACATGAACGCATCATATAAATACTCCTTTCATAACGTAATAATCGATACATATATTATATATCATATATAATATTATAATTTTTTTGAAAGAGATATCATATATTTGATTTTTATTATATTTTTTCAACCATATTCTCTGCGCATTGAATTACCATCTGCGCACAAGTTTAAAATACTATTTAACCGCACCTACGAATTCATAATCAAATGCCCCTGTATCTTTAAAAACAAACAGTCTGTCCCCACACCATTCGAAATAAAGTCTGTTTCGTCCGAAAACATCATCCGGCAATATAGTCTCTTGATTGGCTGCTAAATCCACGCAGCATACTTTGCCATCAGAATTATAAAGATAAACCACCTCCGTCGACATATCAAATCCGACAATTCGGTTCTTAGCTCCATTCGTCTTATACATCACATCTTCCCTACCATCAACAGGCGATATCTGAACCGGTACGTCATATTGAACTAACCTACCGTCGTATCTACAGAGCGGATTTTTTCGCGAACCTTCAATATAAAGGTTGGAGATACCGAGAGTTCATCTAATCCCATTTTTAAGAACGTCTCTGTTAAGGTAATATCCGCACCCAGCTCACCGCAGATACCCACCCAGCAATTCTCTTTATGTCCGTTATCAATTACCATCCGAATCATACGAAGAATCGCCTCATGATGCGAATCATAAATGGAATCCAGCTTTGGATTCTGGCGGTCAATTGCAAGTGTGTACTGTGTCAAATCATTCGTTCCGATGCTAAAGAAATCTACTTCCTTTGCCAAAAGATCACTGATCATTACGGCTGCCGGAGTCTCTATCATAATTCCCTGCTCAACATCTCCGTATGGCAGTCCCTGCGCATCAAGCTCCGCCTTTACGGATTCCACAATCTCCTTGATCTGCTTGATTTCCTTCACGGAAATTATCATCGGATACATGATGGATATGTTACCATAATAACTGGCGCGGAAGATAGCCCGAAGCTGAGTTTTGAAGATATCAGGCTGGTTCAGGCAGATACGGATTGCCCTGTACCCCATGGCCGGATTCTCCTCCTTATCGAGATTAAAATAATCCACCTGCTTATCCGCTCCGATATCCAGTGTCCTTATGATAACTTTTTTCCCTGCCATATTCTCAGCTGCCGTCTTATATGCATTAAACTGCTCCTCCTCACTCGGAAATGTATCTGTTCCAAGATAGAGAAATTCACTTCTGAACAGACCAATCCCACCTGCATCATTTTGGAGAACGGCAGCCACATCCGATACGCCTCCGATATTGGCGTATAAATTTATCTTTTTGCCATCCAGTGTAACATTTTCTTTCCCTTTCAGTTCCTGTAAAAGCCGCTTCTTATTGGCGTCCGCCTCCTGTTTGGCGGTAAACTCACTCTTCACAGACGCATCGGGTTCTACATACAGCACGCCATTATAGCCATCGACTACAGCTTCCATCCCATCCATATCATCACTGTAATCCACGCCGATGAGTGCCGGTATATTCATGGTTCTGGCAAGAATGGCAGTATGTGAGTTTGTTGAGCCAAGTCTTGTGACAAAGGCCAGCACCTTAGACTTGTCAAGCTGCACTGTCTCACTCGGTGCCAAATCATCCGCTACCACTATAACAGGCTCATCACCGGTCATACTATGGTCACCCTTGCCCTGAAGGATTGCCACAACACGATTGGATATGTCTTTCACATCTGCTGCTCTGGCTTTCATGTAATCATCATCCATAGATGCAAACATCTCTGAGAAATTGTCCCCCGTAGCAGCAACTGCATATTCGGCATTGATATTCTGATTTTCTATCATATGTGTAATTGCCTCCACATAATCCAAATCATCCAGCATCATCTGATGCACCTCAAATATCATTGCATTTACTTCACCAACCTCTCTGAGTGCTTTCTCATACAATACACCCAGCTGTTCTTTTGCTTTTTCCTTTGCTTGTTCAAACCGATGAACCTCTGCTGCCGTATCGTCTGTTTTTTCACGCTTTACCTGATCATCGCCCTTTTCGTATATTGATATCCTGCCGATTGCAATACCGCCAAATACGCTCTTTCCGTTTAATACTTCCATCGCCGTCACCTCACTCAGATATAATTACAGCGAAACTGATTATACATAATACGATATACATAATCAGTTTCGCAGCATTTCAATATCGCAGCATTTCAATATCACATCATTTAATATACTAATCCATACTATAAATTTTCTTTCATAAAGCTCTCAAGTGCCGTGATAGCTTCATCCTCATTTTCTCCGTCAGCCTTAATCGTAACAACATGTCCCTGCTTTGCGCCAAGGCTCATGACGCCCATAATCCTTTTGGCATCTACCTCTCTGCCATCCTTGGCAATAGTTACCTTGCAAGGATAAGCTGCTGCCATTTTCACCAGCTGTCCTGCCGGCCTTGCATGAATTCCCTGTGTATCTGTTATTGTGTAATTCAACTCCTTCATCTGAAACTACCTCCCTATTTCAATATAATTTTTATTTATTTTTCCCGTCTGTACACAATACCTGTTTCTTTTATTTATGCCGCAACCTTTTTCTTCAATGCTCCAAGCATAAAGGCTGAAACCAGACTTCCGATTACAAGAGCGACTAGATACATAACCGCATTTCCTACAACCGGAAATACGAAGATTCCGCCATGCGGAGCCATCAGTGTACATTCAAATGCCGCTGACAAAGCTCCCGCTACCGCTGAACCAACCACGCAAGCCGGAATCACATGCAACGGATCTGATGCGGCAAACGGTATCGCGCCCTCCGTGATAAATGATAATCCCATAACAAAGTTCGTAGGGCCGGCCTTTCTCTCCTCAGCTGTAAATTTATTCTTGAAAATAAGTGTTGCAATTGCAATTGCAATCGGAGGTACCATACCGCCAATCATAACTGCTGCCATGATACCATAATTTCCTGCCGCAATAGATGCCGTACCAAATACATATGCTGCCTTATTCACAGGACCACCCATATCTACAGCCATCATACCGGCCAGAAGCGCACCTAAAAGCACCATATTACCACCGCTCAGATTTGATAAGCCATTGTTGATTGCTGTGTTCAGCCAGCCGACAATCGGTTCAATCACATATATCATAACGCCGCCGACAATCAACATACCAAAAAGCGGAATCAGAAGTACCGGTTTTAATCCGTCCATTGCAGTCGGAAGCTTTGAAAATATCTTTTTGAGCAATACAACCGTATAGCCTGCAAGGAATCCTGCCACCAAAGCGCCGAGGAATCCGGATGTACCATTCGCAGCAATGGAACCACCTACAAAGCCTAACGCAAGTCCCGGTCTGTCACCGATACTCATGGCAATAAATCCGGCCAATATAGGAAGCATAAATCCAAACGCGACACCGCCTACATCACTCTTCAAAAATTCAGCTACGGGGGTAAGCGTACCAAAATTACTCTTTACCGCTTCAACCGAACCGAATTTATCAATCAAATCCTGCGGGATATTATTCAGATCAACCAGCAGGCCATCTATCAAAAATGCAAGAGCAATCAGTATACCACCGCCCACAACAAACGGCAACATATGTGATACGCCATTCATCAAATGCTTATATATCTGATGTCCGACACTCTCACCGCCGTCGGAGTCAACGGAATCTCCATCATTGCCCGCTGCTTTGTAAATTTTCACATCTCCCGATACGGCTTTTTTAATCAGCTCTTCCGCCTTACTGATACCGTCTGATACCTTACAGATAATAACCTTCTTACCGTCAAAACGATCCATTGGAACCTGCGTATCAGCCGCTACGATAATTGCATCAGCCTCTGCTATTTCGGATTTCGTCAGCACATTTTTTGCCCCACCCGAGCCTCTGGTCTCAACCTTGATACTGTGTCCCAGCTCTGTCGCTTTTTTCTCTAATGCCTCTGCTGCCATATAGGTGTGCGCAATACCGGTCGGACAACCTGTTACTGCAAGAAGTCTCGCTCCCGCTGCCTGTTCCTTTCCTTCTGTATTGTTACCGTTCTTCTCCTTTTCTGCGGCATCAATAATCTGAAGAAATTCCCTCACATTCTTGGCTGCCTTCAGCTTCGATGTAAACGCCTCATCCATCAACAGCACGGACAGCTTACTTAATACATCCAGATGGACATTATCCTCACTGTCCGGTGCTGCAATCAAAAACAACAGCTGAACCGGCTCCCCATCCAGTGCATCAAAATCCACACCATCCTTTATGACCATCGCAGCAAGTCCCGGTTTTGATACGGCGTCCGACTTACAGTGCGGAATCGCAATTCCTTCACCGATTCCCGTCGTACCCTCTTCCTCACGGGCATATACACCCTTTTTATATTTTTCCTTATCGCTTATTTTTCCGCTCTTTACCATAAGCTCAACCGCTGTGTCCAATGTCTCCTGTTTGGAAGTCGGCTTTGCATTTAACATTATGCTTTTTTCATCAAGTAAATCAATAATACGCATAATTAGCCCTCCTAGTTCATGTTATTAAAAATTCTTCTTTAACAGATCCAGCACCTCTTCTCTGGTTGCCAAATCCTCCGAAAAAGCACTTGCGCTTCCAGTACATACGCCCATTTGAAATGCCTTCTCGCAGCTTCCGCTCTCAAGATAGCCGGCTATAAATCCGGCTACCATGGAATCTCCGGCTCCCACAGAATTTTTAAGTTCACCCTTCGGCGCCGCTGCCTGATATATTCTTCCGTCCTCAGCAAGCAGGACAGCACCGTCTCCCGCCATGGAAACAAGTACGTTCCTTGCTCCCTGCTCCATCAGCCTTTTTCCATATCTGATTACATCATCCTTGCTTGTAATCTCTACATTGAAAATTTCTCCTAGCTCATGATTATTCGGCTTAATCAAAAATGGTTTGTAAGGAAGAACATTCATCAGCAATTCTCTTGTGGCATCCACAACAATTCTGATACCCTTATCCTGCAGCAGACGCATGATATCCATATATGCCGATTTCGGCATAGAATCAGGAATACTGCCCGCCAGCACCAAAATATCATCCTGCACCAGATATCCGAGCTTCTCATGCAGATCACTGATATGATGTTCTTTTATAAGCGGTCCCTGTCCGTTAATCTCCGTCTCTTCTTTTGCACGAAGCTTCACGTTAATCCGCGTCATCCCATGCTTCAATTGGATAAAATCGGTATTTACTCCGCGCTCCTCCAGAAGCCTTTTAAGCGCATCTCCGGTAAAACCCGCTGTAAACCCAAGAGCCTTATTCTCCATGCCCAGATTGTTCAAAACAATAGAGACGTTGATTCCCTTTCCTCCCGGAAGTATATTCTCATTCATAGTCCGGTTGACTCTGCCGGTTTTGAAAGCCGGAACATCCAGAATATAATCCAATGACGGATTAAACGAAACCGTATATATCATTTCCCCACCTCCCTGATATTTTTATAACCTTTAAATGCAGTATCTACAATCTTATAAGTAATTATCCCAGCACTGTCAAGATCCGCAAAAGTAACAGAAGAAATCTGCGAAAATTTTGTATGGTCGCTCAACACATATCTTTCCTTTGTCTTCTGCATGGACCTTCGTTTTACCATGGCCTCTTCCCCGACTATCGCTTCTGTTACGGGCTTAAATTCTTCTCCTAAAATATATATTTTCAACCCCTTTCCCAACAAACGCTTGGCATGCGAAAATGCATTTGTAACAAACGTAACTTCGTTTTGAGTAATAAAGTCTATCATGAGCTCCGTAGTCGTTCCCGCATCCGGATATACGATATCTCCCGCCTCTATCAAGCCAGCTGCATACCGTGCAATCTCCATCTTTTCGTCTCTGTTGAGACCTTTTCTGACTGCAGCATCATCATCCACCGTACGATAACCGCTATTATTCGCCATCGCTCCGCCATGCACCTTAATCAGCAGCCCTTCCCGATCGAGCATATTCAAATCCCTTCTTATCGTGGATTCCGATATTTTTAATTTATAGGGTACTTTATATAATTTTACAGTTTTTTACGGCCTTACAGACTATATTATTTTCAGAATCGTTCAAAATCTTTCATACAATTATAAAAACCTTAAAAATAACAGGCAAATCTTCTCAGGCACAAGCGGCAGGCAATATCCTATAAACAAAGCTGCCGCATTTACATCCCATATCCTGTAAATGCGACAGCTCCGTCAGAAACAGCTCTGTCATTTTATTTAATTAAAAGCAGCTTCAGCACTATCCGAAATTTTTGGAAAATAGTTCCACAACTTCCTCTCTGGTTGCCATCTCCTCCGAAAAAGCACTTGCGCTTCCCGCACAAATACCCATCTTAAACGCCCGTTCAAAATCTTCACATTCCGTATATCCTGCCAAAAAGCCTGCCAGCATGGAATCTCCGGCTCCCACGGAATTTTTCACCTCGCCCTGTGGTGCATCCGCTTCAAACACTCTGCCATCCTCAGTCACCAAAACAGCTCCCTCAGAGGACATAGACACAAGTACATTCCTTGCGCCCCGCCCCATCAACAGCCTCGCATATTGGATAGCAGCTTCTTTCGTCGTAATATCCACATCAAAAATCTTTCCGAGCTCATGATTGTTTGGCTTAATCAAAAACGGTTTGTACGGAAGTACATTGAGCAGCAATTCTCCGGTCGCATCTACAATAATTTTGCTATTATTATATTGCAGCATCTGCATGATATCCATATATGTTGTACATGACATGGTATCCGGCAGGCTTCCTGCCAGAACCAGATAATCCTCCTCATCCAGATAGCCAAGCTTTTCATACAGCTCCGCAATATTCTGGCTCTTAATCTCAGGTCCCTGACCATTGATTTCCGTTTCCCCACCCGAACGAAGCTTCACATTAATTCTTGTCAGTCCCTCCTCGAGATCAATAAAATCCGCATTCATATCCCGCTGCTGCAGTAATGTCTTTAAAGCATCTCCTGTAAATCCTGATGTAAAGCAGATGGCTTTATTATCTATGCCAAGGTTATGCAGCACGATTGACACATTAATTCCTTTTCCACCCGGCAAAATCCGCTCACCACTGGTACGATTCACATGATTCATATCTAATGCAGGCAAATCCAGTATGTAATCCAAAGACGGATTAAATGTGACTGTGTAAATCATCTTCCTTCTTCTCCTTCTCTTGTATTTTAACATGCAGCCTTTATACACAAATACTATGTTTTTATAATACAGCAAAAGCAAAGGAGTTGTAAATCATTTTCTTTCAACCGTTACTTTTTATGTCTGACGTGAAACTAAAGTCCTACTCAGACAGCCGATGCCCATCTCACAAGACCGGCAAATCTGCTTTCAGAAACTCTATTGGTTCTGTTATACCTGCGTATGCCGGAATGTCTCCCTCTACCTATCGATCCGGACAATTAGATAACTGCTATTCCCACATGGAAAAGCGTGGTTCCAGATACCTTCGGTATGCCCTTTACAATGCTGCAAAGTATGTTTATCATTGGGACAAAGCTTTTGGTGCATATCTTGAAAAGTGAAATATGTCAATAAGAATAAATATCATTCAATCATATGCTGTCAGTATATTAAAATCATAAATAAGCACATCTTCTGAGTAATATTAATAAAATTTTCCCAACCTCTCACACCACCATGCATACCGTTCGTACACGCGGTTCAATCAACTTAATATTAGAGCGCTCCCATGATTTGCAAACATAAAAAAATCGCCAGTGAACTTTGCTCACTGGCGATTTTTAATAGTCTGCTTTACAGAAATCCATTTTATTTAAGAAAATGGAAATACAACCTATAATTGTAAAAAATAAGTGTACGAAACATCGCGCACTTTATATCATATACATCAAATATAATTATCCATGTACCTTCAGAACTTCACACAGATAAGATTATATCATCTATTCACCATTTTATCAACTGTTTCCCTGACGAAACCCATCCAAAATCTTCTTCCACAAATATCCCCCGTCTTTCGACCTTTTTGGATAAGCCCTCGACCTATTAGTACACGTCAGCTGA
>CAYOOW010000007.1:0-89737 GCA_964405715.1 uncultured Bacteroides sp.
TTCAGGAGTTTCAGTCTCCCTGTTTCTGCTGCACATGCTTCTGCTGCATCTGCTTCTGCTGCATCTGCTTCTGCTGCATCTGCTTCTGCTGCATCTGCTTTCGCTGCATCTGTTTTCGCTGCATCTGTTTTCGCTGTACACGTTTCTGTTACATCTGTTTCTGCTGCATCTGCTTCTGCTGCACATGCTTCTGTTACATCTGTTTCTGAATGTTTTCTGTTCATATCGTTCCTCCGTCAGTTGTCCGCAGGAGGAAAGTGCAACATCCCGTACCGAATCCCCTTCCCTCTGCTTATATTCTGTGAAATAAAGCATCGAAGTTCTGAGATTCTAAGAATGTTAGATGTGGTTTCAGACACAACCACTGATATAGAATAGAAATTAAATGCTTCGATAGTATTATAACATTAATTCTATAATATATCAATAATTAATTCCCTGATTGAGTGAAAAGTTAAATTCCACTGCATACCGCCACCCTTGACAATGAACAATAGAAATACCAGTTGATATTACCGACAGCGAAGAACTCAAGAACGATCAGCGGTATGAATGTAAGACTAAATTCAGCCCAATGTGGAATTTACTTTTTTATATATGGAATAATTAATTCTTATTTGTGTATTCAAGCGGAATTAAGCGGAATAAAACTTTAAACTCTTCATTCATAACTATGTTCAACATAATTAATTTGCGTATTCAACTGACAAAATCCTCATTCCGATTCTTATTTGTAATCCCTCAGACAGGCCGCCGTCCCCTGTCAGGTCATTTGTACAGGTCGTTTGTATGGGTCATATGTATAACAGGCCGCCGTCCCCTGTCAGTGTCTTTATACCTGCACGTTGGATATACAGGCAAAACAATAAGGCTGTCGCACTGAGATAATTGAGCATATCAATTACCTTAGTGCGACAGCCCCTTAGCTTTTTATGAAAGGCTATGTCAAATCAAACATGTGTGCCTTACGAACAATCTTTATTCTCTGGTAGCTTACATTACCCTCGCTGTCAATTACCTCGATGACAATGTACGTATAGTTGCCGCCGTACGGCTCAAAGTACGAATCATCAAGCTTCAGCGCTTCTATTGACGAGCCGACATTTACATAATCACCGGATTTTACATCCGCTCCCGTCCACTTGACAATATACTTGTCAACGCCGTCAACAAACTGGTTTGAGACTCCCGTGTCAAGCTTATAGTAGATATTTACATTTGTGATAGAAGCATCGTCATCCACAACCGGATGGAAGGTAAATACCGGATACTCAACATCATCGTCTATCTCATATACATACTCATTCGTACCCTTGATGATAATCTTATTATTCGTTGTGCCGTAATCATATACGTCGATGGACGGCTGTCTCACACTGTTTCTGACAGAGTTACAAATAATGTTGATATACAGCCGGCGCTCATCGTTGTTATCCTTATACTGCCCTGTCACCTTTGTATGACCGGCGCCGCAGTAATACACGTTGCCGTAGGAGTAGATAAAGTAATTATCCACGCCGTCATTCGGCGTCGCGGCGTACAGCGCACTGTTATTGCGTTCGTATGTACCGCCCGCCAGCGAATACCATACCGTCATATCGTCGCTCTCGGCATCAACCGCATAGGCCGACGGATGTGTTCCCGTAATGTTAAGCTGTGCGCTCAGGGTAAACGGATAGGTTGTGATAATGCCGCTGTTATTCTGGCTTGCCTTGTTCGTGCCCGCCTTTGAGGAGGCACCGCTTCCCGCTGAATTCGCCCACTTCGTTACAAGATTCCAATCAAGATTGCCATACTTATACGGAGATATCGAAGGTCCGTTCGTACCGCCGCCATTCGCGATAAACTGCGAGCTCGAATAGAGATTCGGCGCGTAGTAGTACGAACCGGTGAAGTTGTTTGTAACCGCACTCTTCATATCGCTCACCCACGAATAATACCTGCCTGTATCCGTCGAATCCCTATAGGAAAGATTCGTCAGAAAATACCGGTTTGAATCATATCCCGTCTGAACCTTGTACGGCAGATAATATACATCGGAAGGCTCGTATACCGTGTTCACGGTTACATAATTCTTGAGCTTAAATGTCACCGTATTGCCGCTGACCGTACCGTCCGCCGACGTAGTGGTTTCCGTATAAGGATTATATGTATAGTATGTGTAGCCTGCCGTTGCCGATACAATCGGATCAGTACTCGCATTCTCCCTTTTGTCAGTAACTGTTACGCTGATTTCTCCCTCTTTATTCAGGCTTCCGTCGGATGATGTAACTTCAGTCCATCCATAATCATTATTAAGCGATATGCTGACACGCTCGGCATTGACCGGAAAATTATATACATTTGCTGTACCCGTTTTTCCTGACTTGGTCGTATATGTGATCGTCAGAGGATTAATTGACGATACCACTTCATTCGAAGCAACCGTCACGCTCGAGCCAACAAGTGACGTATCGAGCTCCATGTGGTACGGGTCGTTGCCGAAATCAGCCAGCAGGGCGCTTGTCAGATTGGAAGGTCCCGCATCCGAGAATCTGCCCAGAGTCTCATGGAACAGAAGAACCGAGCCGTCCTCCTCGACATACTCCTTCAGGGTTGCAAGCCCGTATACATTCTTCAGATCATCATTGTTGAAGTTCTCCGCAGGTCCGATGATAATCGTGTCATAGCTGCCAAGCAGCCAGTTATCCAGGTATGTCGCGCGATAGTTAGCCGTCTTGTATTCGTCCTCAAGGCGAAGCTTCTCATCTACGGCAAGTGCATATACCTGATAATAATATTCAAAGCCTGAATAAGTCCTTCCTGAGTTATGCGCTGCATATACCGTATTATTGTAGGTATTCGGAACCGTCATCTCAACCTTATAAGCAGCTGAGTTATAGCTCTTCAGCCTGCCTCGCGTGCTTCCCGCGTAGGTGCTGATGCCCTCGATATTAAAATAATCATAATAGCATTCCTCGTCAATAAGACGCTGGAGCTCCTCTTTATCGGAGGCCGAGGTACAATTCGCAATCATATCCTCAATGCAGGCGTTCAATTCATCCTGCGCAGCCGCCAGATCACCGTCGATGAAGGTATTGAGGTTATAAAGCGCTGCCGACGCCTTGGCTTCCTCCTCCTCAATCACCTTTGCCTTCTCCTCAGCCGTCATGCCGTCAAAGCCCATGTTGCTGAAATAATCCTCAATGTCCTGTGCCAGCGAATCAAACTCCCTGCTGGTCATTATATCAAGATTAAAATCATACAGATCAGACAGCTCGTCGGCAAGATTCCAATCCCAGTCATCACGCCCCGGGGCTCCCGTCGTGTTCGCAAGATTGCTGTCATACTTTACGACTCCGAATGTATGCTCATGCTTACCCATATAGATACGATAGCCTGATACAGTCTCAAACCCGTAATCATCCGTATACTGGTCACCGTAAGAGGTCGTGCCGTCACCGGAAGCATACAGCGCACCGTCCGAGGTACGAACGCCTACAGACAAAGGATTATAGTCAACCTGTGCGTAGGTTCTCTGGCACTCCGGGCAGAAATACAGGGACATAACGCCCTGTGCGCCCTCAACGCCGCTGCCGGACGGAATAAGCTGCAGGATATTTACCTGCGTCTTCTCATCGTCAAGCGGCTTCAGATATGCCGTGCCCGTTGTGCTGACAACCTGTCTGGATGTGCCGGAACCGGACACAACCTCGAGCTTCCAGTATACCGGTCCTCCCTTAAAGGAGCCCAGACTGTAGCTAAGCTCGCCCGTCGTGCTTGTTGCAAACGCTTCATTATCCGCGAACTTGCTGTTGCCGTCATCGTCTATATAAAGAGTTGCCGTATAGACGGACGCGCCCGTCACATCATATTTAAAGGTAAGCGTCCTGTCCGTGAGCTTTGTGCTCTCATCATATAAGCTGTACTGTGCCGGTTTGCTTGTAACCGCAAGCTTAGGGCGCTTGGTGCCGTGCAGGTATGCCGTGCTAAGCGTCCTTGCCTCCGACTCGGTAAGCACACTCACATAACCGGTCTGTGTGCTGCCGTATTGTCCGCCGTTATTGTCAACCAATTCCTTTGAGGAGACATTCAGGTTCCACTGGATTGCATAGGAGCCCGCGTCGCTCTTGGTCTTGCAGTACTTCATAAACCTGTACATATTGGAATCAGGATCGATCGTATTTTGTTCATATCCTTCCGTCACGGCGATATCGTAGCCTGCCGATGCCACACTGCTGAACACAACCGGCATACCCGCGTCCACATACTCGACCAAATCAAGATAATTATTATAGGACAAATCATTTCCGCTAAGCGTCGTGAAAGTCTTGGATCCTGATGTATCGGTATCGGCCTTGCCAATCGGGTAACTGCCGCTGGCTGTCTTATTGCCGGCTGACCCGAGGAAAGAGAAATTCATTAAGGCCACGTCACCGGTATGCGAGTACATCGTATATGTCGGCGCTAAGGCCGCATTACTTGCCGCATTCATAAGAGTATTCCAGCCCAGCAGGGCATAAAGACCCTTGCGCTCTCCTACACTCTTAAGCGCCGACTGGTTGCCGCCGATATAAATCATATCATAGCTGCCGAGGATATCACCCTTGTAGCATTCAAGCTCCTCTGTTGACATATGGACAACCTTAATCTGCGAAGCGTCCAGATTCAACGCCTCCGCTACCATCGCTTCGCTGAGCTCCCAATCATAGAATTCCGCCTCATTTCCTGTCAGCGATGAGGAGTCTACCTGAGTTGTTGTGTTGCCATCACTGTCTTTCTGCTGCGTTGTCTCAATTCCAAGCTGCTCAGCCGTCTGGCCGTTCACAAGCTCGGAAGGATTTGTATAATAGGTCCCGTTTTTCGTTTCCAGCGCGGTGTTAATCGGATAACAAGGCTGGATTTCAAGCACGGTAAAGACGCTTGAGGAGGAACCCGGACCGCCGATGCCTCTCCATGCCGAGGCGTTAATCAAATCCGCTATCACCTGACAGGTTGCTGCACTCTTGCTTGATGTTATGATATCAAACTCTGTCTGGTTCGTTACCATGATATTCTGATATCTCGCAATCTCCTTATCGGTTGCCACCATATAAAAGAGCTCCGAATAATTTGTCTCATTGAAATTATCCAGATTGCCCCCGGTTGCAGTGTCCCCTGCGGCAGTGCCAAGGCTGCTGTTATATACGATATGGATATTCGCGTACATGGCGGCAATCATCTGCTTATAAAGGCCTGCCGATATTGACGTACTGCCCGTGCACTTATCCTCAATCACAACCAGATCATATACGTCAAAGGAAAAATCACCTGATGAAACGCCTGCCTCCAAATCGGCAAGAGAAATCACCTCCACGCCCACATAATCCGGATTAAAAGACGAGTATCTCGGATTATACACATATTTATCTATTACATCATTATCAAGCTTATAAACCTTGCTGCTAATGCTTGTATCGCCCTCGCCGGAATCATCCGCCTTAACATAGGTACCATCGGCAGCTGCCGTCATATCACTAAAAATCGCATCTGTTCTGACACCGGAAGTGCCATCGCTGCTTATGACAAGGAACCTTGCCATATTGCCCGCGTCGTTTGCGTCACTCGCATTCACGATAGGAATCCAATTTGCCCGTACGGACGCGGAGCTTGCGTTGATACCGATATACTTGGAGCCGGATCCTACGCCGCCCTGAAAGAACGCCTCTGCCGTAGTTAACTTGGTGGTGTCCCATCCGTATGTATAGTACTGTCCGCCTGACTTTGCATAATAATTTTCTACCAGCTGCTGAAAGCTCCTCTGGGAATCAATAACCTCCGTGCTGCCGGACGCTGTCGGACTGTCAATAATAAGAGGTTTATAATCACCGACCGCATAGGTATGCAGCAGGTTATACAATTCCTCGCATATATCGTTTCCGACGGCATAACCGCCCCCGATATTGCTGACATAGATCAAATCCGCCTTTGCAACGTCAGCTAAACGCGCATCCGTGTTGGTCATGGTGCTCGCCTGTATATACTGGTAGGTAACCTTACCCTCAGCCATCAGCTCCTCAATGGTGGAGCTTCGATGTTCGTTCAGCACATACTCGGCGAAGTCACCCGATGTCACAAAATCATTCAGCGTTGACGGCGTCGACGAGGAACCGATTTCAACAATATGATATTCCTGATCGTCGGAGGCCGCATCATTGGAATTCTGTATGATATAGTCAATGTTTGTCAATGACACGGCATCGTCAGCAGCCAGAGCAAGCAGTTCCTCCTCCGTTATCATCCCCTCGTCACTATCATCAGCAAATGAAAAGGAGATAACCGTAGCTGCAACAGCCATCACAAGAAGCACTGCCATCGCTGCAATTGTAATCTTCATGTTTCGTCTCATTACCCTTTTTACCTCCTTCTACTTTTTTGCCTTTAAAACATATGAGTTTCTTGTATTGATCATACCAAGCGTCGTATAGGTCATGTTCTTATCCGAAAAATACAAGTCAATCCCTATCGCTCCGCCGTCCGAATCCACTGTCATCACACAGCCGGTTACCGTCCCGGCCGCCGTTCCCGCGCCGGATGACGGCAGGTTCACATAATTGAATGACTCGCTGTATACATAATTCGATTTATCCGCTCCGCTTGTATCATAATCATTCAGCGCCGTCATATACGCATATTTTCTTTCGAAATACATGTATTCCGAATCAAACGTATATATATTGCGCTCCGTATCCTTTTCGCTGTACATAACCATGCCCTGATCCGATACGGCATCGCCGCCGCTCACCGTCCCGTCGGCTTCAACCTCTCTCTTCTGCACCGTTATGGCAACCGTCTCGCCGGTCAGATGATTTTCATATTTGCCGGCAACAGGTGACTCCGTATATGCCATATCAAGCTCCACCGCCTTATCAGCAATCATCTGCTTTACATAGAGCTTCACATCGCTGTCTAAATCAGTGAAATACTTTATTTCGCTTCCATCATACTCCGGCATAGCCTCAAGCACAGCCTTCTGCTCCTCATCCCGGACAAAATAGTAAGGTCCCTCGACGGCCTCGTTCGCGTCCTTCGAGATGCCGAATACCAACTTCTTATCCGGATCCGGGGAGCCCGAAAGCGAGCCGTCTATCACATATGCGCAAATTATCATATCGTTTGCCGACATGATGGAATCTGTCAGTTGATCATACACATCCTGCGCAGTATTATGAACCACAATATCCGCCTTCGCCTTTCTGGAGCTCATAACGCCCGACATCATAAACGCACTGACCGCTGTCATCAGGAACGCCAGAATTGCCATGGCTATAATCAACTCAACCAGAGTGAAACCGCTATTTTTTTTCTCTTTTTCTTTCACAGTGCATCACTCCTTATCTAATTTGATTGGTGACTGCCGTTCTCTTGAATCGTTACAGCCGCGATGTTGTTGCCGTTCCTCTTATAAAATTTATAGGTCCCGTAACCGCTTATGCATCGTCCGGCACTGTTGTATACAATGTATACCGGACTGTCCTCCGCAATCTCCGCGTCGTTATATTTGAGCGTGACACGCGAGGACATGCTGACGCCCTTGCCATGATTCACATTTTCCTCGGCAGGAAAAATATATCGTGTGTCGTCAGAGGTCCCGTCCGGATTATAATAACCTGTCTGTATATAATAATTGCCGTCGCTGTAGCGGTACACCTTGAGGCAGTGCAGGTACTTCGGCTGGGCAGTCCCCGATACAACGCATACCTGACTTTTTGCTTTTGCAATCGTATCTGACAGCGCAGACTCAAAGGTGACCGCAGCCTCCTTTGCCCTTGCCGAATTAATCAATGTCACCGTGACCATCGCGATTCCGGACATAATTACAATGATAGCCATGCAGATAATCATTTCAACGAGAGAAAACCCTTTGTTTTGTGCCATAGCTTTTCGATTAATTCGTCTCATAGGCACCTCCTACAGTCTTCATCCAGTTCTCCATGCTGACAACATCGCTATAACCGATAGTCTCTATCTCCTTTGACTCACCGTCAGAGTCATCCCCGGCGTCCTCGTCATCCCCCGCGTCACCGCCGGTATCCTCCGACGCATATTCCTTGAAGAGGTTCAGAAAATACCTGGTGTACTCATTATCCGTCACCATACATTGTCTCAGGATTTCACGGCAGGTTGCAGGGTCGGCAGTGATTGAAGTTACATTGCCGTTTATATAAATTTTGCCGCCCGAAACAATCATTCCGTCGAAGGACTTCACATCATCGCCAAAGGTAACATCACCCTTCGTCACAACAATGCCTGTTATATTCTCCGCGCCGGTGATGACGACATCATCCTCACTCGCCCACAATCTGTAAACCAGACTTCCGCCGTTTTCGGAATTAAGCTCATAGCCCTCCATCTTGAAGGTGGAGGTAGGCGCTTTCAGATTTCCAAACAGCATATACTTGTTTATAGGCGTCAACGCGTCCTCACCGTATGCTTTCACCACGTCGTTCACAAACTGCTTCTCGATATCGTTCATCTCATAATGCGCGAGATTCCACTTCATATAGTTGTATTCCATCTCAAGGTCGTTGGATAGATTGTAGGACGCCGCAACCATGTTTTCAACCGTCAGCTCATCTTCCGTATTGCTCCGGTAGGAGGCAAACTCCGAATCACTCAGCAGGTCATTAATCACGGTCGCGTCATCGGCAGTCGTCATCACAAATTTGTTGTTGACTCTCACCGAAATCGCTCCGCTTGAATATACAACATTATTAAAATCCGTGAAATCGCCCTTCAGGTTCGTGTCGACGTCCATCGTGATGTCGCCCTGGCTGAAATCGCTGTGTGTCACAATATCAGCAAGCTCCGGATAATATATACTGTCCTCGCCGAGCGCCGATTCAGTTGCGTAGAATACGGCAAATGCAGCCTCATAATCATCCACAGTGTCATACTCGGCAAGCATAGCCGCCGCCTGCGACTTGCCTGATGCCCACTCACTCTCGGATTTGCCCATCCTGCGCGTGCTTGCAGACACGCCCTTGATAATCTCCCATGCGGTATCAAAATCAATGAGGACATAATCCCTCTTGTTTATGGTCTCCGTCTTAACCGGCAAACTGCCGCCGAATATCGACGTCGGGAAGAAATCACCGAAGCCAAGCAGAGCCGAGCTGTCCTCTCCGACGCCGTCCAGCTTATCGGGTATATCTACCAGACCGTTAACCTCTACGCTGACGTCCGCCCACCCGAATGTCGCTCCGGCATCCGCCACCCTGCTGAATCCGGAAACCGAGTAAATCAGCTGGCTGGTTTTGTATGCAATGCTCTCACCCGTCTTGTAATCCTCGATAAAATTCGTCTTGTCGTCATCGGAAGGAATGTACTGATAGGTGCTTGTAATCGTGTTATTCTCCGTGTCCTCAGCCGTAACATTGTACTTGGACAGCTCGATGTATGCGCGTCCCGCAACATAGAGCTCCCTGGTCTGGCTGAGGTCAAGATTCGCATCCTCACCGTTCACAACGATGGAGCTGCTGTTGTAGTGTCCTCTGTTATATGTGTACACAATATTTCCGTCGCTGTCCTTCACTATGTTTCCTTTATCATCATAGGAAGGAAGCATGAAGAAATACGGATCCACCGTATCAAAGAATACCCTGCTGTCCCTTGATGTGCTGTCGCCGTATCCGTAATATGAGCCTGTCAGCGTAAAGGAAGATCCGGTCGCATTGATTTCCGTGTCATCCTTCACAAAAAGATTCGCCCTGAATATAGCGGTCGAGCCATCATACTTGGTTTCCTCCGTCGTACTCTTCGCATCGTTTTTCGTGCTGTAACCTCCGAGCACAATATCGTCCGCCCATATCTGGGCGTCGGAGGAAGAGCTTGCGTTATTATATACAGTCAGGTTTGCCGTGTCCATGACAGCCAGCGTACCCGGAACAATAATCGTGTCCGCCATGACGGATACATTGGAATTACTTATGTAAAAGCCCGAATACTTACTGTTGCTGTTCAGTCCGTCAAAGGAAGCCGGCACATCCGTACCTTCATTATTCACCGTCGCGTAATCATTGACAAAGCCTGTCGACGTCGAAAGATTTGTGATGCCGAGCGGCGTCTCTGTTTCCTTATTCGTGATATTCGAGAACTTATAGGAAAATGTCACGTTCTCATCCTCGCCCGGCTGCGGGTCGGATACGGCGTATGTGCCGCTGATTTTGCCATCGTCATTCTTCAGTCCGTCCTCCGCCGTAAGGGAGCCGTCCGGAAGACTCTCCGTACTGTCATTCAGTCCGTCCTCACTGTTATAGCTCTTATTGTAATAATCGGACGCCGCATAGATATTGCCTATAATCGACAGGTTCGCCGACTTGCCCTGATTGACCTCGATACCCATATCTGCAATCATCGCATAGTCAAAGATTGCGGAGTAATCAGTGTTTACATTATTGAACTTTACGTCGAAATCCGGCTCACTGATCACGATATCCGCCGAGATTGTCTGCGTATAGGTTCCGTTTGCAGCGGATTTGTCGTACTCTCTTGTCCTCGTCAGGGTGACGTCCTTGATGATAATCTCATCCTCTGTCTTTACAAGACTCAGCTTCCCTTTGTCGAGGGTCACCGTCTCATTGGAGATGAAGCCGGCAAGGGAATCCGCCAGATTATCGGTTCCTGACTTAAAGTAATCACTGTTCTTGATATTGCTCATGAATTTCTTCTTGAACATCTGGTTTGCCTCTTCATCAGAAATGGTAACATAGGTGCCAAGCTGCGTGTCAAAGCGAACCATATTTTCCAGCGTGTAGGTATATGCAGACTTCATCTCCTCCACCGTGTGGGTTCCGACGCCGGCGTATATCTCCTGCATCGCCTGCTCAACGTAATAGAAATTATCCTGCGCGTTCATCTCCTGCAGCTTCAGCCTGTAAGCATAGCCTGCAGCTGAAAGCAGGGCTGCGACAATGATGCCGATGAATGCCAGAGAAACAACAACCATAATGATACTTGAGCCGCGATTATTTAGTTTGCATTTGATTTTGCTTAAAAACTTCTTCAACTAATCTACCCCCTTTGCTCCGTTCAATACGATTGAGTTTCCAATTGTGTCAGCAGGTTCCAAATATACCGTGATGGTGAATAACCTTTCCTCAAAATTATTCTCGTCGTCAATTCCTTTCAGATAGTCCTCATCAAAATCGTACGCCGCTCTTTTTGATTCGGCCCCGCTTGACTGCTTCACCGTGAAGCTGCTTTCATATATACTGTTATCGTTCGTGTAAAACTGTGAATCCGTACCGTTCACGTCCACCTTTTTCACTCCGCTGTCGTCATCCAGCAGATTTGTGTAAATATAAGTATTCTTAAAGTCAGCGGCTGCCGGATCATTCGCATTGCAGATATATATGTTGACCTTGCCCGAAGCGATGTTGTGATCAGGATCGCTGATGAGATTACTCTCATAATATACATCTGCGCTGTTCATGATGTAGGTTTCGTCATCATATCCCGCGCTCGGGTTCAGATACCTGTACGCCATATCCCATTTCGGCTTGTATAAATAAATCTTGGCATCCTCTACCTTGCTGTCTATCAGTATATATTCATTCGCCGAATATGTAACCTCAGAGCCCAGCGTATAGCTGACCGCAAAAGGCTGATACTCAAAGTAGATATCCGGACAGGAATGCTCCTTGCTGCCGTCATAATAAAATTTTTGCGAGAAAACATTATACTCCAGCTTATCCGACTCACCGGGTGACTTAAGATAACTGTTTTCATAATATACATTTACATTGACGGAATAGTAATCGCCCTCGGAATCCGAGCCCTCGTCAAGCTTAATCTCCGTCATCTTCTTCAGTCCGGTCAGATAACCATAGCTGGTAAGAACGGTATCCTGCGGGTGAGATGAGGCAAGCACATCAAGCCAATCCTCCTCGCTCACCTCTTTCAGACGATCCATAGCCCGTGAGTACAGCTCCTTCTCAGCCTGAATATCAAAGTTTGTCGCATTACCTGTTATAAGAGCGACCTGCATGCTGTCAAGGTCATGCATGTTGCCGAGGTTAATCTCGTTCGGATTATCAATGCCATTATCCTCAAACTTTCCCGTCTGCGTACAGATAACCGCCTTCACATACTGCACCGGATTGCCGGAATCACCGGCATCATCATCCTCAAGCAGGACAAATCTCCCATCGTCCGTCTCGGTATAGCCGGCGTCTAAAAGCCCTTCCTTCTCATCATCCGTAAAATCATATTTTATCCTGTAGCTGTATTCCTCGGAACCGACCGTAATCGGAGTGGACATGAGCTGTATTGCCAAATCATCCAGTACAACATATCTGTTGTACTTTGTATTCCTGCTTCCGAGCTGCACCTGATTTAATTCGTACTTGTATGCGGTATACTGCAAATCAGCGACCTTGTCTCCGCTTTCATTCCGAATCTCGCACTCGCGGTCAATCGTCTCAACCTCCGAGGCCGGATACACCTCTCTTGTGACTGCCGTCGTATCACCGAGAGTTTCCAGATTGTTATCCCGGAAATACTCCATGACATAACGGCTGTTCTCAACCGCATACTGCTGTTCCTTTGCCTTGCGGTTCGTGCTCATGGTCTGGGCAAGCTGATTTACAATAGGTGTCAAAAGCAGTGTTAATATGGCTATGGCGATTACGATTTCAATGACGCTGAAACCCTTGTTTTTGTTTTTTGCCATAAATCCCATCCTCTCTTAATATACCCTGACGGTACCTGTCTTACTGCCCATACTGAATCTCGGTGATTCAGTGTCATCGTCGGCAACCTTTATGAATACGATCATGCTCGTATCGTTGGTAATATTCAGCTTCGCGCCGTTCTTATCGTCAGAATCAACACGCTCTGAGGACTCAACATAAAGCTTCACATCGCCTGATGTAAGCTCTGTCGTGTACTCGCTGTCACCGATCGCATATGCAGCATAATTCTTTCCGTCCTCCTCATAGATATGAAGCGAGATCGTCTCAACGGAATTAGCGCTGCTTGTCACATTTGTTTCGCTTCCTCCCGCAGATACAACAATGCCGGCTGCCGTGTCATTCCCCGCGTTGTTTAAGGTGATTTTGATATCGTTGTCTGACACTATGCCCGCGCCGTTGTCCGTATCGTAGGAATAAGACTGTACGGACGGTGAATCCGCTCCGCCGAGGAACAGGTTATCCACGCCGTTATCCACATCCACATTCACCGTTTCCGCTTCTCTGTCGCCGCCGGCTATAGCATACGCATTCATGCTGACGGAGCCGGTTGCAACATCAGTCTCCGTATCGTATGCGATATTAATGGATGAGATATTCATTCTATACTGGTATCCCATGATGTAATCAATAAAATCCTTTATGCTGCTGTATGTACCGACATAGGTAATCGGAAATGCCGCCTGATAGCATACATAGCCGTCAGGTACCTCCGACGTGCCGGCGAGCGTGTAGAACTGCTCCGCCCTGCCTAAACCTGCCGTCTGGATGGAGAACTCGTTGTTGCGCGCATCCTCGCAGCCCTTCATGAACATGATGGATACCTCCTGATTCAGACCTGCAGGATAATCCTCCAGCATTCCGTCAAACAGTGCGTAATATGTCTGTGTATCCTCAAGATACTGGTCCCTGTACTGTTCCTTTTCCTTAAGCTCAGCCAGACGCTGCTCAAGCTGCTCAGTCTCGGACTCTATGGATTCCGTATCCTCCCTGTTAGGCTTGAATACATACATATACACGCCGGCAACCATCGCTATTGCCAGCAAAACCAATATAATTTTAATATTATTCTTTGACATAATCGCTTCCCTCCTTCAATTATTCTTCCTCTGTCGTCTCCTCTGTCGTCTCAGACTCCGTCTCTTCGTCCACAGTCTCGATTACGACAGGATTCATGTCAACGTAGGAAGCGGTAACCGAGAAAGTGAATTGCGTCTCTCCCGTATCACTGTCAGTCACCTTTGTGTAGCTTGCGACATAGGCGTCGCTGATGCAGCTTATTGTCTTCAGCTGGACAACGAAATCCGCCATTCCCTCATAGGTCGAGGAGACAGCCGGTATTGATACGCCGCTGTTGGAGGACTGGAAGCCAGTAATCTGTACACAGGTCGGAATCTTGTTCTCAAGCTCCGTAATCAGCGTCCTCACATTCTCATTCAGCTGATAGGTGGAAGCGTACATTGTCGCAATATCATTATATGTAGCCTGCGCAGCCAGATAGTCGTTGTAGATCTGCTCGATATCGCTGATTCTCGCAATATCCGCCTCTACCTCCTCCTGTTTCTCCTGCGCGTCATTCTTGCCCTTGATGGAAATAAACGCCATAGCCGCCGCAGCAATCGCCGCAACAATCACAACCGCCACATACGGTGTAAGACTGCCGCCGCCGCCCGACTTGGCTTTCTCCGCCTCAAGCGGAAGGAAGTTCATCGGGGCAAACGCCGCACCAATCGGCGTTACCAGATATACAGGATTGTATACCTTCATATCAATGCTTGTATCAAACTTGATATTATAAAGATTATCCATGATACGTGTATTTACGTTCAACTGTATCTTGAACAGACCGTCAATTCCGCGAATCAACGCGCCGTCACCGGTTAAGTATACGTCCTCAATCGGTTTGTCAGGATTCTTTGATGCGTAGAAATCCATGACACGACCGATATTATTCACCAGATATCTGAATGCGCCGGTCACTTCATTATCATCATAATCTACCGTAATCAGTCTGTCGTTCTGGAGCAGGGTCATCGCTGTTGTTGCGTCTACGCCCTTTTCATCCATAACTACATTTACAACTGAATTTGTACCGTACGGCACTGTTCTCTGAAGAAGCAGATTCTCACCCTGAACGATATTCAGGACAGTGGACTCGCTTCCCAGCTGGATTACCATGGTCGTTGCGTTCTGTACAGTCTGCGTCTTAATCAACTGGAACATCGCATTACCGATGTAGTCCAGTGATACAACGTTGAGTCCTGCAAGAGCACCCAAATCGTAATATGACTTAACCATCTGTCCCGGTGCGGCAACCGCAAGCACACGCAGCTGTTTATTGTTTTCCTCGTCAATTACAGTTTCAAGTACAGAATGAGAAACCACATAATCCTCTATATTTACAGGGAAATACTCTTGTGCATTTGTATTAATGATTCCTCTGATCTTATTCTCTTTTACGAAAGGTATCATAACCTCTCTGTTGACAATCTTGGTGGAGGACAGAACAAAAATTGCATTCTTATTGCTGATTCCTCTTGCTGCCAACTGTTCTCTGATTGCATTTGCAATCTTCTCCGGTTCCTTCAGCATACCATCCTCATAGGAATCCTCCGGAGTCTCAAATATAATAACATTGTGAATATAACTCTGCTTTTTAGGAGAAGCAGACAACTCGATAATTGTAATACTCTCGTTTGTGATATCGATTGATAACACTTTGCTACTCTTTGCCATTCGCTATAGCCTCCCTCGCTAATCAGTGATTATTTTTCTTGTAAGGACTAAGAGATAGTCCACATACTCAGGTACCAGCTCACAAGCTGCTCACCCCATATCATTGCTATATATACGCCCATAGATAAGTACGGGCCGAAAGCCAACACTCTGCCAGCCTTCTTTACAGCCATTCGTATCAGATGTATCACGGAGCCCGAGATACAGCCAATCAGGAATGCTACAATATTAAGCTGCCAGCCTAACAGTAAGCCGGTTGCTGCCATAAGTTTAATGTCACCGTCTCCTATTCCTCTGCCCTTCGTAAAGAGCCACAGTAATAGCAAAAAACCGCTGACCGCAAACAAACCGATTACATACCGACTCCAATTACCCAAATCGGTAACCAGTCTAATCAGTCCTAAAATAAAGATAAAGATATTAAAGCCAAGTGGTATCTCCCGGGTCCGCCAGTCAATCACACTCAGGGCCAATAAGGCAGATGCACACAGGCAGTAAAGAAACGTCTCAACCGTAATGCCCTTTGCGAGGAACAGCACCACATATAAAATTCCGTTTGCAGCCTCCACAATCGGATACTGCACCGAGATGTGTGCTTTACAATGCCTGCATTTTCCACCTAAAAAAATATAACTGAATAATGGAAACAGCTCATACCACGAAAGGGTATGACCGCAACTCATGCAATGAGACCGTTTTAGGGTGATGCTTTCATGAATCGGCAGCCTCAATATCAGTACATTGACAAAGCTGCCTATCACTACGCCATACAGTCCGAATCCAACCGCTAATACAATCTCTAAGATTTTCATGTCTTCCATCCTGTTTGTGTTCCCTTCCAAGTCTCAAAGCAAATAAAATTATATACAGTTAAATTCCACCTGGCGAATCAGGTGGAACTTAACCATATAAAATCTCATTTTAAAAATTATGTCTTACTGATATGCCTTGTTTACATCCGGAGCAACCTCGATGATCCCCTTCAGTGTTCCCTTGGAAGAATCAAATGAGATAGTTGCACCACTCTCACCGATACCAACATAAACCGTACCCTTCTTGCTGATTACAGCGTAGAAACACCCAGGTGTAACATCAGAGCCAATACCTGACGCTGAATCCTTGATTTCCTTCTTATACTTCAGCTTAGGTGTCTTCTCACCGATGTTTGTGCCAATTTCTGCAAGTACGTCATCTGTTGTGATGTTCAGATTAAGAGATTCAGGACTCTCTGAAGCTAATCCACTAATTGAAAGACCGCCACCGTCTACTGATGATGTTGACATTGTAGTCTGATTTGGTGTTATCTCGATAATAGTAAAGTCATCCTTCATGTTGCTTACAAGGAACTCATAAATGTCCTCGTTACCAATTGCAGTCTCAACTGCTGTCTTAATTGTCTTACAGGAAGACACATCATTTGACTTTCTGGACTTATCAATATATCTGATAAGCGCCGGAGCAATTGCACCTGCAAGAATAGCCATAATCGCAATAACGATAATAAGCTCTACAAGCGAAAAACCTTTGTCCGTTTTCTTCATAATTTTCTCTCCTTTTCTTTTTTTATTTTTTTATGATAAAAATCGGCATCCTCGCCTACCGACTTATATCCCTGTTAAAATTTAGTAATTATCGATAGCATCGTACATGCTGAGCATCGGGGAATAGATACAAAGCACGATACCGCCGACTACAACACCCATGACAACGATAATCAACGGCTCCAGCATAGCCGTCAGACCGTCCGTTGCAGCATTTACCTCCATCTCATAGTAATCTGCAACCTTGTCAATCATCTCCTCGATATTACCGGTTTCCTCTCCAATCTTAATCATCTGAGGCAGCATATTCGGGAATATCTCCATATCTCTGATCGGTTTTGAAAGCGGAACACCCTTTGCAACCTGATTCCTTGCCTCCAATATGCCGTCGCGGATAATCCTGTTATTCATCATCTTTGCAACCTGCTCCACCGAATCAATCAGCGGAATACCGGATGCCATCAGTGTAGACAATGTCCGTGAGAAGGTTGCCGCTGCAGTCTTAATACTCAGCTGACCGAAAAGCGGGAATTTCAGTCCGATCTTCGCATAGAGCAGAGAGCCTGCATCTGTCTTGCCGATAAACTTGAACGCAGCTATCGCGGCAACTACAATCAAAAGCACTATGTACCACTTATGCTGTAAGAATTCACTGAAGTTAATCAGCATCTGTGTTGCAGCCGGAAGCTCCGAGCCGAGGTCGCTGAACATCTGCGCAAACTGCGGGATAACTGTTACCAAAAGCACAATAACAACCGCAATAACGATAACCAATATTACAATAGGATAGGTCATTGCACTCTTTACCTTTGATCTCAGGGCATTCGCATTCTCAAAATGTGTTGTCAGCCGCTCGAAGCAGATCTCCAGATTACCGGACATCTCGCCTGCAGCCACCATGTTAATCATAATCGGCGGGAATACCTTCGGATTAATCTTGAAAGCATCCGCCAGAGTTCCGCCCTTCTGCACATAAGCCTGCGCTTCCCGAAGCGCGGCCTGCAATGTCTTGTTCTCCAGCTGTTCTCCCATCATTTCAAGTGCTGTAACAACCGTAACACCCGCATTCAGGACTGATACAAACTGTTTGCAGAACACAGCCAGATCCTTATCCTTAACCTTTTTACCGCCGCCCTTTCTGACGGTTCCCTGTTCCTTGATTTCCTGGACTATGAGGCCCTCGGACTTCAGCCTTTCTTTTGCTTTGTCCTCATTATTGGCTTCAACGACACCTTTTTTCAGCTTGCCGCTTTTGTCCATAGCCTTGTAATTATATTGTGCCATGCTTACTCCTCCGACCCATATTTTTTAAAAATGAACAAATTGTTAACAACATATATCTTTTTTTATCATACATCATCTTTACATTTTTTTCAATAAAGCTGAACATTTTTTTAAATTTTTGTTAAATATGTACAAAAGCATATTACATCTGTTTTTTCATTGCCGCCTGATCCTGGGCATAAGTAAGTGCACTTTCTCTTGTAATCTGCCCGCCCTTATACAGCTCCATCAGGAAATCATCCAAAGTAACCATTCCCTGTGCACGGCTCGTCTGTATCGTGGACTGAATCTGATGCGTCTTAGCCTCACGTATCAGGCTTCGGATTGCCGGGCTTGCAAGCATGACCTCAAATGCAGCCACACGTCCGTTTCCCTGTGCATTCGGAATCAGCGCCTGAGAGATAACACCCTCAAGTATCATTGCCAGCTGGATTCTGGTCTGCTGCTGCTGATGTGTCGGGAACACGTCTATGATACGGTCAATGGTAGATGCCGCACCGATTGTATGCAGAGTGGAAAATACCAGATGTCCGGTCTCGGCTGCGGTAATCGCTGTGGAAATTGTCTCAAGGTCACGCATCTCTCCTACAAGGATGATATCCGGATCCTCACGGAGCGCAGCTCTCAGCGCGTTTGCATAGGAAAGGGTATCCATGCCGACCTCCCGCTGATTGACAACAGATTTTTTGTGCTTATGCACATACTCTATCGGGTCCTCCAGTGTAATGATATGGTCTGTCAGGTTTTCATTCGCTTTATTTATAATCGATGCCAGTGTCGTCGATTTACCTGAGCCCGTCGGACCCGTGACAAGCACCAGACCCCTTTTCTTTTTATATAATTGTACAACCGCGTCCGGGATACCCAGCATATCAGGTCTCGGTATCTGCGTGTCAACCTTTCTGTAGGCGGCCGCCATATTTCCTCTGTCCATGAATACATTGACGCGGAAACGTCCTGTCTCGGCCGACGCGTAGGAGAAGTCCACCTCTCCCCTTTCCTTCAGTATCTGCTTATGTCTCTCATGCATGGTAGAGCCGACTGCTTCCGCAGCATCCGCCGGGGTAAGCGGAGGCAGCTCGACCTCCGTCAATTTACCGTTAATCCTAAGCTTCGGCGGTATGCCGCACGCGATGTGCACATCAGACGCGTTCTGCTCAACCGCAAAAGCCAACAATTCCTTCATATCCAACATATGTCTATTCTCCTTTTTTAAGTGTTATATATACATTCAGGCATAGTCCTAATATTCATCGCCGGTCTCATAGGTAATCTTCTTCATCTCGGCAAGCGAGGTGATGCCCGCAAGCACATGCTTGGCGGCTCCCATCTTCAATGTAAGCATGCCCTCTTCAAGCGCCTGCTTTTCGATGACATCCGCAGTGGCGCCCTTTGCGATAATCGCCTGCAGCGCCTTCGATACGGGCATCATTTCATATACGCCGATTCGTCCCGTATAGCCGGTCTCCCCGCACAGCGGGCATCCGACCGGTTCGTATATGATGACATCCTCATCCATATCCTTAACGCCCAGGGCAACCTTCTCGTCCTCATCCGCAAGTCTCGGCGCCTTGCAGGAATTGCATAGCCTGCGGACAAGACGCTGCGCGATGACGCCCACCAAAGCATCACCTGCCACGTAAGGCTCAATTCCCATGTCAATAATACGCGTAACCGTGGAAGCAGCCGAGTTCGTATGCAGCGTGGATACAACCAGATGACCCGTAATAGCGGCCTGAACGGCAATCTGCGCCGTCTCGCTGTCTCGAATCTCTCCTATCATAATGATATCCGGGTCCTGACGAAGGATAGAACGAAGCGCCGCCGCAAAAGTAAGTTCCGCCTTGGCATTTACCTGTACCTGATTGATACCGTCAATATTCGCCTCGACAGGGTCCTCGACGGTGATGATATTGACATCCTCCGTATTCAGCTCGCTGAGCGAGGTATACAGAGTGGTTGATTTACCGGAACCCGTAGGTCCCGTGACAAGTATGATGCCATGCGGATTGCTCAATATACCGTCAAATACTTTAAGCTCCTCCGGTCCGAAACCAAGGGCGCTCTTCGGCTTGGTAAGACCATCCTTGGAGGTAAGTCTCATAACCGTCTTTTCTCCGTATACGGTAGGCAGGATAGATACACGGACATCATACTCCCTTCTGTCAACCATAATCGTAATACGGCCATCCTGCGGTTTTCTCTTCTCGGCGATATCCATACCGCCGATAATCTTGATACGGGCGCTGATACCCGACAGCAGGCTGTAATCGTACGTCATCACATGCTTTAACGCGCCGTCGATACGATACCGGACGCGCACGCTGGACTCAAGCGGCTCAATATGTATATCGGAAGCTCTCTGTCTGACGCCGCCCTCAATGATCTGCTTTACAAGAAGAACAATCGGAGAATTCTCAATATCCTCATTGATGGCTTCCTCATCCGCAGAGGTCATGCCGTTCTGCTCCATCTCCTGACGATACTGTTCTGCCGCTTCCATCGCCTGTGAGTTGCCATAGTACTTGCCTATGGTCTCCATCATGTCATCCTCCATTGCAAGCAATGGTTCTACCTGTGTGTTCGTCGCAATACCGATATCATCAATCGCGTTCAAATCCATCGGATCGACCATGGCAACCCTTAAAATATTCGGATTCCGCTCATCAAATCCAATCGGTACCGCCTTGTACTTGTTGACAAGATTCTCCGGCACAAGCTTCAGGATATCCTCATCAAGCTTACATGCCTTGAGCTCGATGAAATCAATTCCCATCTGTGTCGTCAGCACCGTAACCAAAAGATCCTGGCTGATCATGCCAAGCTCCATGATAACATTACCGATTCTGCCCCCGTTTTCCTTCTGATAGGCAAGTGCTTCCTGAAGCTCCTCCTCCGTAATGGCCCCCGCTTCCACAAGCAAATCACCTACACGAATCTTTTTTCTACCTCCTGTTATTCGCATAGCACATTCCCTCTCATAATATTATAGTTAAACCAAGATGTCTTATTATAACATAAATCAGCCTTCTTGGAAAGAAAATATTTTACAGAAGCATCACAATTAAAAAGTCATACAGGCCGTGCGCCAAAACCAGACTGACAAAGCTGTACCCCTTAATAAAATATCTCGCATAGCCTAAAATAAGGCCTGCGCCGAACGCTATATACACATTCTCTTTATACCCCTGCGGAATATGCGCAAGCGCAAACAGCACCGCACAAATAAGCGGCGCCAGCCATCCGGCTCTGCCGAGAATCCGTGTCAATTCCCCCTGAAAGAATATCCTGAATACATATTCCTCCGTGACGGCAACTATGACGGCGTAATAAAGAAAGCACCACAGGATATCCCATATGCCCATTTTCAGGAAGGAGAGTCCCGTTCCCTCCGCCGGTCCCACCACCAGAAGCTTCACGCCGTAGTACGGTATGAGCGTCAGCAGACCGTAAATGTACTGCCTGCGCAATTTAAAATCAGGCTTTTCAAATTCACAGACTCCCCATTTTCTGTGAACAGGCACAAACGGAATGGTAATCAGGATATAAAGCCCGCAGCAAAACCATCTGGTTGCCCACAGGCCCGGTATCTTTTCCGTTAAATCGAACAGATAAGCCGCGCAGTAATAGTATATATACATAACAACCGCACATTTTATCTGTGTCTCATATTTTATGTTTATTTTTTTTGTCAAATCGATTTTTTTTCTATTTTCCATATACGTACCTGTAATAATCCCTTTCTATGATTTTGTCGGAGATGTAATATTTCTGCCCGATCGTATTTATTATATCATATACAGCATTTGACGTATCCTCCTCATCCGCCCATGCGGAATATAAGACCTCACCCTCATATACATCATAGCAGATATCGCCGCTCATATAGCTGTAATCCGACAGCATAACACATCCCGGCTCATCGTACAGGATATCCCTTCCCGCCAGCAGTCTTGAATCATAATTGACACCCATCAGATTAAGTATAGTCGGCAAAATATCTATGCTCGCGCAAAGCTTGCCAACCTCTATCGGCTCCTCCATATTCACATTCCATATCCCCAGACATGAGCGATACCTCTCGAATTTGTTGTCTGAAACTGCGTCACCGGCAAGAGCATCATAATCCTCACTCTCCAGCACAACAGGAATATGATCCGGTGTGACCACAAACAGCGTTTTTTCCAGCAGTCCGTCACGCTCCAGCCGATCTATCAGATATTCCAGCGCATACTCCAGTTCCAGCTGCGCGGCGATATATGCGCGAACGGTATCATTATATGGCAGTCCCTCCGTTAAACGCTCCGCCTGTTCCCTGTTCTTTTCCGCTATCGGATTATCCCCGTAATCATACGGAAGATGCCCGCTGTATGTCATAAAGTATACATTGAAGGGCTCATCCTTTGAGAAGTCCTCATATACAACCTGCATCATCTCCAGATCCGAAAAATAAATGTCCTGTGAAGGGAGCTCAAGCCCCAGTCCGATTGCCTTAAAATCATAGCCCAGATTCGGATGTGTCTCGCTTCTGTCATAATAATAGGAGTTATAGTCGTGATAAGCCTTGCCCGTATATCCCAAGCCGCTCATGGCATTGCCCAGAGCATAGGGCTGATATGTATCGGCGGACTCCTGCAGGCTCCACCGCGAGAACGACGGATACTGGCTCAGACAGTTCACGAACTCCCCGTCAATTGTGCTTTTGTACCATGACGGATTGTAATAATTATCAAAAACAAAGCCCTCATTCATAATTTTGTATAGCGCGGGCGTCCAATCCTCCCGGACAACGTACCTGCATAAGCTCTCGGCCGTTATGTAAACCAGATTATAGCCCTCAAACATACCTGTGTATCGGTTTTCATAGGTCGGCGTCTGATTCGATACATATGCAGTTATATTTTTTATGTCTTCATCCTCCGCATTGTCGTACAATGCCTGCAAATCTATATTTTCGTCAATCTGCGGGCTGTATCCCTCCTCATTCACATCGTCCTCTGTGATACAGGCCTCGTTAAATTCACATATATCCACCGATTTATTATCCTGAAACAGTATTGCAAGCGCATCCTTTCCGGTTGTCACGGCAACGCCCAGCCTGTGCATGGACAGCTCCATCACAAAATTTCCGTGATACAGGCTATATGGCGTAAACGGCTCTCTCCCCCCTATATTGAGAGACAATACGGCCGTGAAAAAGGCAATGGCAGCTCCGCCCGCCCCGCAGATATTCTGTTTCCGGCCGGGACGCTCAAAGGATATTATAAAAATCCCAAAGAGAATAAACAGAAGCAGCGGTATCAGCATTCCAATCTCATACTGCAGACATCTCCTGACGGCTCTCGATAATTCCGATTTGAAGTCCAGTGCGTTTTTAGCTCCCCTTATAGATGTAAGGCTGAAGAATGTCGCAAATATATCGTGGTAAAGCATCTGCGCAATGTAAAGCAGCGTAACCGTCGCTGCAATAAGATAACTGATTACGATATTTCCCTTATTTTTGAATATGCATGTAAGCATGGCAAGCAGCATGCCGACTGCCGCTCCCCACACTAAGGGGTATAGAACCCCGGCATCTATTTCATTATATACGGCAGTATGGAAGTAATATTCCAGATATATCATCATTGCCGGGAAGAAAATAATTCTCCATCCGATTCCCTTTAAGCGCTTCACCATGTTTCTAATCCTCCAATTTCTGCTTTGAAGTCAGGTTCATCAAAAATGTCTGATACGATATTTATTTTCTTTTATACAGGTAATACGCCCTATCATAGCCCCTATTATATAACCTCTCACCATAATATATCAATTCATAATTATCGTACCCACTTAGCGTTTCCTTGGTAGTAACCACATAATCTATGGAACCGTCCCGCAAACCTTCCGCATATAAATCAGGTATATAGTCCGACTCCAAATTATAAAAACAAAAATATTTATATGGCGGATATGTATCAGTAAGCCAATAAATACCCAGGTCAAAACAATCCCAATATACAATCCTCGGATTATCTATACCGCTTTCATTTATCATTTCAGCTATTTTATATTGCGGATAACGTTCAATATCTTCATTTATATGAACAGAAGAAGGTGATATATATATCGTATAAACTGCAATTATCACCATAACACATAAATATAACATTCCACGAATCAATATTCTGTTTAAATATAAATTTTTAATTATCGAAAATATCTTTTTTACATTACAGACAAACCATTCTTTATAATTTAATATATCATTCACGAGCAATATTACAGCGGCTATGAAACCCGATGTTTTAATCAAGGTATACGGTACAAAAAATACCATTATTAACAATACATATTTTATAATCTTTTTTCTTACCAGGGAAGCTTTTACTGCTTTTTCTAATTTAATCAGGAATCTTGCAAGCAAAATTCCTATTGCCAGCTTGACATAATACAGATATGGTTCAGTATGCAGAACTGCTATTACGCCTCCGACAATCAACGCATAGTATCCTATTTTTTCATACCCCAATGTAGCAACACTGTTCACAGTATGCAGGACTTTCCTGATACAATAGCCGAATTTCGAGCGGTTATCATATATCATGTTATACACCACAATAATCCCCAATACAGAGAATACACATAAGCACTCTGCCGTATAAAACCAGTAATATGATGCAGATATTCCCGCAACCTCCGCTGCTATCATGGTAATAACAGCTGTCTTTTCCTGTATTGTAAAGTGTTTCTCTTTTCTTCCTATACAATATAACACCGGTGCAATATAACATGCTGCGCATAAAATATGTTCTTTCAGATAATCTTCCAGCAGGAACGAATCAAAAAAACTGATTTTAATATAATGACCTCCGCCATATTCAAATATCACCTTATAAAAATATACTTCAAATAATGCTTCAAAACCGCCATTAACGAGAAAATATATAATAACCGGCAGGGTTCCCGCCAAAAATCCGATTAAGAATTCAAACATATACAGCCATATCATTTTTACCTTTTTATCTTTTATCTGATATATTATGATTAAAATTACCAAGCCGATATATAATCCGGATAAAGAATATTTCATCCAAAATATACAGGAAAAACAAAAGCCTATTATCGAAACATCTATCGGTCTTATATTGCGCGGATATTCAGTTTTAAAATATTTGAGAACTATATACATCGTTATGCAAAGGAAGGGCAGCGCCAGCTCTTCACATTGACCGCCACCGTCAAAGGCAGTATCACTGCAGGAAATCCAAGCTGCAAGTATAGTAACAACATATCTCCAGGCTTTAACATCAATATATAATTCAGCTATCTTGTATACAAACAGTATGTATATTGTGTAGAACACAGTTTCAATCAGCGCAATGCCGAGAAAGCTCCGGGAATCAATGAGCAATCCGATAACATACAAAAAATACAACAGTGGTCCTTTATGCTCATATACATCTCTGTACAGCACATCACCTCTGAGCATACATTTTGCAGTAGTAATAAAACAATGCAAATCATTGTTCTCATTAAAAGAATACAAAAATGAATTTTGAGAATTGACAGCTATACATACTATTCCTAAAAAGATGCAGAATCCGAATAAGAATATTTTTTCCTTTCTATTCTTCATGTAATTTTCTCCCCCGAACTTAAACAGATTTTTCCAGTCTTGCAATGTACTCATCCGTTTCATCCTGTGTGAATCTGCGTACTTCTATCTTCTTCTTTTTTTGTCTTCCCATTAGTCCAAACAACTGTTTTATATACTCTATTGTAACCCTTGAATCAAGCTTGGACTCTCCTGCATTTCTCTCGCAAAACACATATGGTATCTCGCATATAGCAGAAAAATCACTCATCGCAAGGACTTCAACCATTATCTTCCATCCGATAGGCTGTAAATCCGAGCCGGCAATAGCTTCCCGTCTGAACATGAACAGTCCGCTTGTCGGATCTGACACCTTTCTCAATGATGACAGCAGAAGCTTTCCCATATATCTTGCGGTCCATGATACAAATTTTCTCCACGCATTTAATCCGCCATCTCCGCCTCCCGGTATAAAACGGCTCGGGATACAAAAATCATATCCTGCAGATACGACCGCATACATCGCTCTCAGTATTTCCGGCGGATGCTGTAAATCTGCATCCATAACGGCAATGTATTCTCCTTTTGCAATAGAGAATCCACACAATACCGCAGTTGCAAGACCTTTCTCAGCTGTTCTGTGTTTCAGCATGACATTATCATGTTTTTTACATAGTGCTTCTATTACCTGTGGAGTATCGTCTACGCTGTCGTCAATAAATATTAATTCGTATTTTATTCCGGACAGTGCAGCATCTGCTCTCTCGTATAAAACATGAATGTTTTTACTTTCATTATATGTCGGAACAACAACCGATAGCTGACACATCGCTTTCCCTTCCCCACCTTCCATATGATTATAAGCACAAATAATTATCGGCAATATCGCGTGATATCCGTATTTCCAGACTTTCAGACTCCTCCGGGGTTTTTCCGCGAACCGAGCAATACATCTTAAGCTTTGGTTCTGTCCCGGACGGTCTGATTATCACAGAGCAATTGTCCTCTAATACGAATTTTATGACATTCGATTTCGGAAGATTATCTATACCGTACAGATAATCCATAACGCGGATAACCTTCTTATCGCCAAGTGTTTTGATACCGCCCCGTAATGTCTGCATGATTGTTTGTATCTTTTTTTGCCCATCGTCTCCTTCCAAAATGCAGGAATGCTGAGCATCGCAATAATACCCGTAGGTTTTATATAATTCTTCAAGCTTATCCAACAGCGAAATGCCGCAGCTCTTATAATAGTGAAACATTTCACAGATTAAAAGCGCTGCATTCACGCCGTCCTTATCCCTGACATATGTACCGCTCAGATAGCCATAGCTTTCCTCAAAGCCGAATATAAAGTCATTTATTTCCCCTTTTCGTTCTAAAGCTCCAATCTGTTCTCCTATATATTTAAATCCTGTTAATACGTTTACCACGTCAACATTGTAATGCTCCGCTATGCGCTCACTCATGTCTGTCGTTACTATTGTTTTCATCATAACAGGATGTACCGGCATTGATTTATCCGAAATCCTTCCTGCGCATATATAATCAAACAATAATACTCCGGTTTGATTGGCATTTAACAGTTTATATGTATCTTTATGTTTTACGGCAAGCCCCACCCTATCACAGTCCGGATCTGTAGCCAATACTATATCTGCACCATATCTCCCGGCATATTGTATACCAAGCGTCATGCTTGCACCATCCTCAGGATTAGGGTACGGACATGTGGGAAATGTTCCATCCGGCTGCTCCTGTTCCTTTACAATTATAATATTTCTATAGCCCATTTGATTAAGAATATCGGATACCGGTTTCCTGCCTGTGCCATTAAGCGGTGAATATATAATCGGTTCGCTTTTATCTGTAACATATCTTTGACCATACACGGATGCATGCTTCACACATTCCAAATAACTCCTGTACACATCGTCCGGAATGTATGTTATTGTTCCATCATCGAAGGCTTCTTTGTAATCCATCCTTTTAACATCCTTAAAAATATCCGTTTTATGGATATTTTCTGATATTGCATCTGCCGTATTATTTGTAATCTGACAGCCATCATCCCCGTATACCTTGTATCCGTTATACTTTGACGCATTATGCGAAGCCGTTATCATGATTCCTGCCCGGCATTTCAGATAGCGAACCGCATACGACAGACACGGCACAGGCATTATTTCCGGATATAAAAAGACTTTTATACCATTCGCAGCCAGCACACTTGCCGTTTCTGCCGCGAACAGATAAGAATTTACACGTGAATCACAGGCTATGGCGGCCGCTTTTTCAATGTCAGGATATTTTTGATTTAAATAATCTGCCAACGCTTGAGAAGCCCTTCCTACTGTATATATATTCATCCGATTGGTTCCTACGCCCATAACACCTCTCAGACCACCCGTACCAAATTCCATGTCCCTGTAAAATGCATCATGTATATATTCTTCCTTTTTTGATATCTTCTCTAACTCCTGCAGCAGTTTAACCTGCGCTTCCCTATCAATATCTGATGTACCATGTAACTGTTCATACCATTCCTGATACCGTATTTTTGCTGTTTTCATGTCTATTGTTATCCCCTTATACCCTATAATCAACAGGTTATCCTCAGTAATTGTGCTTTCCCATGCAATTTTAACGGCACGGATTCTGCCGGTAAGAACATACAATCTCCTTTGAAGAAAATATGATTGTCTCCACCGACCTCCATTAAAGCCCCACACCCATCTATACATAGAAATACCTGAAATGAGCACGCATTGGTTTGCATATCTGCCATTTCACGACATCTTTCCGTATTTAACAAAATCCTCTCGACCTGAAAATATTTACATCTGCCGAGGAGTTCTACAGCATAGCCATGTCTGTATTGCAGTACCCGCGCAGGCTGCCCTGCATAGCCACCGGAGCGCAGATTAACAACATCCAATGCTTTCTGAATATGTAATTCACGTTTTTTTCCGTTTTTATCTGTACGATCATAATCATATAACCTGTATGTAAGATTAGAATTTTCCTGAATTTCAACGGCAAGGACACCTGCACCTATCGCATGTACTGTCCCGGCGTCAACCATAAATACATCATCTTTTTTTACTCGAATATGCTGCAGATATTTTTCAAGCGTGTTTTCATTTATACTTTTTTTCAGAGTTTCTTTATCGATATCCGTACAAAATCCATATATTATCTCTGAATCCTTATCTGCATCTAAAATGTACCACATCTCTGTTTTTCCACGTTCACCATTTTCAAATTGACTTGCGTATTCATCATCAGGATGAACCTGTATCGACAGATTTTGTCTGGCGTCAATTAATTTTATCATAACAGGCAGCTCCCCATTATCCGTATAGGTTTTTTGCGGATTTTTACCCAGATATTGCGAGTTTTCCTTTAATACATCACCCAGCTTACACCCACGATGCTTTCCTGATGCTGCAATGCTCTGTCCATCATGGTGTGTAGAGCATTCCCACGTTTCGGCAAGCGGCGTCATCTTTATATCCTTCGAAAAGTCTTCATTCAGCCGATTGCCGCCCCACAGATAATCCTTGCCGCATGGTTTGAGCATAAAGGGCTTATTCAGGTTTTCTGCATACATGATATCCTGTTCCACATTGTCTATGCATGCTTTAATAGATTCGGATCTATTCTTATCAGATACCAGAATTCCATCTGAGCCCGCAGCCACCACAATATCGGATAATCCCATACATAACACGGGAATATCAAGCTCATTGATAATATGAACATTATTGCACGAATCATCTGCAAAGGCCTTGCCTATAACTTTCTCCTCCATAGTTTCCGTCAAGGTATTCCATGTTCCCAAATCCTTCCATTCACCTTGATATCTCATGACATTGATATTATCTTCCTGTTCTAAGACTGCATAATCAAAACTTATTTTATTCAATGAATCATAACGGGAATATAAATCATAGTAATCGGAAAAATCTATCAGCTGATGTGATTTTTTTAGCATATAACCTATTTTATATGCAAAAACTCCGCCATTCCACAATGCCCCCTTCCCGATGTACTCCTGAGCCGTTTTATTATCAGGTTTTTCTTTAAACGTATTTACCTTGCTTAACAGCCCTTTACTGTCAGGGATTATGTATCCGTATTTTTCACTTGGATATGTCGGCTCTATGCCTATCAGTGATATATTTGCATCTCCTTTTTCAGCTATATCTGCTAAATTCCTTAATGCAGCAAAATATTGGTCCCCAACATATGGATCTACAGGGCAGACAACTACTACTTCATCCTCACTTACATTTTTTATATCGTGCAGATAACTCGTTGCTAACGCTACCGCAGGAAAAGTATCACGTCTGCACGGCTCCACGCAAATACCGGCCTCATCTGATAACTGACTATGTATTGCAGACACTTGTGTTTTTGACGCAGCAATCGTAATGCTTATATTTTTATCAAACTCTTTAATCTGACGATACACACGTTGTATCATAGACTCATATTGTCCATTATTATTTTTAAACAGCTTTATAAATTGCTTTGACCTGATATCATTTGACAAAGGCCACAGCCTTTTTCCCGAGCCGCCTGACAATAATACTATATTCATAAATACCCTCTCAGCCATATATAATAGACAATTATGGCACAATATACCCTACTTTTCAAGTATCAAAAATGGAAAAGCACTTTTCTTCCCATTTCATCATATTATACTACAAAGAGGGATTGTGTGAGGTTCCATATTTGCAGACCTTTAAGCATCCACTGTCACAGGAGGAAGAAACGCAATATCTTGCGCTGGCCAGAGAAGGTGATTTAGAGGCCCGCAATATTCTGGTTGAATACAATCTCCGACTGGTTGCCCATATTGTCAAAAAATACCAGAGCGGCAACCGCAGCATGGAGGACATGATATCCATTGGCACAATCGGCTTAATTAAAGCAATCAACACATATAACGAATCAAAGGGAAGCCGCCTTGTCACCTATGCATCAAGATGTATCGAGAATGAGTTACTCATGCGGCTGCGTCAGGAACGGAAAGAAGCGCGGGAGGTATCTCTCTATGAGCCAATCGGAACCGACAAGGAGGGAAATGAAATCAGCCTGATGGATATAATCAGTGCAGACGACGAGAACATCTTACACGACATCATTGTTTCCGACCATATTCACCGCATATCGGAAATATTTTTTTCTGTGCTGGATAAAAGGGAACAAACCGTACTCATCCTCCGCTATGGACTGTTCCATAACGATGAGATGACGCAAAAGGATATTGCCAAAAAGCTCGGTATCTCCCGCTCCTATGTCTCAAGGATAGAAAAAAAAGCACTGCTTAAGCTCCGCAGTGCCTTGACCTCATAACCATACCGGGTTTCAGTCCTTCTATATTATCAAATCTGACATATAACAGCTGTTTCGGATGAGGAGCTGATTCCATCGGTATCATCTTCTCATCGAAAATACCTGCAACCTTCACCTCTTTATTTCTCCCGTCAAACAGCATAACACATATCTCATCTCCGACAAGAAATTTGTTTTTCTGATGTATCACAACCAGTCCGTCCCCGGTTATCTGCTCCACAATGCCCAGATAGGTATAATTTTTGATGTAAGTATTGTTGTCATATATCTGGGATGTCTCATCCGGCTTTGCGAAATAAAAGCCCGTCGTAAACTGTCTGCAGGTACACGCAGATATCTCCTCAGCATAGTAATCATGCCTGCTCCGGTAAAGCTCCCCGGAGGTGTAGCAGTCATCTATCGCCTGCCTGTAGGTTCTTGTCACCGCGGCAACATAAAGCGCAGTCTTCATCCTTCCCTCAACCTTGAAGGAATTTATCCCCGCATCTATCATCTCGGGAATATAATGTATCATGCATAAATCCTTGGAGTTAAAGATATAGGTTCCCCTGTCATCCTCCTCCACGGGAAGATACTCGCCCGGTCTTTTCTCCTCCACTACGGCATATTTCCATCTGCATGGGTGCGTGCAGGCTCCCTTGTTCGCATCCCGCCCCGTAAAATAGCTGCTCAGCAGGCATCTCCCGGAATATGAGATACACATGGCGCCGTGCACGAACGCCTCGATCTCCATATCCTCCGGAATATGCTCCCGTATTGTTCTAAGCTCATGCAAGGACAGCTCCCTCGCTGCAACGACGCGCGCAGCGCCCATTTCGTGCCAAAAACGGTAAGTCAGGTAATTTGTGTTGTTTGCCTGAGTACTGATATGGCGCTCTATACCCGGAAGCATTTCCTTTGCCAGCATAAATATACCGGGATCGGATATTATTAATCCGTCTATCTTTTCCTCCAGCCCCGCCTCACGCATCTCAGTAAAATATGCTTTTACATCCTCAATATCATCATTATGTGCAAATATATTCACCGTCACATAGAGCTTTGCTCCGGCGGCATGCGCATAATCGGCGCCCTCCTCCATCTCACGGAGGGAAAAATTATCCGCTTTCGCCCTCAGTCCGAACCTCTGTCCCCCCACATATACGGCATCCGCCCCGTAATCCACCGCTACCTTTAACACATCCGGACTTCCTGCCGGAATCAGCAGCTCCGGTTTCTTTTTCTCATGCTTCATAACTGAAACCATCCTATATCTATCATTCTATCATTTACAGTCTCACAGATAATGCCACGCCGTCTCCGACCGAAAGAATGACGGTCTCAAGCTGTTTGTTGTTACACAATTCATATAAATATGCCCGCATTCTGTCATGAATTGTCCTGTCACGTTTTGCCACGGTAAAGTGGGATTCCAGCACCTCGCCCTCCTGTAAAACATTGTCTGACACAATCAGTCCTCCCTGCCTGACAAGCCGCATCACCTCGGGCAGATACGTGATATACTGTCCCTTCGCCGCATCTACAAACGCAAAGTCAAAGCTTCCATCCAGCGTTTTCAGCACCTCTGCCGCATCTCCCTGCAGGACGGTTATTTTATCCTGTCTGTCAAGGCTTCTGATATTTTCTCTTGCATCCTCCGCCCGGTCCGCAGACAGCTCGATTGTTGTAATATGCGCGTTTTCCGGCGTATACTGCAGCATAAAAAGCGCAGAATACCCCACTGCCGTTCCGATTTCAAGAATATGCACAGGCTTTGTAAGAAGCAGCTGGGTTTTGAGCAGTTCTCTTGTCTCAGGTCTTATGACAGGAACACCGGCTGATACAGCCTGTCGGTATATATCCCCCAGATGTCCCGCGTCATCATGTATGTACGACCTTATAAAAGAGGACACCCTTGTCAAATCCTCCAAGCCTAGTCCTCCTCCTCGTCAGTCTGCCCGACATGACATATGATATCCAGAATATCGTCGTAGGACATGGATGCAGACAGACCGTATTTACCCGGAACAATCTTATCTCCGTAGCCCTTTACCCTAACCTTTACATAAAAAACATATTTACTTTCAATAATACTGTTCTCCTCCAGCGCACTTCCAATCTCGAGGATAGATGCCTCCGCCGGCACCTCAATCAGCTTATACTCCTTCTCAAGCGGATCCAGACGCACATCGCCGAATACGCCGTAAGCAAAGTTAAATGCAAACGAAAATGTTTTCACTGCAAGAAAAACAATGACAATATTCACAAGAAGGCTGAACGTAAAGCCCGCCCCCCTTTTAAAGGATCTTCTGGCTATTTCATCCGCATTTTTTGTTTTCTTTTTCCTCTTAGTATTACTCATCTAAATAATCAAACTCCAATCCTTCAGAAATTGAATCGTAAACCTGCTGCATCAGCTTACATATCCTCTGTTCAGCCCGAAGGAACGCGCTCACAACAGAGTTATGCAGCAGCCCGTCATATTCCCGCACCAGACTGCTCACCTCGTCAAACGGGTTCATTCCCTGACGATTCTGCAGCTCATAATTTTTCGCACGAAACTCCTTCAGCTGATTACACAGCTCCATATTAGCACATAATGCATGTTTTGTATCTAAATATTTTTTATATTCTTCCGACTGTTTAATCTGCTCATTTAACTGTTTACTTTTATTGATTACTTCTTTCATGCTTTATACCTCTGTGATAATCGGCAGTATCATAGGACTTCTCTTCGTTCTCTTCCACAAAAACTCTCCCAGAGAGTCCTTGATACTTGTCTTAATCTTGCCCCAGTCGGATATGTTCTTTCTCAGACAGTTGTCAAGCGCCTCCTGCACGACCGCACGGCAATCCTCCATCAATGTCTCCGACTCCCTGACATAGACAAAGCCTCTTGATACAATATCCGGGCCTGCAATCAGCTGATTGCTCTCCTTTTCCAGCGTTACAACAATAATCAGCAATCCGTTTTGGGACAGCTGCTGTCTGTCTCTCAAAACAATATTTCCGACATCTCCGACGCCGAGTCCGTCCACGAATATTCCCTGTGCCGGCACTCTTCCGGTCACCTTAAACGTGTCCTCGGATATCTCCAGCACATCGCCCGTGGAAAGGATTTTGACATTTTCCTTCGGCACACCCATCTCGCACGCAAGCTCGGCGTGGCGCTTCAGATGACGATACTCCCCATGAACCGGTATCGCATACTTCGGCTTTGTGAGTGCGTACATCAGCTTTAATTCCTCCTGACATGCATGTCCCGATACATGTGTATTCTGGAATATAACATGTGCCCCCTTCATCTCCAGCTCATTAATAACGTTAAATACCGCTTTTTCATTTCCCGGTATCGGATTTGATGAAAAGATTACCACATCTCCCGGCTTGATTGTTATCTTATTATGGATTGAAGCCGCTATTCTGGACAGCGCGGCCATGTTTTCACCCTGACTGCCTGTCGTGATAAGCACAAGCTGTTCATCCGGGTAATTCCTGATGCGCTCTATCTCTATCAGCGTATTCTCCGGTATATTGATATAGCCAAGCTCGGTAGCAGTCTGTATGATATTGACCATGCTTCTTCCCTCAACCACAACCTTTCGCCCGAACTTGTACGCGGAATTGATAATCTGCTGCACACGGTCCACATTAGACGCAAAGGTCGCTATAATAATCCTGTGGTCCCGGTTGTCCGCAAACAGATTGTCAAAGGTCTTGCCCACCGTTTTCTCGGATTGTGTATACCCCGGGCGCTCTACATTTGTGGAATCGGCCATCAATGCCAGCACACCCTTCTTGCCCAGCTCACCGAACCTCGGCAAGTCTATCATCTCTCCGAATACCGGAGTGTAATCAACCTTGAAATCACCCGTGTGTACGATGATTCCCGCCGGCGTATAGATAGCCAGTGCGGCTGCATCCACAATGGAATGATTTGTCCTGATAAACTCTATTCTGAAGCATCCCAGATTGATAATCTGTCCATGCTTTACCACCTTACGTTTGACATTATTTAAATTATTGTGCTCTGTCAGCTTATGCTCAATAAGCCCCATGGTAAGCTTCGTTGCATAGATAGGCATATTAATCTCATTTTCCACATACGGAATAGCGCCAATATGGTCCTCATGACCATGCGTAACCACAAGCCCTTTCACTCTGTCAGCATTCTCCTTCAGATATGTGACATCAGGAATAACCAGGTCTATACCCAGCATCTCATCCTCAGGGAAAGCAAGTCCACAGTCTATGACTATGATGCTGTCCTCATACTCTATTGCAGTGATATTCATTCCAATCTGTTCCAGTCCGCCCAATGGAATAATCTTCACCGACTTATTTATTTTTTCCTTCAAAACTATACCTCCAAATCATAATCGTCCAGCAATTCATTAAATATCGCAATTACTGCCTTAAGTTCATTTTCATCCTCCGGGAGCTCGTAAGAAGCGAAACCATCTTCACTGCCGCATTCCTTTAGTACAAGAAAATTTCCCTCCTCGCTGTCCACATCATCAGTTACTAATATATAATTTACGCCGCCAAGCATGGTCTGCTCCAGCACATAAAATTCCTCGTTGCCATCCTCTGACTCAAACACGACCTTGTCCTGTTTTACATGTTTATTATTCTGTTCTTCCACAATTTTTTCCTTAACAGCGCCTTTGCACTCATATCGCACAACATACGCGGCACCGTTCAGCTCTCCTTCTTATTTTACTTTATTTTTTTCTTATCCAGATAGCTCTGCAAAATAATTGCCGCCGCCATCTTATCAATGTGCGCTTTTCTGGCGCTTGCGGCAACCCCTGTCTCCTCCAGAATTCTGTCTGCCTCCACAGTCGTCAGTCTCTCGTCCACAAGAATAACGGGAAGTCCCGTGCGGCGCTCTAAATCATTCATAAATTGCCTTGTGGCCTCAGCGCGTTCTCCCTCGGTATTATTCATATTTTTCGGAAACCCAAGCACAATGCTTCCCACATTCTGCTCCTCAATAATACGCTCCAGCTGTGCATAGGTTCTGCGCAGCTTTGCGGCATGCTTTCTCTCAATCGTAACCAACGGCTGTGCAATAATCTGTGCCTCATCACTCAGGGCAACCCCGACTGTCCTTGTTCCAAAATCTAATCCGATTACTCTCAATTCGTCTCTCCTAAATCCATCACAGCGCCATATATTATTTCAGTCTTGTCTCAATATAATTTTCAAGCAGTACCTCAATAATCTCATCACGCTCCGCTTTCATAATGAGACTTCTGGCATTTTTATAGCTTGTAATATAAGTAGGATCTCCGCTCATGACATATCCCACAATCTGACTGACAGGATTATAGCCTTTCTCAGAGAGTGCCTCGTATACCTGTGCCAGTATATCCGGCACCTCAATCATGGTTTCCCTGATAATGCCTATATCCTGTGTATTTTGATTATTCATTCTCTCACGTCCTTTAAAACATATAGTAGTATTCTAATATATTTACAGAAAAATAGCAACTGCTTTATTGCAGCATGCTGAAGAAATCGTACTGGTTGGTCTCGGGAAGATCACCCAAAATACCCAGTTCATCCATATCGTCCAATATGGTTTTGGATATTTTTCCGCGGCTGCGAATATCTTCCTTTGAGGTAAACATTCCCTTTGCAGCCGCCTCCTGAAGCTGCTGCGCAGCCTTGGCGCCCATGCCCGGGAGCGAGGCAAAGCTCGGCATGATTTTACCGTCGATAATCCTGAATCTGTCCGCCTGCGCCTGATACAAATCAATCGGCAGAAATTCTATGCCGCGGGCATACATTTCCTGAACAATTTTCATATCGCGCAGTGTGTCCTTGACTGTCGCGGTCTGCTTATCCTTGTCCATCCTCTGCAGCTCGGCCATATTGGTCTCAAGCGCCTCCTTGCCCTGACACATCAGCTTATAATCAAATGCCGACGCCCTGATACTGAAAAATGCCGTGTAGTAGGCGAGAGGATAATTCACCTTGAAGTATGCGATTCGCCATGCCATCATTACATACGCCACTGCATGTGCCTTCGGGAACATATACTTAATCTTCTCGCAGGACCAGATATACCATTCCGGTACGCCGTGCGCGAGCATCTCTTCCTTCCACTCGGGCCACTTGTCACATTTTCCCTTCGCTACCGTACCCTTTCTGACCGCCTCCATGATTTTAAAGGCAGTTCCTGATTCAAGGCCCATATAAATCAGATATGTCATGATATCGTCTCTGGTACAGATAGCAGAGGACAGCTCACACGTCCCCTCCGCAATCAAGGTCTGCGCATTTCCGAGCCATACATCCGTACCGTGCGACAGCCCTGCGATACGCACCAGATCCGAAAACGCTTTCGGGTGCGTATCAATCAGCATCTGCATGGCAAATTCCGTCCCGAACTCCGGAACACCGAGCGTGCCGAGCTTTGTTCCTCCAATATCCTCCGGCCTTATGCCCAGCGCATCCGTATTATGGAAAAGCGACATGACCTTCGGGTCATCCAGAGGAATGCTCTTTGCATCCAAGCCTGTCAAATCCTCCAAACGTCTTATCATGGTCGGATCATCGTGTCCCAGAATATCCAGCTTGAGAAGATTGTGGTCTATGGAATGGTACTCAAAATGCGTCGTTATAACATCGGTGCTCATATCATTCGCCGGCTTTTGTATCGGCGTAAATGAGTATATTTCCTCATGCTTCGGCAATACAATCATGCCGCCCGGATGCTGCCCCGTGGTTCTCTTCACTCCGGTACAGCCTATCGCGAGACGTTCCATCTCACAACGTCTTTTTTCTACTCCCTTATCCTTAAAATAATTATACACATATCCAAAGGCGGTTTTTTCCGCCATCGTACCGATGGTACCCGCCCGGAAAGCCTTTCCCTTACCGAAAAGCTCCTCGGTATACGCATGTGCCTTCGGCTGGTATTCTCCCGAAAAGTTGAGGTCAATATCAGGCTCCTTATCACCGTTAAAGCCAAGAAAGGTCTCAAACGGTATGTCGTGTCCCTCCTTTTTCATATTGGTACCGCACTTCGGACAAGCCATATCAGGCATATCACATCCCGACTGTCCCGCATACTTTTTCACATATTCCGAATCAAAATCCGTATAATAGCACTTCGGACAGATATAGTGTGCAGGCAAAGGATTTACCTCTGTGATACCTGCCATGGTCGCCACAAAGGAGGAGCCGACGGAACCTCTCGAGCCGACCAGATAACCGTCGTCATTGGAACGCCATACCAGCTTCTGTGCAATAATATACATGACCGCAAAGCCGTTTGATATAATGGAATGGAGCTCTTTTTCGAGTCTTTTTACGACAATCTCCGGCAAATCCGGTCCGTATATCTCATGTGCCTTATCATAGCATATGCTTGTCAGCGTTTCATCGGAGTTTTCAATAATAGGCGGCTGCTTGTCCGGACGCACCGGCGAGATTTTTTCTATCATGTCGGCAATTTTATTTGTATTGGTTATCACAACCTCCTTCGCCACATCGCTGCCGAGATACTGAAACTCGGCGAGCATCTCCTCCGTGGTTCTGAAATACAGCGGCGGCTGATTATCCGCGTCCGCAAAGCCTTTTCCCGCCATAATAATTCTTCTGTATATCTCGTCCTCCGGATCCAGAAAATGCACGTCACAGGTTGCAACAACCGGCTTGCCAAACTGCCTGCCCAGCTCCACAATGCGCCTGTTTACATCCTCCAAATCCTCCACGGTATTGACCGGGGCTTTCTCATCCTTTAGCAGGAACATATTGTTGCCGGTCGGCTGAATCTCATAATAATCATAGAAATTTGCCAATCTGGTTATCTCATCCTCGCTCTCATTATAGAGCATGGCACGGTACAGCTCTCCAGCCTCACACGCCGAGCCTATAATCAGCCCCTCCCTGTACCTGTTAATCAGACTCTTCGGCATCCTCGGTCTCCGGTTAAAGTAGTTGATGTGCGACTCCGATATCAATCTGTACAAATTGACGCGCCCCACCTCATTTTTAACCAGAATAATACCGTGATACGTTTTTGCCTTCTTAATCGCATCGGGTGAAGCGGAACCCATCACATTCAAATCCTTTATCGTATATATATTTCGTTCATGCACCATCGCAAGCATTTTCAAAAAAATTTCGGCGGTGGCGGCGGCGTCATCGCATGCACGGTGATGGTTTTCGAGGGACACATTGAACTGCTTGCACAGTCTGTCCAGCGTATATTTCCCAAGCTCAGGTATCAGTATATGCGCAAGCGTCATTGTATCCATAATCGTATAATCAAACGCAAGTCCCTGTCTGTGAGCAAATTCCTTTATAAAGCCTGTATCAAAGCTTGCATTGTGCGCGACGAGTATGGCATCCCCCACATAATCAAGAAATTCCGGCAGTATGGTTTCAATTGTCGGCGCATCGATAACCATGTTGTCATTGATGGAAGTCAGTTTTGTAATAGAATACGGGATAGGGACCTCCGGATTTACAAACCTTGAATATGTATCCTGTATCCTTCCGTCCCGGATTCGCACGGCTCCTATCTCTATTATTTTATTATATCTGGGGCTGAGGCCTGTCGTTTCTATGTCAAAAACCACATATTCCGAATCAATGCTCTGCCCTTTTTCATTGATGACCAGATCCTTCAGGTCATCTACAAAATATCCTTCGACGCCATACAGTATCTTGAAATCCTCGTCCGGTTTTATCTCATGATTGGCAATCGGAAACGCCTGAACACAGCCATGGTCCGTGATGGCAATTGCCTTATGTCCCCAGTCCTTCGCCCGCTTAATCACTTTCTTAATATCCACAACGCTGTCCATCTCACTCATGACAGTATGAAGATGCAGCTCGACACGCTTTTCGATAGAGGTGTCCGTCCTTTTCTCGCGGAAATCATTGGACGCCTTGATTCCCGTTATGGAGGATACGGATATCTCCCTTGCATAGGAATCATACATCGGCACACCCTTGATGATATAGAAATTACCCGCAGAAAGCTCCTCAAGGATCGGCTCTCTGTCCTCCGGGGTCACAAATATCTTAAACCCTATTGTATCTGTAAAATCCGTGATAGTCCCATTGATAATAAACTTTCCGCTGCGGAGCTCCCGATCCTCCAGAGTAATCACCTGCCCGTGAATGCAGACCGGTCCGATTCCGTCATATAATTCACTGATGGCAACAATATCTCCCTCGCAGCTTCGTCCATAGAATACATCCGGATCCTGCGGATTTCCTTTTGAGCGGGGTACCGGCCGCCCTGCCGGTTCCTTTGTCTGCCGTCCCACCGGTTCCCTGACATGCCGTTCTGCAGGCGCTTCCCTGTCTGCTTTCTCCTTCTGTACGACAGTCCGTTCCTCCCCATGCTCCACATCTCTTGCATGCCGGCCCGCTTCCTCATTTTTTCTCTCAATCGCCATAAGCTCCTGTTTCAAGCGCAGCTCATTTGCCGCACGCAGGCTGGACTTCTGTTCCTCCGTAAAATCAAAGCCGACCGCCACATCCATGCCAAACCGTTCCCGGTAGGTCGAAACAAGATACTCCTTAATGCGCTCTGCATGACTGCGGGCAAGACTGCTGTCCTCCAATGCAAGCGTCACAATGTTATCATGGAAAAACCATTCACCGCGTTTCAATATGCGGTAATCCACATAGCTGATATGCTTAATCTCCTCCAAAAAGCTGTCCCTGTATATACCAGACAGCTGTGCAAGATTATATTGCTTTGACAGAACAAAATGCTCTTCTATCTCGCACCTCTCTCCGCTGTTTCCGAAAATAAAAGCAGTCAGCGCTTCCTCGGTCCTGTAGATTAATTCCTTCGCTATCAGGTTTTCACTTGAAATGGAAATAACCATCTTCTTTCTCGCCTTGAACATGGTTATCTTCTGAATCTCTGTCCGCCCTAATAATTCCTCCGACTTTTTATCTAATTTTAATCCCGGGAAAACATCCCTGAATAACTTCGCCTTCAATTCTTTTCTCGCTTTCCGTCTCTCGTATTCCTGTATCCATACAGCTAATCGGTCCAATGCGCAAGCTCATACCGAAGCGCGCCGAGGAGCTCGTCCTGCGGCATTTTTTTAATAATCTGCCCGCGCTTAAACAAAAGTCCCTCGCCGTCTCCGCCTGCTATGCCAAGCTCCGCCTCCCTCGCTTCGCCCGGTCCGTTGACGGCGCATCCCATAACAGCCACTTTTATATGCAGATGGTCGTATTCCTGAATCATTTTCTCCACTTGATTTGCAAGACCAATCAAATCAATTTTTGTTCGTCCGCAGGTAGGACACGACACCAGTTCAATCCCGTCCCTGCGCAAATTGAGCGTCCGCAAAATGGTTTTTGCCGATATAATCTCATCCACCGGATCACTCGTGAGCGACACACGTATGGTGTCCCCGATACCCTGTCCCAAAATGAGGCCGAGCCCGACCGCAGATTTGATATTTCCCCTGTAAACCGTTCCGGCCTCCGTGATGCCCACATGCAGCGGATAATGCGTCTGTCCTGCAATCAGTTCATGCGCCCGGACACACATCATCACGTCCGACGACTTAATGCTGATAACGATATTGTCATATCCGCATGCCTCTATCATCGCCACCTTATCCAATGCACTCTCTACGATTCCCTCTGCCGTTACGCCATGATATTTTTCAACAAGTCCTTTTTCAAGGGAACCCGAATTTACACCAACACGAATCGGTATCCGACGCTCCTTCGCCACGGAAACAACCTTTTTGAGATTATCTGCGCCGCCGATGTTGCCCGGATTTATCCTGATTTTATCTGCGCCGTTCTCCATAGCCAAAATAGCGAGCCTGTAATCAAAATGAATATCCGCGACAATCGGAATATGAATCCGCTTTTTTATATCGGCGAATGCACACGCCGCCTCGGGCGTATTCGCTGTCGCACGGACAATCCGGCATCCTGCCTGCTCCAATTCAAGTATCTGTCCTACCGTCGCATCTATGTCTGCCGTCATTGTATTCGTCATGGACTGAATGGCAATCGGATTCCCGCCTCCGATTACAACGCCTCCGATATCCACGGTCCTTGTCGTATCTCTGTGTTTTACATCTGCCAAGCTTCTATCCTCCATAAACATCAATGTGCTACGAGAAAAATACATTTTTTATGTCGTTAAAGAATACCACTACCATCAGGCACACCAGAAGCGCAAATCCGACCAGATTCACAATAGCCTCCCTATCCTGCGGAATCCGCTTCCTCCTGACTGCCTCTATCAGCAGGAACAAAAGTCTTCCTCCGTCCAAAGCCGGAATCGGAAGAAGATTCATGATACCCAGGTTGACACTGAGCAAAATACACCAATTTAACATATTCAGCAAAATATTGATTATTTTATCCTTTATTGTCGGGCTGACTTCCTTCACTTCCTCAATGATATCGTTCATGGCGCCGCCCACGCCGACCGGACCCATAACATCCGTGCTCTTCACACCGCCTGTCACAATCATTTTCAGACTCATGACCGTGGATTTTACCCAATATCGGCACTCAAGCGCAGCATATTTCAATGTCATGCCAAATCCGTCAGCGAGGACATACCCGCTCCTTACACCGATTATATAGGTCCCATCCTCGTACAGCGCAGGTGTGACGGTTGTCGTGTATACCTCTCCGGACTGCCTCTCCAACGTGAGCGTAACCGGGGTACCCGGCTCTTCGACAGCCATATGCAGCTGTAATTCACGAAAATTATATACATTCTTCCCATCAATCTGAAGGACGGTGTCGCCGCTTTCTATCCCTGCCTCCTGAGCCGGACTCCCGTCCACAACCTCATATAATGTAATCGGATCACATCCGGTATAATGGATCAGAATTATGGAGAATATAAAAGCCAGAATAAAGTTAAATACCGGTCCCGCTGCAATCACAAGCATACGCACCCATACAGGCTTATTTCCAAAGGCATTTTCATCCTCGGACTCCTCGTCCTCCCCCATCATCATACAGTACCCGCCAATCGGGAGTAATCTGACGGCGTATTTTGTCTCCTTCTTCCGTACGGAAAAAAGAGCCGGTCCCATCCCGATAGAAAATTCCGTAACCGATATCTTATTCAGCTTTGCAACGATAAAATGTCCGAACTCATGAAAAAACACAATCACACCGAACACCAGTATAATTAAAATGATATTCATAGAAAACCAAGCTCCTTAACGACTAAAATATTTTTCAATATACTCATATACCCACTGTTCCGTATCAAATATATCCGTAAGCGTCGGGGCATCAATTATTCTGTGTGCCTCCATACACATCTCAATGATATCATAGATTTGTAAAAATTTAATGTCCTTACGCAGAAACATTTCCACAGCCTTCTCATTCGCCGCATTAAAAACCGCAGGCATGGAACCACCCGCACGGATGGCGCTGTAAGCAAAATCAATTCCTTTAAAGGTCTCTCTGTCCGGTCTCTCAATAACAATATTCCCCATTTCTGCAAAATCCAGCATATCGCCTGCAAGCTTTCTGCGTTCAGGATAGTACAGGGCATACTGAATGGGCAATCTCATATCCGGCGTCCCAAGCTGTGCTTTCACTGCCCCGTCACAAAATTCCACCATGGAATGAATAATACTCTGCGGCTGAACAACGACCTCAATCTGCTCCGGCTCCACATCAAACAGCCATTTTGCCTCTATTATCTCAAGACCTTTATTTACAAGCGTGGCAGAATCAACCGTAATCTTCCGTCCCATCGACCAATTCGGATGCCTGAGCGCGTCCTCCACCGTCACATGCTCAAGCTGTTCCCGCTTATATCCGCGGAATGCTCCCCCGGATGCGGTGATGAGCAATCTCCTGATTCTGTTTTCCGTCTCACCATGTATACACTGAAAAACAGCCGAATGCTCACTGTCCACCGGAAGAATCTTAACCCCGTGCTCCGCCGCCAGAGGCATGATGATATGTCCCGCCGTCACAAGTGTTTCCTTATTTGCGAGGGCAATGTTCTTTCCTGCCTTGATGGCTTCAACCGTCGGTCTGATACCAATCATACCCACAATCGCCGTCACCAAAATCTCCGCAGACGGACAGACTGCAGCCTCTATCAGCCCATCCATGCCGGAAACAATCCTTATATCAAATTCAGACAAGGCAACCCGCAGCTCCTTTGCCTTGTCCTCGCTCCAAACACTCACTATATCAGGCTTAAATTCCCGCACCTGCTGTTCCAGCAGCGTTATATTGCTTCCGGCAGAAAGCGCTGCCACCCGTATATCACCATTGGCCCTCACAATATCCAGCGTCTGTGTTCCGATAGAACCCGTAGAACCGATAATCGCAATATTTTTCAAAGCCTTATCCTCCAAGCTTGCCAATCATATAAATAAAACAATAATAGATAACCGGTGCCGTAAATATCATACTGTCAAACCGGTCCAAAATTCCGCCGTGTCCCGGAATTAATTTTCCATAATCCTTAATGTCATTATTACGCTTTATAGCGGACGCAGCCAAATCTCCAAGCACCGCAATTCCGGCTCCGATTGCCCCGATAACTGCAAAAATCAAAGGTCCGTTACTTAATTCATATACATATTTATCGAAAAATATGCCATATAAGCCTGCAACCAGCGCTGTCCCTGCAATACCGCCGATTAATCCCTCCACGCTTTTTTTCGGACTCAGCTGCGGCGTCATTTTATGCTTTCCCAATCTGACGCCGACGCAGTATGCACAGGTATCGTTAATCCATGAACATATGAATATCATCACAACAAGGCCTCCGCCATATGGGAGTTCACGAATCAGATACACATATGACAGCATCAGCGTCACATAGAAAAATGCTAAAACGACCGCCATGGCATCCCTGTCCCTGTACTTCGGAAAGCATATTACATATACGGACAGAACACAGAGTACAAACACAATCATGAGCGGTATTATAAACTGCCGCCTGTCAAAAAACAGCAGTGCATAATAAGCTGCTGTCGCAGCATACGCAATCATGCCAATCGGCTTATTATGAAGCTGATATATCCGGAGCAGCTCTATTATGCCTCCCATGGACAGCATAAGCACCGCCGCACCGGTCAGATAACCGCCTACATACAATATACCGATTGCAAGCACCGTAAGTACGGCGCCACTCAAAAATCTGGTCTTAAACATTTACTTTACCCCGCCATATCTTCTATCTCTGCCATTGTAGTGCCGTATTGCTTTTTTCAAATCCTCCACGGTAAAATCCGGCCATAATACATCCGTAAAATAAAACTCCGTATAGGCAAGCTGCCATATCAGAAAGTTGGACAGCCTTAACTCACCGCTGGTACGAATCAGCAAATCGGGATCGGGTATATCCCATGTATCGAGATATCGGGCAATCATCTTTTCATCTATTGCAGAGCCGGAAGCTTTTCCATTCTGCATATCCTCAGTCATATGGCGTACAGCCCGAACCAGTTCATCCCTTCCTCCATAGTTTAACGCTATCGTAAAGTTAAGTCCGTCATACTGTGCGGTTTTTTTCTCCAGCTCCTCAATCCTGTCAACAATATCAGAAGCCAGCGCACTGCGGTCTCCGATGACGCGTACACGCATATTATTATTTGAAGCACGTTCAATACAATCTGTCAGATAGCTTCTGAGAAGATTCATGATTCCGGTAACCTCCTCAACCGAACGTTTCCAGTTCTCCGTCGAAAAAGCATATACCGTCAGATATTTCACACCGAGATTATAGGCGTCCTCGCACATCTGTTCCACAACCTTTGCCCCTGCCTTGTGTCCGAAATTTCTTGGCATCAGACGTTTCTTTGCCCATCTTCCGTTTCCGTCCATGATTATGGCTACATGCGCGGGGATATTCAGTTCTTCACCGTCAATCACCTTTTTCAACACTGACTCCTATACCGTCATAATTTCCTTTGACTTCTCATCCATCAGCCTGTCAACATTTGCAACATATTTGTCTGTCAGCTTCTGCACCTTATCCTCGTTGGTTTTAAGCTCATCCTCGGATATCTCATTCGTCTTATTCATCTTCTTCAGCGCATCATTTGCATCTCTTCTGATATTCCTGACAGCAACCTTTGCAGCCTCAGCCTTTTTCCTGATATCCTTTACAAGCTCTTTTCTGCGCTCCTCCGTCAGCTCCGGAAAATTGATGATTACACTTTTTCCGTCATTGTTCGGATTCACACCGAGGTCGGAATTGAGAATCGCTTTTTCAATTTCCTTAATCAGGCTTGGCTCCCATGGCTGTATCATCAATGTGCGTGCCTCAGGCACGGTAACATTTGCCACCTGCTGAATCGGCGTCGGTGCACCATAGTAATCCACCCGCAATTTATCCAATATGTGCGGATTAGCCCTTCCTGCTCTGATACCTGAATATTCCGCTTTCAGGCTTTCCACTGTCTTTTCCATCTTACTCTCATACTGCGCTAACATCTTTTTTCCTCCTGAATCTGTTTTCATATATCACTGTCCTGTTATCCGATGCTTAATCACATGTCACAAGCGTTCCCGTAAAGCCTCCGGTGACTGCTTTGATAATACTGTCTTCACCGTTTAATCCAAAGAGCATCATAGGCATTTTATTTTCCATGGCAAGGACAGCGGAAGCAAGGTCAATCACGCCAAGCTTTTTATCAATAATTTCACCGATGTTCATCCTGTCATATTTCTTTGCATTCGGATTCGTCTTCGGATCACTGTCATATACGCCGTCTATTGCCTTTGCAGACAGGATAACATCTGCACAGATTTCAACAGCCATAAGAACCGTCGCCGTATCCGTGGAAAAGTATGGATGTCCGGTTCCCCCTGCAAAGAATACAACCTCTCCTCTTTCCAGATACTCTGCCGCCCTGTCCTTGGAAAAAAGCTCTGTCATGCTGCCGCATGAAAACGGAGTCATAATGTGTGCCTTGATTCCCACTGTTCTGAACATATCAGCCGCATAAATACAGTTCATCACCGTTGCCAGCATCCCGATCTGGTCCGCCTTAACCCGGTCCATATTTTCAGAGGTTCTTCCTCTCCAGAAATTTCCTCCGCCGATTACAATGCTCACCTGTATACCCTGAGCAAGCACCTCTTTTACCTGTCTCGCAACATCGGCTACGGTTATTTCATCAATTCCCGTCCTTTTATCGCCTGCCAATGCCTCTCCTGACAATTTGAGCAAAACACGTTCCATCTTCATGTCTGATATCTCCTACTCAAAAAAGCTTTTTACATCAATCTCGGAATAACACTGTGAGCAGAAGCCCTCAATAACCGCACCGTTGTTAATCTGAACGGAGCGCGATTTGATATTACCCATAATGACAGCGGTAGAATCCACAATAACAGGGCCATGCACATCTATATCGCCATTTACCGCGCCTGCGACAACAGCGGATGTGGCGGAAACATTCCCGACAACAACGGAGCCTACCCCGATTTTAGCGCTTCCCTCCGCAGTGATGTCACCCTCAAGCTTAGCGGCATTTGCATATATCTCCCCCGCCTGAATGTTCCCCTTGATACTGCCTCCTACAATCAGCTTTCCGGCGCAACGCACATCTCCTTCAACAGCGCCGATAATATCTATTCCGCCGTCGGTCTCGATATTACCCTTTACGGTTGTCCCTTTCGTAATGTATGTCGTATCATCATTCAGGATACTGCTGATATCCTGCTCCTCATTTTCTACCTTTGCCTCAACCTCAGCCATATGATTCGCCTCCATACTCTCCGCCGTCATATTGTTTTGTTCCTCTGAGACATTCTCACGCATCAGCAATGCCTCCTGCACATCCTGATTCAAATTGACAGAACGTAATTCCTCTGTCTTAGCAGCACTCTCATCCGCTTCACCCTCCATGGCAGAAGCGTCCTCCATACCTTCCTGCATATTCTCCTCATCCAAAGCTTCAAGTGCATTTAATTCATCATAAGCTTCCTGCTCCGCCTGCTCCACATCCGGCTCTGCCACGAGCATTTCCGTAACAGGCTGTGTCTCGGTATTTTCTTCGATATCTTCCATGCTGTAAACCTCATCCGCCGATTCATTGATAATCTCCGCCTGCGGTATATCATCAAACGCGTTTTTTTCAATTGGCTGCTGCTCATCATCCGGAACAGTCTCCGGCTCCTCCTGCCGTAACGGTTCTGCTGTGTTGTCCTTTTCCTCCCGGGCTGCATCTATCCTGAAATCATCCAGGTCCTCGAGCATATCCTCGGGGGCAATGTCCATATTATCATTCTCATCAAATGTATTCACCATATCCTCGTCATCGTATTCTTCTGCCAATTCATCCTTATCAGGCATAAGCTCATTGACGGCCTGGGCGAAATCACGTTTAAAATCCTTAAAAAAACCCATCTTAGTCCTCCTTTATTCTTATGGTAAGCTCTGCCGATATTATACACCATGCAAAGCATGAAATCAATTAAAACTCCTTGTACAGCCGAATCATCACCATGAGTACGGCAAAGGTTTTATTCATATCCTCCGGATGCTCCAGAGAATGACCGACCTCCTCAAACTGCTTGAGCGGTACATCCTGTTCCACACAGTATATCCTTAATTTCCGGCTTTCAAGGATTCTGTCTTCCTTTCCTGCAACTACAATACATCTTCCCCGCCGCATATAAGGAAGCGCCTCCTGTACCGGAGTTAAGAACAGATGTCTCACATTCAGCTGATAAACCCCCTCAAAATATCCCGCCAATGCGGTTCCCATGCTCTTTGATACAAATACGATATCATCATAAACCGAAAAATTTATATTATTAAGCTCCTGTCTGACATACCGCTTTGCCTCCTCAATCAGCCCCGCAATGTCATCCTTGTCCCCGCTCAGCAAAGCCTGATACTGCAGCCTGATAACCTCATATCCCCGTTTTTCAAACACCTTGCCCGCATAATAGAGCAGCGGCTTGTCACAGCTGTAGTTTCTTCCCGGCCACAATACCGCCAGTTTTCTTTTTTCCTGCTGATTTGTATTCAACTTGTTTGACATCTGCTTACCAGTCCTTTTTACCTTTCTGATATCTTACCGGCTTCACAATCAAGCTCCATGCGCCGCATCATTCTTACACTGCTAAAAATCTTTTCCCCGCAGCCGATTGCCGCCGGAATCCCAAACTCGGCGCACCTGATTGCCATATGGGACGCCGCACCGCCGTATTTCGTCACAAATCCGGCTATATTTTTGGTAAATATCCAGTCATAGCCCGGATCTGCCTTTGTGACTACCACGATTTTTCCGGTAATATCCGCACCATTCTCCTCGTCCAGATTTACAATGTCAGCCTCAGCCTTCTTGTTTGTGATAAAGTTCGGCCTTGCCTCGTCTATATCAATCACATCGATATCCCCCACACCGAAGATTACCTCCGGGAGCACCAGATATGTGTTTGCATGGTACAGAGACCTTCGCTGTTCTATAATCTGGATATAGGAATTTCTGCTGTGATAGCTGAGCAAATCCTGTATTTCCAGATACGACATATCCTCACGCGCAATGCCAAGCATATCGCCCAGATGGATAATCGTATCCAAAATCAGGCTTAAGGATTTTGTAAATTCGAATTTAAAATACTCCCGGTTCTTGGTCGCCCGTATCACGAAATCCATAAACTTTTCCGGTGTAATATGAATCCCCGCATCAGCAAGCGCCTGCTGCAGCTTATCCGCATCAAGCAGCTTTGCCTGTCTCGTTTCTTTCTTCTGATGATTCATATGCGCACCATCCACATCGAAAAACTTATCCCGGTAACAGTCTGTTCTGATATCGTATGTTCCAAGCCGCAGGTGTCCGTATATTTTATTGAATTCCTCCCTCGTCATCTCCCCGTGGCTGCAGCGGTCAAAATCACGTTCAAAGTCGGATGCCACAGTGGAGATTGACAGCATAAATGCATCCATCTCATCCTGAGAAAAATATCCTCTGTCCACCAGCGTCCTGCAAAAGCTCCTCGCCATAAAGGCACAGCGCGCCTGCCGTGTAAACTGCGGTGTCCCATGCAGCTTTACCGACTCAAGCAGTTCCTCAATATATTTATACAGCTTCATCACATTTGTTTCCGACAATGGGGCGCGCCGCCTGATATCATGTCTCAGATTCGTCATATCCTCCAGACTCTTCATGTCCTCATTACATATGGAGTCGTAGCATTCCACCACATGCTTTGTCACGTCAAACAATGCATTTCTGAGCTGCCAAATCTCCGTATCATTAAAGCCATGCTCCAGCAGCGTTTTCAGCCGGGTATCAGTCATAAAGTCATAGCTGTTAAATACAATTTCAAACTCTATCTTATCATGCGCCGTCTTATCCGCGCGAAGCTGCTCCTCATAATAGCAGAACAGCTTATATTTCAGCTGCTCATCCAGCTTCCGGGGTGTCAGCCCCTCAAAACAATAATTTACCGATATATATGGCTTATTGCCTATTTTCTGCATCAGCTCGTCGTCTATTGCCGTATAACCCAGCACACGCAGTCCCTCGTTCCATATCCGTGCCGTGATAAGCTCACGATACAGGGAATAATCTAACGGTCTCGGGTTTGTCCCGATAATCTCCGCCGGATTCCAATATGCCATATCCGATAATATATGGCTTTTATCCAGATAATTACACTTTGCATAGGCCTTTGTATCCAGAAAATCCCTGTCGGACATAACCCGCGCACGTCCTATGACCGCCGCAAGCGGTCTGACCTGAAAAATAATCACCTGCTCTCCCTGATTTACCGCAAATTCGATATCCAGCGCATCAATATCGGGGAAAAAGCCCTCAATCTCTCTGACAGCCTGAATCACCTTCAAAAAACGCTCATCCAGAAATTCTCTGGATACATTCTTTGCAATCCACCTCGTCTTTCCCGCCTGTCCGCTGGTCACGGAATCAGTGCTGCCATCGTCATCATAGGTAACCATATAATACGGCCGGTTGCAGATGATATCTCTGGTAAACACAACGCCTGACAAAACAATATGCTTCGACTGCCTCTGCACCAGTATCTCCTCGTCACAGATATCCGCGAGCGCCTGTTCCGTAATATCTCCCTCAATATAAGAATGCATGACTCCCGTAAGCGCATCAAAAACCGCAGACATATCTCCCGAATCCACATCAAGAATGCTTTTAAAATGTCCGGCATTTGAGCTCACCATACTATCCTCATTCTTTGATGAGCTTCGCACAGCAACCCGGTCTCCCTTAAAATACTCTGCTATCCTGTGGAATACTTCTGTTTTATTATGCAAAAAATCCCTGACATATATCACTGTCATATCCTCAATATACGATTTTTTGACAATATCCTTTAAGGAGAGCAGCGTATCTGCTTTTGTAGATATAACCGGTCCGTTCATGTTCATCCCTCTGTTTCATCAAAAATTACGTTTTTTTAATTATCTAAAACATTTTTCGATTTTAGATATTTATTTTTAAGTCCACATTCTATTTTACTTAATATTCTCAACCATGTCAATCATATCTACACATCTAATCACGAAAGAATAAACTTTCTGATTACCTCGACAAGGCCGTCCTCATCACAGGATGCCGTAATATAATCCGCATGCTCCTTTACCACCTGCTGTGCATTTCCCATTGCCACACCGACGCCGCCATATTGCACCATTGTAAGGTCATTGAAGCCATCACCGCAGCATATGGAATTTTCGCGGGGTATTTTGAGCTTCTCAAGCAGATTTGCTATGGATTCCGCCTTGTCCACGCCCTGCATGGTAATCTCAATAAAATAAGGCTCCGAACGAAATACATTCAATTCCGGCGAAAGCATATCCCTAAGCTCCCGCTCGCACTGCTCGGCCGTCTCAGGCTCCGCGGTGAGCAGACATTTTACCATATCAAAATCCACGTACTCCGCAAAATTCCTCACACGTTTCAGTATCATATGGTTCAGCCTTGCCTCGTACTGCATATAATCGTCTATTTCCGTTCCCGTAATGACCATATCATCCTGATATGTCACCATTCCGATACCATGCTCCCTTGCATAACGATAGATAAGCGCCGCGAAACGATTCGGGATTTTTTTTTCATAAACCGGCTCTCCCGTCGCACAGGATATGATTCTGCCGCCGTTAAACGAAATCGCATACCCGTTAAGCCGGTCCAGCTCAAGCTGGCGGGCATAGCTCTCCATTCCGGGATATGGTCTGCCGGACGCCAGCGCCACAACATGTCCCATTTTCTGTATTTTCAGCAAATATTCCAATGTGAGAGGAGTAATTTCCTTTTTGGAATTTACCAATGTACCATCTATATCAAGTATCAGTATTTTCCTGTCCTTTGTCATTATAAACCTCCGTGCTGTGCTCCTGCCTGAAATCATGTTATAAATAATCCACGCAAATGATTTACAACCGTTTTTAATGGATTTTTTACACAAAGTTGTTAATCTGGTCATAATTTGTTCATATTTTTAGGATATATTATGAGTATAGTTTTTTTCATAAATCCTCTCTTTAAAGTTATACACGTACAAAAATGCCGGTTTTATTGTTTTCCGGCATTTTCGTTTTCTATACATATATGTTACACATTTCCGTTTTTCACATCATCAAATTCCTGAATAATTTCATCACTGACTTTCGGTGTAACCAGAGAGAATACCACAATGAACAGAAGGCTTATAAAGAAGCCGACCAGCAATGAATACAGCCCCGTATAGGTCCCGAGTGTAACCAATTCTCCATCTACCCGAAGCATCTTAATATAATCCCACAGAATAACGGTGAGTCCCCCGCTGATCATACCTGCGGCAGCTCCTGCAATATTCGTTCTCTTCCAGTACAGCGACATGAGAATCGTCGGCCCGAACGCACTTCCAAGACCAGCCCATGCATCCGAGACAAGCAGCATAATACTTGAATTCGGATTCCATGCAATCGCATACGCGATAACGGCAATCACAAGCACGGCGATTCTGCTTACCGCAAGAATCTGCTTCTCCGTCATCTTCTTAAAAAAGACGCCGCTGAATAAATCCTTTGCCACTGCGGACGAGGATACCAGAAGCTGTGAGTCAGCAGTAGACATAATTGCAGCAAGCACACCGCAAAGAATGATTCCGCCGATAAGCGGGAGATTTGTGTCCTCCATAAACACCTTTTTAACCATCTCAATAAAGACGTTTTCATACTCTGCATTTTCCGTTCCAAGCACGGTAGGATAGAGATAAGCCCTTCCTATAACACCAATCACACAGGCCACGGCAAGAGACAGCAGCACCCATACAATCGCAATTTTTTTGGACTTCGCAAGCTCCTTCTCGTCCCTGACAGCCATAAAACGCACAAGGATATGCGGCATACCGCAATACCCAAGTCCCCATGCAAGTTGGGAAGCAATGCTTACGCCTGAAATCGGTTTGCCGTTCTCATAAAATATATTAAGAAAATCCTTTGCATCCACATTCAGACCGCTGTCAATCAAATTCGGTATAATGTGCCCCGTTCCCATCAGCATGACGGCGACAATCGGTACCGTCAGAATACCGATGAGCATCAGGGTTCCCTGCACAAAATCGGAATTGCAGACCGCAATAAATCCGCCAAGGAACGTGTAAACCAAAATAACAACAGCGCCAAGTGTCAGAGCGTGATGATAATCTATATTTATGACGGAAGCAAAAAGCTTTCCTCCGGCAGCGAAAGCGGAGGCAGCATATACAAGGAAAAACACGACAATTACGACCGCTGAAATAGCCTGTAGAATTTTCTTCTTATCCCTGAAACGATTGCTCAGATACTCCGGAATGGTCATGGCGTTACCGGCTTTAATCGTATATTTTCTCAATCTGCCGGATATAAACATCCAGTTTAATGCAGTACCGATAAACAAGCCGATTGCAATCCACGCCTGATTTGCACCGAATGCATAAATACAGCCCGGAAGGCCCATAAGCAGCCAGCCGCTCATATCGGACGCCTGCGCCGAAAGTGCGGCAATCCATCCGCCCAGATTACGTCCTCCCAGAAAATATTCATCTGCATTTCTGTTTTTCTTTACGCTGGTAACTCCAATCAGCAGCATACCCGCCATATAAACGACGAATGCAATTATTACCCATATGTTCATTTAGTCTTTGGTCTCCATCACCAGAAGATACCCTGTCTTCAGTGTAATCAGACCTTCCTCCTCTCTCAGCTCATTACTGATTCCTATCGTTTCTTCTTTTATTATAGTGGCATCCTCAAGATTATACCGAAAGCCGCTTATCGTCAGTCCTTCCACACGGTCCGAAAACGGAATACACGAGATATACTTTCCATATTGCCTGTCCTTTCTAATCCTCAGCTGCCTGTCTATCATTCTGATCCGGTTATGTTCGTCCGCAATAACCGCTTCCACCCCCTGCAAAAGACACAGCTTGAGCAGGGCGAGATTACCCATCACATGATCCAGCCTTGTTCCCGTCGCACCCAGAAGCTTAATCCCGGCAGGCTTCCGTTTCAATGCCTCAAGAACCGCCATGTGTGTATCCGTATAATCCTTTTCGGGATTCAAAGCAATGGCATCAGGGCTACCTGCATATATAGCTCTGATGCCGTTATCTACGGAATCAAAATCTCCTATTGCCAGATTCGGATGCACATGCAGAGCGTGCAGTGAATCCAAGCCCTTATCCACTCCTATAATGTAGCTGTTTTGACTTTCCGCAAGCTCTCTGTCAAGGAATGCATGGTTTATATTTCCTCCGGTCACAATTATAATATTGTCTCTGATGTCAAACGCGGAATCCGTCATACTCTGTCCAGTGCCTCCTGAAAAGCTCTGACATTCGCCGCCTTATCCCCCTTGAACACGGCGGAGCCGGCAACAACGACATTCGCACCCGCATCCAAAGCAGCACTCACATTGTCTACGGTAATACCACCATCAACCTGTATATATAAATCGGGATTTTTTTCGTCTGCCCATTCCTTCACATGCTTCAGCTTATCCAGTGCAACCGGCATGAATTTCTGTCCGCCGAATCCCGGATTTACGCTCATAATCAACACCATATCAACCTTGTCAATATATGGCTCAAGGACGGAAACCGGAGTATCCGGATTGATCGCAACGCCGGCCTTTAAATCACTATCCTTGATATGATCTATGGTATCCTGCAGATTCTTGCACGCCTCGTAATGAACGGTAAGCATATCCGAACCGGCATCCTTAAATGCGTCGATATATCGAATCGGATCTACAATCATCAAGTGTACATCAAAAAAGCTGTCTGTTATTTTTCTGATACACTTAATGACAGGCGGGCCAAACGATATATTTCTGACAAATATACCATCCATAACATCCAGATGAAACCATTTTACGCCTGCCTCATCCAATACCTTTGCGTTTTTTTCCACATGGTTAAAATCGATAGATAGCAATGACGGGGAAAGTATGTTCATATTACCATCTCCTTTTACTTTTTAGTTCCTCATATATCTGTCTGTAATTATCATATCTGAGCGAGCTGATCAGCCTGTCGCAGAGAGCCCGTTTTACCCCGCAATCAGGCTCATTTATATGCAGGCATCCATGAAATCTGCACGCTCCGCTGTATAAAGCGAACTCATTATAGTATTCCTTTAACGCATCCGGCTCAACGTGCTCGACATTAAGAGAGCTGAAGCCCGGCGTATCCATAATAAACGTATCCTCGCACACGTACATCAGCTCCGAATGTCTGGTCGTATGCTTTCCGCGCTTAATCCTATCGCTGACGGCGCCCGTCTTTGCCTGCGCGTCCGGCTGCATAACATTTAACAGGGATGATTTTCCCACACCGGACGGTCCCGCAAATACCGTTGTCCTGCCCTTTATACTTTCCCGCAAGCCTTCGATACCGGACTTATCGTCCGTATCGTTTTGCGGCATACATGTCGATGTGACAAAGACCTTGTAGCCACAGGCTTCATATATTTCCTTAATCCGGGCTGCCTCGTCCGAATCCGCGATATCTGCTTTATTCAGACAAATAATCGTCTCAACGCCCTGCTGCTCCATCATAATCAGAAATCTGTCCAGCAGATTATAGTTCGGTTCGGGATTTGACAGCGCAAATATGATGACTGCCTGGTCCACATTGGAAACCGCCGGTCTGACCAGTTTATTTTTCCGCGGCAGGATATCTACAATGTTTCCCTGTAAGGCAGCGTCGTCTATGACATCAATCTCCACATCGTCCCCGACAGACGGTTTTATCCCCTGATTGCGAAATACGCCCTTTGCCTTACATTCAAACACTCTGTTGTCATGCAGGTGGATATAATAAAATCCGCCTACACCCTTGATAATCCTTCCCTTCATGAACGGTCTCACTGTTCTGTTGTATAGCTTGTGCTAATGCTAGGCGAGAACGAGCCCGTGACATTACTACCGGAAGCATCCAAAATCACAACGGACGCACTTCCACTCTGCTCAGTCAGGCCTTTCTTTGAGCCTGATATGCTTACAGACTGACCTGACAATACTGTAGCCGTCGACTCTGATACTGTCTCACCATTAAACAATACCTGAATCGTTACTGCCTGACCATCCAAATCCGGATTGTTGCATGTCACGTTTCCCGATATATTTGCCGTATATGTCGCCGCTTTCGGCTCAGGCCCGTCACTAATCACATAATCAACCGACGTTCCCTCATCGACCATCGTTCCGCTCACCGGATTCTGACTGATAATATTGCCTGCCGGTATCGTATCGTGATAGCTGTGCGATGCTGTTCCCGCATTCAGCTTCACCGTGTTCAGGGAATTGATGGCCTTTGCCTCTGACAGATTGCTCAAATTCGGCACTGCCACCTGCTTTATCTCCGAACCGTTGCTTACGGTTATCACAACCTCAGAGCCCTCCGGTGCCTCCTCGCCTCCCTTCGGAGACTGGCTGATAACATAATCTTTCTCTACCTCATCATCAAAGTCATAAGCGTGCACAACCTTGAAGCCGGCTTCGGTAAGTATCGTTGTTGCCTGTGAATCCGCATATCCCTCAACATTCGGTACCTCCTTTGCCTCCGCGCCCGCGCTGACCGTCAATATAATCTCCTCGTTGATATCGACCATTTCGTCCTTCTTAAAGTTCTGGTCGATAACATATCCCTCCTGAACCTCCGTGCTTGCCTCAGTCTCAATTGTAATATTGACAAATCCCAAGTTTTTTAACATCTTGACTGCCGCATCCTCGGAATAGCCCATCACCTCAATCATCGCTACCTCGTTTGTCTGCTCCTCTGAACCGGTAGTCGTTCCCTTGTCCTTGCCGAATTTAAACCATCCCATCACATTACCCAGCACAACCATAATAATGATGGCGATAATTACAGCCGTAACGATACCGGCAATTGTGACGGCCTTTTTGAGACCCGGATCTATATCCGAACCGTCATCCTCATCATATTCTTCCTCATCCTCGTAATCCTGCACCTTTTTCAGGCCGGGCTTTCTCTGCGGTTCCGGCTGTGGCTCATCCTCAAAGGCATCCTCCCATGGATCCTCGTTTAACAGTTCATTAATTTTCTGGTTATTGACCGGAATCATGGATATGCCTTCATTTGCCCGCAATTCCCCCATCTCGTTCTGAACCGGCGGATTCTGGAATGTATTCAACTGGCTGCTATCATACGGGTCCTTATAGGCACTCCCGTTTCTGATTGCCTTTACGTCCTCCTTCGTCCACTCCTGCGTCGGACTGTTCGTAATCGCCGTCGGTGCAACCACAATATCTATGTTCGGATTATTCTGTACACGCTTCAGGTCTGCAATCAGTGCACTGGCGGTCAGATACCTCCGCTCCGGCTTCTTCTGTGCAGCCTTCAGAATAATCTTCTCGAAGCTGGAATATATGTCAGGATAGTATTGTCTCGGCGGTATCATCTCACTCTGAATATGCATTAATGCAACCGAAACGTTGTTGTCTCCCTCAAACGGAACACGGCCTGTCACCATCTCATACATCGTGATTCCGAGAGAATAAATATCGCTGCGCTCATCACTGTAGCCGCCTCTCGCCTGCTCCGGCGATATATAATGTACGCTTCCCATCGCACCGGAGGTCAGGGTATTGGACGAAGCAGCCTTGGCAATGCCAAAATCGGTCACTTTCAGGTTTCCGTTCTTTGATACTATAATATTCTGCGGTTTGATATCCCTGTGAATAATATGATTCTCATGGGCAGCCTCAAGACCGGACGCAATCTGAATAGAAAAATCAAGCGCTTTGTCCATGCTGAGTCTTCCGTTCTGCTCAATATATTCCTTCAATGTAATTCCGTCTACCAATTCCATTACAATAAAATATATTCCCTCATCATCATATACATCATACACATTGACGATATTCGGATGCGTAAGACCTGCTGACGCCTGTGCCTCTATCTTAAATTTTGTCACAAAATTCTTGTCGTTGCTGAACTCCGGCTTCAACACCTTGATAGCAACATTTCTGTTCAATCTGTGGCATCTCGCCTTATATACGATAGACATGCCGCCTGCGCCAACTACCTCAAGTATTTCATATCTATCACACAATATCATTCCCGGTTTTAACATAACTTCTATCCTTTCTGTTATATTCCTGTCTCTGTCTACTCTGATATAATGACAACGGATATATTATCCGAGCCACCGTAGTAGTTAGCCCTGTCTACTAATGCCTGTGCTGTCCCATCCAGACTATAGTTTTCAACTACAATGTCTCTTATCTCATCATCCTCTACCATGTTGGATAAACCATCTGAACATAACAGGTATTTATCCTCTGAATTAATATCTATCTCGAAAAAATCCGGTATCACCTCTTCCTTGGAGCCCATTGCCTTGGTGATAATATTTTTTTCCGGATGATTCCTTCCTTTTTTTCTTTCCAGCTCACCATTACGAATCAGCTCCTCCACAAGCGAATGATCCATCGTGACCTGATGTATCTCCGAATTGACAACATAAAGTCTGCTGTCCCCTACATTTGCGACATACAGCTTTCCCTCCCGGGCGACCGCCACAACCATTGTGGTTCCCATGCCGGACAAATCCGGATCCTGATTCGCCGCCTTGTATATCTCATTATTTGCATATATTATTGCACGTTTCAAAACTGCAATCGGATTTTCCAAAGTGGATTTTTTCACAAAATCGACTGTTATATCAATTGCCATCTTCGAGGCCTGATCCCCGGCTCTGTGCCCGCCCATACCGTCTGCTACTATGTACAAATTCGGCAACGGTCCTACCGGCTGGTCACTGAAGAATATGCTATCCTGATTGCTGTTTCGTTTGCTTCCGGTGTCGGTTTTTCCACTTGATCTCATCGGATTCCTCCCGAATTTTCCTCCTATAACACATTTATATGTCAGGAGAACTTACTATATTTTCAGCATATTTTCTTCTCAATTGTCCACAAGCGGCGTCTATATCGCTGCCCATACTCTTTCTTATTGTACTATTTATTGATTTTTTTTCAAGTATTAATTTGAATTTTTGTATAGAATCGTTATCACTTTGCTTAAATTCGCGCTCTGTTACGGGATTGACAGGAATCAAATTGACATGGCAGTTCATCCCGCGCAGCAGCACAGCCAGCTTTTCCGCATGCTCTGTCGTATCATTTTTCCCCTTTACGAGACTGTACTCAAATGTAATTCTACGCCCCGTCATCTCGAAATATGCTCTGCAGGCATCCATTGTCTCCTGCAGCGTGTAACGATGTGCAACCGGCATCAGCTCTTTTCGCTCCGCATCCGTCGGCGCATGCAGGGAAAGCGCAAATGTAATCGTCAGCTTCTCGCGTGCCAGATCATATATGCGGGGTACAATTCCGCAGCTTGACACTGTGATATTCCGCTGACTGATATGATATCCCCTCTCATCGGAAATAATTCTGATAAAGCGTATCAGATTCTCATAGTTATCAAGCGGCTCACCCGTCCCCATTACGACAATGTTAGAAATTCTCTCCCCCGTAATACGCATTGCGGCATAAACCTGTTCAAGCATCTCCGACGCTGTCAGATTCCGTACCAGGCCGCCTATTGCAGATGCACAGAACCGGCATCCCATACGGCATCCCGCCTGCGACGAAACACAGATGGAATTTCCATAGTTATGCCGCATGAATACACTCTCTATCATTTGACCGTCCTGCATACGGAACAAAAATTTTACCGTTCCGTCCCGCTCGGACACCTGACGCATTTCCTCCTGCACCGTCACATATCCCGCCTCCGACACCTGCTCTCTGAGTCTCTTTGGCAGATTCGTCATCTCATCCACAGTACCCGCATACTTTTGATGCATCCATTCATAGAGCTGCTTTGCCCGAAAAGCCGGTTGTCCCGCCTGTTTTACCCACTCTGTCAATTCATCTGTATACATTGATTTAATATCGGTCATATTTCCTGCGTCCTCTATATATTCATATATAATCAGCTGCGCCTCAGCACGGCAAAATAAAATCCGTCGCACCGGTCTACGCCCTGCAAAAACAGCCTTTCCTTCTTCAGCGTAAACATGTCATAATGCTGTAAAAACCACTCTACATTTCCCTTATTTTCATCCGGATTGATTGTACAGGTGCTGTAAAGCAATGTACCGCCCGGCCGCACATATCGGTAAACCACGCCGAAAATCCTTCTCTGCAATTGTATGAGCTCATCCAGCTGCTCTTTTGTGACTCTGTACTTAATATCGTTTTTCCGCCCCATGACGCCGAGGCCCGAGCACGGCATATCCGCGATTACCACGTCCGCCTGAACAATATCCTCTCCCGAATCGCACTCCGTCAGAATTTCCGTTGCATCGTGTGCGCTTATCGTGACATTTTGAAATCCAAGTCTTTCGACATTTTCCTCTATCAGAGCAAGCTTATCCTCCGCTATATCCATCGAATACACATGCCCTTTCCCCTGCAAAAGCTCTGCGGCCGCTGTCGTCTTTCCGCCCGGAGCGGCACATACGTCCAACACACGGTCACCCGGCTTGATTCCCGCCGCCAAAACGGCACACATGGAGCTTTCATCCTGCACCGTAAAATATCCCTGTTTGTAGCCGGGCACGCTTCGGATAAAATCGTACCCGCTGATATGCAATGCCTTTTCATTATAATAACCGTCTGCGACACTGATTCCGGCAGACGAAAGCATATCTGATAATTCCGCCCTTGTAATCTTATTTGTATTGACGCGGATTGTCGTATCTGCCTCCTGCCTTGTCCCGTCCAAAATCGTCTCTGCCTGCTTTGGATAATCGGACAAAAGCTTCTCTGCAAGCCATACAGGCACCGAATAATGTACCGACAGGTACCCGACATAATCCTTCTCCCTCGACGGAAACTCTATCTGTGCCTTATGCCTTGCAATATTTCGCAGCACACCGTTTACAAACCCGGATAAATTTGAAAAGCCGTGTTTTCCTGCCAGCTTTACCGTCTCGTTGCAGGCGGCGCTGTCCGGCACTCTGTCCATATACATAATCTGATATGTTCCCATCCGAAGCAGACACCGAATCAGCGGCTTACATTTTTGAACCCTGATTTTCGAGAATTTGTCAATGATATAATCCAGCGTGATTCGGGATTCGGTTGTCCCCTCGGCAAGCCGCGTAATAAACGCACGGACCGTCTTATCCTCAAACTGATTCTGCCGCAGGGCTTTCGCTATGGCAACACTCGAAAACGTCTGATTTGTTTCCATGTCAAGCAATATCGTAAGCGTTATATCTCTCGCATCCATCCTATACTCCCATCCATACCACAATCAATAATTCAAAAAATCACCACATATATTTCGCACAATAAGAATTGTGTGAAATATATGCTGTGATTTTTTAATCAGGTTTATTTACGGCGTGTCCGCACAGCATGCCGACCTGCAGCTTGTTTCCATTCAGGTATGCTGCCGTTTCCATCACCTTTTTCCCCTCCGGCTGCAGGCTGTATATCACCAGTGCATCCTGTCCGCAGGCTATCGTAAATGATTTCTTCGTTATCCCGATGATTTCTCCCGGCTGACAGGAGGCGGTGTCCATCTCTTTTACTTTTGCCCGGTACAGCTTTACATTTTTTCCGTCTATCGTCGTGTATGCGCAAGGCCACGGAATCAATCCGCGTATGAAACGTTCAAGCAGTGCCGCAGGCTTTGTAAAATCAATGTCTCCCATCTCTTTTTTGAGCATCACCGCATAGCAGCTTTCCGCGTCATTTTGTTTTGTGCGCACTGCCGTTCCTGCGCGGACCGCAGCAAGCGTAGTCAGAATTAATTGCGCTCCTGCCCGGGCAAGCTTATCATGCAGCGTTGCGCCCGTATCATCCGGTTCTATCGCGACCTCCACTTTCTCAATCATGTCGCCCGTGTCGAGACCTTTTTCCATATACATGGTTGTCACACCCGTTTTTTCCTCACCGTTTATAATTGCCCACTCAATCGGCGCTGCGCCGCGATATTTCGGCAGCAGGGACGCATGAATGTTGATACAGCCATATTGCGGAATACCGAGAATCTGTTCCGACAAAAGCTGCCCGTATGCCGCCACAACAATAACCTCCGGCGCAAGTTTTTTTATCAGGGCAGCATTTTCCTCCTCACGGAGCTTCTCCGGCTGATATACCGGTATTCCGTGCTTTAACGCCTCCTCCTTGACAGGCGTCGGAACCGGTGCCTTACTCCTGCCCTTGGCTTTATCGGGCTGTGTGAAAACCGCCAGAACCTCATGTCCGGCATCAATTATTGCCTGTAATGCATACACCGCAAACTCCGGTGTTCCCATATATATTATTTTCATGTCATTACTCCTTCGGATAACTGTTATTTTTCCTCTGACGGCGCATCTGCACTGTAAAGTCCGTCCTCCGCCTTATCCTTATACAGAATACCGTCGAGATGGTCTAATTCATGACATATCGCTCTCGCGAGCAGGCCCTCTCCCTCCACGGTAATTTCATTCATATCCCGGTCGTACGCCTTACAGATTACATGCTGCGGTCTTTTCACGGTTCCAACCAGTCCGGGCAGACTCAGGCATCCCTCGTCTCCTTCCTGTTCCCCGTCCGCTTCAACAATCTCCGGATTAATCAGCGCATAGGCTTCACCCTCACAGATATCAATAACGACAATTCGTTTCAGAATACCAACCTGCGGCGCCGCCAGCCCGACACCGTTTGCATCATACATCGTATCAAACATATCATCAATCAAGGTCTGTATTCGCGGTGTCATCTTCTCAACCGGTTTGCATGTTTTTCTAAGCACATCGTCACCATCCAGTCTAATCTTTCTTAATGCCATTTTAAATCCTCCTCAATGTCTTAATACGTTGTCATAGGATTCACGTCAACAGCAATGCTGACATTCTCCTCCTCATAGTTGTCCGCAGCTTCTCTCAATTTTATAAGCGCCTCCATCCCGGAAGCCTTGATATATATCACGCGCCTGTACACATCATTCAGCCTGCTTATTGACGCGTCGCTCGGGCCGATTATCCGCACATGCTCCATCGTCCTTCCGCACTGTTTAAACGCCGCAGCAAGCTTTTCAGACGCTTTCTGTGCAGCATCATAATCCTCAGACATGACAAGCACCACCATCATATTATATACCGGCGGATATTTCAACAGTCTGCGGTAAGACATTTCCATCTCAAAGAATCCCTCATAATCCTGCTTTGCGGCTGTGGCAATCGCATAATGGTCAGGCTGGTAGGTCTGTATCAGAACATGTCCCTGCCTGTTTCCTCTGCCTGCTCTTCCCGCCGCCTGCGTAAGTAAATCAAACGTACGCTCCCCCGCACGAAAATCATTCGCAAACAGAGACATATCAGCCAGCATAATACCAACCAGCGTAACATTTTCAAAATCATGTCCCTTTACAATCATCTGGGTTCCGATGAGGATATCTGCCTTATGCCTGAGAAATTGATTTAAGATATCCCCATGGGCGCCCTTGCGAAGCGTTGTATCCTTGTCCATGCGGAGTGTTCTCACCTCCGGGAACAACCGCTTTATCTCTGCCTCAACCTTTTCCGTTCCCGTTCCGAAACCGCCAATCATGGTTGATTTGCATTTCGGGCATTGCTTCGGCTCCCGTTCTATATGCCCGCAGTAATGGCACATCATAAACCCGTTATTATGCAGAGACAGCGCAACATCACATCTCGGGCATTTGATAACCTCTCCGCATTCCCTGCAGGATACGAAGCTGTTATAGCCCCTCCGGTTTATAAACAGCATAATCTGTTCGTTCCGTTTCAGTCTGTCCTCTATCAAATCATGCAAAGCCTTACTCACAATGCTCCTGTTTCCAAGATGAAACTCCTCCCGCAGATCAACCACCGACACCTCCGGCAGCTTCATGCCATCCGGACGCTTTGTAAGCTCCCAAAGCTTATATTTTCCCAATTTTGCCAGCGCATAGCTCTCAACTGTCGGTGTTGCAGAGCCGAGTATCACGGAGGCGTCCTCCAGTCTTGCGCGCTCAATCGCGGTCTCTCTTGCATGATATTTCGGCGTCTGATCGCTTTTATATGCCATATCATGTTCCTCATCCAGCACAATCAATGCCAGTGCCGCGCACGGTGTAAACAGCGCCGATCTCGGGCCGATTATGACATCCGCCTCGTGCTTCTGCGCCCGCATAAACTCACGGTATTTCTCACCCTTGCTCTGTCTGGAATGTATCAGTGCAACCCGCTCCCCGAAATGCTGCTTAAAACGCGCTGCATTCTGGTAGGTAAGCCCTATTTCCGGTATCAAAACAATCGCCTGCCCGCCGGCCCTGATAACCTCCTTGATACATCCGATATATACCTCTGTCTTTCCGCTTCCCGTCACACCATGCAGAAGGTAGGTTTCCCTTCTGCCGGCATGATAATCTGCGGTAAATACATCCACCAGACTTTTCTGTTCGGAATTAAGAACAAGTACCGGAGGTTTTTCCAAAGCATATACCGGCTCCTCAACCTTCTGCGCCGTTTTCCTGATTCGCTCTTTCACCGGCATGACGGTCTTCAGTGCATGAATCATGGTTGAACCGTAGGCATCCCGCATCCATGCAGCCAGACGTATCAATTTTCCCTCAATTTGCAGTCCCTTATCCGAAATCCCGGCAATCTCCTTTATCTTTTCCACATCAAATGTCGGTGTCTCGGTAATTCCAATCACATATCCCTGCCGCAGCCTGTTGCCCTGACCGAAGGGAACAGACACCCGCATTCCGAGTTCCACACATTCCTCCAGCCCGGCAGGAATTTTATATTGAAATGCTCTGTCGATTGCCTCATGCGAAATATCGATTATTATATCCGCATATTTTTGTGACATCTTCTTCCTCCAAAATTTCCCTGATTAAGTCCCTTTCATCCATATGGTATTTTACACCATATATCTCCTGATAATTCTCATGTCCCTTACCCGCAAAAACAATTATATCTCCATCTTCGGCATGCGTAATTGCATAGCGCATTGCCTCCTTACGGTCCATGATCTCCACATACGCTCCATCGGTTTTATTCAAGCCGGTTTTTATATCCTCGATGATTTCCTCCGGCATCTCGTATCGCGGGTTATCGCTGGTGATAATTGTGAGATCGGACAATCTGCCCGACACCTCACCCATCTCGTATCTCCTGTCCCTTGAACGGTTTCCGCCGCATCCAAACAATGTAACCAGCCGTTTCGGCGCATATGCACGCAAGGCTGTAATCAGATTATCCAGCGCCATAGCATTATGCGCATAGTCAATTATAACGGTAAAAGCGTCTGAAATCGGTATCATCTCAACACGCCCTCTCACCTTAATTTCCTTTAATATCCTCTGTATATCTGAAAACGGTACCCCCATCCGGTCCGCCACGGCAATTGCCGCCAGCGAATTGTGAACCGTAAATTCTCCCGGCATATCCACAATTACATCCCCATCCGTCCTGCCGGATACATGATACCCGACTCCGAGCACCCCATTCTCCGAATACAGCCTGAACGCATCGGTTCTGTAATCTGCACACGCATGCATGCCATATGTTATTTTATCACATGTCGCAGCGTCCATCATATCCTGCGCATAGCTGCTGTCCAGATTAAAAATCCCTGTTTTACACATGGAGAACAGTTTTTTCTTGCATTTCCTGTAATGCTCAAAGTTCACATGCTCTCCGGGCCCGATATGGTCATTGGACAGATTCGTAAAAATCCCATAATCAAACGCTACGCCCGCAACTCTGTCAAGCATAAGTCCCTGAGAGGAAACCTCCATGACAACCGTTTCTACACCGTGATTCACCATATCCCGCAAATACCGATGCAAAACAATAGATTCAGGTGTCGTGTGCTCCGAGCAGATATGCTGCCTGCCATCATATATTTCCACTGTTCCGATCAGACCTGTTTTATATCCCGCTGCCTTTAACATATTATAAACCATAAACGCAGTTGTTGTTTTTCCCTTTGTCCCCGTTATACCGATAACTGTCATTTTTTCAGACGGATTGCCATAATATCTGGCACTGATTATCCCCATCGCATATCTGATATTGGGAAAACGTACAACCGTAATTCCCCGCGGAGCCTTCACATATCTCTCCACCAAGAGGGCAACCGCGCCTTTACACGCCACACTCGCTGCATATGAGTGTCCGTCCGTAGCAGCCCCCCGAACACAGAAAAAAATATCTCCCGCCTCCACATCTCTGGAATTGTTTTTTATACCCATTATCTCTATGTCTGTTTTGCCTTGTATGACCTCATAGGAAAGACCTTCCAGCAAATCTCCTAATCGCATGTCACATCACCCCGCAAATGACATAAAATAAATAAAGGGGGCCGTCACAGTTATTATGATTCAGCCTGTGTAGGATAAACATAACTGCTGTGGCAACCCCTCACTCCTTATTCGTCGTCTCCGACAATCTTAACCTCACCGCTATACAGCTCTTCAACTGCGATGGACAAAGGCTTATTTCCCTTTCCCTGTACAAGCGGCTCAGCACCTGCTATAATCTGTCTCGCCCTTTTTGATGTTGCCATAACAATAGAATATCTGCTCTGTACCACCGGCTGTTCGCCCGCCTCAACCTCACTGTTTACTACTGCCATTAAATCTGTGTATGATGGATGTAACATACTTTATCTCCCTTCTACTGCTTCTGCAGCTCCTTTTTTATTTCTTCTATAAAACTCAGGTTATTCTCTCTCAGACATTTCTTTCCTACGATAATCGAATGAACCTGATGCACGCACTCCTCCAGATTGTCATTGATTACGATATAATCATATTCTTTTATATCCTCAGCCTCCTCGGCAGCACGTTTCATTCGTTTTTCTATAACCTCTTTACTCTCGGTGCCCCGTCCCGCAAGCCTCGCCCGCAGACTGTCTGCACTCGGAGCCGTCACAAATATGAGGATTGCATCAGGATACTGTTCCCTCACATTCATCGCACCCTGTACCTCTATCTCCAGAATAACATCATGTCCCTGCGCCATCTCATCCTCGACGAATTTTCTCGGTGTTCCATAATAATTATCCACATACTGTGCCCACTCGATAAAACCATTATAATCAATCAGATTCTGAAATTCAGCGACAGACTTAAAATAATATTCCCTTCCGTCCGCTTCGCCCTCTCTCGGCGCTCTGGTCGTTGCAGAAATGGATAAGCTATAGTCATATTTTTTCACCAGGTCCTTTACCACAGTACCCTTGCCTACGCCGGAAAAACCGGAAATCACAATCAATAAGCCCTTTTTCATACTGTATCACCTTCCATTTCTACTCAATATTCTGTATCTGTTCCCTGACCTTTTCTATCTCTGTCTTCAGATTGATTCCGATATCTGATATATCCGGCGAATTTGATTTACTTAATATCGTATTCGTCGCTTATCGTTCATTATAGTATATGCCCTGTCAAAAATCAATTGCAAAAATTATTAAAAAGCCGCACTGTCAACGCTTTATAAAGCATTGACAGTGCGGTCGTTTCTCCTAAACCACTGTTCCGATAGTTAAAACCGCGATTTAGTATTTTGCGGTATTAGGTTTTAGACCGGGACCCGTAGTTGAAGCGATAACTACGCTCTTCAAATACTGTCCCTTTGCTGCTGCCGGCTTAGCCTTTACCACAGCATCTGTTGTAACTGTACCGGCATAATCAGCACCTGCAGCTAAAGCCTCATCAACCTTTTATTTTTTAATTTTCTTGGTAATAAAACCGTAAATTAACAGGATTCCGGCAAATGAGCCAAAGAGCCCAATAAGTGCTATAAATACCGGTGTGTCATCTCCGGTTTTTACAGAATCAGAATTTGCTCCGGCAACAGCCTCAGTTGGGCTCTGTTCAACACCGGCCTCCTGTGCTGTAACCGGCTCTTCCGTGGTCTCTTCCTCCGTGGTTTCTTCCTCCGTAGTTTCTTCCTCCGTAGTTTCTTCTTCCGTATCGGAGACCGCAATTTCCTTCAATTCAGAAACTGTAACAGTTACGGTCATTTGCTCCTGACCATATCCGGTTGCGTAATCATATGTTAATGTATCGCCGGATTCCATTGCATCAGACAATTCAATCTGTCCTGTTATGCCGTTATATGTACCTTGGCTTGGATTGCCAACCCTTCCCGTATCTAACGGGAGTGCTGACAAGTCTATATAATATAAGTCTCCTTTTTTATATAACGGAGCGCTTATACTATTAGAATAACACTCCAGATATCCTAATGCCGTGTTTTTACTTAAATCAAGGCTGCTTAAATTATTATTATCGCATTTTAAAGTTTGCAGCATGGTATTTTCGCTTACGTCAAGATTTGTTAAATTATTTGAACTGCAAGTCAAACTGGTTAATTCGGTATTATTACTCACATCTAAGCTGCCCAAATTATTCGCATAACAATCTAAATAAGTCAACAGCTTATTATTACTTACATCCAAACTACTCAAATTATTCTGCTCCAAACGCAATTTAACTAATGCCGTGTTTTTACTTACATCCAAACTGCTCAAACCGCAAAAATCGCAATCCAAGCTTTTTAACGCTGTATTATAGCTAAGCTCCAAGCTTCCTAATAAACGATTATTATCACAATATAAATTATTCAGCGCTGTATTTTTACTTACGTCCAAGCCCTCTAACTTATTGTAATTACAAGACAATACGGTCAACTTTGTATTTTGGCTCACATCCAGACTGCCTAAATTATTGTGGCCGCAATACAATGAGGTTAGCTTCGTATTTTTGCTTACATCCAGACTGCTTAAATTATTATTTCCGCAATCTAAATAAGTCAACTCCGTATTTTTGCTCACATCCAACTCACTCAGATTATTATTATTTACAGACAAGTTTTTAAGCGCCGTATTTTGAATCACATCAATGCTGTTTAAATTATTTTTGCCGCAGAATAAAAACTCTAATAATACATTTTGACTTACATCTAAGCTTTCAAGATTATTAGAGTAACACGACAAAAATTCTAATGCTGTATTTTGACTTACGTCTAAACTGCTCAGACTATTTTCTTCACAATCCAAAACATTCAGGTTATAAAAATATTCTACTCCCGTTAAATCTGTAATACCGTACCCACCCACTGAAATCTGTGTTACCATTTTCAGTTCATCATCCGACAGGCTGCCATCCGTATCCGAATCAAATGTTTTGACATATTCCCGAAATATACTATCCGGAAAATTTATCTCATCTATGGAAACCGGAGCCGCTGCTGCTTCAACCCTTCCCGTTACTGTACCAACGGATGATACACTTACCACTATTGCAGCAAGCAGGGTAAAACCCATAAATTTTTGTTTAATTTTTTGTTTCTTCATACTTATCTCTCCTTTAAAGATTTTCAATAAAAATTTAAATCTCACCAGAAGAAAAAACAATATACCGCAGGTTGCTTTTTGTCAACCTGCGGTAGAAAATGGAATTTTTATCCTAATCCAACAATAAAAACCTTGTATATGTATTTATCTGTGCCGCCTCTGAATTTTCCATAGATGAAGCGGATATGCGGTATATTGCTCCACTGTCAAGGTCCACCGCTGCCTCAAAATAATACTTTTCAAGTTCCTCTCCCATATACATGTATGTATCAGTGTAGGTATAATAATAAACGGTTTTACCGTTTATATCAGTGCTTTGTACTTCGGCAAGTGAGTCTGTCCAATCCTCCGAGCCTTCAAGCATCATCTTCTCCGCATCCAAATCAGATTTCTCAAAATCGCTAACGGAAATTACTGTATTAATGTCCCTATCCTCATTACTGTACACCTTCATACTATAATAATGGGGGTTTATCTCCTGCGCAATCATATAGAAGTTTTCTTCCACCTGATACCCCACCAGCTTATTACCTGATTCATCATATAGTGCACCCTTAGGAGAAAATTCCTCAGGAAGCTCTACCTGCAGCTTAGAATACATATCATCCGCAACAAAGGTTTTTCCTACCGGAGTATTTTCGGCATTGGTAGGCTCTACATCTTTAAGCAATGAGTCAGCAATCAGAATAAAGGACTCGTACTCACGGATAAGCTCCTTCTCTGTCTGATATTTCATCAAATCTATTACAAGACACCGTACCATAATCTCAAACGATCGTTCCTCGTCTGCCTTCTTATAAGCAAGCAGTATTGTTTCACCTTCATCCTCATAGACACAGTAAAAATAAGAACGCCCGTCTATAGCAATTTCCTCAAAAGGTTTTTTTAGCTTAAACCACTCTCCTATATCCCTGTCCAATGAATCAAGCTCATTAAGTGTCTCATCATAGCTGCCATCTACAACGGATATCCCCATTTCAAATGAACCTTCATCACAATATGACAGACCCACTCCCTCAACAATAGCCGCCATATTCTTATTGGGTATTTTTATTTCAAAACCGTCCAGCACAACCGTACCCATATAGTCGCTTTCACTGCTATCTGCATCTGCATATCGTTTTTGAAAAACGAAAAGAAAACTTAAAGCGGCTAATACCCCCACCACAAAGGCTGACAAGACAACAAACAATATATTCCTTTTACCCATTACACCCTAAGCTCCCTGACCAATAAAACCCATATTAATAGAAGCAGCAAAAATATTATCAATATGCAGGCCATACTTTTTACAGAATGATCAACGTATAAGTTTCCACGATTACCGTCCACATAACAGTATATATAATCTCCGACCCTGACTCCGTTTGTATCCAAAAAAATCGTCTTGTTGATAAGTGTTCCTTCCTCCGTATAACAGCTTACATCAGCAACGGAATACTGCGCACTAATTTTATCTACTCTAACCGGAGTTTTATCGCTGCCGGATTTATTCCATACCTGACTGATTATACAAAGCATCATAATTCCGGTTATTCCAAGCAGTAAAATACTAACCAGCACAATGCTCATTTTCAGACGAAATCTTACACATTTTTTCTTCTCATCCCCTATACTCTCCGTATCCTCGTCCGAGGGTACTATTTCTTCTTCCTCATCGTTTTTATCATGTAAATTGCCGTCGGCATCAACCCCCACCTCATTTTCTGTGTTTTCGATACCCTTGAGCAAATAGTCTAAACTAACCTTATACAACTCGGAGATTTTTAAAAGCTTATTAACATCCGGCAAGGTTTTATCCAATTCCCATTTCGAAACCGCCTGTCTGCTTACATCAAGTCTCTCAGCAAATTCTTCCTGAGTCATATCATGTTTCGATCTCAGTTCCGTTAATCTTGTTCCTATCAATGTGCCTTCCTCACTATCTTAATTTAAGTTTTATCCTCATGACTCCATGCATGCTTATAATAATCCATTCATCGCATTTCGGCTAATGGGAATTTTACCCATAATATTTTATTTTGTCCATAAACCGCAAGTTTCTATATCGCAACCCAAAGTAGCATTCAGTATTTTTCACATTTTATTAATCAAAAAAACGACACTTTATTAATCTCCTAAACCGATAACATAAACCGTATAACGTCCATACAAAAAATACCGATTATTCTTTCTATAATAGTCGGTCCCGGAAAACTCCAGATTGATAAAATCCCTAAGACGGCAATTCCAACATTAAGTATAGGCGGAATAGTTTTGGTGTCTATGTCAATAAGAGCTATCGCAGTCAGAATAAAATACATCAAAAGCAGGGTCAGAGCTTCAATGCCAAGCCCTTGATAAATTACCAAATTGCAATACAACACACAGAGTGTGCTGCTGCAATACAGATAACCATAATTCCCTTCTACCCTCACATATACTCTGATTATCACAACTTTGGATTTATCGATCTGTCGATTAGTTTCAACTAACCAATAGTATAACACCAAGCCATAAATTTTTCAACCATTCCGGCAAAATCGGTATTCTCCGCAATCATTTATATTATTTTGTTTTAAGAAAGCTCTTTGATTCCATGGATATCCGGTTCGATTGTCATGGAATAGTTTGTATGATAAATCACAAAGCCAGGCTTTGCCTTCGGCGGTTTTTTCAGATTTTTTCTTAATGTGTAATCTATCTCCACCTTCGGCGCGTCCTTTCCCGACGAATAGTACGCCGCAAGCCTTGCAGCCTCCTCATAGGTCCTATCCGGAAGCTCCTGTGCGCCGCCCGTCTTTACGATAACGTGAGAACCCGGCATCTGCTTTGCGTGGAACCACATATCCGTACCGGCTGCCGTCTTAAAGGTGAGCTCATCATTCTGGTAATTATTCTTACCCACATATATATCATATCCGTCCGACGATACATAGTGCAGGGGATGCCCTTTCTCCTGCTTCTTTCCCTTGTCCCGCTCAGACCGTTTTCTGATATATCCGCTCTGAATCAGCTCCGCCTTAATCTGTGACAGGTCATTTTCCACCTTGGCAAATTCCAGCGAAGTCTGCACGGATAACAGGTAATCAAGCTCCTCCTTAGAGCTCACAGCAAGCTCGGAAAGCGCTTCATACGTCCGTTTCAGCTTATTGTATTTTTCAAAATACCGCTTTCCGTTCTCCATAGCCGACAGCTCCGGCTCAAGCGGAATCGTTATCTCCTGCCCATCGTAATAATTTTCACAGACAAGCTCACGCGCTCCCGGCTGCACCGTATACCCGTACGCAGTTATCAGCTCACCATAGATTCTGTACCTGTCCCTCTTCTCCGTATCCCTAAGCCGGGCAAGCTGCAAATCGTATTTCTTCGCCGTCCGCTCAACCGCATTTGCAACAATCCTTCTCAAATCCGCAGAGCGCTGTTTCATTCGCGTGGCAACACTCCTGCTGCTGTAGTACTCCTCTATAACCGCGGACATGGATGAAAACAATTTTAATCCGCAAAAGGTTCCATCCGGCATATGCTCACTATCTCCCGGCTGTCCGTACATGGAAAGCTGCACCGCACCAAATTCCTTCGGCTTATAGCCCTCGTATGCAATGCATGGCACATAGTTTTCATCCAGTATATCCTGTCTCATCCGGTCAAACGCATGATACAGCTTTTCTCTGTCCTCCATGGAAAGGGAAGCCGTGCTCATTCCTGCATCAACACCCGCCCGATGAGCAAGCTCATTTGCCGTAACCGGAGAAATCCCGGTAAGGGATGTATAAATTGCCTTGGAAACAGAAGCAGGCTGCATCAGCACATGATTCATAAAGTAATTAACGTCAATCTCCAGAGGGTTTTTCTTATCCTGTGACGGCGGGAACACATATTGCCTGCCCGGAAGGACCTCCCTGACAGAGCTTACCTGATGCGATATATGCTTGATGCTGTCAATGATGATCCCGTCCGCATCGGCAAAAATAATATTGCTGTGCTTGCCCATCAGCTCCACTATCAGCCTCTTTGTACACAGGTCACCCATTTCATCTAAATGCTCTATGGTAAATTCGACGATTCGTTCAAAGCCCGGTTGTATAACTCCCGTTATCCTGCCGTTTCCGATATGTTTCCTTAACAGCATACAAAAACCCGGGGCAATAGCCGGGTTTTCTTTTATCCGCTCCGTCACATACAGCAGCGGGAGACTTGCATCGGCAGATATGACGAGTCTCTCCGAGCCCCCTTCCCCTGCTGTACGATTCTTTATTACAAGACATATCTCATCCGGTTCGGGCTGATATATCTTATATATTCTGCCACCTGTCAGCTTCGCACGCAATTCACTTACGATGCCTGAAATGGCTATTCCATCTAATGCCATAAATTCCTCCAGCCGCTACTTGATTGGTATCAATTTACGCTCCTGACGCTCCACGGCTTTCTCAGGATTCGCAATGATAATACTCAGTATTCCATCCTTAAAGGCTGCCGTAATATCCTCCTGTTTCACATAATCACCCACATAAAAGCTGCGCTTACATCCGCCGATTAAACGCTCCCTTCTGATGAAATGCGTCTTTGTCGTCTCGGTTTCAATAGATTCTGGTCTGTTTGCGATGATGGTAAGCTTTCCATCTGTAAGCTCAGCCTGTACATCCTCCCTCGTAAAGCCGGGAAGCTCAATCTCAAGAAGATAATTCCCATCCTTTTCCTGTATATCAGTACGCATAATCTGCGGTATACCAACCAGCGTATCATCATATATATTGATTGTCTGATCCTCAAACATCATATCTGCTCCTCCTTTAATCACACTGTATGCCATCTCATTGACACTAATATAAGTTTAACTCAATACTTCCCATATCACAAGATATTTTTAACATTACAGCTCCCGGCTGACTGTATTTATTGCCCTGATCCGCTCCGTTCACCTCAACATCTCCCATATCCGTCTCTAAATCATAGCCGTATTCTATCCTTCGATTCCCGCTGTCCTCCTGCGCAAGGGATATATCTGCGCTGCCCATATCAAGCTCTGTTTCCATCTCCCCGGTCACCACGGAATGAAGCAGCGTGATATCTCCCATCGACAAATCAGCAGAAAATACACCCGTTTCCGTGTTTGTCATATCGAGGGAGCCCATATCAAGCTCTGCCGAAAACATATCCACGCGTGAGTCAGTCACATCCAGATTTCCCATGGATAATTCTATATCTGCCGTCTTTGCATATACTCCGCTTATCTCCATATTGCCCATGTCAAGCTCCGCCGCAATGCTGTCCAATTCCGACTCCTTCGGATAGTATATTGTCAGATATTCGTCTCTGTTGTGCTTATTAAATAAAAAACCGAAATCCAATTCAAAATATCTGCTTGTATCATCGCAAAATGTAAGCTTGCCGCCCTGAACCGTAAGCGGATTTTTATTTTCGGACATAACGGAATATTCCACATAATAGCCGTCCGCGGGAACAAATTTCACCTTTGCCCTGCTCACATTTATATCAATTTTATCAAATTGATCCACGGAGAATTTTTCTCTGGTAACATACATTTCATCTTCATCGACACACACGAGACGATGTTTTTCCGAATCCCAATACAACGTTGTTTTGGCACCATTGAGCAGGCCAACCGCCATCATAATGCCGCCGACAAGCATCAGTATAACCGCGCAAATTATGATTGTTCTTATTTTTTTATTCATGCTGCCGTACCTCCCTCTGCCCATTTCTTCCATGATGTATCACAGAACCAAACAATTTTTTTATCAGCTTAAAAGAAACTCCCCAAAGCATAGACACAAGCCAACCCGCTATAATACCAAAGCCTGTCATAAACAGTCCGGCCCCGGTGAAAAAAGCACCTGTAGCCGGTGCTGTAATCCAAAGCACAAATGCGGCAAGAACACTGACAATCCCAGCTGCTCCGACGGCTGCCACTACGGCAGACAACGCAAACACAACGGCAAATACTGTAATTAACAGAGCAAATGCAACTGCCGCGACCGCTATGGCAAGCGGCAAGCCGATAGGCAACGCAAAGATTGCAAGCACCGCAAGCCAAAAGCCTCCGATTCTGCCCCTGACACCGCCCTCCCGGTTATCAATATCAAACAGTGCCTGTTCTCCTATAATACTGCCTGCCAATTCCTTCGGATTTCCGAGCTTTGACACAATATCTTCACCATTTGCCTCAAGCTCTGCCGTATACTCTCTGTAATAATCCATAGCGCTCTGTCTTTCTTCATCCGGCATTCTGGACAAAAAATGTTCCAGCTCACTAAGATATTTCTCTCTGTTCATATGCCTCTCCTCCCAATAAATTATCTATTCTGTTTTTATATTCTATCCACTCACGCCGATAATAGTCCAACCTGCCTCTTCCCTCGTCCGTCAGTGAATAATACCGCCTGTTTCTCCCCGCCTCAGGCCGGTCATAGGTAAGCAGCAAACCGTCCTTCTGTAAACGCCGCAGAACAGGGTACAAGGTAGATTCCGATATATCAATGACGCTTTGCACTCTCTTCGTCAAAACATATCCATATGCATCGTCCTCGACCAAAGCCGCTAACACACAGGCATCCAAAAGAGGTGCCCCAAGCTGATAAACCATATCTGTCCCTCCCTTATATTATTTATTTCTTAATATTATATAATGTATAATATTGTATGTCAATACAAATCATCCTCTATGACGAAAAAAATACAGGAGGCTGCCACATTCAGATAAAAAGGCATGTATCTATGTATGATGCAGAAAAACCGTTTGCGAACGCCGGTACTTAGCGATGGATTGAACACTTGGCGAGGTACTTTCGAGCCTAGTGTGAAACCATACACCGCAGGTGTTGGCAGAGCTTAGTACCGCTGCGTGAGCAACCGAGCGAAAGCGGGTTTTCGAATCATACATAGATACATGCCTTTTTATCTGAATGTGGCAGCCTTATATTTTATTTTCACAATATATCTTCCTCGATGCTGTCGAGAAAGTCTTTTAATTCTCTGCGGGCATTCTCAATTTCAGATCTGTTCTGCTTATCAAGTATGCCTTCAAAGACCGTCATATTTTGTTCAATGAGGGTTCTGATGTCACCGGTTGCCTCCTCATACATTCTGTCGCCGCGGAGCAGCAGCAGCTTGTTTTCCTCCTGCTCGCGCGGATGAATCTTTAAACCGGCAAGAGAGGCCAGTCTCTCGTCAATCTCCTCATCCGTCATATCCGTTTCCTCATTCTTAATCACAAGACGCTTTTCCATCTTAGTCGATACAACCTTAACCATGACCTCAAGAATTGAATTTACATCATAGGTATATGTAACATCGACAGCCTCCTGCCCCGCCGGTCCTATCGGCACCGGAACCTCTATGTCTCCGAGGTATACGTTATTTCTGGCATAGCGGCTCTCTCCCTGCAGAATCTGCACCCTGATTATGCTCTGATTGTCTCCCGCTGTATAAAGTCTCTCCGTCCTGCTGACGGGAATCACAGAATTTCTCTCAATAATCGGGAGATAATGTCCGTTTTCCCTGTAACCGCCCGTCCTGCTAACCACGACCTCCGTTCCGAGCGTAAACGGACACACATCAGTCAAAATCATTTCCCGGACAGCCTCGTTTCTCTCCTTCATAGCCGCCTGCGTCGCCGCCCCGACAGCAACCACCTCATCGGGATTGATACCCGTATTCGGCAAACGCCCAAACAAACGGCTTACAAAACGCCTCACAATCGACAGCTTTGTCGCTCCGCCTACCAGAATCACTTCCTCTATGTCAGCCAATCTTATGTTTGCATCCTTCAGGCTCCTCTCAATCGGCTTTTTAATTTTGTTGAGCAGCAGCTGACAGGATTTTTCATAATCGTCAATGTTTATTTCATACTCATACACTGTATCATTGATTCTGCACTTCATCGTGGATGTTTTACTGTCCGTAAAACCGAGCTTACATAGTTCCGCCTGCTTTCTGATATGCGTTCTGGTCTTTATATCCAATTCATCCTGATCAATCTCTTTCTCACGGAAAAACATCTGCTCGATAATTTCCGTAAAATCCTCTCCGCCCAGAAAATTATCACCGGCTACAGCCCGCACCTCCATGATATTTTGATACAGCTCCAATATCGATACATCAAATGTACCGCCGCCCAAATCAAACACCAAAAATTTTGTATCCGCGTTTTTCTGATTCAGTCCGTATGCTATGGCAGCCGCCGTCGGCTCACTGACAATACGCTCCACAATAAAGCCCGCCATTTCTCCCGCTTTCTTGGTAGCCTTTCTCTGCGCGTCATTAAAATATGCCGGAACACTGATAACAGCCTCGGTGATCGTCTCGTTAAGATACACCTCCGCATCCTCCTTCAGCGATTTCAACACCAGACTGGATAACTCCTCAGCAGTGAACGTTCTGTCGCCCAGATTAAATTTTTTCCCTGTTCCCATACTTCTCTTAAACACTTCCGCCGTCCGGTCGGGATAGAGGAGCTTTCGTTCCCTTGCGGTTTTACCCACATACACAATACCTGCGTCATCCACGCTTACCACAGACGGCGTGAGGTTCTCGCCCAGCCTGTTCGGTATCACCTTTGCTCCCTCTTCTGTCATATACGCAATTAAACTGTTTGTCGTACCTAAATCAATACCAACTATCATTTACCTTCAACCCTTTTTAATCTTTCCTCATAGAGTGTGTTGTGACCACATACCTTAAGTGCTTCCCTGTAGCACATCCTTGCCCTCTCATACTGCTTCATACTCTCGTATATCAATCCTTTTTCATACAGCGCTTCATGGCAGGCACTGTAAAAGCAGCCCGTACACCGCTTGATTTTCAAACCTCTTTCTATAATCTTCAATGCTTCCTTCAGTTTTTTATCAAGCCGGTTCAGCTTAGCCATATTGATATAATCAATCGGTGTCTCCATATCCTCCGGCGCAACCAGCGCCTTTTTTATGTATTCCTTGATATCCGGTTTAAACAGCGTGCGCTTACTCAGAATCACTTCTATCAAGTCACTATAATAATTTTGTTTATTATCAATGTCAAGCACAACAGCCTTTTCATACATCTGCCTTGCCTCTTCCAAAAGCCCGTGATGGAAAAATATGCTTCCCATTCTTGCATATATCCGGGAATCCTTATCATCATGACTGACGGCAAGCATCATCGTCTCATGTGCGCGGTCTATATATCCCTCCGAGCCATATATGGCACACAGCTGCCGTACACACTTCTGCATATAGCTGTCATACGGAATTTCATCAATGCATTTTTGCAAAACATTAATTGCCTCATCGATGAGATTCATTCTTTGCAGCAGCTCGGAATAATCATATGCCACATCAGTATTTAATCCGTACTGTTCAATATAATGCGCATAAATCTCCCTGCTTTCCGCAAAGCGGTTCATACACTGCAGTGTCCTTGCCTTTAAAAGCAGATTTTCCTTGCAGTCCTCATCGTCCCCGCCACTGTATGCGAGGGCTTTATCGTAGTATTCCAAAGCACGCTCAAACTCCCTGTGCAGCTCGTAAATCTGTCCGATACGCCCGTAACAAAATACATTATCAGGCTCAAGCTTTAATGCCTCCTCAAAGTCGGCGAGCGCACTCTTATAATTATGCAGAAAACGGTTTAATATTCCACGATGAATATAATAAAACGCGCGAGGTCTTATATTAAGCTGCTTCGTATACATTTTCAGCGCGTCATCATACCTGCCCTCATCCCGCATGATAATTCCCATTCTACCGTATGCCAAAGGATGATTCGGACATTTTGAAATGACATACTCATATTTTTTCTTTGCCTGTTCCCTTTCCCCGAGCTTCTCCAGATGAAATCCCTGCATCATATACAGCTCATAATAATCATCCAAATCCGTATCCTCGGGATTTGAGCGCTTTATGGTTTTATCCAGAAGATTAACTATCTCCTGATGCTTATCCTCCTGCTCCAGAATACACGCCTCACTGAAATCTATCTCATCGCTCTCAATTCCAAATGCACGGTACCGCTGCACAACATTCCGCGCCGATTCCGGCTGATTAACCTTCAGATATATCCGCACCTCCAGTCCATACGGATCGGATACATAAGGATAAAGGCCGATTGCATGCTCACAGGCAACCAGCGCCTCCTTCAGATAATCCATGTTAAAATAAGCCTTTGCACTGTAATTATAGCCTATATAGCTCCTGCCGTCCCGCTCCAGCAGTCTCTCACACGCCTGAATACAGGCGTCATTGTTTCCCGTTTCATATTCCAGCTCACACATCGCCTCATAAGACAGAATAATCTCGTCATGCTCCCTCTCCATGGCTCTGTTGAGATAAGCTCTTGCCTCGTCATAGCGTTTTGTTTTCAGGTAACAATCGCCAATCAGAAAATTCACATACTCGTACCGTTTCTTCTTTTTCAGACTTTCCTCATCTGTATACGTCTCCGGAATTTTTTCAATTTCCGCTTTCCATATCTGAAAGCATGTCAGCGCACTCTCATAATCGGACAGACACAAATATGTTCTGCCCTTGACATTATGATACTCGCACATTTTTTCCGCATCCGGTTCAAAGGTATCGAGAATAGCGATTGCCTCGTTAAAGCGATAGCTCTGATAAAAGCTCCACGCCATCTCCAGCCTTGAAGCATTATCAGACGGATCTGCGTCGATTTTTCCCCGCAGCATTTCAATCAGTCCCTGATTGGCACGAATCATCCCCGCCCTGACATTATTATCAAAGTGGTTAATTTTAAGAAGATCCATATACATATCTCTGGACTTTTCATATTCACCCATGCAATACATAAGCTCTGCCTGTTTTCCTTTTACAATATAGTTATCCGGTGCCAATTCCAGAGACATGTCATAATACCGTTTTGCCTCCTCGTATTGCTCCCGAATCATCGCCACGTCACCGCAGGTATTGATTATAAATATGTCCTTCGGAACATCCTGACGCAGCGCTTCAGCCTGCTCCTGCAGCTCTATCAGCCTGTCACCGAATAACTGAGCAGTCGTCCGATTCTCTCCGGCTTCGCTTTCCTTCTTCTCTGTCTCCATATTCATGTACTGTATCTCACTTCTTATCCTGCATATATCATAATACGGATGACAGACATCCAGCTCATCCAATTTCTCTATGTACTTTGCCTGCTCATCAAACGCCCTTCTTCGAATAGCCGCCTCCAGCTTATAATAATATTCGATATATGCGTCGTAAGAAGCCTCATCCCCCTCAAACAGGTCATAATTAATCATATCCTCATATTCCGCGTTATTCAGAATGTATTCAATAAAATCCTCCGGATAAGTCTCGCATAATTCTTTTTTTCTGTCCGCAATATCAAATATCTCAACCAGATAATTCCATATTCTCTGCGGAAGATAAAAATTTGACATCAGATACCGCAGCAGGACATTCATAGCCTCCTCCGAGCTGTCCAGAGACACAAACTCGTCCCGGTTGAGCAGCTCCTCCCATGCCTCCCGGCTGATTCGTCTTGAAAAGTCACGATACAGCTCATCTATTGCAGTCTCCAGCTTTCCCATAGCCGACTCATCCCCGACAACCTGCTCCTCCTCATCTGCCAGCCGGACAGCCTCCTCAAAAGCCTGCCGCAGCTCCATAAAGCCCTCCGGATCATCCTCGGGATTCACGGAGGTCAGCTTTATTCTATATGCCTGCTTCAATGCAGCTTTATCTTTTGTCTCCTGTATACCAAGAATATTCCAGATATCCATTTTCTCTATCCTCCCGTCACTGTCTTCATTTATTGCAAGCATAAAAAATTGCGTGCTTTCCTAATGATATATTATCACAATGAACGCACGATATCTATCAAAAAGTATAATATAATTTGCACAAAAAAACAGAGCTGTCGCATTGGGATAATACGGCAGCTCCATATTTTACAGTCATATCAATTTCATTCAATTACAGCATTTCCTCAAGTGTTGCTCTGATTGCCTTAATAAAATCTTCACTGTTTAATACAGTGACATTTTTAAGAGAGGTGATAAGCGCGAGGTCCTTCGTCATCCTGCCATCCTCAATCGTCTTGATTGTCGCCGCCTCAAGCTTATCCGCAAAACTCATCAGCGCAGGAATCTCATCAAGCTCACCACGTTTTCTCAGTGCGCCTGTCCATGCAAAAATGGTTGCCACAGAGTTCGTAGAGGTCTCCTCTCCCTTCAAGTGCTTATAGTAATGTCTCTGTACGGTTCCGTGTGCCGCCTCATACTCGTAATTGCCATCCGGTGAAACCAGAACGGAGGTCATCATGGCAAGCGAACCGAATGCAGAGGAAAGCATATCGCTCATAACATCTCCGTCATAGTTCTTGCACGCCCAGATAAATCCGCCCTCGGACTTCATCACACGTGCAACCGCATCATCAATCAGCGTATAGAAGTACTCGATACCTGCCGCATCAAACCTGTCTTTATATTCCGCATCAAAAATCTCCTGAAAAATATCCTTGAACGTATGGTCATATTTCTTGGATATCGTATCCTTTGACGCAAACCATATCGACTGTTTCGTATCCAGTGCATAATTAAAGCAGCATCTTGCAAAGCTCTCAATGGAACCATTAATATTATGCATACCCTGTATGATACCCGGAGCGGTGAAATTATGTATCAGCTCTCTCGTCTCTGTTCCGTCCTCTGCCGTATATACAAGCTCTGCCTTTCCCGGTCCCGGAATCTTCATCTCAGATGCCTTATATACATCACCATATGCATGTCTCGCAATTGTGATCGGGCTCTTCCAATTCTTAACACACGGTTCAATTCCCTTCACGACAATAGGCGCACGGAATACGGTTCCGTCAAGTATTGCACGAATTGTTCCGTTCGGACTCTTCCACATCTCCTTCAGGTTATACTCCGTCATACGTGCCGCATTCGGTGTGATAGTCGCGCATTTTACAGCCACACCATACTTCTGTGTCGCATACGCAGAATCAAAGGTTACCTTGTCATCTGTCTCATTTCTGTATTCCAGTCCCAAATCATAATACTCAGATTTCAGGTCAATGAAAGGGTAAATCAGCTCATCCTTAATAATCTTCCATAATATTCTGGTCATCTCATCTCCGTCCATCTCAACAAGCGGAGTTTTCATTTGAATCTTTTCCATGTATATGCACCTCCTATTAAAAATCAATAGTCATTGTAGCATATTACTGTGTTTTTGGGAATATAGGATTTAAAAAACTAATTATACGAAAAATAATCTTAATTTAATTAATTTCCTTTGACAATATTTCCTGTTTTACATGATTTGTCAAGTGATATCGGTGCATTGCGGTTATATACTGCGCAAGCCATACATGAAATGATTATAATTATGATTCGATGTTTCAGCTTGCACAAATTGCTTCCAAATTATATACTTATGTCATAAAATTGTCTTCAGGGAGGCTTCCGCCGAACTGCAGGGAAGAAGGGATACGTTAATTATGAGCTACACATATACAGTTCCAAAAAGAAAGGCAAACCGTTACGCATATCGTTTTCTTGGATTTGTGTTTGTTTTAATTTGCGTTTTGCAATTTTATATGCTACTCCGCGGACTTGCAAAGCATCTGATGCTCACGGCTATATTTGCCATGCTGTTATTCGTCTACGGCGGTTATCTTATCATTGCCTCCTTTCGCAAGCAGGCATTTGATATCACATACCGATTCACTGACGAGGGTTTGACGGTCTTTCATCACTATGGGACACACAAATACACATTTGACGATATTGATTTTGTCACAATGGTGATTGCCGATGAAAATATGCTGTTCTACATTTTAAATATAAAAGCCGGCAAGCACATATATACCATTCCCTTCACAATGAAAAAAGAGCTCTGCGAAACGATTTACGAGTTTGTGAACAGCCGCATCAAACACGATGACGAATAAATAGTCAAAGGAGACATGACATGCTGCAGCTTAAAAATACAATCTTTGATATACCTGTTGTGAATAACGTTATTTTATATGAGGAAACCGATTCGACCAATACCCGTGCCAGAGAATTCGGGAACCGGGGCTGTGTGGACGGCACACTGATTATTGCCGATACGCAGACAGCCGGCAAAGGACGCATGGGCAGAAGCTTTTCCTCACCGCCCGATACGGGAATTTATATGAGCCTGCTGTTAAAGCCGGCAATCGATACGGCGCACATATCCTGCATCACACTGCTTGCCGCCATGGCAGCTGCAAAAGCGCTTGCCTCCATAGCTGACTTACATCCGTCCATCAAGTGGCCGAATGATATTGTGATAAACGGAAAAAAGGTAGTCGGAATCCTGACTGAAATGTCCTGTGACACCATCCGGATTCCAAAAACCTATGGTCTTGCCGACATGGAATATGCATCCGCTCCGGCATACGAAACTAACCTCAAATATGTGATTGTCGGAATCGGCATAAATGTGAATACCGAATTTTTCCCTGAGGAAATCGCAGACACGGCAGGCTCTCTGTATCAGTTCTGCGGCAGAAGGCTGAACAGAGAAGCTGTCATTTATCAGGTCTGGGCACATTTCAATGATTATTATCAGTACTTCCTTACCTGTCGAAACCTGTCCTTTTTAATTGAGGATTACAATAATATGCTGGCCGGCTACGGAAAGGATATCTATATCATTCCACACGAAAAAACAGCAGGTGCATCGAACCCCTATCAGATTGACACAGCCGGTCTCACACCATATCTGTGCATGGGGATTGACTCGGAGGGCGCTCTGATTTGCCGTCATCCTGACGGACATCTTGAGCATGTAAACGCAGGTGAGGTGTCAATACGGGGATTGCACACATACATTTAATTCTCACTGAGGCTATCGTATTTTGCATGGAATACCTCTCTTGCTTTGCAGTATATCTTATTTAGGATTATTATCCACACTTTATCAATACCCTTATCGGAGGTCATAACCCAAGGTACACAAAACACACCATTTTTTACAACTCATTTATAAGCATAAAGGACTACATAATAAATAAAACAAGACGGATAAGAAAATCTCACCCGTCCTGCATAAAAGCTGCAATATCTTAAATAAGCAGTCCCAATATTTCATTGCTGCGCGCTACAAACGCTGTCATTTCTTCCGGCTCGAGAGGCTTATTTGCAAGCACCGCCAAATCATAGAGCTGACGGCAAATCATATCTGTATGCTCACCCTCCGGGTTCTCCAGAACATACTTTACGAGCTTATTTCCGGCATTTAATATAAGGGTTTCACCCTCACTGCCGAACATGGACGGATCCATGCCTCCCATATTATATACCCGCATCATATCTGCCATTCTCCGTGAATCCTCAGAGAGTGTTATCATGGAGGATACAGCCTCATTCTTCAGATTCTCGACCTTGACGTTAAGCTTATCCTTCCCGGTAGCTTTCTTGAATATCTCTGTGAGCTTATCCGTATACTCTTTCGCCTGTTCCTCAGTCAACGCCTCACCCACGAAATTGTCTGCAAGGTCGGCATCTATACGCAAAAACTTCACATTCTCATTCTTGCCCTCCAGATGCGTGATGTAAGGATTATCAATATTGTGCGTGAGATAAACGGCATTCATGCCCTCCTGCTTGAACATATTGATATACTGTGACTGTGCCTGCTCATCAGATACATAAAATACTTTATTTTCGTATTTTTCCTTGCCCTCCTCGAGATATTCGGGCAATGTCACATATTTCCCGTTCAAATCCTTAAACAGCATATAATCCGTCATCTTCTCGCAGAATTTCTCATCACGAATACAGCCGAACTTGATAAACGGGCTGATGTCATCCCAGTACTTCTCGTAATCCTCCTTGCTATTCTTGTACATGCCGCTCAGCTTATCGGCAACCTTTTTTGTAATGTAATCCGATATCTTCTTCACAAAGCCATCATTCTGCAAAGCACTTCTTGACACATTAAGCGGAAGGTCCGGACAGTCAATGACGCCCTTGAGTAAAAGCAAGAACTCGGGTATAACCTCTTTAATATTATCCGCTATAAACACCTGATTGTTGTAGAGCTTGATTGTCCCCTCAAGCTGGTCATACTGTGTGTTAATCTTCGGGAAGTATAAAATTCCTTTCAGATTAAACGGATAATCCATATTCAGATGTATCCAGAACAGCGGCTTCTTGAAATCATGGAACACCTTCTGATAAAAATCAATGTACTCCTCCTCCGTACAATCCTTCGGATTCTTCATCCAGAGCGGATTTGTATCATTCAAGGGCTGCGGTTTCTTCTCCTTTTCAGGTTTCTCCTCCGTTTTCTCATCTGCGTGATCCGCAGTCTTACCTTCTTCTGCCTCCTTCGGTGCATCTCCGACTAAGTCGTCCTCCTCCGTCGTATCCACCTCAATTACCTTATCTTCTTTCTTTGCCGCCTCTTTTTCTTCCTCCAGCTTATCCTCATTGATAAAATAGATATTATAAGGCATAAATGCGCAATATTTCTGGATGACCTCACGCACACGATACTCATTTGCAAACTCAAAGCTATCCTCATTCAAATACAGTGTAATCGCCGTGCCTCTGGTCGTATCATCACTCTCACTCATGGAAAATTCCGTACCCCCGTCACACTCCCAGAATACAGGTACAGCATCCTTTTGATAGGAACAGGTTTCTATCGTAACCTTATCGGCAACCATAAATGCCGAGTAAAAGCCTAATCCGAAATGGCCGATAATCTGGTCGTCATTTGTCTTATCCTTATATGTGTTAATGAAATCCGTTGCACCGGAAAATGCGATTTGATTGATATACTTATCTACCTCCTCAGCAGTCATACCGATACCGTTATCAACAAAGGTAAGCGTCTTATCCTTCGCCGAGGCATATACCTCTATCTTATATTCCTCACCCTCAGTCTCCTCAAAGTCGCCCATCAGTGCAAGCTTTTTCAGCTTGGTAATCGCATCACAGCCATTTGAAATTAATTCTCTGATAAAAATATCGTGATCAGAATACAACCACTTTTTGATAATCGGAAAAATGTTTTCACTGTTAATTGATAAACTACCCTGTTTCTCCATGTCACAACCTCCTAATATTATACTGCCAAATATTCGGCATAAAATAAACGTTTTACCGCAATCAGACCGGCACGGTTGATTGTTCTATAGAAGGTATAATAATACCAAATGTATACAATGTCAAGAAAAAAATTAGCACTCATTTTAAATGAGTGCTAATAATCTGTGAATTATACGATATCCTATTCTCGAATCAGGATGAGGGAATCATCTATGTTACCCTCATTATCCATGAAATAATAATGGTCTGTGGTATTCTCCTCTTCCTCCGTATTAAGAATCAAAGCCAAGGAATCATCTATGTTACCCTCATTATCCATGAAATAATAATGGTCTGTGGTATTCTCCTCTTCCTCTGTCCGGCTTTCAGATAGCTTTGCACTATTCCCCCTATACGGAAACAGCAAAAAAATTAAAACACAGACAAACATGATTTTTTTCATTGTCAGTCACCCCCATCACCATAAATTATATATTACTGTGTTACTACAGTACCATTTGCATAACAATCCGCACTTGCAGAAGCACCGGATACAGTGACATCACTACCTGTAATCTCTGCTATAATCCCATTATTTGTCACAATGTTATATGCAAATGTTACACGAAACGTTAAAGAACAAATACTGCATTCCCACCGTTACAGTTTAATTTTATCATATTAGTCCTATTCTGTCAAATATTATTTGTTCTCAGCATTTCCCTGGAACCTTATATAATATTTCTCCACAGACGCATCCCACAGATGCTCCAATGTCTTATCCATCGAAAAAACCTTTACGGAAGTCCCAGTCGTGGCTGTCAGGATTCCCTTTTCGTAATATATATTGAGAAACAACGCCCCTACATCCTCCGGGCTTACGGACAGATTATTCATCTCGACAAGTCTGGTGATATTTTCCCTGTTAAACATCAGCACCAGCTTAAAGCTGATGGGAAGACGTTTTCCTTTCATCAAGTCATATACTGTATTTTTTATGTGCTTCCATGATATATACTCAAAGCTGCTCTCCTCCGACAATGCCTCAAGCTCCTCCGAATCATAGAAATCCTGGTTTACCTTCCCGCTGATATAATAATCCAATCCGGTTTTTACCCTCGCCTCATACAGGTAAAAGCTGTCATATTTTTCATGTATCAGCAGTTCATTCATAAATGTTTTGATATCCTCAATCTGATACTCTCTCATAATCTTTAATCCTTCTGATTCAGATACAATGTTATAAAATGATATGTGCCGTAGGCCTCCACATCCCTGCTTCTCTGAAAGTACATGAGTCCCGGTATATCCTGCATAAACTCATAATCATATACAGCTTCACTGTAATCCTCCAGCACAACCTCCACGGTTGCCGTAATATCATGTGCCGCCGCGTCCTTCACGACGCTTTGAAATTCCGTATAATTGCAAATCAAATCATTCATCTGAAAATAATTATAGTCCATGCTGTCACACGGCTCGAATTTCTCTTCATCCCATGTATGCGAATCATCCATAATATCATCTGTAACATTGAAATACATATGTCCGACAAAGCTGCCCCTGTCCGGAACCGGATCATCCCATGTTGCATCCACCTGATACCATGCTCCGTCAAGCAGCACTCTGTTCCATGAATGGAGCTCACCATCCGCCCAGCCGGTCATAATTTCATTTTCAACACCGGCACAATTTAGCAGCAGCGCCATCGCCTCCGCATAACCGTTGCAGACAGCCTGTTTCTGCACCAATACTCCATAGGCCTCATATGCAAAATTCTTGGAATAATCCACATAGCCATACTGACAATTTGCCACGATATAATCATGAATTGCCAGCTCCTTGTCGTAATCACTCATTTCCGGCATAATAATATCGGACAATATCTGTTCCACCTGAGCATACAGCTTTACAGCCTCCGGTCTGTCATCCGGTATTTCCTTACCATGCAGATATTTCTCGCAAACGTAATAATTATCAGATATATTGTATTTCAAGAGCACACGCATACCGTTTCGGTTTCTCTCCAAAACAGAATACTGGTCCACAACACCATTCAGGCTGCATATATAATCATTTATATTAACGAGCTCATCTTCGGTGATCCCACTGATGTAAAACATACCGCTCTCTTTTCCCGCATCAATCTGCACGTTGATCTTATCGGTCAGCTCCGCAATATCATAGGCCGTATTCTCCTTGTGAAAATATGCGCCGATATTCCAGCCCCAGAAATAATAGACAAAAATTGCCGTTACGACCAATACGGGAACAGCCCATATTATCTTTTTTTCGCTCATCCGTCACTCCTCCGGATCGTCATTATCTTGATCATCATTTTTTCCGTTTTTTCCTGTGATAATCAGAACCACCATAAGAATCACGGATACAATCAGACAGATTGCAACCAAAAGCGGTTTACTGGTATCTCCGGTCATAGCCGTCAACAATGCTGCATTAACCATATTATTATCCTCCATCAATAAATATCACTAACATATATAATATAAAAATATTTGCATATTGGCAACTTTTTTGTTTTTACGGAAACGACTTTTCCCTTGAAACAAGGGGATATATGTTGTAAAATTGTTGTTTGAGACAGTAACGCATATAAAATAATAAGATACTGCTATATTATGATGAATGAGAGGTACACGGGAGTTTGACAGTTAAATTATAAAAAAATTGCTACAGGCCTTGAAATGCCT
>CAYOOW010000008.1:0-87991 GCA_964405715.1 uncultured Bacteroides sp.
AAACGTGTGCTGTAGCGATTTTTTGCTACACAGACTGTCAAAGTCGAGATTTTAATAGAAGCATGACAACATTGTCAAGGGGAAACAGGATTTTCCGAATATTACTGATTTTGTTCTTCATCAGGAATTTCAACGCAGAAATACGGGCGAAGCTGAGGATCGTTCATCACCCAGAATTTAATTGCGTCGATATTTTCGGATACGGAATCCATTGCCTTGAATACATCCTGTAAATCATGAAGCTCACTGCTGTCAATCTGACCGTCCTGTGTAATGTTGACGAGAATTTTAGATAATTCATCCATACATTGGGTGGATGAAAGGAAACGGAGCACCAGTCGTTCTATGGAGTCGGGATCGGAATGTCGGGCATGCTCCTCTAATTTGCGAATACCAATCGGGCATATATTATTGCAAAAGTCGGTGCAGAGATGCGGCGCTTTGTATGCGGTTGCCATTATATCCACTTCCTCTGCATATGGCTCAATCTGATCCAGCTCAATGCGGGCAAGACGGCTTCGTTCGATGCCGAGCTTGATTGCCGCTTTTTCACGGCTTGTATAGATATCCTGTGTTTTTGCTGCCTCGGTGCGGGCAATATAGTATATATTATCTATTGCCTTGGATGCTTTTCTTCCCATGTTGTTCCCCCTGTTAATCCACCGGTAATAAGCCTTGACCTGCCGGTGTTATGATGTGAATTTGCCTGTAAAAAAAGCTATAATAATATATTTTAATTTGCTATAATTAAGTGTATTTTATCATATCGGATTTAAAGTATAAAGTCGAAATGCTCGACGATTCATGGAAATATATGGTGAAATTTGGAGAATTATGTTCAAATAATGTTAAAACGCCCGAATTTCGATAAACCTTGATATCATAGGGAGGATAATATGAGATTTGCACATACCGGTGATTTGCATATAGGCAAGAGATTATATGAACACAGCTTGCTTTCAGACCAGGAGCAGATGCTGGAACAGATGCTTGAGGTTTTGATACGGGAGGCGGTGGATGCGCTGATTATAGCGGGAGATATCTATGATAAACCGACTCCGAGAGCGGAAGCCGTTCGGTTGTTTGATGATTTTGTATATAAGGTATCAAAGCAGGGGATCCGCCTGTTTGTCATAAGCGGAAATCATGACAGTATGGAGCGGATATCCTTTGGCAGCCGTATCATGCAGCAGGAGGGTGTTTATTTTCAGGAGAATTTCGAGCAGAGGGCGCAGAAGATTGCGCTTCAGGATGCATACGGGCCTGTCTATATTTATATGGTGCCGTTTATGAGACCGGTTTATATGAATATGGACAGCTATGAAAATGCATTTGCAGCGATACTTGAGCAGTCGGAGATTGATTATACGCAGAGAAATGTGCTGGTTGCACATCAGTTTGTGACAGGAACGCGAAAGGGTGAAGCCGGGGATATGCAGGAGCTGGATAAAAGGGGCTTGCTGCCGGTTCGGTCAGAGTCGGAGAGTATTCATGTGGGCGGCCTTGATAATATATCCTATGAGCTGGTGCGGCAGTTTGATTATGTGGCATTGGGGCATCTGCACAGAAGACAGTGTATCGGCGAAACGCATATCCGATATGCCGGTTCGCCGTTTCCGTATTCTTTTTCAGAGGGGAATGACAGCAAATCCATCGAAATCGTGGATATATGCGAGAAGGGAAATGTGGAGATACACAGCGCTGCGCTTGCGGCGATGCGCGGACTCCGGACAATCAAGGGCACCCTGAAACACCTGACCTCGGATGAGGTTGTGTTTGCTGACGGTGTGAGCAGGGAGGATTATATATGCGCGGTACTTACTGACCGGGAGCGGGTGAGTGACGCGGCCGGAAAGCTTTTAAGGTGGTATCCGAATCTGCTGCGTATTGAGCATCAGACAGAGCTGAAGGATACGGTGGAATCGGAGATAGCTGAGCTTCAGGGGAAATCACCGGCAGAGCTCTTTGCGGAATATTACGAGAGTATGAGAGGAAAGCCGCTTGCGGGCAGACAGAGAAAAATCGTGGAAGAGATTCTGGGAGGTGACATGTGTGAGACCGATTAAGCTGGTAATGGAAGCGTTTGGCCCTTTTGCGGGAAAAGAGATTGTTGATTTTGAAAAAATGGCGGGTGGCTTATATCTGATTACGGGTGATACGGGGGCCGGCAAGACGACGATATTTGATGCAATTACATTTGCACTTTACGGGGAGGCAAGCGGAAGCGCACGAAAAGCAAGCATGCTGCGCAGCGATTTTGCCGAGGATAGTACGGTGACCAGAGTAACATATACATTTTCGTATGGAACTCTGCAGTATAAGGTTGTGCGGTCGCCGCAGTACGAAAGGCGGAAGCTGCGGGGTGAGGGAACAATCCGGCAAAACGGTGAGGCTGTCCTGTTTCAGGGGGAGAACGCGATTGCCTCAGGCTTCAATGCTGTGACGGAACAGGTGACGGAGCTTATTGGCGTCAACCGGGACCAGTTTGTGAGTGTGTCCATGATTGCGCAGGGAGAATTTTTGAAGCTGCTGCTGGCAAAATCCTCCGAGCGTGCGGGCATATTCAGGGATATCTTCAAGACGGGGGTGTATAAGCATCTGCAGCTTGAACTCAGTAAGCGTGCGAAAACGGCAGAGCAGGAGCTTGCCCTGTGCAGGTCGGCGCTGCTGCAATATGCAGGAGGAGCGGATATTACGGCGGCGGAGGAAGCTTCCGATGCGGAGGAAATGAACAGACTGCTTCGTGAGGGAAATATTCATGTAATGCCGGAGTTCATGGAGACCTTGAGCCGGGTGATTTCCGAGGATGAAAGCAGGCTGGCGGAGCTCGGAAGAAGTAAGTCGGAGTATAATCGGGCGCATGATAGGATATTGGAACAGCTGGCGAAGGCGGAGGCAAAGCAGAAGGAGCTTGCCGAGCGGCATAAAGAGCTCGATAAATCTGCCCGGGAGAAGGAAAATCTTCTTCCGAAGCAGGCGGAATCAGAGCAGGTGGTTGCGGATGCAGAGGTGCAGAAGCAGGAAGCGGACAGGCTGCGGACGCGGGCAAGGATGATAGAAAGCTCCTATGATATGTATGAGCGGTATAGAACCCTGCAGGAGGCGTATGATGCCGGGGAGAAGCGTTATCAGGCGGCATGCAGGGCGGTATCGGATATGGAAAAAAAAGAACGTGATTTGGCGGAGGATGTGAGGAAGCATGCGCAGGCAACCGATACCCTGATGCAGGAGTATGAGAAGCATGAGCAGCAGAAAAACGATATGTCAGAGCAGTATGAGCGGATGTCGGACGTTTTTTTGCGCAATCAGGCCGGCATCATGGCGGAAAAGCTTGTGGAGGGCGAGCCTTGCCCCGTGTGCGGTTCAACCATACATCCGTGCAGACAGAGCCTGACAGAGCGTGTGTGTTCGGAGGCAGAGCTGCAGGAATTGCGGGAAAAGAGAGATGCACTGCGGGGAAAGCAGGAGCATGAGAGCAAACAGCTCGCCGGGCTTAGGGCGGAAGCAGTGGAGCTTCGGAAAAAACAACAGATGATTGCCGCAGAGAGGGAAAAGCGGGCTGCGGAGGCTGCGCAGCTCAAGCTTGAGACGGCAGGTCTGAAGGGAAGCGTAAGGGAGGCACAGGAGCAGCTTGAATTCGGAAGCCTCAAAGAGGCGCAGCGGGAGTGTAAGCGATGTACGGGTGAGGCGGACCGGCTGGAGAAGAAGCAGAAGGCGGCACGGGAAACGCTGGAGAAGCTGCGTCGGAAATTGGGAACATTGGAAGAGATAATGAAAAAGGACAGGGAATGGATAGCAAGGAGAGAGCGAACCTTCGATGAGCAGCAGGCGGAGCGGCTGCGGACCGAGGAAAAAGAGTGGAGGGAGCGAATAAGACAGTCGGAGCAGGAGGGAAAACGGATAGATGTGCGGCTCACGAAAAACCGTCAGGCTTTGTCTGAGCTTACTGCGGCGCAGGAGCGTTTCGTGCAGGCTGAGGAGACGTGGCAGCTGTATGAGGAGCTTTCCCGTACGGCCGGCGGAGGCGGTTACGGAAAGGGTAAGTTTGATTTTGAGAGCTACGTGCAGGCAAAGTATTTTGAACAGGTAATCGAGCTTGCGAATATCCGGCTTACAAGGATGACATCGGGCAGATTCGAGCTGATAAGACGGCGCGAGGCGGATTCCAAGGCGGCCAGAACGGGACTTGAGCTTGATGTGCTGGACAATAATACCGGGAAGATACGGCGCGGTGAAACCCTGTCGGGAGGAGAGGCATTCATGGCGGCGCTTTCCATGGCGCTTGGCATGTCTGATGTCATAACTGCCAATTCCGGCGGTATACGCATGGATTCCATGTTTATTGATGAGGGCTTTGGTGCATTGGATGCAAATGCGATGGAGCAGGCGCTTGTCGTGTTGTCGGAGCTTGGCAGTGCGGGCACGGCCACCGACGGTGGACTGCGTATGGTCGGTATTATATCCCATGTTGAGGGATTGAAGGACAGGGTGGAAAATAAGATTGTGGTAGAGCGTGGGATTCACGGCAGCAGGATACGGAGCGGAAAATGATATGGCAGATAGTACGGAGGAGCTTGACAAATTTTTTTTAGCGTGTATGCTAGAAAGTACTTATTCGGGACATCATTGAGAATAGAAATGGAGATATATATTTTATGAAAGAAAAAAAACAGACGATCCGTATAATCATGTGCCTTATCATCTTTACGGTGCTGGTTATATACCTGATTAACCATGGAAGTATCGTTGGTTCGTTTTTTTCGGCGCTGCTTTCACTGCTGTTCCCTTTTTTGCTCGGGTGCGGTATCGCATTTATAATCAACATTCCGATGCGCAATATTGAACAGAAATTATTTAAAAATGAGCAGGGGAAATTGTATCGTGCAAGAAGACCGCTCAGCATGATAATTACCTACCTGCTCGCGCTGCTTGTGGTGGTGCTGGTTATCTTCGTGGTTGTACCGGAGGTCGCCGATACGGTAAGCTCGGTCAGGGATAAGCTGCCTGAATTTGTGGAAAATGTAAAGACATGGGCACTCAAATACACGGAAAAGTACCCGGAGATTACAAAACAAATTATGGATATAGAACTACAGTGGGATGAGCTGGGGAATGTCTTTATGGACAAGGGCGCTACAATTTTTACGACTGTCATTTCGATGTTTTCATCCATTATAAGCGCGGTAGTGAATACACTGATTGGAATTGTGTTTTCATTTTATATACTGGCGCAGAAGGAGAAACTGGGAAAGCAGGTAAAAATGGTGTGCTACGCGCTTTTTAAGGAGAGCGTGGCGGATGAGCTGATGGTGTTTGGCAAGATTGCCAACACGACCTTTTCCAAATTCTTTTCCTGTCAGTTTCGGGAAGGAATTATCCTTGGCGCCATGTTTATGGCGGCCATGACGATTTTGCAGTTCCCGTATCCCCTGACGGTAGGTGTTTTAATTGCATTTACTGCTTTAATACCCGTGTTTGGAGCTTTCTTCGGTTTGTTTATCGGCGCCTTTTTGATTCTGGTGGAATCGCCGGGGTATGTGCCGGGTTTTATCATTTTGTTTTTTGTCCTGCAGTTTATTGAAAATTACTTTATATATCCGAGACTTGTGGGCGGTGACATCGGATTGTCCGCCATATGGGTGCTGTTGGCGGTTATCGTGGGCGGCGACCTGATGGGCGTTGTGGGTATGTTGATATTTATCCCGCTGGTGTCCGTTCTCTATGCCTACGGCAGGAGCATTATACTCCGCAAGCTGAATAAGAAAAATATCAACGTGGATGAAAAGCATGTGCCGGATGATGCGATACCGCTGTTTGAGTGCAGGCACAGGCTGTTTCAGCCGCGGGAGCATGCAAGGCAGCACAAGCAGGGGCAGAAGGAATATCCAAAGGATAATAAGGAGGAGTGACGCGGGATGTACAAGGAGATACCGGGATTGGTTTTATACAGAGATTTAGGCGCAGACAGCATATTATATAAGCTGGCTGAAATCTTCCATGACAAGGACTATAAGCTCGCCAGTGACGAGGAGCTTGTCAGCCGGATTTATCAGCAGATAAAACGCCTGCTTGACGTTGCGACCAGCTATGGCTTTAACCGGAATCTTTGGCAGGATTATCTGGCTTTTTTGCTTATCACAAATGAAAATTCTTTTACGCTCACCTGCGAGAAGGTGGGTGCCGGGGACGGAACCGTGAATAAATTTGCAAAAAATGATTATGCCATTTTTATCCGGCTGTTCCATTTTGACTTTGCACCGATTGAGCGGGATTTGGGAATTGACTGTTTCACGACGATTACAAATTATCGTTCTCTGCCGAAGAAGGAGCAGATGTATAATCAGAATGTCAGCGGGAAGGTGCGGTATATCAGTGACCATGTCAGCGCAGCGGCGGATGTAGAACAGGTTTTTTCTATTATGACTGATTTTTATAAGCAGTACGGTGTGGGAATGTTCGGACTCAACAAGGCATTTCGTATCAGCCATGAGGAGGGAAAGGAGCTGTCCTTTATTGCGATAAATAATACGGATAAGGTAATGCTGTCCGATTTGGTCGGATATGAGATACAGAAAAAGAAGCTGGTTGATAATACCGAGGCGTTTGTGCATGGCAGAAAGGCAAACAATGTACTGCTGTTTGGTGACAGCGGTACCGGTAAGTCCACCAGCATCAAGGCGATTATCAATGAATATTACGACCAGGGACTTCGTATGATTGAGATATATAAGCATCAGTTTAAGGATTTATCGGCGGTTATCTCACATGTGAAAAACAGGAATTATAAGTTTATCATTTATATGGATGACCTGTCCTTTGAAGAGTTCGAGATTGAGTACAAATATCTGAAGGCAGTGATTGAGGGAGGACTGGAAACCAAGCCGGACAATGTCCTGATTTATGCGACGTCAAACCGCAGACATCTGATTAAGGAGACGTGGAGCGACAGGGACGATATGGTCCGGGATAACGGTATGCACCGCTCGGATACAATGCAGGAGAAATTATCGCTGGTAAACAGATTCGGTGTTACAATCAGCTACTCCAAGCCGTCCAAAAAGGAATACAATACGATTGTCACGGAGATAGCAAAACGGTATCCGGAGATAAAGCTCACGGAGGAGGAGCTGATAGCGGAGGCAAATAAATGGGAGCTCTCACACGGCGGCGTATCGGGCAGAACAGCACAGCAGTTTATCAATTATCTGGCCGGCATGCAGACAGCCGAGTAGGGATAGATGATATCGTATTTTGTAAATTAAAGTTGCTATTTGAGATTTGATTTGATAGAATTTAGTTTGTTTATAATAATAGGACCGGACAGTCCGGACAGGCTTTGCGCATTGCGGATTAAACCGTCAAGCAAAGCGGTATTTTTTTCATCGGCATACAGCTCGCCCAGATGTACATAGGTTTTGCTTATATCGGAGCCGATGGACACTGCATATTCAAGGAATGCTTTTGCGTGTTCGGTACTTCCTGTTTCCAGCATACATTCAGCCAGCTTGTTTAACAGGAGGATGAGGTCGGTGTAGTTATTATCGTACCGGCACAGGTCATCCAGATTGGCAGGACCGTACATCAGCTTGAGCTCGGTGTTTGAATATTGGGACAGCTTGAGTATCCTGTCGGCGCCAAGCTGTGTGAGCCTGCTGCACAGTTCGCCGTACCCGGCCTGTCGCGCCTCGTCAAGAGGCAGACGCTCAAACGGAATCCGAATGTAAGCAAGAGAAGAAATATCGGCTTTCCTTACGGAGTTGGCACGGGATTCCCGTTCCAGAAACGCTTCCCGGTTTTCTTTTTCGGTATATTTGCCGCGGGAAACGGCAAGGGCAACTATGAGACATAATGAAAAAAATATAATAATAGTAATACCTATGCTGTTCATGGGTGATAATTTCCTTTCGGAGGTAGTAAGTATGATTAATTTCAGTAACAAAAACTCACAGAAAAAAATAGCTGCAGTTATATGCGGCCTTTTGGTGTTTGCCATGGTAATCGGTCTTCTTGTCTCTGCTATCTAAGGACAAAAGGGTATATTCAGAATATCATGGTATAATGCAATTTTCAAGAAAGGTTTGCAGAATATGGAACAGGGCAGCCTCGAGGAGCGTGTACTTGAACGTTCCGTGCTGAAGCATGTAAAAAAACAGAATAGTACGATGACTGCCGGACCCTTAATCGGGCAGGATTATGCGGAGCTTGACTTGAAATATACAGGGGAAGGAACGCGGAATAAATCACCTCTTATTATGACGGAAGCAGTGGCTGCGTCACCTTACATTTCGTGGACAAAGGCCATGAATAACTTTGCCTGCTCCGGCGGAGCGCCGCAGGGAATCAGACTTGCTTTTTTGCTCCCGATTGAGACTGCGGAGCAGGATATCAAGCGTTACATGCAGGAATTTATTTCGCTTGCGGAACGGGCCGGAATCCCGATTATGGGAGGACATACACAGGTGGATGCTGCTTTTGCCAAAGCCCGTTTTCAGGTGACGGTAGTGGGGACGGCTTCAGCGTTTCGGCAAAATATAGGGGCAATACGGCCCGGTTGTGACATTGTGATGACAAAGGAGGCAGGCTTGCTTGGGACAGATTTGCTTGCCCGCAGGACAGAAGGAAAGCTGGAGGGCAGATTTGCGGGAAGCTATATCGAGGGCGCCTATCGGGATGAGGCGGAATACAGTATTGTACCCGAAGCACAGGCTGTCTGTGATTCTGCGGTGCAGGAATCAATATATTATATGCATGATGTGTCATGCGGCGGCGTTTATGCAGCGTTGTGGCAGCTTGCGGCCCGTATCGGAAAAGGAATTGAGATAGAGCATGCAGCGATTCCCATACGGCAGGAAACGGTTGAAATATGTGAATATTATGGTCTGAATCCCTATATGCTTGAGGGAACAGGCTCGCTGCTTTTTGTAGTCGGGAATGGCAAGGCTGCAGCTGACTGTCTGGCAGAGCGGGGTATCTCTGCGGGGATTGTCGGCAGGGTTGCGGAAAACAATGATAAGGTTATTCATATAAATGATATTGAGAAGCGGTATCTCACACCTGTTTCAGGTGATGAAATATATAAGGTGTTGTCGGATATATAAAAGGATTCGGTGGACCGGTATTTTAAAAGGAAAGAGGTATGTGTCATGAAAAATGAGATTTTGAAGCTCTTGGAGACTGACAGCAGGCTCACTGTTAAGGATATAGCCGCTATGCTTGGGGCGGAGGAGGCTGCAGTCGCGGCGGATATCAAGGCGATGGAGGACGATAAAATTATCTGTGGCTATCACACTCTGATTGATTGGGATAAGGTGGCAGAGGAGATGGTTACCGCACTGATAGAGGTGAAGGTTACCCCGCAGCGTGAGCAGGGCTTTGACAAGATCGCCGAGCGCATCCGTAATTTTGAGGAGGTCAATGCGGTATATCTGATTGCCGGTGCTTATGATTTCATGGTAATTATTCAGGGCAAGACACTGCGTGAGATATCCAGATTCGTTTCGGAAAGGCTGGCCGTGATAGACGATGTTGTTGCCACATCTACAAATTTTGTATTGAAAAAATATAAGGATCATGGCGTGGTTTTCGATGCGCCAAGACAGGATGAAAGGCTGGCGATTGTACCGTGAGGAATCCATTATCAAAAACCGTAACTGAGATTAAGCCTTCCGGCATAAGAAAGTTTTTCGATATCGTGAGTGAGATGCCGCATGCGATTTCACTCGGTGTAGGAGAACCGGACTTTAATACGCCGTGGCATATTCGTGCAGAGGGTATATATTCTCTGGAGAAAGGGCGAACCTTCTACACCTCAAATTCCGGTCTGCTTGAGCTCAGACAGGAAATCTGCAAATGGTATCACCGAAAATATAACGTAGACTATAATTACAAGACAGAGGCATTGCTTACCGTGGGCGGAAGCGAGGGTATTGATGTTGCCCTGCGCGCTATGCTTGACCCGGGGGACGAGGTGATTGTGCCGGAGCCGTGCTATGTGTCTTATGTTCCCTGTGTGGAGCTTGCCGGGGGTGTTCCGGTCACGATAGAGTTGAAAAATGAAAATGAATTCCGCCTGACTCCCGAGGAGTTGCTTGGGGCAATTACGGACAGGACAAAGATACTGATACTTGCATTCCCGAGCAATCCGACCGGTGCGATTATGTCACGGGAGGATTTGGAGCCGATTGCAGAGATTTGCAGGGAGAAGGATATATTTGTCATTTCGGATGAGATATATTCCGAGCTTACATACGGAAAGGAAGGACACTGTACGATTGCGTCTCTGCCGGGCATGCAGGAGCGGACGATTATCATAAACGGCTTCTCAAAGGCGTATGCCATGACCGGATGGAGACTGGGATATGCACTTGCGCCGGAGGTAATTGCCGCACAGATGACAAAGATACATCAGTTTGCGATTATGTGTGCGCCAACCACAAGTCAGTATGCTGCTATCTCCGCCATAAAAAACGGTGACAGCGATATCGAGAAGATGCGGACATCCTACGACCAGAGAAGGCGCTATCTGTTAAATACATTTCGTGAGATGAATCTGCCATGCTTTGAGCCGAGAGGTGCATTCTATGTATTTCCGTGCATTAAGGAGTTTGGCATCTCCAGCGATGAATTTGCAACGCGTCTGCTGAAGGAGGAGGAGCTTGCGGTTGTGCCGGGGACGGCGTTCGGTGACTGTGGCGAGGGATTTTTGCGTATATCTTACGCATATTCGATAGAACAGCTCCGTGAGGCGATGGAGCGCATGAACAGATTTATCACAAGGTTAAGGGAAAAATCATGCTGAATATTGTTTTACATGAGCCGGAGATGCCGGCAAATACCGGAAATATCGGGCGGACCTGCGTTGCGGCAGGACTCCGCCTGCATTTGATTGAGCCGATGGGTTTTCGTATTAACGATAAGATGCTGAAGCGAGCGGGGCTTGATTACTGGGATAAGCTGGATGTGACCGTCTATGACGATTACAATGATTTTCTGGCGAGAAACCCGGGGGCAAGGCTTTATATGGCAACCACGAAATCCCGGCAGAAATATACGGATGTGGCGTATGAGGAGGATGCCTACATTATGTTTGGCAAGGAGAGTGCGGGCATACCGGAGGAAATTCTGCTTGACAATAAAGATACCTGCGTGCGGATTCCCATGATGCGGTGTGAACGTTCCCTGAATTTATCAAATTCCGTTGCGATTGTAGTATATGAGGCATTGCGGCAGCAGGGCTTTCCAAGGCTTGAGGGTGCGGGACAGCTGCATCATTACAAATGGTAGAAGAATTGATTTCTTAAGGGGTATGAATTATGTCTGATGTGGATTGGCTGGACAAGCCATATTATTCACTAAATGCATATTTTAAGCACACCTGCGGACAGAAGATTTATAAGATTGCGGTGGATGCCGGGCTTACATGCCCGAACCGCGACGGAAGTCTGGATGACCGTGGGTGTATTTTTTGCAGTCAGGGAGGAAGCGGAGACTTTGCCGTGAAGCTCGCGGGGCAGGACAGTCCGTATCATAAACAGTATGACAGGCGCAGTGTGCTTTCCGTAAAGCATCAGATTGAATATGGAACAGCACGGTTCAATAAGCGGGTAGGAGAGAGATTTGTCATTTATTTTCAATCATACACGAACACCTATGGCGATATCCATTATCTGCGGGATATCTGGACGGAGGCGCTGGAATCCGAGCAGGTGGCAGGGATATCGGTTGCGACAAGGCCTGATTGCCTTGGCTTCGGAGATTTGCCGTGGCAGAAGCGATGCCGGGGTGTGCTGGAGCTTTTGTCGGAGCTCAAAGGGATATATGAGCCGCAGGGTAAGTTTATCTGGGTGGAGCTTGGACTACAGACAATACATGAGACGACGGCTGCATACATCGGACGCGGATATCCGCTCTTTGTATATGACGAGGCAGTAAAAAGACTGTCGGCTTGCGGCATTCCGTATATCACGCATATAATTTTCGGGCTTCCGGGAGAAACGCGTGAGATGATGCTGGGCACGGTGCAGTATGTAAATGAAGGATGTCCTTTCGGCGTCAAGCTGCAGCTTTTACATGTGCTGCGGGGTACGAAGCTCGCGGAGGATTATCAGGCGGGCACATTCCGTGTCATGGAGATGGAGGAATATATTGATTTGGTGATGGACGGTCTGGAGTATATCAGTCCCGAGGTTGTGATTCACCGCGTCACGGGAGACGGCCCCAAGAATATTCTGCTTGCACCCGAATGGTCGGCAAACAAGAGACTCGTGCTAAATACACTGCACCGAAGGATGCGTGAGGAAAGCAGACGGCAGGGAAATAAAGCATATATCACATCATCATCCCGAGCATAATGCTTACGGCTACGCCTATAAATGAGCTGAGCAGTGCGCCGGCAAGCGTCCATCTTGTTTTTGTGACGCCGACAGACAGAAAGTAGACGGACATAGTATAAAAAACGGTCTCGGTGCTGCTCATCAGAATGGAAACCGTATTGCCGACGACCGAATCGGGGCCGAAGGTATCAAAGACGTCCAGCGTCATGCCGGTAGCGGCGGAGGAGGAGAATATGCGCACGATGGCAACCGGGATAACCTCCGGGTGAATGTGGAGCGCATTCGTGATGGGTGTGAAAGCCGAACAGAGCAGGGTAAGGCAGCCTGAGCTTCGGAAGATGCCTACGGCAACCAGAAGCCCGACCAGAGTCGGAGCAAGCTCCACCACCATTTTAAAGCCGTCTTTAACACCCGTGAGAAATGCTTCATACACAGCAACCTTATGAATTATGCCATATAGGACGATATAACCTATGACAACGGGGATGGCATATTTGGAAATGGTGAGGAGAATTGTCATAATTCAATATATCCTTGAAAAAATATGTAAAATAATATACTATAAATATATGTGCCGTGTACGAAATTATGTGTAAAGGGGAAGAAAATATGAGATTAGTTACACGCTCGGATTTTGATGGTTTGGCCTGTGGAGCACTGTTGAAGGAAGCAGGGATTATTGATCATTGGACATTTGCACATCCTAAGGATTTGCAGGATGGCTTAATTCCGATTGATGAGAATGACTGTCTTGCCAATGTTCCTTTTGTGGAGGACTGTGGTTTATGGTTCGACCATCATTCCAGTGAATTTGAGAGAAACCAGCTTGAGGGCAAATATAAAGGGGAGAGCAGAATTACGCCTTCCTGTGCCAGAATTATTTATGAGTACTATGGCGGTCATGAGCGTTTTCCGCAGTTCGATGACATGATGGAGGCTGTGGATAAGGTGGATTCCGGCAATCTTACTGTGGATGAGATACTGAATCCGCAGGGATGGATTTTGGTAGGGTTTCTGATGGACCCGAGGACCGGACTCGGAAGATGGAGAAACTTCACGATACCGAATTACAAGCTTATGGAGGAGCTGATTGATGCGTGCAGAACCATGACGACGGAGCAGATTTTAAATCTCCCTGATGTCAGGGAACGTATCGAGGTTTATAATGAGCAGACGGAGAAGTTCAAGGAGATGGTAAAGGCACATACACGGGTGGAGAAGGATGTTATCATATCTGACCTTCGCGGTGTGGATCCGATTTATACAGGAAACAGATTTATGATTTACAGCCTGTATCCGGAGCGGAATATATCCGTATGGATTGTAAACGGAAAAGGCGGTCACGGCTGTTCGGCGGCTGTCGGTTACAGCATCATCAATAAAACCTCAAATGTGGATGTGGGAAGCCTTATGCTCAAATATGGCGGCGGCGGACACAGAAAAGTCGGTACATGCCAGTTCTCCGATGAGGAAATGGACGAGAAGCTTCCGAAGCTGATTGATGAGATTGTGAATTATAAAGCATAGCATTATAAAGGAATATCAACTGCTGTACAGCGTATTGGTTATGTCTGACCGATACGCTGTTTTTGCTGCATAAAATCCGCAGATATGTACATACTGATTTTTGCATTGAACAAGGGTGCGGTGCTTGCGATATCTGCGCATCGTAATACTACATGGAAAAGGCGGTAAGAGCATTATGCAGAGTAAACAGGTAACCACCGGAAAAAATACAGCCGGGGCAAAGCTTTTACATTTTGTAAAAACAACAATGTGTATTGCTGAGGTGGTGTTTTTTGCCGGACTCCCCGTGGTGGCGTTTGGTATGTCGGGCAAATATACGGAGCATAGCCGGCTGGCAGATGCGGGGATGGAAAATCTCACTATGTACGGAGACGTGCTGGAGCATCTGTCAGAGGAGGAGGTAATTGTGGTAAATGCCGGGGCTATAAGCGGGACGGCGGACGCAGTCGACAGGGATATTCTGACGGAACGCCGCCTTGCCCTGAGAGGTATTATAAACACCGGACGCAATGTGTCGGGCATATATGATATTGAAAAGCATCACCGGGATATATTGCAGAGTACGGTATACAGTAAGGAGAACTTTCTTGCGGCAGATTATGTTTCTGAGAAGTACGAGGAGTCGCTCATCATTCAGGCGCAGGATGATGTCAGAGTTGCGAATATTCTTGCCTGCGCGGAGTATTATCCGGAGGAGCTGCTGGAGATGCTCGCGAAGTATCCGGAGACAGTCAATTTTGTGTCGTCGTATTTGTATGAAAAGGATTCGCCTGCTGCGGAGACGATAGGAACGGTTAAACCGGATGAAATTCCGCTGCTGCTGCAATGGGATAAGCGGTGGGGATATGCCCGGTATGGGGATTTTATGATTGCAACTACGGGCTGCGGACCGACCTGTATTGCCATGGTGGCTGCAGGACTTACGCAGGATGCTTCCATCACACCGAAGGTGGTGGCGGATTATGCGGAGGAGCATGGATATTATGAGTACGGTGTGGGAAGTAAGTGGACGTTAATGTCGGAGGGAACTGAGGAATTCGGCATAAAGGCAACCGCGATAGCATTAAGCGAAACGGATATATATGATAATCTTGAGGCGGGGCATCCGATTATATGCAGCGTTGGCGCAGGAGATTTTACGACGGAAGGTCATTTTATTGTGTTGGCAAGGGCAGAGGAAGGAAAAATACGCGTCAATGATCCGAATAGCAGTGAAAACAGCGCAAAGCTCTGGACATATGAGGAGCTGGCGCCCCAGATAAGAAATCTGTGGGCGTTTGAGCTTCAGCCGACGTCGGATTAATGCATGCTTTTGGCGGCATTTTCATAAGTCTTGTATACATTTTGGAGCTTTACAAGCATTTATCGCATATGTTATAGTCTGATTGTGACCTGATTATGGCGTTCTGCCATATGCGGTTACAATCATTTTTCTTTATTCATATTTTCACGGATGAATTTACATGGAGAGGGGGATGTAATATTAATTGCATATTGTTGACAGTATTTATCTTCTATGCTGTGGTTTTTGATGTGAAGACCTATCGGATTCCCAATATGCTAAACGGAATCGGATGCATGGCAGGATTATTGTCGCAAATAACGGAAAAAGGCATGGCGGGTGTGCCGGGGAGTCTGGCAGGCATGCTTATACCGGTTGTTATCCTGTTTGCTTTGTTTGCTTTTCGCATAGTAGGTGCAGGTGATATTAAGCTGCTGGCGATGATTGGTTCATTTGTATGTGCCGATATCTGGATAGTCATGGTGGCGGCATTTCTTATGACTGCCGTATATGGAGCCGTTATTTTGATACGGAATACTTTGATGACAGGAAGCCGGGGATTTACAAGGATACATATGTCGATTCCGATTGCGCTCGGAGCTGTATTTTACATTGTCGGAGGTGGATTAATTGGATTATAAAATCGGAATATGTGACACGGATTCACACTATAGTTTAAGCTTGATGGATTACATTAATATGCACGCGAATATACCGCTCAAATGTGCCGCTTTTTCCTCGTGCCGCGCCATAGAGGAATATATGAGCAGGGACAGTCTGGACGTGGTGCTGCTTGACGAGCATATGGAATATGAGACAAAGCTGCCCGTGATAAAAATGACGGGAAACCGTATTTGCGCCGGGGAAAGAAATGTCATCTATAAATATCAGAATATAGACGATATTGTGAAGCTTCTGCTCGATTTTCTGGCGGAGCGTAACCATGCTGCAATACAGGAGCTTCGGATATATGGCGTATATTCTCCGCTCGGCAGGTGCGGCAAAACCCGGCTGGCGCAGGGCATATGCTGCTGTTACCCGAACAGTCTGTATATTGGTCTGGAGGATTATCCGCGGTCAGACCAAAATGCCGAAAATGAAATTATGGCTCAGTCAGAGCAGCTTCTCTATCTTCTTTTAAGTCAAAATGAAAGTATTCTTGCCTCTATTCGGGCGTATCCGTGTATGGAACAGGGATTCAGAATGATATATGGCAGCCGCCTGTTTTCTGACGGGCGGCAGATAGACAGAAAGCACATGGAATGGCTGTGCGATTTGCTTAGAAAGCATTCGGATTTCAGGCGTGTGGTATTTGATATCGGAACGGGAGCCCTGTCCGAGATAGGGCTGTTGGACTGCTTTGACTGCGTATTTGTGCCTGTGCTGGAGGACGCGGTATCGAAGGAAAAATTAAGACTTTTCAAGGAGCTTATTTCCGAGGGGAATGGTGCTGTGGCGCCACAGAAGCTGATGGATGTAAGGGTGCCGGACGGGACATATGACAGTCCCGGCATGCGGGCGTGTGTTGAAAGCAGGAGGATGTAAGCGTGGAAGTGCAGAAGGAACGTATAAGGAAACGCGTCATGTCGGAAATCGACCTGAGCAGGGAACTGTCGGATGAGGAAGTGGGATGCCTGATAGACAGATGTATTTTGGAGGAGACCGCAGGCATGCGTGTCCCTATAAAAGAAAAGGTTCGTCTGAAAACAGAATTATTTAACAGTCTGCGGAGACTGGATGCCCTGACGGAATATCTGGAGGATGAAAGTATATCTGAAATCATGGTAAACGGGTATCAGAATATATTCTTAGAGCGTGGAGGCAGGCTGGAACGTGCCGGGCGGGTTTTTGAATCGGAGGAGAAGCTTATGTCTGTTATACAGCAGATTGTGGCGGGCTGCAACAGAAGAATCAATGACGCGGATCCGATTGTTGATGCCAGACTGGGGGACGGTTCAAGGGTAAATATCGTTATGCAGCCGGTTTCCCTGACCGGACCTGTGGTGACGGTGAGAAGATTTCCGGACAAGCCCTTTGATATGGAGAAGCTGATAGCGCTTGGCGCAATAGACAGACCGGCGGCGCACATATTGGAGCTCTTGGTTCGCGCCGGATATAACATGTTTATTTCGGGCGGGACGGGCTCCGGGAAAACGACATTTTTAAATGCACTTTCCGGATTTATTCCGAAGGATGAGCGGGTGATTACGATAGAGGATTCCGCAGAGCTGCAGCTCAGGGGAATAGAAAATCTGGTCAGGCTTGAAGCGAGGCCTGCGAATGTGGAGGGGAATCATGCGATACACATCCGCGATTTGATTAAGACAAGCCTGCGCATGAGGCCGGACAGAATTATCGTGGGGGAGGTGAGGGATCAGGCGGCGATAGATATGCTTGCTGCGATGAATACGGGGCACGACGGAAGCTTAAGCACCGGACACGCGAACTCCTGTGAGGATATGCTGAAGCGGTTGGAGACAATGGTGCTGATGGGCATGGATATTCCGCTTACTGCCGTGAAGCAGCAGATTGCATCCGCTGTGGATATTATAATTCATCTGACAAGAATGAGAGATAAATCAAGGAGAGTATCAAAGATATGTGAGGTGGTAGGAATGAAGGATGGAGAAATTGAAATCAATACGCTGTTTGAATTTCATGAATATGGTGCGTCCGGTGAGAGACTGCTGGGTTCCCTGCAAAAGGTACATGATCTGATGCAGGTGGAAAAGCTTTCGCGCACCGGCTTGCTGGAGGTTTACGGGAATGTCGAACAGGAGCTGCGGTATGTATAGGCCGGATAAACGATGGATGATTTTTGAGCTGTTTAAGCTGGGGGGCTGCATAACTGTAATAGCCTTGCTCTTCTTTGATTCATTGGTCTGGATACCGGCAGCGGTGCCGTTTGGAATTATGCTGTGGAGGATGGACAGACGACGCTATGCCGCAGGAAGGAAGAAAAGGCTGCGGGAGGAGTTTAAAGATATGATAATCCTGCTCTCGGGTAATCTCAATGCGGGATATTCTCTGGAGAACAGCTTTGTTCGGACTGTTGATGAGATGAGGAAGCAGTATGGTGCTGACAGCATGATGGGACAGGAGCTGCAGGGTATATTGCACGGTATACAATGTAATTGCAAGCTGGAGACTCTTCTGACGGATTTCGGAAGGAGAAGCGGAATCGATGAAGTGCTTGATTGCGCGAATCTGATTGCCGCTACGAAAAATCATGGCGGAGATATGATACAGGTTATCCGACGTATGTCAAAGGTTATGTCCGGGCAATATATGGCAGAGACAGAGATAGAGACGACGATTGCGGCAAAAAAGCTTGAGGGAAAGATTATGCTTGCCATGCCTTTTATAATCGTTTTATATATGAGGTTTACAAATGCGGGCTATATGGAGGTACTTTATCAGACAGGGGCAGGCAGACTGGTTATGACTGCGGGACTTATGCTTGTTTGCTTTGCCTGCCTGATGGTAGAGAGAATAACAAAAATAGAGGTGTAAAGGATGATATATGTGGATTTGGTGATTATTCTGCTGTATGGCATACTGGCTATTTTAAGCAGAAAAAACTTCAGTAAATATAAGGCAGCGGGGGGATGGTCCGGCCCCGCAGGGGCTCTGCTTCTCGCTATGGGAGATACGGTGTACGGTTATTTGAAGCATTTTTGCCATGAAGAAAAAACGAAGGAAAAAATACGCAGACTGGAGGTCGTATCGACGCGAAAGCTGGATGCCATGACCAAAATGCATATGGTGAAGAACGCCGCCGTATGCATGGGTATTTTTTTGGGGTTTTGCATAATATCCGTTATATTTTATTTTACGGATCAGGCGGGACACGATAATGTCATAGAAAGGGCAGATTATCAGGGAGAGCCGAAGGAATATGATATCTACATGAATATTGATGGTGAAGAGTCTGTGTATGTGCTTCAGGTTGAACCTGTCACATATACGGAGGCGGAATTTAACTCGCAGGTAAACCGCATATACGGGGAACTGGGAGAAAGCATGCTGAACGGAAATGAGGATGCGGAGCATATCTGTACCGACCTACTGCTGGACAGCCGTGACAGTACCGGAGTGTTTTTGATTCGATGGAGCTCTGATCATCCCGAGTATGTTACATCCTTTGGACAGGTCAGAGCCGATGAACTTGAACATGATGTGGCAGTTACCCTGACCGCAGAGATTGTGTATCAGGATTATGCCGCATGCAGGGATTATGAGATTACCGTGAGAGCAGATAAGGGAAATAATATTGAAAAATCAGAGGTAGATATTGCAGGGCAGTCCCTGGAACAGCTGGAGCTTAACAGCAGGCACGATAAAACGATAGAGATACCGGAAGAATTATATGGTGTTGAAGTATCTGTATATTCAAAGCGCCGGAATATTGCCGCCGGCGTTATGGCGCTTGCTGTAATTGTATGCGTATTTTCCGTCTGGCGGAGACAGTACAGGCTGAAAGAAAAAATTCGGAATCGGGATAATATGCTGAATAAACAATATCCTGCGCTGGTGAATAAGCTCAGTCTGCTGCTGGAGACAGGCATGACATTGAAATACAGTTTAAGCCGAATTACAGCGGAAGCCGATGAGCGCGATCTTTTAATGCAGGAGCTTGAGTATACGCTTCGGGAGATTGATGCGGGGACTGATGAGGCAGCAGCGTATGAGCAGCTTGGTGAACGGCTTGCATTGCCGAATTATGTAAGAATCATGAATCAAATCAGTCAGAATTTAAGGCTTGGCACGAGAGACCTGAGAAAGCTGATGGAGGAAGAGGTGCATATCTCTGTGGAAATGAGGATGGAGCTTGCAAGGAAAAAGGGTGAGGAGGCATCTGCGAAGCTGGTGTTTCCGATGACCGTGCTGCTTGCCGTTATTATGGTGATTATTATTATGCCTGCCATGACGCAGTTTTAATATGGCAGATAACCGTGGGAAAAGGAGGATGCATTATGAAATTATTCAAACGATTTGTCACGGAGGAGGATGGAATGGGCGTTGTTGAGGTCATTCTGATTATTGTGGTTTTGATTGCCATGGTTGCAATCTTTCGTGAGCAAATTAAAGCTTTGGTAGAAAATATCTGGAGTTCAATCAACAAGGGTGCAAAGAGCATCTATTCGTAAATGATTTCATCAGGAGGAGAATATGGCTAATCATGGAAAGATAACAATATTCCTGTGCCTGCTCTTAAGCAGTATGCTGCTGTTGGGTTTGAGTGCAGTCAGGATTATAGATAAATACATGGCAAAGAGCAAAATATCCATGAGCGCAAGAACAACAGTATCGGGAATTATGGCGGAATATAACAGTTACATTTATGAGCATTATCATATTCTCCTTTTTGATAAAACCATGAGTGGAAAGGGAGAAGGGTATCTGGAGGAATGCATGATTGAAAATATGCAGGCGAACCTGGGTGATGATTTTCGGGTGGAGGATGTGGCGCTGAAGGACTGCACCATGCTCACGGATCAGGACTGTGCCCCGCTCAAGGAGCAGATTGCGGATTATACGGGATATGCACTGGTGGAATACGGTGCAGAGCAAATATTGACTGCAACCGGAGGAAGGGACAGTACATTGCCGGCAGAGCTGGAACAGGAGCTGGAGATGACGGAAAGCGAAACCGGAGAAAGTGAAACCGGAGAAAGCGAAACCACGGAGGAAATCGGGGATTTCGGATTTTCGTCTGAAGAGGATGATCCGAGGGATTGCTCCGGTCAGCTGCAGGACATCGGTTTGCTTGCTGTTGTCATACCGGAGGATATGACCTTCAGCGACCGAATACTTAACAGAGAGGACAGACCGTCTCTTTTGTACAGCGGCATGTTAGATGAGATGTTTGCCATGAATAATGATTTTGACAGCTACAGTGATTTAAAAAAGGATCTTCAGACACGCGGGACATGGAAGGATGCACTTGTAACGGGAGGAAGCGGTATTGCCTACGCGGCAAACGTATTCAACTGTGCCACGGACCATACAGTGAACGAAACGTCCGTGCTGTACTGTGAGCTGGAGTATCTGGTATGCGGGAACGTAAGTGATGTGAATAACGTGAAGGAGGCAGTGAACCAGATTATCGCCATACGTCTGCCCGTAAACTATGCCTATCTGATGTCTGATCCGGATAAATCGGCGCAGCTTACCAATCTGGCACTGTCGCTCATGGTGACAACCGGAATACCGGAACCTATATTAAAACGTCTGCTTGCGGGTGCATGGGCATATGTGGAGGCGGTGGCGGAGATTCGCAATCTGCTTGCCGGAAAAAAGCTGTCTTTTGCCAAAAATGATAGTAACTGGCTTACGGAGCTGAGCCGGCTTGGCGAGAGTATGTATGAGGAAGGTAAGGATGATGAGAATGGTTTGGGGTACAAGGACTATTTATTAATTTTGCTGTCGCTTAAACTGGATAAGGCGTACTACAGAATGCTGGATATTATGCAGCTTAACGCACGGGAACAGGACGGCTCTTTTTCGATTATGCAGGCAGCGGTTGGAATTTCCGTAGATGTCAAGGTATCCTGTGACGGCGCTGTTTATGGCTTGCAGGAGTCGGCGGCGTACTGAAGAAATATATTATCCTGCCTCACGTATCACAGATATATGTCCTAATATTCCCTGTCTCTGTGCCCATTGAAATAAAAAAAATCCTCTCCGGGTGCAAATCAATCATTGACAGGGGCAGGGGATATTAGGACGGATATCTGTGATGCATCTGATATTCAAAAACAGAAAAATTAATGGAAGGGGTATGCGGTGTGACAAAATGTAATCGGGGAAGTGCGGCATTGGAGGCGACGCTCGTTCTGCCGTTATTTATATTTTTTGTGCTGTGCTTATATCATATGGCACAAAGCAGACTGGCGGAGAACTGTATATATGAGGCGGCAACCGAAACTGCAGAATACATGGCTGAATATGCATATCTGGATGGGAATAACGTATTGCTGCCGACATATATGTTCGGCGGTTATGTGGATGACAATGAACTGATTGAAAGATATGTAAAAGGCGGCATATCCGGTATCGGCTTTCTTGGAACGATACCTCTGGATGATGCGGGGTATGTGACTTTAGCTGTAAAATATCAGATTCGGATTGCGGTACCCTTTATGCCTGTGCTGACGCAGGAAAGAAGCTTTACGATAAGGCAAAAGGCATATGTGGGCGCCGGTTACGGGCAGGATGAGGCGGACGGACAGGAAAATGACTGTTATGTGTATATAACGGACAACAGGGACGTATATCACAGCACGCGTGCCTGCACCTATCTGTGCCTTTCGATTCGCGCGTGCGGAACTAAGCAGGCTGTGGAAGAGGGCTATACAGCCTGCGAGATCTGCGGACATGATGAGACGGGGATGGTATACGTCACAGACTACGGAGGCCGTTTCCATGCAGACAGAGGCTGCAGCGGCTTGAAGAGAACCGTATACCGCGTCAGGCTGAGCGATACGGGAGGAATAGGAGGATGCTCGAGGTGTGTACAACAAAACTGAGTGAGAAGAGAAATATAAACGGGGCTATGAAAGGAAATCGAGGCAGTGCAACCGTGGAAATGTGTTTTATTATGCCGATTATCGTGTGCATTATTGCAGGACTTATCTTTCTGTTTCTGTATTCCATACAGGACGGGCAGATACAGGCAGCGTGCTACACGGAACTCTATACATATACGGGACAGCAGGACAGTCCGGTTGTAGAGGATGCTGATGGGATATACAGCAGCGCCGGCTGCCTGCAAGCTTTGCAGGATGCTCAGACCGGTGCAGACGGAGCGGTCTGCTATCGTACAGAGTATGGACAACGCACTGCCAGATTAAGGAGGTGGCAGCTCTATGGAGATGTATTACGGGAGCAGGGGAATTAACAATTTCCTTGAGATTAAGGTAGGATGCGGGAAGGAGATTGCAGACAGCGGATATACCTATCAGATACGCATGGTAGAAGAAAATGCAGTGCCATATCTGCTACAGCCTGTCAGTATGGAAATGGACGGGATTTTATATCTGCGCTATGAGACAAATACGCAATATGTTATAGACAGGATGCTTCGGCAGTCGAAGATGAACGGAGCTTTGTTGATGAACTGGATTGCACAGATATTAAAATGTCTGGAGCAGCTGGAAAAATATCTCCTGTCGCCGGATAATCTTGTGCTGCTGCCGGAATATATGTATTACAGTCATACAGGGGGGAATATACATATGGTTTACGCACCCGGATATGAGAAGAAAATCATCCGGCAGCTGCGTGTACTGCTTGAATATTTTATGCAGCATTTTGATGCGGAGGACAGAGATGGAATACAGGCTCTTTACGGGATTCATGCCATGGTTTGCAGAGAGGATGCCGATTTGCTGGATCTGCTGCAGTATGCCGTGCAAAGTGGTATGTCCGTGTCATATGTTGACGGAGGGAAAGAGAATATATATGGACAACAGACAAATACAGAACAGAAAGACATAACGGTGCAGGAACAGGATAATGTGATAAAACAGAATGAGGCGGAGCAAAGCGGCCTTCGGGGAAGATTTCATATAACAATCGGGCGTGGAATCGTCATGGGAATTCATCTTCCGGCTGCGGGCTGTATGCTGTTTCGGTATTTTACGGGAGATGGGGGAAACGCTGAATTATATGTGGCGCTGCTGCTCATTATCATATTTGGCATTCATTTTATTTTTTGCTTTGAGGATGCTGGGGAGGATGTGGATGCAGTCATGCGTGAATACGGGCAATTTACGAGGAGTGAAGCGGAGGCTGAGAAAGGAGAATATATTGCGGGTGATTTCGGAAAGCCGGACGGACAGGAGAATATACACAGACTGATTCCTTTGACAAACGGTGCTCTTGGCGAGATTAATTTGTCAGAGATAGGAGAATCGTGTGTTGTGGGACGCGGAAAAAGGGAGACGGATTACAGACTGCCCACAACGCAGATCAGCAGGGTACATGCATGTATATACAATAAACAGGGCGTGTATTATCTTGAGGACAGGGCTTCAACCAACGGGACATATATTAATTCGGTCAAAATTCCGGCACAGGAGTTAAGAAAATTAAATAAAGGTGACATTATCGGCTTTGCAAATGAAGAATTTTTCGTGTCATGATTGTATTTAACGACTATTTTTGGTATATTAAATATATATTGTTTTACGAAGATGAATGTCAGATCGAGGTGAAAGCTTTGAAGGTGAATGTATACTATGGCGGACGTGGTCTGCTGGAGGATCCCGCTCTGTATGTTGTTGACAGAATGATACAGGTATTGGAGGAACTGCGGGTTAATGTGACAAGGTATAATATATATGAGGATAAGGCAGGTATTGCGACGCTGCCGAATACGCTGAAGGATTGCGACGGTGTCATACTTGTCTCCAGTGTGGAGTGGTTTGGCATGGGAGGTTATCTGCAGCAGTTTCTGGATATGTGCTGGCTGTATGGAGATAAAGAAAAGATTGCGTCACTTTATATGATGCCGGTTGTTGTTGCGACTGCCTATGGTGAACAGGATGTGGAGATGTCTCTTCGCAGGGCATGGGATGTGCTGGGCGGCATATCATTGAACGGACTTGCGACGTATGTGGACAGTCATGAGGTGTTTGAGCGTAACTCGGCGTATCTGTCTCTGATTGAGAAAAAGGCGGAGGAGCTGTACAGAGGTATCAACCAAAAAGCCGTTAAGCTGCCGACAAGCAATACGGCGGTCAAGAATAATCTGATTAAAACAAGGGGCATTAATCTGACTCCGCAGGAAAGCGAGCAGTTATCAAAGTTTGTTGCGGATGACGGATATGTAAAGAAACAAAAAGAGGATATTGAAGAGCTGGCAGCCATGTTTAAGCAGATGCTGGGAGATGATAAGCCGCAGGAAGAAAAGATATATGAGGACGATATCATCGAGGGATTTTCTGAAAGCTATTACCCTGAAAAAGATTTTGCCGCAAAATATGTTATTGTTATACCGGATTTGGGCAAAAATCTAATTATCCATGTCGGAGAACCTTTTTCCTGTGCATATGGCGAGGATCAGGAGGGAGATGTAAAAATGAAGGTGAACAGTGCACTCCTTCGTGACGTTCTGGCAGGAAATATGACATTTCAAAAGGGCTTTATGTCGGGGGAAATCACTGCAAAGGGTAATTTTAAGACACTCAGAATGTTGGATCAGGTGTTTCGTTTCAGATACAGTAAATCGTAGGAGAGAGGTCACTATATGTCTTATATGGCTTTATATCGGAAATGGCGTCCTGATGTATTTCAGGAGGTCAAGGGGCAGGAGCATATTGTAACTACCCTGAAAAACCAGATAAAATATGAACGGATTGGGCATGCATATCTGTTTTGCGGAACAAGAGGTACAGGAAAGACAACCATAGCAAAGCTGATGGCGAAGGCAGTGAATTGTGAGCATCCTGTTGATGGAAGTCCGTGCAATGAATGTGAGAGCTGCAGAGCAATAGCAGCCGGAAATTCAATGAATGTTATTGAGATTGACGCGGCATCCAACAATGGCGTTGACAATATACGTCAGATTAACAGCGCCGTTCAGTATTCTCCACAGTCGGGCAGATATCTTGTATACATTATCGATGAGGTTCATATGTTGTCCATAGGCGCATTTAATGCGCTGTTAAAGACATTGGAGGAGCCGCCGGAATATGTTATTTTTATTCTGGCCACGACAGAGTCACACAAGATTCCGATTACAATTCTGTCACGATGTCAGAGATATGATTTTAAACGGATATCCATTGAGACGATTACGGACCGGCTGGCAGAGCTGCTGGAGCGGGAACAGATTGAGGCGACGAGAGAGGCACTTGCATATGTTGCAAAGGCCGCTGATGGCTCTATGCGTGACGCACTGAGTATTCTTGACCAGTGCATTGCGTATAATTTAGGAGAAAAACTGACGTACGACAGGGTGTTAGACACTATAGGCGCGGTAGATATTGAAGTATATATAGATTTGCTTATTGCGCTGCGTGACAAGAATATCCGGAATGCGGCAGATATTATTGAACAGGCAGTATGGCAGGGAAAGGATCTCACGCAGCTTGTAAATGAATTTACGACGTTAATCAGGAATGTCCTTATGCTCAAGCTTGCACCTGATATGCAGGTTGATCTTACAAGCGAGAACAGACAAAGGCTGCAGGAGCTGTCGGCAGATTTCACAGAGGGAACACTGATAGCGTATATTAACATTCTACAGGAAACAGCAGGTAAGATGCCATATATGACAGCAAAACGCATCGCGTTGGAGGTGGCTGTAATTAAGATGTGCAAGCCACAGATGCAGGACGGATATGATGCTCTGGAACGGCGCATTGACGAGATGGAGCAGACGCTTTCAAATACACAGAATAATACGCAGCTCATATATGTCCAGGAAAAGGGCGGGCAGAGGTATGGCGATGCATCGGGATCAAACGGGGATATGACGACAGACGCTGGAAATTCACAGGCGGCGGTACAGCATGCGGATGACGAAGTATCAAAAGAGCAGAGCGACAGGATTGTCAGTAATTTGCGTACCCGGTATAAAGAGGCTGATTACAGGGAAATCATGACGATTGTCAGCGTATGGAATCAGGTTAAAAAAAATGCAATGAAAATTACCAGAAACTTTTTGAATCAGGTAAGCGTAACGCCGGGAGATGCACCGGGGACGATAGATTTGGTCATAATAAAAAATCCGGAAAATGCACTTGCGATAGATTATTTTGAGAAAAAGAATAATATTGAGGCGTTGGAGGAGACCATAGCGGAAATGACAGAACGCACGGTGCATATCGGATTGCGGAAGATTTCATCGCGCGAGGCAAACGATGCTCAATTACAGGACTGGGATTTGTCAAAAATTAATTTTGATAATATAGAATATAAATATTAGGAGGAAGAAAAATGGCAAAAAGAGGCGGTTATCCGGGCGGTATGATGCCGGGCAACATGAATAATCTCATGAAGCAGGCGCAGAAAATGCAGAAACAGATGGAGGAGACAACCAAGGAGCTTGAGGAAAAGGAGTATGAGGCTACTGCAGGCGGCGGAGTTGTAAAGGTTAAGATTAACGGAAAGAAAGAAATCACCGAGCTTCATCTGGATGAAGAGGTTGTCGATAAGGATGATATTGAGATGCTTGAGGATCTGGTGATTGCCGCTGTCAATGAAGCAATTCGGTTACAGGATGAGGATCAGAAGAACCAGATGGGTAAAATTACCGGAGGGCTTGGCGGAGGTTTTCCTTTCTAATGGACATATATGGAGGACAGGTAAACAAGTTAATAGGGGAACTGTCACGATTACCGGGCATCGGAGGAAAGACGGCACAGAGATTGGCATTTTATATTATTAATATGCCTGAGGACAAAGTGAAAAGCCTGTCAGATTCAATCATAGATGCAAAGAAAAATACCAGATACTGCAAGACCTGTTATACAATCACAGACAGGGAGGAATGTCCGATTTGTGCGTCTGCCAATCGGGATCATAAGCTGATTATGGTTGTGGAAACGCCGCGGGATCTTGCCGCATACGAGAGGACAGGTCAGTATCAGGGCGTGTATCATGTATTACATGGCGTTATCAATCCTGCGCTGGGCATCGGAGCGAATGATATTCGTCTCAAGGAGCTGATTATGCGCCTGGAGCGGGTGGATGTCAGGGAACTGATTATAGCAACAAATTCAAGCGTGGAAGGAGAAGCAACTGCAATGTACATATCCAAGCTGGTAAAACCATCCGGGATTAAAACCACAAGAATAGCCAGTGGTGTTCCGGTAGGGGGAGATTTGGAGTGCATAGATGAGGTAACGCTGCTCCGAGCCTTGGAGGGAAGAATTACGATTTAGGAGGTAGGTATGATGAAAAGAATAGGAATGTTGACCAGTGGCGGAGATTGCCAGGCGTTGAATGCGACGATGCGTGGTGTAGTAAAGGGGCTGTATAATACATTTAAGAATGTAGAGGTATATGGTTTCCTTGAGGGGTACAAAGGATTAATTTACGGCAATTATAAAAAGCTGTCGGCTGATGACTTTTCCGGAATACTGACAAAAGGCGGTACAATTCTCGGAAGCTCGAGACAGCCGTTTAAGCTCATGAATGTGCCGACGGAGGATGGCCTTGATAAGGTTAAATCAATGAAAGAGACCTACAGGAAGTTAAAGCTGGATTGTCTGGTCGTGCTTGGCGGAAACGGCTCTCAGAAGACTGCAAATCTGCTGTCGGAGGAAGGCCTTAATGTCGTTGGCCTGCCGAAGACGATTGACAATGATATCTGGGGTACTGATATGACATTCGGATTCCAGAGTGCAGTTGACATTGCAACACATACCATAGATTGCATTCATACAACGGCATGCTCGCACAACAGGGTATTCATCGTTGAGGTCATGGGACATAAGGTCGGATGGATTACTTTGCATGCCGGTATTGCGTCGGGGGCGGATATCATCCTGATACCTGAAATTCCGTATGATATCAAGAAGGTATGTGAAGCGTTGGATAAGCGTACCAGTGCCGGAAAGGGATTTTCCATTTTGGCGGTGGCTGAGGGAGCCATATCCAAGGAGGTTGCAGAGCTGCCGAAGAAGGAAAGAAAGGCGGCAATTGCTGCGGCGGCAGAAAAGTATCCGTCTGTGGCATATGAGGTGGCCGATAAAATCAAGGCATACAGCGGCATGGATATCAGAGTGACTGTTCCGGGACATACACAGAGAGGCGGGAGCCCCGTGCCGTATGACAGGGTAATATCCAGTCTGTTTGGGGCTAAGGCAGCAGAGCTGATTGAGAAGGAGGATTACGGCAAGCTTGTTGTTATGAAGAACAACAAGGTGACGACAATACCATTGTCCGAGTCGGCAGGCAAACTGAAGTATGTATCTCCGGATGACAGTATTGTTAAGAATGCGAAGAAGCTGGGTATTTCATTTGGTGATTAATTTTTCACGACTTCAATACATTTGCATATATTAAAGCAGGCAGACAATTGGAACCTTAAGGCTTAGGTTTCCGGTTGTCTGTTTGTGAAAGGGCAGAATTACATTATGTATGTGAATGTGAGGTTGAATATGGAAGATATAATAAGAGCGAGATTTATGCAGCCGGAGCTTCAACTTATAGATGAGCGTGAGCTGGAGGCGGACAGGGAATATCTGATGCAGATGTATCCGGCCAGAGCACGGCTGATTATGGTTATGGTGGAGGATGCATGTGACAGATTGGAATATGAGGGGAGTCCTATGTTTGCTGTATATCCTGATAGAGAGACAGTGCTGGACATATCCCGGAGAATATATGACAAGGTAAAATATAATGATACGGACAATAATCTGAGATACATGATAGATGTAATGCTGTGTAACGAGTTTTTTTTCAGAAGAAGCAGATATAAGAGAAGGAGAAAAATCTTTTAGCATATGATGAGGAAGATAATTGTAAGGGTGCTGGTTTTTTTGCTTGTAGCAATCGGCACGGCTTTCTTTATTAATAAAACCAATAATTCCAAATTAGCAGAGGCGACAAGAGAGATGGATGACTCTGAGCTTCCGCTGGTATACTGTGAGTTTGAGGGAAAGATTATAAACCGGATGACCGGGTATACGCAGACGATGGCGACAAGTCTCATGCGTGACGGTATAGTTCCGCTTAACACGGAATATGGTGTTAATATCTTAGTTGATGACACGCAGGATTATGGCGACAGCATTTCCTATGAGCTGAGAACGATAGCAGGTGATTCCCTGATTGAGGAAGGAACATTGGACGAAAGTGCGGATTTTCAGGGCTACAGGGAGTACAAGGTCAGATTTCGCATGGATATGCGGGAGAATCAGGAGTATGTGCTGGTATTTAAGATATCAAATGACGCGGGAGCCTGTGCCCGTTATTATACGCGTGTTGTAAATCTGCAGGAGCAGTATGCCCGGAAGATTATGGATTACACAGAGCTTTTCCATAATACCACGTTTACGAAGGAGGTTAATGCCGAGGAGGGAAATGTGGTCTATGATCAGCTTCAGACAGTGAGTGGAGATGACCAGAATCTTGCGCATGTAAGTCTCAACTCCTCCTATGAGCTGCTCAGCTGGGGCGGTATCGTTCCGCTGGTGGTTACGGGAATTGTGCCGGAAATTACAGAGATTGACAGGGAATATGCAGTTATTCATATGGGATATGTGGTGGAGTCTCTGAATGATTCCGCCAGTCACTATTATTATGTGGACGAGTATTATACCGCAAGGTATGATAGGAGCGGGGAAAAGGTGAATCTGCTTGCCTTTGACCGATATATGGAAAGTATCTTTGATGAGGGTTATATCAGCAAGGAGAAAAACAGTATCAGTCTGGGAATATCGGATTTAGAGGGCGTGGATTACAAGGCAACCTCGGATAACAAGCAGGTGGCTTTTGTGAAACAGGGGCAGCTCTGGTACTATGATTATAATTTGTCCACACTGATAAATGTGTTTGGCTTTTCGCAGGGGAATTATTCCGATGTGCGGACGATGAATACAAAGGTTGATATCAATATCGTGGATATGGATGAAGACGGAAATATTACATTTGTCGTGTATGGATATATGAGCAGGGGCAGGCACGAGGGGAAAAATGGTATATCTCTGTACTATTTTACGGAGGAGGATTCAAGAATACAGGAAAAGTTTTTCGTGGCGTGTGATGAGCCGTTTGCTGTAATGAAGCAGGAGACGGGGCGCTTTACGTACTACGATGCGGATGGCGGATTCTTTTACTACCTATTGGACGGAAGCATATATGAGGTTAATCTGAATGACATGACACAGAATACGCTGGTGTACGGATTGCCGTCTGAGAAATATATCGTGTCCGAAAATCATAAGATTGTCGTATATCCCGATAATGCGTCAGATGAGCTTGTGACAGGTCTGGTTGTCCATAACTTTGAGACGGGTGAGGTGTATACGGAATTCGGCGGGGAGAAGGACAGACTGCTGGCTCTGGGCTTTGTAAATAACGATTTAATCTATGGGATTGCCGATGCGGACGACATCATCATCTCAAATAACAGGGAAGCAATTCTGCCGCTATATAAGTTGTATATTATATCATCAAAGGGAGAGGTGATAAAGGAATACGATAAAAGCGGAATTTATATTATGGATGCCACGGTTGAGGAGGAGAAAATATATTTACAGAGGGCCAAAAAACAAAATCATTTCTTTGAAGCCTGTGACGCCGATTTTATTTCCTATAAACAGGAGGAGCAAAAGGACAGCCTGAATCTGGTGTACAGTTATGACAGTATCGAAAAGAATCGTCTGGACATTGTATTTCCGGATAATATCTATATCAGTGAAACCGTGAAAAGGATTATGACAAAAAATAAAAAGGAAAGTGACTATGCCGAGCTTGAGGTGAAAACTGCTGTCAGCGCCGATGCATTTTACGTATTTAATAATGCGGGTTATAAGGGAGAGTATAACAGTGCAGGACGGGCGATTCTTGCGGTGGAGGATGAGGATGCCGGTTTGGTTGTGGATAGCAACGGAAACACGGTATATCGTTCTATTGCAGCAATAAAGTACAATACGATTGCCGATGAGATAAAGGAATATCCGTGTGACACGAGAGAGGATACTCTGTTGACCTGCGCGTATATGTGCATCGAATATGAAAACAGGAATATAGAGTACGACGATATCATGTCCTGCGAAAGCTGGGAGCAGGCCTTTGCGGAATATACCCTTGGCGTGGGTGTGAATATATCGGGAATCGGACTGGATACGGCATTGTATTTTTTGGACAGGGATGTACCGTTTGCCGCCTGCATAGATGATGGAAGGTATGTACTTGTAATCAGTTACAACTCCACCCATATCAGATACTATGATCCGATATTGGATGGAGAAGTAAAGGTTACAAGAGCTGCGTTCAAGGAAAGCCTTAGTATGCAGGGGAATGTCATGTATACTTATACGTCCCAGTAGCCCTCCAAGGTTGCAAAGTAATCCTCAGGCGTCTCAGCACGGCGAATCTGCTTTACGGAGCCGTTCCCGCAGAGGAGCAGCTCGGCTGATTTCAGTTTTCCATTATAATTATAGCCCATGGCAAAACCATGTGCGCCTGTATCGTGAATAACCAGATAATCGCCCATGTCAATCCTCGGCAGCCTGCGGTCTATAGCAAATTTGTCATTATTTTCACACAAAGAGCCTGCCACGTCATAGGTGTGGTCACAAGGTGCGTTTTCTTTTCCGAGCACGGTAATGTGGTGATATGCACCATACATGGCAGGACGCATCAGATTGACAGCGCATGCATCGACACCGATATACTCTTTGTGGATGTGTTTCTCGTGGATTGCCTTTGTTACCAGATGACCGTATGGCGCAAGCATGAATCTTCCCAATTCCGTGAAGATACTCACATTGCCGAGTCCTGCCGGCTCCAGCACCTCCTGATATACCTTATGGACACCCTCGCCGATGGTCAGAATATCATTTGGCTCCTTGTCAGGTGTGTAAGGAATCCCAACACCGCCGGACAGGTTGATAAAGCTCAGTTCAATTCCGGTTTTCTCTTTCAGCTCTACAGCAACCTCAAATAAAATTTTTGCAAGTGTCGGGTAATATTCGTTTGTGACCGTATTACTTGCCAAAAATGAATGAAGTCCAAAGCACTTTGCTCCGGCATCTCTGAGCTCTGTGTAGGCTTTAAATAATTGTTCTTTTGTCATGCCGTATTTGGCATCTCCCGGATTATCCATAATTGTGGTGGATATGGAAAAGGTTCCGCCCGGATTATAACGGCAGCATATTGTTTCCGGAATACCACATGTGTTTTTCAGAAATTGAATATGTGTATAATCGTCCAGATTTATGTTTGCACCGAGCTTTCTCGCCAGTTCAAATTCCTCTGCCGGTGTATCGTTGGATGAAAACATAATGTCGGAGCCTGTGACACCGACTTTCTCTGCCATCAGCAGCTCCGTGTAGGATGAACAGTCGCAGCCGCAGCCTTCCTCCTTGAGAATTTTTAAGATTGCAGGATTCGGCGTAGCCTTGACTGCAAAATACTCCTTAAAACCGGGATTCCACGCAAATGCCTGCTTGAGCTTTCTGGCATTTTCACGGATACCCTTCTCGTCATAAATATGAAAAGGAGTGGGATATGTCTTAACGATTTCTTCAATTTGTTCTTTTGTGACAAATGGTTTCTTCATGTTTATGCCTCCTTCGTGTACATTCCTCTCTAATCTATTGTTTAAATCAATGTTTGTCAATAGATTATCGAAAAAAGGTTTGAAAATGTATAAGATAAATGATAGAATTATATGTCTGTATATGGAGAGAAAAAGTGAAAAAAGAGCTTACAATAAATTATGTCAGGAGTGTAGAAAATGTCGGCGGAAGGTATTAGCTATGATAACATGTTTGTCAGGATATTGAGCAGATTGGGTGATGCGATGCTGCTGTCGCTGCTGTTTGTGGTATGTTCGGTTCCGATTTTTACGATTGGGGCATCCTTGACGGCTTTGTATTATACGGCAATGAAGGGAATTACATTGGACGGCGGTTATGTGTTTCGGTATTTTATGAAGAGCTTTAAGGAGAATTTTAAGAAATCGACGATTATGTGGCTGGCTTTTCTGCTTGCATTTATTGTGTTTGGAGTGGATGTCTGGTTTTGGTATCAGCAGTTTACACCGGGTGAGGTTACCATAGCTAATGTGCTGCTGGTGTTCAGCATTATATTGCTGTCGCTGACCTTTTTTATGTTTTTATATGCATTCCCGCTTCAGGCAAAGTTTGAAAATACGATACGGGTACAGCTGAGAAATGCATTCCTTTTATCTGTGAAGTATTTCCCGACAACCCTGTTGATTACTGTTATCACAGCGGTTATTGTGTGGGCGTTCTATTACCAGCCTGCGATTGCGATTGTGGGATTTGTGATGGTAGGATTCGGTGCGGTCGGTTATCTGTATGCGTACTTTATGTTAAGGTGCTTTAAGCCTTATCTCCCGCAGGAGGAGGAACATGATGACGAATGGTATCTTGAGGATGACGATGAAGAATCCGATGATGAAGCTGACGGGACCGGAGACGATGATGAAGCTGATGAGACCGGGAACCATGAAGAATCTGAAGATGTCGAATAAGATAATATGTCAGGTATATATGGATGATATAGAAAAACCGTTTGCGAAAGCGGGTTTTTCTATATCATCCATATATACCTGACATATATACCTGACATATAACCTACCATATTATCTTATTGCGACAGCCCCCGTATTCAAAGATTTTATTTAGTACTTTTCGGGCTCGCTATACTCGACACCCTGTGTGTCGACAGCCACTGACCTGATGACCTGATCCTCGAGCGGTCTGTCACCGAATCCGGTCGGAACAGCTGCAATCCTGTTCACAACATCCATTCCCTCTGTAATCTTTCCGAAAGCAGCATATGCTCCGTCAAGGTGCGGACTTGTCTTGTGCATGATAAAGAATTGAGAACCGGCAGAGTTTGGCATCATGGATCGCGCCATGGATAAAACACCCGGTTCATGCTTTAAGGTGTTGTTAAAACCGTTCTGAGAAAATTCTCCTTTGATTGAATATCCCGGACCGCCTATGCCTGTGCCTTCAGGACAGCCACCCTGAATCATAAAGCCCTCTATAACGCGATGGAATATCAAGCCATCGTAAAATCCCTTCCGAATCAGTGAAATAAAATTATTGACGGTATTTGGCGCAATATCAGGATATAGCTCGAATTTCATCACATCCCCATTTGCCATTGTCATTGTTACAATCGGATTTGCCAAATTTATCATCCTTTCTTGAATTTTTACATAAAAGATGGTACTATAATAACATTAATGTATAATTACTTCAAGTGCGTGAATTTTTCAAACATTATGTAAACTAAAAAAATAAGAGGTACGTTATTGTGATACGATTTATAAAGGGCATAATTTTAACGGTTGCAGTTGTACTGCTCTGTGTGCAGGTATATGATTACGGTAAGGGTTTTTATGATGAATATATGGATGAATATAAAGGAATGGAAAGCACACAGGGTGTAGATGTTGTTGTGGAAATTCCGGCACGTGCATCCGCAAAGGAAATTGCAAAAATATTAAAGGATGCAGGCCTGATAAAATATGAGAGCGCATTTACGAGAAGACTTCAGGATTCGGAATACAGAGGGAAATTGCAGAGCGGCACGTATACGTTGAATACCGGGATGAGCACCTTGGAAATGATGGCGGTCATGTCGCCGATTGCAGATGAGATGGCACCGATAGACAAGCTGGTTGTACCGGAGGGATACACGGTTGAAATGATTGCGGTGAAATGTGAGGAGCAGGGTATCTGTACGGCCCAGGAATTTTTAAATGCCGTAAACTCGGTTACAACAACCGATTTTCCGTATCTGGCAGATGTTCCGACCGGAGCGGATGTGGAGTACAAGCTTCAGGGCTATCTCTTCCCGGCGACCTATGATATATACACGACGACAACACCGGAATCACTTGTTGAGTGGATGCTCGAGACATTTGAAAACTATTACACAGAGGATTTACAGCAGAGAGCAGCTGAGCTTGGCTATACATCCTATGACGTAGTTACACGCGCGTCTATCATAGAGCGTGAGGCAAAGGTGGATGAGGAGCGCGCGATGATAGCAGGCGTCATCAACAATCGTTTGAAAATTGATATGGCGTTACAGATGTGTCCGACCGTGCTTTACCCTTTGACAGGTGGCATGTATGACCAGAGTCAGGTATATTATGAGGATTTGGATCTGGATTCTCCTTATAACACCTATAAATATACAGGACTGCCGGTTGGACCGATATGCAATCCGGGAATTGCATGTATTAATGCAGTGCTGTATCCTGCTGAACACAATTATCTGTTTTATCACGTGGACGATGAAGAGGCGGGGACACATGTCTTTACGGAAACATATGAAGAGCATGTCGACACACAGATAATAGGAGGGCCAAACGGCGTTCCTGAGAGTGAGAATGATAATTCGGAATCGGAATAAGAAAATAAACATTAGGAGGGAAGACTATGAGAACATTTAACTTCAAGGCAAGGAACATCGGCAATGAGAAGTATCTGACTTACACAATGGGAGCTGAGTGTGAGCTGGATGAGGATGTCCTTGACTATTGTGAAGAAAATGCATTAAAGGAATTGGTGGGGATTATATACGAGGAGGATGATGATTATGACTATCTGACTTACGATATTACTGATTTGATTTCGCTGGAGGAGTTTATCAAGTCGGAAATGACATGTGAGAAGGTTCTGCATATTCTCAGAAATGTTGCGAGTAATCTGATTTCTCTGAAAGAGCAGGCTATTCATCTCTCATATGTATTGTTAAATAAAGGCTTTATATTTATAGATACGGACAGCTATAATATCTCATTTATCTGCCTCCCTGTTGAGAGCAAGGGCTCGGTGGCGGCCGAGTTCAAGGGCTTTGTAAGACAGCTGCTGGCGAACATGAGATATGATGTGGATGAGGACCTGAACTATGTAGGTAAACTGCTGACGTATATTAACAGTGATAATTTTAACCTGCGTGGACTGATTGGCTTGAGTGAGGCTTTGATGGATGAGGCGGGCATTTCACATGATGAGGCCGGCACGATTGATGCAGGCGGAGTTGAAGTGGTAGATGCCGGGGAAGAGCCTGAAACAAAGCCGGAAGAAAATAATGTGGCGGATTTTATGAATTCGCTGAATAATCAGGATGAGCCGCTTCCTGAGATAGGTGATGATGAGGAGGAACCGGAAGAGGATGAGGAAGAAATCGGTGCAGATGATGAGCTTGACAGTATTTTGCCGGCAGGTATGAAGGTACAGGCGGAACCGGAGAATGACGGGGAGAAACATGCCGGGGAGTCTGAGGCAGCAGATGAGACCGTGACGGAAATTCCGGAAATAACCGTAAAGGCACAAAGGACGACAAAGAAAGCGAAGACCGTGAAAACGCCGGAAGCATCGCCGGAGAAGTCGGAACCGGCTGAATCGGAGACTGAGGTACAGACGGAGGAAAATACAGATAAGACGGAGGCACAGCCTGCGCCGGCAGAGACACAATCTGAATCAGCAGAGCCGAAGCGGGAAACGCCAGTGCAGAATAAGGGACAGCAAAAGGAGACAGATATAGACCTGATAAAGGACAGAATCAAGAAACTGGTTGGAGATACTCCTGCTTCAAATAACGGCGGAGACGTGCACACGATAAATTCTCTCGAGGAGCTGGATGAATTTTTGGAGAGCAAGCCTCCGGTTGTCAAGAAGAATGTCGTGAAGGTAAACAGGGCTGCAATTATTCAAAATGTAGCTGCTGAGCATGAGAATGAGGAGGCTGCTGAACAGGCGGACAATGCAGAAATTCCGGTTATCGAGGATATATATGAGGATATGAATGTTGAGAAGGAGGAAAAGGAGAAGCCGAAGAGCAGGTCTATTTTAAGCAAAACAGTTGCGGAAACACAGAAAACAAATACGCTTCTCAATGCGCCGAAGGCGGTTCCTTATCTTATTCGTGTTAATACTGAAGAGAGAATTATGCTGAATAAACCGACCTTTAAGATTGGAAAAGCAAGCAGGGGTGTTGATTATACAGTGAGTGGAAATGGGGCAATCAGCCGTCAGCATGCAGTTATTGTACAGAAAGAGGGAGTATGCTTTATCAAGGACAATAAATCTACCAATCATACATATGTGAATGGGAAAGCGATAGAGGATGGAGCGGAGGAAATCCTGACACATGATTCCATGATAAGGCTGGGTGACGAGGAGTTTATATTTAAAATCCGGTAAATAGAGGGAAGGATATTTAATAATTGTATTTGGGAGGAGATTATGAAGAAAACGGATTTGGTTGTATCAAAGCAGAACAATGTTGATACCATTAAATATGTTCTGGGAGCGGCAGATGTATATGATGACAGAGCCGCGGATAAAATTGCCCAGCTTGGAAATGTTATTCCGATTCAATATCAGGACGAGGATGGCAAGAGAATAATTACAGCGTACGCGCATGAAGATACCACACTTGAGGCATTTATGAAAAATACACTTACAAAGCGGGATGTACTCTGTGTGTTGAGCGGCTTGGTATCTGTATTTGAAATTGGTGCGCAGGGGATTCCTGTCAGTTATGTTGTAAAGGACGCATCGTACATATATGTGAACAGGGAAAATATGTGTATAAAGGCAGTTTTAATTCCGATTAAGCAGGATGTTATGCCGCTTGCGGAGATACCGGCATTTTTCCGGGAAATAATATCCGGCATGCGGTTTGATGAAATCGATACTGATAATTATGTTGCGAAGCTGCTGACTGCTGTCAATGCAGACGATTTTTCTACAGGGAAAATGAAATCGCTTATAGATTCCATGCTGGAGGAAATGGGGTTGTTTGTCAGTAAAGATAATGGTCTGATGGGCATGAACGCAGGCGGAGCAAAAGGCATCAACAGAGAAGTGAAGGTAAATAAACTCGGCGTCATGAATAATATGAGGCCGCAGGAACAGATGGGACAGCCGATGCCGCCGCAGGGACAGATGGGACAGCCGATGCCGCCGCAGGGGCAGATGGGACAGCCGATGCCGCCGCAGGGGCAGATGAGACAGCCGATGCCGCCGCAGGGACAGATGGGACAGCCGATGCCGCCGCAGGGGCAGATGGGACAGCCGATGCCGCCGCAGGGGCAGATGAGACCACCGATGCCGCCGCAGGGGCAGATGGGACAGCCGATGCCGCCGCAGGGGCAGATGAGACCACCAATGCCGCCGCAGGGACAGATGAGACCACCGATGCCGCCGCAGGGACAGATGAGACCACCAATGCCGGGTCCGGCACCGCAGCCGGTAAAACCACAACCGACACCACAGCCGGTAAAACCACAACCGACACCGCAGCCGGTAAAACCACAACCGGCACCGCAGCCGGTAAAACCGGAACCAAGACCGGAGGTGACAATGGGGAATCTGGTCGGTCAGCTGGGAACCAAGCCGGTGCCGCATTTAGTCAGGAAAAAAACAGGTGAAACTATTAATATAACAAAATCTGAATTTGCAATTGGTAAATCACATACAAAGGCCGATTATGCGATTGAAAATAATGCAGCAATCAGCAGAGTGCATTGTATAATCGTACAGAGGGATGGCGTTAATTATATTAAGGATAATAATTCGACGAACCACACATATATTGACGGAGTTGAGCTACAGCCGGGTAAGGAATTGCTGCTTAAAAACAAGATGACGATTCAGCTTGGTGACGAAGAATTTACATTCCTTTTAAGAAAGGGAGAATAGGATGGAATATATAGCAGCTTATCACACGGATGTAGGCATCACAAAAAAAACAAATCAGGATTCTCTTGCAATCAAGATTGTGGAGACAAGGGACGGAAAAGTTGCATTTGCGATAGTGTGTGACGGTATGGGCGGTCTTGCAAAAGGCGAACTGGCAAGCAAGGAAGTGATAACCGCATTCTGTGACTGGTTTGACAATACACTGGTGGATGACATAGAAAACGGAGCTTTTGCGGAAAACAGACTGGTGGAGCAGTGGAATGAAATTATCCAGACGCAGAACAAGCGGCTGGGAGCATATGGAGAGCAAAATCATTTTCAACTCGGAACGACAGTGTCTGCGCTGCTGATTTATAAAAATCAGTATTATATCGTACATGTGGGAGACAGCAGAATCTATCAGATGTCATCGGAGGTATTGCAGCTTACCGGTGACCAGACCTTTATAGCGCGTGAAATTGCTGCCGGGAGGATGACACCCGAGCAGGCGAAGACGGATCCGAGACGCAGCGTGCTGCTTCAATGTGTCGGTGCATCCCCTGTGGTGGAGCCGGAGTTCAGAAAAGGAGATGCGCAGCGCAATACGACGTATATGTTATGCTCCGACGGATTCAGACATCAGATATCGAATGATGAGATGATGGCGAAAATCGGTCCGGCTGCAGCTGCTGATGAAGAGAAAATGAAGTATGGGTGTATTTACCTGACAGAGCTTGTTAAGAACAGAAAAGAGACGGACAATATAACGGTAGCGTTGCTCAGAACGATATAGTCGGAGTTAATCATTTGTGGAAGGAAAGGGTTATGCAATGACGAAGGAAGGTACCGTATTAGACGGAAAATATGAGATATGGAAAGAAGTTGGACGAGGCGGAATGTCCATCGTATACCTCGCCAGAGATAACCGGCTGAATAAGCAGTGGGCAGTAAAGGAGATAAAAAATGACGGCTCCAAATCCACAAAAACACTTCTGAAAGGTCTGGAGCGGGAGGCAAACATTCTGAAAAATGTTGATCACCCGGTGCTTCCGAGGATAGTTGATATTATCAATCAGGAGGGTGTAATCTATGTCGTCATGGATTTCATTGAGGGTGAAACAATCAGTGACAGACTGAAAAAGGAGGGTGCGCAGCCGCAGGAGCTTGTAATAGAATGGGGCTTGCAGCTCGCCAGTGCGCTTGATTATCTCCATAAGATGAATCCCCCGGTTATATATCGTGATATGAAACCCTCCAATGTTATGATTAAGCCGGAGGGCGGCGTAAAGCTTATTGATTTTGGAACGGCAAAGGAATATGATGTCGAAAATAATGCAGATACCACAGCTCTCGGCACGAGAGGATATGCAGCGCCGGAGCAGTTCGGTGATTCAAAGGGCCGTGGAATATACAACACGGATGAAAGAACGGATATCTATAATCTGGGCGCGACGCTGTACCATATTGTAACCGGTATGAATCCGTGCGAACCGCCGTATGAGATTCGTCCGATTCGTGAATGGAATCCGGCGCTCTCGACCGGATTGGAGAAGATACTTCTGAAATGTACGCAGGCTGATCCGAAGGACAGATATCAGAACTGTTCTGAGCTGATGTACGCATTGGAGCATTACAATGAGCTGGATGATGAATATCGAAAGAAGAATAAGAGAAAGATGGCTGCGTTTGTGTCAGCGGCGGTTCTTGCAGTGGCAGCGGGTGTGATATCGTTGGTCGGATATTCGGGTCTGCAGAAAATTAAGCTGGATAATTACAATACATATATAGAGACAGGAAATAACTGCCGTGTAGAGGGTGATTATGCCGAGGCGGCAGAACAATATAAAAAAGCATTTGAGCTGGACGGCTCAGAGGCAGAGGCATATGATAAATATATTCAGGTATATATTGACGCGTCAAATGAGATTAACGAGGATGGTACGACGCAGCTTGACCTTGAGACGGGACTTAATGTTGTAGCGAACAGAATAAAGTCCGGCTATGACAATGTGGATGAAAATAATGAGGTGTTGTATAAGCTTGCCATCACATACTTTGATGAGATGGGCGACTACAAAACGGCATCCAAATATTTTAATATGATAGATGAAGAGGATGAGGACTACGGAGAGCTGGCGAAATACTATGGCTCCGTATCACTGATTCTTTCAAGTACAAATGTTAATACGGATGAGCTTGTGGCGCAGGTCAATAATTTTGCCGCATATAACCAAAGCGAGTACACCAATCAGAATATTAATAAATTCATAAACTATAAGATGATAGGACAGATTTATGCGACCTATATAACCGCGGACGGAATCGCTGAACAGGCGGAGGCTGTTATGTCTCAGGCAGTCAGTGATCTGGAGGAATATACAGGTACGGATATCGACACGAATGATTATTTTTACAGCTACTATGATAATCTGATTGTTATATACGAAAATCTGGCGAAAAACGCAGAGGATGATATGGCAAGGTCGCAGTATTATGCGGACGTTATCACTTACTGTGATGAATACCTGAATATTTTGGATATTAAGGTAGAAGAGAATACAGAGATTGGAATCGGCGGTTCCTATGATAATGTATATAATACGGCTTATTATAACAAGATGTCCAGAAAAGCCGCCTGCTATGAGGCGATGGGCGATTACGAAAATGCGGTGAATGTATTTCGGAATGCCGAGAGTACTTTAGGCTCCAACAATGTATTGAGCAATAAAATATATGCCGAGCATTTGGATTTCATATATACATATTGTGAGGAAAGACAGCAGGACCCGACAAAATGGGCAGCACAGATGCCGGAAGAATTGCAGGATATCATCAGCATATATAATGAAGGCAGCGGTGTGAAGGATATCGAGAGCAATAAGACATGGAAAAAGCGAAAAGAAGTCGTGCAGATGCTTGCAAGCGGGAATTACACTGCCGATGATGCGGACGCCGGAGCAGAGGATGCGGATGCTGCATCGGAAGACAATGAGATGGGAGAGTGATGGTGATGGAGAGCGTTTATGAAATATGTTTCTACGGCGGCCTGATACTGACAATTCTCCTTTTGATAGCGGCGATTCTCCTGTTTGTATTACTGAAAATTCCAAGGGTATTCGGGGAGCTGACAGGAAGGACCGCAAAGAAGGGCATTCAGGACATAAGAAACAACGTGACATACGATAAGAGTGCGGCAAAGAAGGAACAGGCAAAATACTATAATCAGGGAAGCGGAAAAATCAAGGCGAGAGAAACCATATCTGAAAAAACGCGGAAGGAAAATCATGACGATACGACAGACCTTTTGAAACCGGAGACAGATTTGGATGAGACAGAGGTATTAGGTGCAGGAAAGTACAGTAAAACCGAAAGATTTCGCGACGGTGATGAGACGGAAGTACTGGGAGTCGGAACCGATATGGAGGATGAAGATACCGACACCACGGACGTGCTCACCCCGGGTGATGCGGGTGCAGATTCGGAAACTGAGGTATTGACTGTCCAGACAGAGGATGATGCGACCGAAGTGCTTGCGGCAGATACGGAGGATGATGCGACGGATATATTGACATCCGAAGAGGAGGATGATGCAACTGAAATCCTGACAGCGGACATGGAGGATGATGCAACGGATGTACTTCGGTCAGAGCCTGAGGAGGATGAGGAATCCACGACGATACTTACCGGCGATATGACGGATGAGCTGTCGCGGAAGGTAAAGGTATCTTATAACATCGTGGTAACGCACACAGATGAAACATTGTAGAGGAGGCGGGAAACAGAACATGAAAAAAACATGGAACAAAAACACAGGATTCAACAAGTTCATAGCGTTCTGCCTTGCGTTGCTGCTTGCAGTGGTTCCGTTACTTACATATGTAGGTAAAAAAGAGGGAGCAAAGGCTGCAACGACAGTCAGTGATACTGAATATTTTAATTTCACACCATCAGAAAACGATACTGATGTTGCATTGTATGAAGAGACTATTAATGGTGATACTGTATATTTTATGAAGTTTAATGGTACTGATACAGCACCAATAGAGCAGACGCTCAGTTATTTTGCAGAAAACTTATCATTTGCTGCGGCACCGACTTTGCTGGAAGACGTGGATCATTCATATAATAGTAATAGTAATAGTTATAAAGCAAAATTCTCTGGATATGACCTGCAGTATGTAAAGCTTGAGTCTGGCGGAACACCGAATAAATATGAAAAGAGTGTTACATCAACTTGTACAGTATCAGATGGAAGAGTAGTTGAAAATTTGCAAAATGACTACCTGTATGGTATCGCAGTTTACATGAAACCGAAAGTCGTTTCGACTACTGATTCAGGAGATAATGCGATTAATTCTCTGAATGAAGTGATGGGTTATACCCTGATAGGTGTATGGAAATTTGAAAAAATTTCATTGACAGCACCTTTTTGGAGTGGTGATAGAGCTGGTGATATTAAAGAAGAAGTCAGCTCAAGGGATACTGCATATAAATCGGCGACTCTATCTGAAAATACAGATTTGTCTGGTAAAATACATGCAGGTACAATTAAATATGCATATATAAAGAGTGATACTGAGCCGACTTCGGAGGATGTTGCGGATGTAACAAATTGGGGGGAAAGTGCTCTGACTATAAGTAAAGATTCAGTAGATGCAGATGGAATTTATTATGGATGTGTGGCTTATTTTGCATATGACGCTTCCGGAAACGAAGGACCACTGACATATAAATTTACAGAAACTCCGGTCAATCTGGATGTGACGGCACCGGTTATCAGTAATCTTACAGTGAAATATGGAGCATCAGATTCATGGAGTGATATTGGAGAAAGCGATATTTCCAGTGATACATTTACGTTAGGTTCATCTGAAAAATTACGGATTAGCTTTACGATACAAGATATAATTCAGGGTGATCCGACAGTAAAGTTAGGAACAACGGATTGTACATCGACATCTTCGCCAAGTAAAAATGGAGAATATGTTTATGAGAATGTCTCTATTACCACAGAAGGAACTATACTAGTTACAGCGACAGATGCAGCTGGGAATGTGGGAAGCAGTACATACCAAATTTACGGAAAAGAAGTAACATTTGTTAATATGGCAGCATGCTTTGATGTAACTTCAGCAAAGATAGTGGGTTCAAACAATGGAAGTCAAGGGATAGATTTGCCGGCTGACGGCAATTCAGCATATATTAATAAACAATGGTGTGAAACCAACGGAACTCCGTCAATCCAGATAGACATGCAATCTGATAAGACAACGACCGACGTGGCTTCAAGTGGAACAGTGGATGCGGAATACCGGTACAAAGCTTATTATAATACGGAGACAGTTATAACGGGAGAATGTGCTTACATTCGTCCTTATTACCATACGACCATTGTACAATCGCTTGGCAGTACATCACAGAAGCTTGAGAATATTACGTTGGTATATCGGAAACAGGGTGACAGCGCGAATACTACCCTAAATTATGGTTCCATAATCTATGATGTTGATGCACCGACAATCAGTCAGGCAGTGTTACAGCAGAGTACAAATGGAGGAACCGATTGGGCTGATGTTGATGCAGGCAATATAGAGGGAACCAATGCGGATGCTTATTATTATATCAACCCGCTGGAATTAACATCTGACACAAAGTACAGATACTTTGTTGCAGCCTCCGATACCGGTGAGAGCGGTTTGGCTGACAAGCCGATTTTGTGTACGGGTTCATCTTATGATTTCTTGTATGATAATGAAGCATATGGATATGTACATCAAATAGAAGTAAGTGACTTGGCAACAAATTTAACGAGTGCATCGCCAGTCAGCGTAACGGCTGCTGATAAGGCAGGAAATGAAAGTACAACAACATATCTTCCAAGAGTAATCAAGCAGTCTGAAACCACAAAGATAACGCCGGTATTATCCGAAAAAGATGGTGATTCGGTCAATTTAACTGAAGCAGAGTCATTTGCAACAAATGAAACACTTATATTAACTGTAACCGTTACTTCAAGTGTAAAGATTACTTCTGTTGATTTGAAGGCAACGGTAAATGGCACAGAAACAGGATTTGAAGCGTCAAGCAGTAACATATCAGATGCGTGTGACCAAAAATCAAAGCTGTATACAGCCCAATTCACATATCAGATACCGACAGATACAAGCATTAATAGTCTGATTCAGAGTGGTATAATCACTGTAAAAACAGAAAATACAGACTACGATACAAGAGAAAACTTGAGAGATATTCTTTATGATATCAGTGCCCCGATTATCAGAGACGAGCAGGGAAATGCTCTTTCAACGCTTGCAGGGCTTGGCTGGCAAAAGGAATATACACTGCCTTATGAGATTGTGAGCGGAGATACTTCGTATGAGTCACCTCTGGCAAATGCGAGCTATACCATCAGTAATGCGGCAGATGAGAATGCAAATGTATCCTCACAGGTAATTCCTGTGGATGCGACAAGTCATACATATGTGCCTGCAACCGCTCTTGCGATACCGGAATCAGCGACGACAGCGGGTACAAGAGTCGTATTTACTGCTCAGGACACAGCAGGGAACAGCAATCAGGGAGCAGAAGCGTTTATTAAAGTAGATGCATCAAGACCTGAGATCGGCGATATCAATGTCACGGGATATAACGGTTCGACACCGATTGTCGGGTATCCGGCGATTTCTGCGACAGTTTCGGATAACCTGACGATTCAGACTGCGGTTATGACCATCACATATCCGAATGGAAGTACGAAGCAGGTGTCCTTATCTGCGAAGGAGGAAACAGGCTTGTCCGAGCTGTTATCCCATCAGATTGAAAACGGTGCGCCTGACGGAGAATACAAGGTAACGGTTACGGCACAGGATATGGCAGGTAATACGGCGCAGACAAAGGTAAAGACTTTCCGTGTAGATAATACGATTCCTGTTGTAACGGCCCAAATCAGCTCAGGTACGGCAGGCGGCAAGTCGACGAGGGAGGATGGAACGGATATGTACTATCGCTCTGACGTTGGCGTTAAATTTACCTGTTATGATGACAATATCAAGAGCATTACGGTCACGGATAATGGGAAAACGATTGATGTATCATGGGACAAGGCGGTCGGACAGGTGACGATATCTGCGGAGGGCAGACATGTCATCAAGATTAACGCGACGGATATGTCTGATAATAACGCGGAGGAAAAACAGGTCGAGTTCATTATAGATAAATCCGTGCCCGGTATTTCCTTAGTATTAAACGGACTGCCTTATTCGGAGGAATATGGCGTGGTTGACTGCATGTCAGACAGTACCGTTGCCGTGTCGGTGGCAGATATGACTGCTGATGCGGGTGATTTCCACTATCAGGTCGTACAGACAAAGCCTGATCAGGCAACCACTGTATCGCAGTATCTGACAACTGATGCACGCAGCTTTACCTTCGGTGAAGAGGCTGATTATACCATGAATTTCTACGCGGTTGACATGGCAGATAACCAAAGTGCGATCAGAAGCGTCAGCTTCAGAATAGATAAGACTGCACCGGAGCTTACCATATCAGGCGCTGCGAGCGGAGGAACCTCCGCAAGCGCTGCAACAGTCAGCTTTTCGATGAAGGAGGCGTTCTGGAAGGATGCCGGCGGTTCAATCACGATTTACCGCAGGGCGGGAGATGGCAGTGAGGAGAGTGTATATAAGACGGTAAACATTATACCGACAGCATACGAGACAGTGGTTACCGAGACATTGACGGAGACCGGCGTTTACAGAATGGAGTTTAAGGCAGCTGACCGTGCAGGCCACAGTGTATCAAAGGAGCAGACCTTCACGATTGACCGTGAAGCTCCTGTAATCACGCTGACAGGCGTAAATAATTATGATATAACGGATAAGACGGTAGAGCTTCGTGCCGAGATAGCCGATGATTTCTATAATTCAAAGACTGTTTCAATTGAGGGTACGAGAACAGATAGCGACGGAAAGGTTACAAAGCTTTCGTTTTCGTCCTTCAACCAGCATGGAAATCCTACTGTGATTGATGAATCCTTTGAGCATGATGGTATCTATGATATAACGATAACGTCAAAGGATGCGGCAGGAAACAGTCATACCGGCACGGTACATTTTACGGTGGATAAGACTGCACCGAAGATTACGGGCTTAGAGGATTTTGATGGCGCTGTTCTCAACGCGTTTGATTTGGATTTCGATTTGGATGAGATGGTTTCGGATTTGACGGTATGTGACGTACATATGTATTTAAACGGCAGTGAATACGATGGCGTATCTGCGGTGGAGGACGGCTCCTATACACTCCTCATCACGGCGGAGGATGAGCTTGGCCATTATAGTGAGATGTCGGTTTCCTTCGTGCTTGACACCAGAGCGCCTGTGTTTATTGTGACCGGTGTTGAGGACGGCGAGGTGAAGCAGGAGGCATATTCTATAGATGTATCTCTCCAGCTTGAGGAGGATATCCTGACATCCGTTACCTTAAACGGTGAGGTTGAGGTAGTATCAAACAATACAGCACATATTGATGTTACAAAAGAGGGTAATTATACCCTTTGCATGAGGGCTGTCGATGAGGCGGGAAATGAAGCGGAGCAGACGATTGAGTTCAGATTCGGTCAGGAATCCCATCTTGTATTATGGATATGTATTATCACCGGAATCGTCATTCTTGCAGGCATAATCATATTTATAATTCTGCGACGGAAAAAGAAACAGAAAGAATAAAATTAAACGAATAAAAGGCGGAACCGCCGCATGCAAACAAAACTGCCATATTACCTGCATGCGGCGGTTTTGTTTGTATGCGGCAGTCTTTTTTTGATTTGTGAGGGAAGTTTCGTATGTACTTTTGATGGAGCCTGTGATAAGATGAAGTGGCAGAAGGTGGAATTCGTTTAACGGAGGAAGTGTGGATGATAGATTCGGCAATGATTACGAATCCGGGCGGCAGGGATAATAATGAGGATTATGTGCAGCATGCTGTTCACGGGACTGAAGAGTGCTTTATTCTCTGTGACGGTCTCGGAGGACATGAGTGTGGAGAGGCAGCGTCGGCGTATGTGGCAGAGACGGTTGCAGAGATGTTTCGGGTACATGGAGACTCACCGACATTTTTGCGGGAGGCTTTTCAGACTGCGCAGTCCGGACTGCTTGCCCTGCAGCGGGAGCGCGGCATGATGAATGCGATGAAGACGACGCTGGTCGTGCTGGTGGTGACAGATACACAGATGAAGTGGGGATATATCGGTGACAGCCGCCTGTATCATATCTTCCAAAATGGAAATGCTTATGAGAGAACCAGAGATCACAGCATGGTACAGCTGCTGTGTGATATGGGTGAGATAAAGGAGTCCGATATACGCCATCATGAGGATAGAAATAAACTCCTCCGTGTGATGGGAGCAGAGTGGGGGAAAAAGTCCTTTGAGCTGAGCGGAATTTTGGAGCGCGGGGAACCGCATGCGTTTGTTATGATGACAGATGGTTTCTGGGAGTACGTGGAGGAGCAGGAGATGCTTACGCTTTACCGCAGCACGGACAGCGCGGAGGGCTGGCTTGCAGCGATGCGTAATTTGCTGGAAAGCAGGGCGGATATGACAAGGACGGATAATTATTCGGCAATCTGTGTCCGGGCAGACGAGAGGTGACAGAGATGTTTAAGGCGGTTGTGTTTGATATGGATGGTGTCATTACGGACACGGAGAAATTATACAGAAGATTTCAGCTGGAGGAGGGCGCAAGCCGTGGAATCCCGGAGGATGTGATGGTGCGCGCCTGTGAGAGGATTGCGGGCGGAAACAAATACACGAACAAGGCAGCCTTTGAACAGATTGTCGGGCGTGGTATAGATTACTGGGAGTACCGCGAGAAAATGATGGCAAAGCTGGACGCATATATAGCGGAGCATGGTGTGGAGCTGAAATATGGCGTCAGGGAAACGCTTGCGTATCTGAGCAGCCGCGGAATAAAGCTTGGTCTTGCGACCTCGACCGTGCGGGAGCGCGCCATAGGGTATCTGACAGACCATGATATATATAAATATTTTGATAAACTGATTTTCGGGGACATGGTGGAGCATGGCAAGCCGGCACCGGATATTTATCTGAAAGCATGTGAAGAGCTTGGCGTGCGGTCGGACGAGGCGATTGCCGTGGAGGATTCCATTAATGGAATCAAGTCGGCAGGAACTGCTGGACTCTATCCGGTCATGGTGGTTGACCTGATAAAGCCAAATGAGGAGATTGCGCCTTATGTGAAACAGGTGTATGATGATATAACGCGTATACGGGAATTATTGTAATAGCAGGACAGAAGATGGATGTCTTGCCTGATAAGGAGGTAAAAATGAATCTTTTAATTGTAATTTTAAAAAAAGCGGAGCTGGTAACCGAGATATGCAAGGAATTGGCGGAAAACGGCGTGCATGGAGGCACAATTTTAGATGGAGTCGGCATGGCAAGCGTTATTGAGCAGATGGATGATCTGCCGATTTTCGGAATGCTGAGATCAATACTTGCAGATGATGACGAGCACGATGTGGTAAAAACGATGCTTTTTGTGATGAATAATGAGGAAATGGAGAAATCCGGAAGGATTATCAGGGACGTAGTCGGTCTGGATGAGCCGAATACGGGAATTATGTTCGGTGTGCCCGTCTCATTTGTCGAGGGCTTGGGGGCATAAGGATGAATTTGAATACATTAACATATATTGCAGTCATGCTTATCGCCGCACTTCTGGCGGGCAAGGCCGTAAAAAAGCTTAAGGTTCCGAATGTAACGGGCTATCTTGTGGTTGGTCTGTTGCTCGGCCCGCACTGCCTGAAGATTTTATCTCAGGATTTGCTTGACGGGATGGAACCGGTGACGGAATTTGCGCTGGGCTGTATTGCATTTTCGATTGGTGCGGAGTTTAAAATCAGTTTTTTCAAAAAGGTCGGAAGGGCGCCGATTGTAATTGGTGTGCTGGAGGGTATCGGTGCGGTGGCTGTTGTTGACACTGCGCTTATTTTGCTTGGATATGATATTACCTTTGCACTTGCAATGGGTGCGATTGCATCGGCGACTGCAGCGGCATCCACGCTTATGATTGTAAAGCAATATAAGGCGAAGGGACCGGTTACAAATACGCTGCTTCCGGTTGTTGCCTTGGACGATGCGGTTGCGCTGATGGCGTTTGGTATTTCCATGGCAGTCGCAAATGTAATCAGCTCCCATGGGGATGCCCCGATTGGGAAGCTACTTGTGGATCCGTTGATTGAGATTATCGGAGGACTCGCTTTCGGTGCGCTGCTAGGTATTCTGATGGTGCTGGCAGTAAACATATATACGGGACGCGGAAATCGTCTGGCGATAACGATTATGATGATCTGCCTGTGCGTGGGTGTATCGGATTTGGTCGGATTTTCTTCCCTGCTTGCATGCATGATGCTCAGCATGGTTTTTGTAAATCTGTCTCGATACAGGACGAAAATATACGAGCCGCTGGAGAGGATTACACCGCCGGTCTATATGATGTTTTTCATTATATCCGGGGCATCACTGGATGTTACAATTATAACCTCAGTGGGCGTTGTAGGCGCGGTTTATGTTATTGGACGCGTCATTGGCAAGACGCTTGGCGCGTGGCTTGGCGCGAGGGTGTCCAGGGCGCCGGGGATTGTAAGTAAATGGCTGGGACTTACTTTGGTTCCGCAGGAGGGCGTTGCAATCGGGCTCGCCACGTCCGCTGCCGCATCGCTCCCGGAATATGGTGCCAGAATCAAAACAGTTGTGCTCTGCGGCGTTGTAATCTACGAGCTGGCAGGCCCGATTATCACGAAAACAGCGCTCAAGAAAGCGGGAGAGATTGTGGAGGAGTCAAAGACAAAAATGGCCGGGGCATAGACATACCCGGGCGCTTTCATACATATACTATTAATAGGCGCATGCAGTGGTTGGCTGAATGAAACCACATGCAATGCAATATTATGTGTATGGAGGAACGGATATGTCAAAGACGTATGGACTTGCCAGCGGATTGAAATCCCTGATTCTGGCTTATATTGTAACCGGCGTTGCTTTATTTGGGCTTGCGTTTGCCATGTATAAGCTGGGCTTGAATGAGAGGACGGTGGAATTTGCAATTACGTTTATCTACATTTTTGCTGCGGCGGTTGGCGGTCTCTGTATGGGAAAGCATATGAAGCAAAAGAAATTTTTGTGGGGCTGCCTGATTGGGCTGTGTTATGTAATGATTATTTTCGGGGCATCCCTTGTGACTGCAAAGGGCGGTCATATCATAGCGGAGGACGGACTTTCGACGCTGCTTTTGTGTATCGGCGGAGGCACGCTCGGCGGAATGATAAGTTAAAAAATACTTTTAATTATGGATAAAGTGTGGTATGCTATAGGTATTTATTGGAGCTTTTTATGGCTTCGTATTTTAAGGAGGCATGTATTATGAAGAGAATCAAGACCTTGACTGAGAAAACCTTGAAGAGTACTGTTGCAAAGGGCGGTTGCGGCGAATGTCAGACTTCCTGCCAGTCAGCATGCAAGACCTCATGTACGGTCGGCAATCAGAGCTGCGAGAATAAGTAAAATATCAGTAATACATATTGCATAACGGCAAAAGGGGACCATCCTGAGATAGTCCTCTTTCGTTGCGTTATTTTAAGGAGTATATGGTATGGTACACCAGTACAGGAATAATGGATATAACATCGTGCTTGATGTGTGCAGCGGCTCGGTTCATGTGGTGGATGAGCTGGTTTATGATATGATTGCACGCTATGAGAGTTCCGATTTGGATGCTATTATAGCCGCCATGACGGAAAAGTACGGGAATAAATATACGGTGGAGGACATCCGCGATGCATATGCCGATATCGGGGAGCTTGTCGAAAACGGGCAGCTTTTTACGGAGGATGTTTATGAGGATGTCATTATTGATTTTAAAAAGCGAAAGACGGTGGTTAAGGCGCTTTGCCTGCATATTGCCCATGACTGTAATCTTGCATGCAGATACTGCTTTGCGGATGAGGGTGAGTATCACGGACAGAAACGGGAGCTGATGAGCCCCGAGGTTGGCAAGCGTGCCCTTGACTTTTTGATAGAAAATTCCGGTAACCGGGTGAATCTTGAGGCAGACTTCTTCGGCGGTGAGCCTTTGATGAATTTTGATGTCGTGAAAGAAATCGTGGCTTACGGCAGGAGCAGAGAGAAGGAGACCGGTAAGAATTTCCGGTTCACGCTGACGACAAACGGGATGCTGCTTAACGACGAGGTCATGGATTTCTGTAACCGGGAGATATCGAATGTGGTGCTCAGTCTGGATGGCCGTAAGGAAGTGAATGATGCAATGCGGCCGACGCGAAACGGTAAGGGCAGCTACGATATCATTGTTCCGAGGTTTCAGAGGTTTGTGGAAAGCAGAGGGGACAAAAGCTATTACGTCAGAGGGACGTTTACCAGACAGAATCTGGATTTTACAGAGGACTTTAAGTGTATGGCTGACCTTGGATTTAAGGAGATATCCATTGAACCGGTCGTCTCGCCGGATGAGAGCCCGTTTGCTATCCGGGAGGAGGATATAGACAGGATTTGTGATGAGTATGACAAGCTGGCAAAGGATATCATTGAACGCTGCAGGGTGGGTAAGCCGGTAACCTTTTTCCATTATATGATTGATTTAAACGGCGGGCCCTGTGTGTACAAGCGTTTGTCGGGCTGCGGCTCGGGTACGGAGTATCTGGCGGTGACACCGGGGGGAGATTTATATCCGTGCCACCAGTTCGTGGGAAATGAGGATTTCCTGCTTGGCAATATATACGACGGAATAAAGCGGACAGATATTGTGGAGGAGTTTAAGCTGTGTAATGTTTATGCGAAGGACAAGTGTAAGGACTGCTTTGCAAGATTTTATTGCAGCGGCGGATGCGCAGCGAACTCGTATCAGTTTCATGGCACGATACTGGATGCATATGATATAGGCTGCAGGCTGCAGCAGAAACGTGTTGAGTGCGCGATTATGATAAAGGCGGCACTGGCAGATGGGAATCCGACGGATTCACAGTAGATTTCGGTGACGAAAAATAAAAAAAGGAGAAAGAGAATGAAAAAGGCAAAAAGAAATGCCGTAATTGCCATTTTGGTATTCCTGCTGCTTCTGGCAGGCGGTATTTATATGGCAGTTATGGGTGTCGGATCTAACAAGACAGGTAAAATGAAAAGTATTCCGCTGGGACTTGATTTACAGGGCGGTTTGTCTGTGACATATCAGATAACAACCCCGAATCCGACGGGTGAAGAGATAGATGCAACGATTGATAAGCTGCAGCGAAGAGTTGATTCATACAGCTCGGAGGGCGAGGTATATCAGGAGGGCAATGACAGAATTACGGTTGAGATACCTGTCGATACGGCCAAGTATGATGCACATGATATATTGGAGGACCTCGGTACACCGGGACAGCTGGAGTTTTTGGATTCGACAAATGAGCAGAAGCGTGAGGCCGGAGAGGACTATACGCCGCTGCTCACGGGTGCGGATATCAGGAATGCACAGGCCGGTGTGGATAATTCCGAAACAGGTCAGAAGGACTATGTTGTTCAGCTTTCATTTACGGATGAGGGTACAGAGAAGTTTGCCGAGGCTACCGAGGCAAATGTGGGTTTACCGATTTATATCATCTATGACGGAAGTATTGCAAGCGCACCTACCGTGCAGACCGCGATTACAGACGGAAGCGCGGTGATTAACAAGATAACGACATATGAGGAGGCTGAACAGCTTGCGGACACAATCAAGATTGGCGCTCTGCCGTTGGAGCTGTCACAGCTTCAGTATAATATTGTCGGTGCAAAGCTTGGTCAGGAGGCTGTTTCGACCAGCTTAAAGGCGGGTGCTATAGGTCTTTGCATCGTATGTGTGCTTATGATTATCATATATCTGGTGCCGGGTGTGGTTGCATCGTTTGCACTGGCTGCTTATGTAGTGATTCTGATGCTTATTCTGAGTGTTAAGGGAATTACGCTTACACTGCCGGGTATCGCAGGTATTATCCTCTCAATCGGTATGGCGGTGGATGCAAATGTTATTATATTTACACGTATCAAAGAGGAGATTGCAGCGGGAAGCAATGTGAAGAATGCGGTTACAGCAGGCTTCTCAAAGGCTTTGTCCGCGATTGTGGACGGAAATATTACGACACTGATTGCAGCATTCGTATTGATGATTCTTGGAACGGGAAGCATAAAGGGCTTTGCAACGACATTGATGCTCGGTATTATTTTATCTATGTTTACGGCGCTTGTTGTTACAAGGCTGCTGCTGAATGCGATTGTAAATCTGGGCATTACAAATGTGAAGTGCTTCGGTAAGGCAAGGGAGCCGAGGGCGCGCCGGTATGTGAAGAATGCAAGGATATGCTTTGCCCTGTCTGCTTTGGTGATTATCGCAGGTATCGTATTTCTGCCGATTAATAAATCTAACAGCGGTCAGGCGATGAATTACAGTCTTGAGTTCACAGGCGGTACATCGACAACCGTAACCTTCAATGAGACATATACGCTGGAGCGGGCTGAAAAAGAGGTTGTTCCTGTTATTACAGAGGCAATTCAGATTTCGGCATCGGATATTCAGATACAGACTGTTGAGGGTACAAATCAGGTTATATTCAAGACGAGTGAACTGTCCGAGGAGGATGGACAGACCGAAGCGCTGGAGAATGCACTCAGAAGCAATTTTGATGTGTCTGAGATTGAGTCCCAGGGTATCAGCTCCACAATCAGCGGGGAGATGAAGAAGGATGCGATTATTGCGATTATTATTGCGTCGGTTTTGATGCTTATCTATATCGCGATTCGTTTCTCTGATGTGAAGTTCGGCGTCAGTGCAGTGATTGCTCTGGTGCATGATGTTATGGTCGTGTTTGCAATCTATGCAATCGGGAGGCTGTCGGTCGGTAATACGTTTATTGCATGCATGCTCACGATTGTCGGTTACTCAATCAATGCGACGATTATCATCTTTGACCGTATTCGTGAAAACAGAAAGCTGATGGATACCAAGTGCGGGCTCGATGAAATTGTCAATACAAGCATTGCACAGACATTTACCAGAACGATTTACACATCCCTGACAACGTTTATTATGGTGTTGGTACTGTTTATTATGGGCGTATCTTCACTGAAGGAATTTACATTTACACTGATGGCGGGTATTGTGTGCGGCGCGTACTCCTCCGTGTGCATAACAGGTCCGTTGTGGTACTATATGAAGAGGCTTGGTAAAAAGAAGAAAGCGTAGGCGTCGGCCTGCGTGTCTGACCGGGCAGCTGCATTGAGATTGACTTAGTGTGGCTGCCCGATTTTATTTGGCGAGGAGGCAGTGATGGAAACCAGGTGGACAGTATATGGGAAAAGAGCTGATTTTAAAGCAATCGCGCAGCGGTTTGGGATTGATCAGGTTGTGGCCCGTGTAATCAGAAATCGTGATATTGTCGGGGATACGGATATAGAGCGTTATCTGCATGGTACACTGGCTGATGTTCACAACCCGGCGGATATGGCAGATATGGAGCTTGGCTGTGGGATTATTGAGGAAAAAATCAGGACAGGCAGGTCAATAAGAATTATATCCGATTATGACGTGGACGGAATAATGTCAAATTACATATTATATGACGGGTTGCGCACGCTTGGCGCCGTGGTATCCTACGAGATACCTGACAGAGTGGCGGATGGATACGGGATTAATGAGCGGATGATTCGGGATGCCTATGAGGATGGTATTGATACGATTATTACCTGTGACAATGGAATCGCAGCGTTTTCTGCTGTGGAGCTGGCAAAGGCATATGGTATGACCGTGATTGTTACAGATCATCACGAGGTGCCTTATGAGCCGGATGAAGAAGGAAATCGCCGATACAGGCTGGTTCCTGCCGATGCGGTTATTGATATAAAACGTGCGGATTGTAAGTATCCTTATAAGAAGCTGTGCGGTGCGGCGGTAGTATATAAGCTCATACGCCATCTTTATGCGATGATGGGACAGCCGTGGGAGAATGAGGAACAGTACATAGAGTTTGTGGCAATCGCGACGCAGTGCGATGTCATGGAGCTGACGGATGAGAACAGAATCTATGTCAGAAAGGGACTGGAAATTCTCCCGCGCACATTGAATCCCGGCTTGCGTGCGCTGATTGCGGCGAACGGACTTGCAGGAGAACATATTTATTCCTATCATCTGGGCTTTGTGCTGGGGCCATGCCTGAATGCGGCGGGGAGGCTGGAAAGTGCGAAGAAGGGCATGGAGCTTTTGCTGTGTGGTAGTGAAGATAAAGCGATGGCGCTGGCCGGGGAGATGCGTGATTTGAATATGCTCCGCAAGGAGATGACGGAGAAAGGTGTGCGGAGTGCGCTTGAGCAGGTGGATTGCTATCTGGCAGAGGATAAGGTACTTGTGATTTTTCTGCCAGAGCTGCATGAGAGTCTTGCGGGAATCGTGGCCGGGCGTGTACGCGAACAGTATTACCGGCCGGTTTATGTGGTCACACGTTCTGAATCCGGCATGCTTAAAGGCTCAGGACGTTCCATAGAGGGGTATCATATGTTTGACGCACTGACGGAATGCGGACATCTTCTGGTAAAGTACGGCGGTCATGCCATGGCGGCAGGCTTTTCGCTTGAAGAGAGAAATCTGGACGGCTTTCGCAGGCTGCTGAATGAAAAACAGCACATGACGGAGGAGGACCTGACGCCTGTCCTGCGTATAGATGTGCCGATGCCGATGTCCTATATTACGCCGAAGCTGGTCGAGGATCTGCGCCTTCTGGAGCCGTTTGGCTGCGGAAACGAAAAACCCGTCTTCGGACAGGCGGGAATGAGAGTCTGTCGGGCGAAATTCGTGGGTTCGGAGCGGCAGTATATCCGAATTACATTTAAGGATAGTGAGGGATACTGCACGGAGGGCATAGACTTTCACGCAAATAACTTTATTACATGCATAAAGTTGTGGTTTCATGAGGAAGAATGTGATAAAATGTTAAAGGGTTTGCCCAATGATATTTTACTGGATGTGGCATATTATCCGGATGTAAACGTGTATGGCGGCCATGAAACCGTGCAGGTAAGACCGGTGATGTACCGCAAATCAAGATAAGAAAAGAGGATGACCAATATGAAAAGGGTAGAAGATTATATTATCAGTATCCCCGATTTTCCGAAGAAAGGAATCATTTTCAGGGATGTCACAGGCGTTACCGAGAATGCGGAGGGCTTTCAGCTTGCGATAGACGAGATGAATAAGCTGCTTGACGGAGTTGACTTTAATCTGCTTGTGGGAGCCGAGTCCCGGGGGTTCATATTTGGCGCACCTTTGGCATATATGAATAAAAAAGGATTTGCTCTGGTAAGAAAGAAAGGAAAGCTGCCGCGGGAGACCGTGTCGGCGGATTATGAGTTAGAGTATGGCTCTGCTACCATAGAGCTTCACAGGGATGCCATCAAACCGGGGGACAAGGTGGTTTTGGTGGATGATCTGATTGCGACCGGAGGAACGATTCAGGCGGCGGCGAGGCTGATTGAGGAGCTTGGCGGAGAAGTGGTGAAAATGATTTTTCTGATTGAGCTTAGTGACCTGCATGCGCGTGAGCTTTTAAAGGATTATGATATTGCGTCTGTTGTGCAGTACGAAGGAGAATAGAAGAGATATATTACATTACTACGGAAAGAAGTGATTGGTATGGCAGAGGAAATCAAAATGTCTCAGAATTCGTTAAAGAATGAAATAAGCAAGCCGGATGATTTTACACCGCCGGCGGAATTATATTCCCAGCTGCTCGATACGATTCGTAAATATCATCCGTCTTCGGATGTCTCACAGATAGAGAAGGCTTATTCAATCGCAGCCGAAGCGCATAAGAATCAGAAGAGAAAATCGGGAGAGCCATACATTATCCATCCTCTGTGTGTAGCGATTATATTGGCTGAGCTGGAATTGGATAAGGAGACGATTATAGCCGGGATTCTGCATGATGTGGTGGAGGATACGGTTATGACCACGGAGCAGATTGCAGCGGAATTCTCAGATGAAATTGCGCTGCTGGTGGATGGTGTGACCAAGCTGACACAGCTCGACCTTTCTCAGGACAAGATTGAGATTCAGGCGGAAAACCTCCGTAAAATGTTCCTTGCCATGGCAAAGGATATCCGGGTTATTTTGATTAAGCTTGCGGACAGACTGCATAATCTGAGGACATTGCAGTATCAGTCCCCGCAGAAGCAGCTGGAAAAGGCAAGGGAGACGATGGATATCTATGCTCCGATTGCCCACAGGCTGGGTATCTCCAAAATAAAAATTGAGCTTGATGATTTGTCCATGCAGTATCTGTATCCTGATGTGTATACGTCCCTGAAGGAGGAGGTCATGACAAGACTGCATGCCGGAGAGGATTTTATTGCACAGATGGTAAATGAGGTCAGAGGCTACATGGAGGAATCGGATATAAAGGCAGAGGTGGACGGCAGGGTAAAGCATCTGTTCAGCATATATAAAAAGATGATTACACAGAACAAAACGCTGGATCAGATATATGATATCCACGCAATTCGTATCAAGGTTGATACGGTGCGTGACTGTTATGCTGCACTTGGCATTATACATGAGAAATATAAACCGATACCGGGCCGTTTTAAGGATTACATTGCCATGCCAAAGCAAAATATGTACCAATCGCTGCATACGACGTTGATTGGACCGGGCGGCAGGCCGTTTGAGATTCAGATTCGGACGTACGAGATGCACAGGACGGCTGAGTATGGTATTGCCGCGCATTGGAAATATAAAGAGGGCGGTAATTCCAAGAACAGCGAGGAGCAGAAGCTGAGCTGGCTGCGTCAGATATTGGAGTGGCAGACAGATACGACGGACAATAAGGAGTTCATGAGCTTTGTCAAGACAGACTTGGATTTGTTCTCGGATCAGGTATACTGCTTTACACCGGCGGGGGATGTAAAAAATCTGCCTAAGGGCTCTACGCCGATTGATTTTGCTTACAGTATCCATACTGCGGTCGGCAATAAAATGATAGGAGCCAGAGTGAACGGCCGTCAGGTGCCGATAGAGACGGAGCTGCACAATGGTGACCGGGTGGAAATCATTACCTCACAGAACTCGAAGGGTCCAAGCATGGACTGGCTTTCCGTTGTAAAGAGTTCTCAGGCAAAGACGAAAATTAACCAGTGGTTCAGGCAGGAGAACAAGGAGGATAATATACAGCGCGGCAAGGATGCGGTGGCTGCGTACTGCAAGGCGAAATCGATCATCTTATCTGACTTGCTGAGACCTGAGCTGATGGGGCTTGTATTAAAGAAATATAATTTTGCCAACTGGGATGCACTTATGGCATCCGTGGGGCACGGTGGACTGAAGGAGGGACAGATTGTCAACCGGCTTCTGGAGGAGTATAAAAAGGAAGAGGCCAATAAGCTCACGGAGGACCAGATTGTCAAGAAGATAAATACCCCGGGACGAGGAAACGGGATTCCGAAGGGCGGTATTATCGTCAAGGGAATGGATGACGTGGCAGTTCGTTTTTCAAAATGCTGTGCGCCTGTGCCCGGAGATGAAATTGTAGGATATATTACCCGGGGACGCGGCATTTCCATTCACAGAACGGATTGCGTTAATGTGCTTTGCATGGATGAGTTTGACAGGGAGCGGCTGATAGAGGCTGACTGGGCGGACGGTCAGGTTCAGGATTCAAATCTCTACAGCACGGAGATTATTATATACGCAAATGACAGTCAGGGACTTGTGTTTGCACTGTCAAAGGTATTTAATGAGGAGAAGATTAATTTGACAGGAATGAATGTTAGGGTGAATAAGCAGGGCAAGGCGACTGTTTCCGTCAAGTTTGAGATTCGCTCGAAGGAACAGTTGAACAAAATTATTGCAAAAATCAGAGGTATTGAGGGTATTATAGATATAGAGAGAACAGCGGGCTAAGCAGGGCAGACCCTGTCAGGTCTTAGAGAGGAAAGGAGATAACATGGCAAATTTAATTACCATAACAAATGTGCTGGGTTCCATGGCGACAAACTGTTACACAATCGCTAATACGGACACAAGGGAGGCAGTTATTGTAGATCCGGCAGCGAGAGCGGATTATCTTATTAGAATGTATCAAAATCAGAATTTGACGCCTGTTGCGGTACTGCTTACACACGGGCATTATGACCATATTGGCGGACTTGCCGGACTGAGGGAGGCGTATCCGGATATCCGCGTTTATATCGGCAGGGAGGAACAGGCGGTTTTGTCGAGCACTGCTCTAAACCTTTCGGCTATGCTGGGGGAGCCGATGACAGCGGAGGCTGACGTGTATGTTGAGGATAATCAGAGTATTACTTTGCTGGGAACCGATGTAAAATGTATTCATGTTCCGGGTCATACGCAGGGCGGAATGTGCTATTATTTTGCGGAGGAGAAGCTGCTTTTTTCCGGTGATACGCTGTTCTGTGCAAGTATCGGACGTTCGGACTTTCCGACCGGCGACGGACATGCTCTGCTCGAGAATATTGAGAAGAAGCTGCTTGTCCTTCCGGGAGATGTGACGGTATATCCGGGACATAACGAAAGAACAAGTATTAAGCGGGAGAAGGAGATGAATCCGTATTTCTAGATATTGCTTCGGCGGTATTTCGGAAATACGGGGTAATGGGAGCCAATGATTTTGTTAATACAGAACCGGCAGGAATATAATAATGATATCAGAGCCATGCTTATGGCATTTTATCCGGGCGTCAGGATTGCGGAGCAGTCCGATGGACAGCAGATACAGCTTGTGTTCCGGGCAAAGTATACTGAGGGCGTAACGGTTCTGGCACTGGGCTTACCGGTACCGAAGACATCGGATCGGGATGGAAATATCTGTGACGTGGAATATATCGCATTTGAGAAGCTTGCGGGAGATTACCGTGACAAGGCAGCCTTCCGCAACCGGCTAAAGCGGTCAGCCTACGGGCTTCTGTGTTCTTATACGGGACGGAAGCTTCCGTGGGGAGATTTGACAGGTGTGAGACCGACGAAGATTGCCGTGAAGCAGCTGAATGCCGGGATGGATTTTGACAGTACGGTGGCGTACTATCAGAAGGTCTATGATACAAGCATCGGAAAGGCCAGACTGGCAACACAGGTGGCTGAAAAGGAGCTGTCGCTGGTACAGGGGATTGACTTTAATCGTGATTATTGCCTGTATGCGGGGATTCCGTTTTGCCCGAGCCGGTGTCTTTACTGCTCATTTACGTCCTATCCGATTGCGGCATACAGGGATAAAGCTGCAATATATATAGATAAATTAATAGAGGAGCTGGCTTATGCTGCAGAGTTATATAAGGATAAAAGACTGATCTCGATATACATAGGCGGCGGCACGCCCACGTCAATCAGCCACGAGCTCTTAGAGAAACTGCTTGACGGGATAGATAAGCTTTACGGGCTGGGCAGATATGCCGGAGAAGACAGAGTATATCCGGAGGAATACACGATAGAAGCCGGCAGACCGGACAGCATTACGGCGGAGAAGCTTCGTGTCATGAAAAATCACGGCGTTACCCGAATCAGTATTAATCCGCAGACGATGAATGATGAGACATTGAAGACAATAGGAAGGGCTCACACGGCTGCGCAGGCAAGGGAAGCATTTGCTCTGGCAAGAAGAGAGGGTTTTGACAATATCAATATGGATTTGATTGCCGGACTGCCGGGTGAGAATCCGGACAGTATGCGGTATACACTGGAGCAGGTGAAAGCGTTGAAGCCGGAGAGCATCACGGTCCACTCGCTTGCAATTAAGCGGGCATCAAATCTGCGGCAGCAGATGGACACATATGGTATGTCGATTAATCAGGATATGGATTCCATGCATGCGCTTGCGGCGGAGGCGGCAGCGGAGCTTGGCATGGAACCGTATTATTTGTACCGCCAGAAAAATATCGGCGGAAACCTTGAAAATGTAGGATATTCAAAAAAGGGATGCGAATGTCTTTATAACATATTAATCATGGAGGAGATGACTGACATTATTGCAGTAGGAGCAGGGGCTTCGACAAAGCTGACGTACCATGATGAGAATCGTGTGGAAAGAGTTGAAAACTGCAAATCGGTTGACGACTATATAGACAGGTTTGATGAGATGCTCGCCCGGAAAGACATGATAAAATAGATAATATATTTTTTAAGGAGGAATCAGAAGTGATGAAGAAAAAGCCTGTTACAGGCATGAAGGATATATTACCGAAGGAGATGGCAATCCGTGATTATTGCATCGGATTGATTAAGGAGACATATAAGACATTTGGTTTTAACTCCATGGAGACGCCCTGTGTGGAGCATATAGAGAACCTGAACAGCAAGCAGGGCGGCGAGAATGAAAAGCTGATTTTCAAGATTTTAAAGCGCGGTGAGAAGCTCAGGCTTGACGAGGCGAAGGAGGAACTTGATTTGGTGGACGGCGGTCTCCGGTATGATTTGACGGTTCCGCTTTGCAGGTACTACTCAAACAATGTAAATGAGCTGCCGAGTCCGTTCAAGGCGCTTCAGATGGGAAACGTGTGGAGGGCGGACAGACCACAGCGCGGCAGATACAGACAGTTCATGCAGTGCGATATTGATATACTGGGCGAGCCGACGATACTCGCGGAGATCGAGCTGATTCTGGCAGCCACAACCCTGCTCGGCAAGCTGGATTTTAAGAATTTTACGATTCGTATCAACGACAGACGTATCTTAAAGGCGATGGCGGCATACAGCGGATTTGCCGGGGCGGATTATGATACGGTGTTTATCATTCTGGATAAGATGGATAAAATCGGATTGGATGGCGTGCGTGAGGAGCTGCTTGCGTCGGGGTACGCGGAGGAATCTGTATCAAAGTATCTGGCGCTGTTTGAGCAGGTGAGCGGCGATATCGAGGGCGTTCGTTTTCTTAAGGCAACGCTTGGGGATGTGCTGGACGAGGAGATTGCAGACAACCTCGAGACGATTATCAACAGTGTGGAGTGCACAAAGTCGGCAGAGTTTAAGATGGCGTTTGATCCGACGCTGGTGCGCGGCATGTCGTATTATACTGGTCCGATTTTTGAGATTTCGATGGATGAGTTCGGCGGTTCCGTCGGCGGCGGCGGACGTTATGATGAGATGATAGGAAAGTTTACCGGACAGGCAACGTCTGCGTGCGGATTTTCCATCGGCTTTGAACGTATTGTCATGCTGCTTTTGGAGCGTGATTTCAAGGTGCCGGGTGCAGGTGCAAAGACCGCATACCTGATTGAAAAGGGTATGCCGTCAGACAAGCTGCTTGCGATACTTGACAAAGCGAAAAAAGAGAGAGAGAATGGCAGTATCGTAAACATCGCCATCATGAAGAAAAATAAGAAGTTTCAGAAGGAGCAGATGATGAGCGAGGGATATGAAGAATTTGTAGAATTTTTTAAGGATAAGGAGATATAGAGATGGCTGAGTCAATGAAAGGGCTTCACAGGAGCCACAGATGTACAGAGGTCACCAATGCGCTGGTCGGTTCGGAGGTAACCGTGATGGGCTGGGTGCAGAAGAGCAGAAATAAGGGCGGTATCATTTTTGTGGATTTGCGTGACAGAAGCGGTATTTTGCAGGTCATTTTCGAGGAGGCAAATATCGGTGCTGAGGGATTTGCAAAGGCGGAAAAGCTCAGAAGCGAGTTTGTGGCTGCCATCACGGGTAAGGTTGCAAAGCGCGGCGGAGCCGTAAACGAGAATCTTGCGACCGGAGATATCGAAATTATTGCATCTGATATCCGTATCCTGTCAGAGTCGGACACACCGCCGTTTCCGATTGAGGAAAACAGCAAGACAAAGGAAGAGCTCAGACTGAAATACCGCTATCTTGATTTGAGACGGCCGGATTTGCAGAAAAATATTATGATGCGAAGCAGGGTGACAACATTGACCAGAGCATTTCTTGCGGAAAACGGTTTTATTGAGATTGAGACGCCGACACTGTGCAAGTCCACGCCCGAGGGAGCGAGAGACTATCTTGTGCCAAGCCGTGTGCATCCGGGACAGTTCTATGCACTGCCGCAGTCTCCGCAGATTTACAAGCAGCTGCTTATGTGCTCCGGTTATGACAGATATTTTCAGATTGCGAGATGCTACCGCGACGAGGATCTACGTGCGGACAGACAGCCGGAATTTACACAGATTGATATGGAATTGTCTTTTGTGGATGTAGACGATGTCATTGACGTGAATGAGAGACTTCTGGCAAGGCTCTTCAAGGAGACAATCGGAGTTGATGTCGAGCTGCCAATTCAGCGTATGACTTATGCCGAAGCGATGTCCCGCTTCGGTTCCGATAAGCCGGATTTAAGATTCGGCATGGAGCTCAAGGATGTAACGGATATTGTGCGCGATTGTGATTTTGCTGTATTTAAGGGAGCCATTGAGGCAGGCGGAAATGTGCGTGGTATCAATGCCGAGGGACAGGGTGCTATGCCGCGCAGGAAGATAGATGCGCTGGTTGATTTTGCAAAGGGCTATGGCGCAAAAGGCCTTGCCTATATTGCAATTTTGGAGGATGGAAGCATCAAGTCATCCTTTGCAAGGTTCATGAAGGAAGAGGAAATGACAGCGCTTATAGCTGCCATGGACGGCAAGCCGGGAGATTTGCTTTTGTTTGCGGCAGATAAGAGCAAGCTTGTGTATGATGTGTTGGGTGCGCTGCGTCTGGAGCTTGCGGAACAGCTTGGTCTTCTTCACAAGGATGAGTATAGATTTGTATGGATTACGGAGTTCCCGCTTCTTGAGTGGAACGAGGATTTGGGAAGATATCAGGCGATGCATCATCCGTTTACGATGCCGATGGAGGAGGATTTGGAGTATATTGAATCTGATCCGGGCAGAGTGCGTGCGAAAGCATATGATATCGTTTTGAACGGAACTGAGATTGGAGGAGGAAGCGTCCGTATTCATCAGAATGATGTGCAGGAGAAGATGTTTGCTGCACTCGGCTTTACAATGGAGAAGGCGTATGAGCAGTTCGGATTTTTATTGAATGCATTTAAGTATGGTGTACCGCCTCATGCAGGTCTCGCCTATGGTCTGGACAGACTGGTAATGCTGATGGCACAGGAGGATTCTATCCGTGATGTCATAGCATTCCCGAAGGTAAAGGATGCGTCCTGCCTGATGAGTGACGCGCCGAATGTCGTGGATGCGAAACAGCTGGAGGAACTCTGCATCGAGATAGCAAATACAGATACCGAAGAACAGCCGGGGGATAATCTGTAAAGATGCGGCAGTTTCATTATATTGCTATTCTTCGGCAGTTTTTGCCGTTATTTCAGGCGTGATTTTGGATAGCGAGAATGTGAATTCGCTGCCGACGCCCTCGGTGCTTACGACATTGATGTTCTCGCCGTGTGCCTTGACAATCTCGCGGGTGATGGCAAGACCGAGACCGGTTCCCTGCTTATCCTTTCCGCGGGAGGTGTCCGCCTTATAGAAACGAACCCATATTTTCTTTAAGGAGTCGGCGGGGATACCGCAGCCCTCATCTTTGACGGAAACAAACAGTTTTTCATTCTTTTCCGCAAGTGTGATATAAATATTTTTCCCTTCTGAGGTGAATTTGATTGCATTATCCAGCAGATTGTATATGACCTGCTGGATTTTTGTTTTGTCTGCATATACAATCGAGCTTTCGGTATGATTGTTGAGAATGAGGGATATGTTCTTTTCGATGCATCTGCCCTCAAAGGTATTCATGGCGTTTTTAACCAGATCGATTACATCAAATTCCTTGCGCATCAGCCAGATTCCGTATGAATCAAAATCATTCAGTTCAAGCAGGCTGGAGGTGAGCTTTGTCAGCCTGTTGGTCTCCGCGACAACGATATCCAGATATTTTGACTGCTTTTCAGGCGGTATCGTGCCGTCCTGTATTGCCTCGATATATCCCTTGATGGAGGTAAGCGGGGACCGGAAGTCGTGGGATATATTTGAGATAAAGGAACGCCTGTATTCATCCAGCTTGGAGAGCTCGGATGCCATGTATTCAAGCGTGGCTGCCAGATGCCCGATTTCATCATGGGATTTTATGTTCAGCTTTGTCTCGAAATTTCCGGTTGAATATTCTTCAGCGACCGTATTTATCTTACGGATTGGGCGCATAATTTTACTCGATATGATGCCGAGCAGTACAAATGATATAATCAGCATGACCAGAAACGGAACATAGGCAACCCGTATGATATCCTGCTGAAGATTGTTTAGCTGCTCCATAGTAGAATGTAAAAAAACAATGCCGTTTGGCTGTCCGTTGGTCTGGATAGGGATGGAAACGGAGATGACATCATCCTGAAAAGCGCCGTAAAAGTCGCCGGTAAAGGTTTGGGCTGTCGTGAGGTCCATATCCGCATTGAGCAGATAAATATTTTTCGGACATGCGGGATGGTTTGCCGCTATAGAGGAGGCAACCGGAAATCCGTCCTTATCAAATATCCATATGCTTGCGTTCAGCGTTTCACCGTAATAATCCAGTCTGTTCTGCAGCTCATCCAAGGAATACAGCTCCTGAATATATCCGGATATCGTCTGCTCCGCGATGAGAAATGTCTCGTTTGTCAACACCTCGGTTCGCTCATCAATCAGTGTCTGTCTGGTAACGTAGGTTGAATAAAATACAGTCAGTCCGAATACGGCAAGCGACAGAAACAGGAACCCCAAAAATATTTTATCAAATATAGAATGCTTCATATTAACACCTCAAATAAACATATGGTCTGCGTTACCGGACTTCAAATTTGTAGCCCTTGCCCCATACGGTGGAAATTGCCCAATTATGTTTGTCGTTCAGCTTTTCGCGCAGACGCTTAATATGCACATCGACGGTTCGGGAATCACCGATATATTCATATCCCCAGAGCTGATCTAAAAGCTGGTCTCTCGTAAATACCTGATTTGGTTTGCTGGCAAGGAAATATAAAAGCTCGAGCTCCTTCGGCGGCATTTCAATCTGTCTGCCCTCAAATATAACCATGTAGTTTGTCATGTTAACCAGAAGATTATCGTATTCCACATAGTCTCCCTGGTGGTCGGTATGTAATGCGACGCTTGTCTGCTCCGGCATCATGGCGGTACGGCGTAGTACAGCTTTGACACGGGCAACCAGCTCGTTTGAGTCAAACGGCTTAATCATGTAATCATCTGCTCCGAGTTTAAGGCCCAGAACCTTGTCAAATACCTCTCCCTTTGCCGAGAGCATGATAATCGGCGTCTGTCTTGTTTTGCGGATTTCCGTGCATACCTCATAGCCATCGATGTCAGGCAGCATAATATCAAGCAGGATAAGCTGCGGATTGTAGGTGGACACAAGCTTCAGGGCGTCCTGCCCGTTGTATGCAATTTCGGTTGAAAAACACTCCTTAATTAAATAGAGTGAAATCAGCTCTGCTATATTTTCGTCGTCATCGACAATCAATATTCTCTGTTTTTCCATATAATCCCTTTCTATTAAATATGTCGTCTATAATTCTACGATAGTAACGCCGTATTCTCCCTCTCCGAACTCGCCGGCGCGGAAGGACTTAACCAGCGGGTGCGATTTCAGATATTGGTGAATACCCTTTCTCAGAGCGCCCGTTCCTTTTCCGTGTATAATTGTAACCTTTCCCATGTGGGAAAGCACTGCGTCATCCAGATATTTATCTATTTCCTGAACCGCTTCGTCTACGGTTTTCCCTATGACATTTAATTCCGGTGAAAATGTCATGGCTTTGCCTGTGATACTCCGGCTTTTTGTGCGTGACCGCTCAGCACCTGTTGTAAAGGCTTTATCCTGCAAAATAATTAAATCGCTGATTGGAAGTCTGGACGACAGGATTCCCATTTGTACAGTTGCAATCCCCTTGTTGTCCGGCAGTGCGGTGATGGTTCCTTTTGCCTGCATGCTGATAATCTCCACGCTGTCGCCGATATGAAAATCCTTTGCCTTGTGGTTGGAGGTGTGTTTTGGCGTCTGCCCGGCACCGGCTTTGTCATATTCCTTCAGGCGCTCACGGAGGCTGCCGCGTTTGTCCTCCATCGTGCGCATGTCCGCCTTGTTCGGATTGCTGCGCCATTTATTGTAATCACGGATGGTCCGGTCTGCGACATCCTTTGCCTCCTCGATGATGTCGCGCGCCTCCTCGCGTGCCTTGCGGAGAATGTCTGCTTTTCTTATGTCAATGTCCTCCTCCTTGCTTTTCAGGCTTTGCTTCAGGACTTCAATTTCAGACTTATAGGCTTCGATTGCCCTTTCATCTGCCTCGATGGAACGCTTGCTTTTTTCAAGATCGGCAATCAGGGTTTCCATGTCAACCGCGTCGCCGGTAAGCTGCTCCCGGGCAGAGCTGATAATACAGTCTGGCAGACCGAGCTTGCTCGAGATGGCAAATGCGTTGGATTTGCCCGGAATCCCAAGCATCAGCTTATAGGTTGGACGCAGGGTTGACACGTCAAACTCGCAGGATGCGTTCTCAACGCCCTGTGTGGACAGCGCATAGGTTTTAAGCTCGCTGTAATGTGTTGTTGCCATACAGCGGGCACCCATGTTTTTGAGGTGGTTCAGTATGGCGATTGCAAGTGCGGCGCCCTCGGTCGGATCCGTACCTCCTCCCAGCTCGTCAAAGAGACACAGTGTATTCGGTCCCGCGTGGTTCACGATATACACGATGTTGCTCATATGTGAGGAAAAGGTGGACAGGCTCTGTTCAATGCTCTGTTCGTCACCGATATCTGCGAACACATCATCAAATACCGAAAGCATTGAGCCTTCAGCTGCCGGAATGTGCAGACCCGCCTGCCCCATCAGTGAAAACAGTCCCAGTGTTTTCAGAGAGACCGTCTTACCGCCTGTATTCGGTCCGGTTACAATCAGCAGATTGTAGGCTTCCCCCAGACGGATATCTACGGGAACCACGGTATGCTTTTCCAGCAGAGGGTGCCTTCCGCTTTTGATATCTATTATGCCGTCCGTGTTGAAAACAGGCTGGGTGCCGTTGTAGGAACGGGCAAATTTTGCTCTGGCAAATATAAAATCAAGCGTTGTCAACAGCTCCATGTCGCAGGCAATATCCTCCACCGCATCTGCGGCGAGAAGACTTAAATTCTCCAGTATATTTTCGATTTCTATCTGTTCGGCGCTGGTGAGCTCCTTGATTTCATTGTTCAGATTTACGACCGCCATAGGCTCAATAAAAAGTGTGGAGCCTGTGCCGGACTGGTCATGTATCATGCCCGGAAACCGGGAGCGGTATTCCTGCTTGACGGGAATACAGTAACGGCCGTTGCGCATGGTAATCAGGCTGTCCTGAAGCTTATCTCTGGTATCCTCATTCTTCAGCAGCTTGGAAAGCTGTTGGTGAATCCTGTCATTGGCAAGCCTGATATTGCGTCTGATAGATTTTAAGCTCGCTGATGCATCGTCGGCAATTTCATTTTCTGCCAGAATACACCGCCGGATTTCGGTGGCGATGTGCTCCAGCGGCATGAGCTGGTTGAAACGCTCGGTCAGGGAGTCATTATGTATCAATGGACTTTCGGACTGCTCCTGCGGCATCGACTGCTTTGACGCACCGGTATTGCGTGCGGTTATCACATCCGCTAAGTCTGTGCCGTCCCCGTATTGTCTGACATTTTGTGCGGTGGACAGCAGGGCAGCTACATCAAGAAGCTCGCCGGAGGTAAGGGTGCCTTTGACCTCGAGGCGTTTGATGGAGGGACCGATATCCTTCAGTCCCGCAAAAGATACATTTCCCTGTCTGTTTAAGCGCAACAGCGCGTCCCTTGTCTCCTCCTGCAGCCGGTTGATTGCGGCAAGGTCACGCTGCGGCTTCATTCGGTCACAGCGCCTTTTTGCCATATCGGAGGCGGCAAAATCGGTCAGCAGGGACAAAATTTTATTATATTCCAAAATTCTTAAACTACGCTTATTCATGTCTGTTTCCTTTTCCATTCTTGTGCTGAACATACTCACTTCTATAATAAATCATTTCAGGGTAAAGATAAAGAAAAAAATAGGAAAATGCTTGCATACAGGGTTGTCGGGTGTTATCTTTAACATGTAAATGTATTTTTTTGAAAGGGACGGAGAATGAACTATATAAAAGAACTCAGAGATGGAGAAATGATATCAGAGGTATATCTGTGTAAAAACAAGATAGTTGCCAAGACAAAGGCAGGGAAAAGCTATTATTCCATGCAGCTTCAGGACAGAACCGGAACGATTGACGCCAAGGTGTGGGAGCTTAACAATGCCATTGCACATTTTGAGGCGATGAATTATATCAGGGTGGACGCACAGGTGACGAGCTTTAACGGCACCCTTCAGTTAAATGTCAAGCGTGTGCGCGTGGCAGAAGAGGGAGAGTACGATCCGACGGATTATATGCCTTGCTCAGGGAAGGATATTGAGGAGATGTACCGGAAATTGACTGGTATCATCGGCTGCATAGAAAATGAATATCTGAGAAAGCTTCTGGAGAGCTTCTTTATAGATGATAAGGCGTTTGCGGAGCGTTTTAAAAAGCATTCGGCGGCAAAGTCCATTCATCATGGCTTTATCGGCGGGCTGCTCGAGCATACCTTGTCGGTCGCTGAAATATGTGAATTTATGGCATTGCATTATCCTGTGATTAAGCATGACCTGCTGGTAACCGCAGCCATCTTTCACGATATCGGAAAGGTGGAGGAGCTGTCAGACTTTCCGGAGAACGATTACACCGATGAGGGCCAGCTGGTGGGACATATCGTGATGGGGACGATGATGGTGTCCGAGAGAATAAAGCAGATAGACGGTTTCCCCGTCACGCTTGCAGATGAGCTGAAACACTGTATTTTGTCACACCATGGGGAGCTTGAATACGGCTCGCCGAAAAAACCGGCTCTGATTGAGGCGCTTGCGCTGGCACATGCGGACAATATGGACGCGAAGATTCAGACGTTTTCGGAAATCATAATTGCAAATCAGGATAAGACGGAGTGGCTGGGATATAATAAGATGTTCGAGTCAAACGTAAGAATAACACGGTAGATACAGCATTTGATATGCGGATGTCACGGTAACGAGTACACGTATAGAATCATGCAGGAAGGATTGGAATGAATTATTATGGAATGGTATAAGAAGCACAGGAATATGATACATGGTTTGCTGGTTGTTGTAAGCTTACTGATTATTTATATGCTTGCAAAGACGGACCTTCATTGCTATTCTGTCTGCGTACTTACGTTTCGGGAGGAGCTGAAGCTGTTTTATACGTCATTTTTCGGCGGATATCAGATTATAAGCGCTGCTTCATGGAAGATGCTCTTTGCCGCCACTGCCCTGCTTCTTGTTTCGTATTATTATTCGTATGTGCACGATAAACGTGGACTGATATTATACAACCTTGCACTTGGTACCTTTGCAGGCTTGCTTATCGTTTATATGGCTGCAAGCATGATCGTTGCACGGATGTTTATGTGGGTGTTTATTCCACTTATCATAATTGCTGCGTTGTTGGTTATACTGATTTTGGTAAACACAAAATTTTATCGGATGAACCAGGACACTGATTATGATGGGAGCAAATCATTTAAAGCATTTATTCCGATACTTTTGTTGTGTGCGGCATGGATTGGGTATTGTATGGTGCCGGCTGTGAAACGGCTGCCGGATATGCATAAGGATAAGTTTGAATATTTTGTTGAATATTGGGAGGACAAGCTGCGCTATTCGTTTGGTTCGCTCGAGAATATGTCAGAAAATAATAATCTGTATATAAAGGTCTGGTTTGTCAATCATTTTAATGATGAGGGAGAGGAATATAAGCAGGAGGAGCTTGCTGAGGCCGCACAAAATTTTCAGACGCGGAATGGAGACTCATGGTACAGGCTCCAGCAGTTTTGTGATTCATACCGGGTGATAGACAGGGAGCACAGCTTTGATAAGTATGATTTTGAAGAGTATTACTCGGCTACAGATGGCGACGGCGGCATATTTCTTGCTTGTGTGGGAAGGCGGCTTAAAAATACCGGTATTGAATTTGAGGAAGCGGGCAAGGAGGATATAGACACGGCATGTCAATATGTCTATGATATATTTAACGCTGATGAAGAACTGAAGACGATTACAGATGTGTCTTTTGCGTTGGCGGAGCCTGTACCGGGGGAAAAGCCGGAGTATGACGTGACGCTTGCATTGGATAACGGCTATGCGGCACGCGTATATAAGTGGGCGAGGGTATCGTATGTGGGAAGCGCAAACCCTATAGAATCACTGACACCTGAAAATGATAAGACATTTGAGGATAACAGTGTATATATGGCAGAGGTTGAGGTAACTCATGATGTGGATTATGTTATAGATGAGCATAATGTCAATGTAGAGCTGCCGGGAGTTAATTATAAGTCAGATGATGTAAGAGGCGGATTTGAAAAAGGAGATGTCCTTGTATATGTATGGTTTGAGACAGGCGAACCTCTTGGGCAGGATGGACTTGAGGCGATAGCTTCATTTAACATAGCATCTATAGGGAATGTGTCAATCGGAGACAGCCCGCTGCGTGATGAATCCAAAGTGCAGGTTGACAATGAAAATGCGGTGGCGTCAGGTCTGAGCTGGTGGCGTTGTGTCGGCACGGATATATTCTCTATGCAGGGGGATGAAACGTTTGGCGATGCATATGATTCGTATGTGGCAAGCTTCCATATACACTCGGATACAGGATATATCATAAGTACGAATGTTAAAATAACGTATGACGATATTCCGGTATATGAAAAGAAGTCAGGTACGCAAAGTGACAGTATGACGTATTATACGCTTTATCCCGAAAATAGTGTGTATACTGAGGCATGGATCAGGATTTTGTATAACAGAATCAGAACGAGCGCCGAGCTTGGAACCGAAACGGGGGACAGTGATTTTTCTTATAATGGGACCGTAACGGCGGATTGTGATTTCGCTTATTGTGGCAGCAGGGTAAAGCTCACTGCAACGCCGGATGAGGGATATCGCTTTGTGAAGTATATTGTGACGAATGACAGCGGTACGGAAAAGAACGTTGAGATTGAGGATGATGTACTTATCATGCCGGATTATCCGGTATATATAACCGCTGTATTTGAGAGGGAGTAGGAGAACTTATATGGAGATATTGGAGATGTTCAAGACGGTTCTGGAATATATTGTCGAGGTCGGCATTCTGATATTTGAGTTTATTGGCGTGGGTATTATTATCTGGACAAGTCTTGTCAGCTTTGCGAAATACGTTCGCGGCAGGGAGGATACAAGGATTTACCTTGCAAAAGGACTTGCGATGGGACTTGAATTCAAGCTTGGAAGTGAAATTCTGAGAACTGTGGTGGTGCGCGAGTGGAGGGAGATTGCGATTGTTGCCGGAATTATCGCGCTGCGGGCGGCGCTTACTTTCCTGATTCACTGGGAGATTAAACAGGAGGAGATAGCGGAACAGCGCAGTACAGGGACAGAGGAATAGGCATATGAAAAAGAATGACATATATGAGATTACGATTAAGGATATCGGAAATGACGGAGAGGGTATCGGACATATTTATGAAGCTGCGTCTTTGACAGGTGGAGGGCAGGATGACCGTGGAATTGCGGTGTTTGTCAAGGACACAGTGGTCGGTGATGTTGCAAGAATCAGGATTGTCAAGGTGAAGAAAAGCTATGCTTACGGGCGTCTTGAGAAGCTTATCTCGCCGTCGCCATACCGGGTGGATGCCGTCTGTTCAAAGGCAAGAAGCTGTGGCGGGTGTTCCCTCATGCACATGTCATATGATAAGCAGCTGGAGTACAAATGGAATAAGGTGAAAAACTGCCTGGAGCGAATCGGCGGTCTGACGGACGCAACGGCTTTGATGGAGCCGATTTGCGGGATGCAGCAGCCTTACCGTTACAGAAATAAAATGCAGTTTCCGGTTGGGCTGACGAAGGATGGAAATGTGGCGATTGGTTTTTATGCGGGCAGAACGCATTCCATCATAGATTTGGAGCAATGTGCTATCGGACATCCGGTGAATGATTATATCATAAGAAATATCAGACCATGGTTCCGGAAGTGGCAGGATAAGACAGGCGCATTTATCTATGATGAGGTATCGCACACGGGGCTGGTGCGGCATATCCTTACCCGAATTGGCTTCACGACAGGGGAGCTGATGGTATGTTTGGTGATAAACGGCGACAGCCTTGAGACAGGAATACAGGGCGAGCGGGGAACGGAGGAGCTGCTTGGCTGTCTGCGTGCAGCCGTCGAGGACTATAATGCTGCGCGTTATACCGAAGATATGGTTGTTGTTACACTGACAAGTGTGAGTATCAATATAAACAAGGACAGGACGAATCGGATATTGGGTGATACCTGTAAAACGCTCTGGGGACAGAGATATATTTCTGATTATATAGGAGATATACGCTTTAAGATATCTCCGCTCTCCTTTTATCAGGTGAATCCGGTGCAGACAAAGGTGCTGTATGACAAGGCGGTTTCCTATGCAGGGCTTACCGGAGATGAAACGGTGTGGGATATGTATTGCGGGATCGGAACGATATCGCTCTGCCTTGCGAAGCATGCAAAAAAAGTGTTCGGCGTTGAAATCGTTCCGCAGGCAATCGAGGACGCCAAAGAGAATGCACGGATTAACGGGATTACGAACGCGGAGTTCTTCTGTGGTAAGGCAGAGGAGGTCGTGCCGAGGTTTTATGACGGAGTGCCTGGAAGTGATTGTGCGGATATGACGTCCGGTGGGACAGATGAGCATGGCGTTCCAAGCGGAATGCAGGATGGACGGCATCCTGACGTGGTGGTGGTTGATCCTCCGAGAAAGGGCTGTGACAGTGTGCTCCTTGATACGATTGGAGAGATGGCACCGAAACGAATCGTGTATGTGAGCTGTGATCCGGCAACGCTGGCGCGGGATGTGAAGATACTTGCGGAGAAGGGGTATGTGGTTCGGAGAGTGGGGGTTGTTGACCAGTTCGGACATTCGGGGCATGTGGAGACAGTCGCTCTGCTGACTAGAAAAGCCCAATAAATCAAAGGATTCTGCCGATTGAGAGCAAAAATGGATGTGTGTTTCAGTTTCCGCAGAATGGCAATGCGGAAACTGATTTACCCAGGGGGATAGAGGTTGGAGAAAGGGAAATATACATTTTGGCGTAAGTCTACTATTTAGCGAAAGGGGAAAAGCGAGAGAATATATAGATTTGAATTATTAAATGTAAATATGTTTTTGAGTTTGGCATTACATCTTTTTTTATTTAAAATGTAATGTTGCCTTTATTTGGATGAATTTTTGTTTGAAGATTGGAGGGGAAGATGAAGTGGAGCATATAGAGATTCAGTGGAATTTCTCTGATAAGCTGATGAAAGCGGACTGATCGGTTTGTTGTTTGGAGACTGTTCAAATGAAGGATTTTGTGATACAATAATTGAGTTATAAGTTAAGTAATTGAGATACGATGCGGAGAAAGACAATGCTGAAAAACAATATCGAAATGGATATAAAGATGAGGTGTATTGAGAAGTCTACCACTCAGGCGAAGATAGCAGAGAGTATCGGCACATCACCGTCATATGTGAATAAAATCGTTCGTAGTAAAGAACAGATAGTGAATAAGACATTTCTTGCTATGATGGAAAACTTGGGATTTGATGTGGAACTGCACTATGTGAAGCGGAACCAGAAATAGATAATATCAATGGAGTTTTGAGATGAAGCAGCTTAATGACAAAGAATATGAGGAATTTCAGCAATACCGCTATAACATGGCACACGGATACATCTGGATGCCAGATGCCCTGGATATCATCTGCAGGGGTAATAACAATGATGCAGAAGAGATTGGGAAGCAGATGCTTCAGATGTGGGGAAAGCTTCAAAATGAGCGTATTTCTCATATGACCAATGACAGGAACAGAAAATATGTGATCCGGTGCATCCCGCAAGGGCGAAACGAAACTACTGAAGGATTTTCTTTATGAGGCAATCTTTATTCCGAAGGGTGTGGAGCCGCCTGTCAGGGATATCATTGAGAAACCGGAGTTGCGAGTTTATATAGATGATTTTGGAACCTGAAGCTGTATGAGAATGTCGGATTCAGGATCATGGATGAAAATGACGACGAGTATATTATGGTGTGCGAATTATGATATGTGAAACAAACGGTACAGACAATATAAAATTATTATTTGGTGACTGGCAGGAGAGCCTGATTTGGTCTTGCATTCAGGGAGTTATGGGACATTTGTTCGCAGATGATTATGAGAATCCCAGATCTGCTATGGCGGTGATCGGTGATTTTTGCTTTTTTGCCGGAGAGCCGTGTGCGGAACTGGTATCCTACAGAGCAGATCGAAACAAGAATTTTATCATCATGACAGCGATAAATCCTGGTTGGTTTGGGTTGATCGAGCGTACTTTTGGTGATAATGCGAAAAAGGTTACGCGGTATGCAATTAAAAAAGAACAGGGTGTTTTTGATGAGAAAAAGCTGAAGGACATTGCAGGAAGTCTTCCGCAAGAGTTCTCTTTTAGAAGTATTGATGAAGACATATTCAACAGATGCAAAAAAGAAGATTGGTGTAAAGATTTTGTTTCGTTATTCTCTGACTATAGTGAGTATCAGAGAATTGGACTCGGTGTGGTGGCGATAAAGGATAATATAATCGTCTCAGGAGCATCATCCTACAGCAGTTACCAGAAAGGAATTGAGATTGAGGTTGATACCAGACCGGATTACCGAAGAAGAGGCTTGGCGCTTGCCTGCAGTGCAAAGCTCATACTGGAATGCCTGGAACACGGCTTGTATCCAAGTTGGGATGCTCAGAATATATGGTCAGTCGCTATAGCGGAAAAGTTGGGATATCATTTTGATCATGAATATATTGCTTATGAGATTTCAAATTACAAGCAGGAAGGAACGGAAATAAAATACAAAAAGCTTACAGAAAAAGAATTGGGTACTTTTATTCAGATGAGAATTCGTCAGCTGCGTGAAGAGGGTGCATCGGAGGATATTGATCTTGTTCCGGCTCTTCAGGATTACTATACAAGACATATGGCAGATGGAACCTTTGTGTCATGGCTTGCGATGGATGGAGAAAAAATAGTTGGTACAAGCGGAATGTCATTTGTCGAGAAGCCGCCGTACTTCGGATGCCCTAGTGGAAAAATGGGACTGCTTTCAAGTATGTTTACGGATTCAAATTATAGACGCAGGGGAATTGCAAAAGAACTTCTCACAAGAGTTGTAGAAGAAGCAAGGGCTTATGGATGCGGCACAGTGCAGATCACCGCATCTGATATGGGAGTGTTTCTATATACGGATTTTGGATTCATTAAGAATGGGAATTTTATGCAATATAAACTGTTGCCTGAGGTATTATAAATGTTGAGATTAGAAAAAGTAAACGGAAAGAATGTATGGGATATTCTGAAACTAAAGGTTTCGGGTAACCAGAGAAGCTTTGTCGCAAGCAATGACACAAGCATCATTGAAGCATATATGGCGATTACCGGAAATGGGTATGCGTTTCCTTTTGGCATCTACGAAGACGATGTAGCTGTCGGGTTTCTTATGATTGGTTTCGATGTGGATGACTACTGGGAAGATGCACCTGAAATTGCTAAAGGGAACTATAACCTTTGGAGACTTATGATCGATAAGGAATTTCAAGGGAAAGGGTACGGCAAAGAAGCGGTCAGACTTGTGCTTGAGTATATAAAAACGCTACCGTGTGGCAAAGCTAAATACTGCTGGCTTTCATATAAACCTGATAATGAAGTTGCCAAACGGTTATACAGTTCATTTGGGTTCGCAGAAACAGGTGAAATGGATGGAGAGGAAGCAATAGCTGTACTCAAGATTTAGGATAACGGAAAGTATGGAGGGAACCTGAAGAATGGTACTTGCCGAAGAAAAATATGAACTTGACGGAAAAGAGATAGTGCTTCGCAGTGCAAATGCAAATGATGCAGATATGCTGATAGACTACCTAAAAACTGTTACGGGGGAGACACGATTTTTAATGTGCGAGCCTGATGAGGTGAAATTAACGACAGAAGGTGAGAGCAACTTTATAAAAGAACACAATGAATCGGATGATGCAATGCTCATACTTGCTTTTGTTAATGGCGAGTATGCCGGAAACTGTTCTTTTGAGGAAAAGTCAAGCAGTCGCAGGGCAAAACACCGTGCAGGAATTGGAATTGCTTTATTTCAGAAATACACGGGTTTTGGCTTGGGGAGATTGTTGTTAAGTATTTTACTACAGAAGATAAAAGAACAGGGATTTGAACAAGCTGAATTGACGGTGGTTGGTGGAAATGACAGAGCGTATCACCTGTATGAAAGAATAGGCTTTAGGGAGTGTGGGCGAATTCCTAAAGCAAACAAATATGATGATGGAACTTATAGCGATGACATTCTTGATGGTAATGCCGCTGTAGTGAGGAGAAAAGCGTAAATGATAAGATTACAGACAATTCAGGCAAAAGACAGAGATTTGCTTTGGAACATCAATCAGAAATATTTATATGAGATGACTAAGTTTTATGATGATTCGATGGATGAAAATGGCAATTATCATTATGGACATTTTGATGATTATTTTTCAGATCCGAAGAGAGTAGCATATTTTATCTACAATGATGATACCCTGATTGGATTTGCTATGCTTTGCCCATATTCTAACATTAGCCAGAATCCAGATTACACTATGGCAGAGTTTACGATATTTCCGTCATATCGCAGGAAGCATTTTGCCCTTGATACTGCGAAAATGATTCTGGAAAAGCATCCGGGCAAATGGGAGATCAAGTATAACGAGAAGAATGACGGAGCAAAGAGATTATGGAATGCAGTGACGGCTCCATATGAGCCGGAGTTACATCATCTGAATGAAGAAGAAACGGTGTTGGTATTTAATTGTCGGTTCAGCATCTTTTACTGAGCCGGGATATAAGGCGATTACTTATGATTTTGACAGACAGGAGTCGCTGTCGATGGTAGCAGAGTCGAAAGCACCATACGGAGAAAAATCATAGAGGGAAAAATTTGCAGTGCCGTTACAGTGCCAATACAGCGTCATTTTTGATGGCCTTTCTTCCAAAATGCCTTATATTGTTTGAGGAGGTGTGATAAACAGTGAATTTAGGAAAAGAATCGGAAACATTGGAATTCAAAAAAACTACTGGCGAATTGAAAGAGGCTATGATTTCCATTTCCTCTATTTTGAATAAGCATGGTGTTGGAACTTTATATTTTGGCGTAAAGCCGAATGGCGATGTGATTGGGCAGGATGTATCGGAATCATCTCTTCGTGATGTATCCAGACTGGTATATGAATCCATCAAGCCACAGATTTATCCTGTAATACAGGAAGAAATTCTGGATGGCCGTCATGTAATTAAGGTAGAGTTTCATGGGGAGGATTATCCTTATTCTGCTGTGGGAAGATATTATCTGAGGACAGCGGACGAGGATCGGGAAGTAACACCTGCGGAACTAAGACAGTTTTTTGTTGCGAATGAATATAAGGAAAAATGGGAGAAAGCGAAATCGCAATGCCTTGTAAAGCAGGTTGATAAAGCTGCTGTAAAGGATTTTTGCGAAAGGGCGATTGCTGCAGGACGCATGGTGGATGGAAGATATACCGTACAGACCGTGTTGAAAAGATTCGGATTTGTGGATGGAGATCATTTGACGAATGCCGGAAATGTTTTGTTTGGAAATTCGCATCCGGTAACTTTAAAAACGGCCGTTTTTGCAACGGATGAAAAACTTACATTTTTGGATATGCAGATGTATGAAGACAATATTTTGAATCTTCTTGGAATAGCGGAAAAATATATTTTGAAAAACATAAATTGGAGAAGCGACATTGTCGGTATGGAGAGGGAGGAAATCCCGGAAATTCCAGTTGCGGCTGTGAGGGAGATTTTAGCGAACAGCTATGCCCATGCAGTGTATAACGGTAGTACATACCATGAAATTTGCATACATCCGGGGAAGGTTACTATATATAGTCCGGGTTCTTTTGCGAGTACATACAGCCCGGAAGATTATATCAACAAAAATCTCCAGTCTTCTATACGGAATGCCGCAATTTCCAAAATTCTGTATTTAAATAAGTCGATAGAGCAGTTCGGAAGCGGATTTAAGCGTATCAACAGTTTATGTAAGGATGCAGGGATAAAGTATTCGTATGAATTTGCGGACAATGGATTTACATTTATTTTTTATAGAAGGACAAAAAATATTCTTGCACGGAAGATTGAAAATAAGACAGATGGCACTGTAAATGGCATTGAAAGTGGCACTGTAAATATTTCCCTGAACAAGAATGAGCAGGCAGTATATGGTCTGCTTGGGAAGAATCCTTATTACACAAGACAGGAACTGGCAGATGCTACATCAAAGTCATTGAGGACAATCCAGCGGACACTGGATTCTTTGCGAAAGAAAGATTTAATAGAGAGAATTGGAAGTGATAAATCAGGATATTGGGAGGTTAAGAGTATTGATTGAAAGAAATAATCAATCCCTATTGACAAATAGAACAAATGTTCGTATAATATACCTATCGCTACATTAGGATGATGTCGCACGAGAAAACTGACAGGTTGGTTGACTTTCCCTTTTTCTGACCTCAGTAGAAGAGACGATGGTTACATGAAATTTAAAACTGGTTCAACAGCGTACATTGTTGAGAGCAACCGGATAGTCTGGGAAGTAAAGATTGTAAAGCGGAACGGGAGTTTTTATATCGTCCGGTTTGGAATAAGCGGGGAATCCAAGTACGGGGCAATCGGCTGTTTGAAACAGCGGAAGCTGCGGAATCTTCCATAGCAAAATAGAAAGAGCAGAAAAAGGATACTATTCTCCATATGACTATCTGCATTGATTACGGTGGAAAGGGATAAAATTTTCTGAAAAATGAGGGTGACATTCCTTTTCATATTTTATATAATCGTGTTAGCAAGTTAGCGAACAAGCAAGCATGCTAATGAATAAACGCCGAGAAGGAAACGATGTAGAGAAAACGATAAGAAAAGGAAAATGAAAAGGTGAAGATCATGTATGCGAATTTTGGAGAATTTATAAGCAAGAAGAGGATTGAAAAGAAAATTACAATCAGGAAAATGGCAGAGATGCTGAATGTGTCAGCTCCGTTTTTGACTGATGTGGAGAAAGACAGACGCAACCCTTTCGATATGGAAAAACTTACCCAACTCGCAAGTATCCTGAATCTTTCAAAGGAAGAGAACGCGCTCATGCTTGACTTGGCTGGCAAAAAAAGGAATGCAGTAGCACCGGATTTACCAGAATACATAATGGGAAGAGATTATGTTAGTGCAGCCTTAAGGACAGCGAGGGACTTGGATGCCGGAGAAGAAGAATGGAACCAGTTTGTCGAGGAACTGAGAAAGCGAAAGGGGTAAGAGCCTATATATGTATAGACCAGATATTAAAAGGAAGAAGTCAGGGGCGCCGATATTAAGCAGGAAAGAGATTGATATCATTGGGGAAAATCTTGTGGATGAGTTTATGCCGGAAGCGCTTAAGACTCCGCAGGAGATTGATATTGATTTTTTTGTTCAGGACTATCTTGGCATGGAGCAGGATTTTCAGTATCTGTCACATTGCGGGATATATCTTGGAATGACGGTATTTAATGATACAGATAAAATACCTGTTTATAATCCAGCGGATAACTGTGCGGAGTATATCAGTGCAAGGGCTCACACGGTGATAATTGATAATACTCTGTTGGAAAAAAATCAGGAACACAGGTATCGGTTTACTATGGGGCATGAGGCAAGCCACGGATATTTACATAAGGAGTATTTTGCTTATGATCCTAACCAGATAACGCTGTTTGATTTCATGGGACAGGCTCCCGTACCGATGGTACAATGCCGGATTGACACAAAGAAATTGGACATGAAACAGATAAGAACGTGGACAGACCGGGATTGGATGGAATGGCAGGCGAATGCATTATCCTCAGCAATTCTGATGCCGGAATCAATGGTACGGTTGATAGCAGAGAACTTTGGTAACCTGAATTTGCCAAAGAGATTACTTTGTTATGCAATGATAGAAAAAGTGGCGTCTGTTTTTAACGTATCTTTTGAAGCCGCTGGATATAGACTGAAGCAGCTTGGATATATTTCAGGGGAAACAAAACTGGATGCGGATGTTCTGAATATGTTTTCTTATAATTTGATTTGGAATTATTAGAAGAAGGTAGGAATATGCGGATTGCATAACGGTCCGCATATATTTTTGAGAACGATGTTCGCTAGTTAGCGAACAAGTTATCTAAACGATATATTTCTTGCAAATCAGGAAGGGATTGTGATTAAATTGGGTACACCTTTTATGGGTAAAAAAGGTTTCAGAATATTTTATGAAGAAACTCGAAAAATATTCCAAAACAATGAAATAAAAACTGTTTTGTAACATAGAATAATAGTGAAAGAGAGAAATCTGTCGTATTTTGATGGGAGGTGGGACACATGGCAGATGGCGTGGTACATAGATGCACAAGGGATTGTCCGTGGAATAAGAACTGCTTTGTCTGTAAGACAGAATCGGAAGTCAGGGAAGATGTGGTGGTACTTCACAAATGCAAGGTTACAAAAGAGGACATTCCTGTTCACATAGGAAAAGCAGCAACAGATGCCTGTGTCGGATAATAGATGATGATGAAAATGAAATAATAGGACTGGCTTGTAAAGACAGCCTCTAGGATGTTCTGATATTACAGTAGTCTGCGAACAGGTATGTTGGTAGAATGCTGTAAAAAATCAGAGATTCTAGTGGCTTTCTTAAGTTCAGCCATTTTTAGGGAATTGCCTGTTTACGTTGGACAGGCAGTTCCCTTTTTTACTTTATAGGAAATTCCGATTTTGGGGAGTGCAAAAAGAAACACATGTTCATCGCACATATGTTAGATAAACATGTGTTTGGACGTGACAATAAGACAATGTAAGGATCAGAAGATGTAGAAGCCTTCTTCCCCAAAACCATCGTCAAGCTCATCGTCATTTAAGAAATAATCCATGTCAAGAAGGTCATCCTCGCTCATGCGGCGAATGTCCTCGGATGTCATGCCTTCCGGTGGGTTATCCATATATTTTTTGCGTAGTTTCTCTGTGTCTGGTTTCATGGTGTATCCTCCTTGATAGGAGTATGCAGTCCTCCGGATTTCTCCGATTCGGATTGCAGCTTTCTTGCTCATCAGATAGCTGTGTTACATATTTACTTGGCTGCCGAATAACGTGAGCCATCGTTGATCAGACGATGCATTACACGACAGAAGCTTCATTCAAAACGCGAACCTAATATCCATATCTCGAACGGAATATTTGACTTTTGGCTCACTTCGTGCTATAATATTTACGGTCGCTTTTTGCGCCCAGAGATATGTCAGAGCACGCTTGTTTGAAGCTGAGACCAGTATATAAAATGGGTACCTTCAGTTTGGGTCTTGTTTGGTTCAACGTGGTTCAGCGTGGTTCAAATCTTACGGAGAAAGGAGACGGAGGGTTTTGGATTTTAAGACGCTTTTTTCAATATTGAAGAAGCACATGGCCGACGGCGATGATGTGCCGTATTTTTTCCGTGAGATTATGGCTATGATCACGACTGTTACTGAAGAGGAATGGGGATCGAGTAAAGATCCATCTGTAAAGACAAAGGACGAGACCTTACACAATTATGCAAAACGAGGTCTGTCTAAGAAGCTCGCACAGACGATTGTTTACAGACTAACTCCGGAAATTCTTATAAAAAGGATCAACGAAAGAAATGAGACGCAGCGGTCTTTAATGGCGGATGACTTACGAGGATATGACGCCACGATAGATGCTGATAATGTTGGAGAAAAAGTTGCCGCATGGATGGTAGAAATAATTCAGACGACGGCAGGTCTTGTTCAGCAGGATGAACTTGAGAAGCAGAAACAACAAAAACAAGCTGCTGAGCTAAAAAATAAGTTCGGTGAATACTTGCTTACAGAATCAGCAGGATTTTGTCCTAATTGTGGGAAAGAACTTACAGTTTCAAATAATGGCCAAACCGAGAAGGTATATGAAGTTAGCCTCATAGACAAAAGTGCGGAAGCGAAGCCGGAGAACCTTCTTGCCATGTGCCCTATGTGCCATGCGACATATCAGATTGATGACAACAAAAAACTCCGCAAAGAGCTGCAAGACAAAAAGAAGGTTCTTACAACTCATAAGCAGAGTGTTCGGTTACTTGATGACCTCCCTCTTGAAAAAGGAATCACCGGTGTTATTACCAGAATAAAAAAGCTCAAGGAAAAAGACCTGATTCAGGCGGCACTTGATCCGAAAGAGCTGAATAAGAAGATTGATCCAGCACAGGACTTGGCATTGTATTTGTCAGTGAATAATTATGTGACCACATATTTCTTGAAAATACACGAAATCATGATCAGCCTTGATAAGAGAAAGGTCATCGATTATGAAGAAGTTCAGGATCAGATGAAGGCAATATACCGTCGCCTAAAGAAAGCAAATAAAAGTAAGTTGGAAATATTTACGGAGATTTCTAACAAGGTACATAGGGTGACTCTTCAGGACGATATTTATTGCCAGATTGTAGTTTCTTACTTTATACAAAGCTGCGAGGTGTTCTAATGCAATTACCGAATAAATTATATTCATATGAAAATAGCACCTTGGCTTTAATACCGAAGGTGCTGAAAGAACTTCAATATGGCTCGAAACTGGTAAAGGATTTATATAACGATTTGAAGCCGTCACTTGACGATCCTACCGATTTTCTATCGGTTATGGATTGCCTTTATGCGCTCCGAGCCGTTGATATTAATGAAAAGGGGGAAGTTTACAAATGCCTGTAGAAATGATGTCTCCCGCATTTAAAGAAAAGGATGAGGTAAGACTTCCAATAAGATTTAAGGAAGGTCTTAATGTTGTTCTTGGAAAAGAGGACGGTACTAATTCCATAGGAAAATCGTCAGCGTTGTTGGCTATAGATTTTGTTTTTGGTGGCAATACCTATACTGCCAGCGACGGTGTAAAACATATAGGCGATCACACGATTTTCTTTACCTTTAAATTTGATGGGAAGGAATATTACTTTGCCCGAAGCACAGACTCTCCGGAAGAAATTCAGGTTTGCTCAAAAGGCTACGAACTCACAGGGAATGTCAAAACGAGACAGGAATTTGTAGACTGGCTAAAAGAAAAATACAACATGGATTTTCCGGGATTATCCTTCAGATCTACTATAAGCAGCTTCTTCAGAGTGTATGGCAAGGATAACACCAATGAACGCAAACCACTCTGCGGCATACCGGGTGATGGGATGCAAAAGTCCATAGACAGGCTGGTTAAACTGTTTGATCGTTATCGTAATATAGAGGATTACACGAGCAGACTGGAGGAGCAGAAGAAAAAGCTATCTGCATACAGAGAAGCTCGTAAATATCGCTTTGTATCAGACCTTGTCGGCGGCAAAGAAAAATATGACGAGAACCTTGCGGAAATTCATTCTTTGCAGGTGGAATTGGATACTTTAACTTCCGAGCAGGTGGAAACACACTCAGAAGAAGATATAGAGAAAAACAAGCTGAAATCTGATCTGAAAGATAAAAAGTTCAGACTGGAAGAAAGTATTGAAACAAAAAAGCGTCGGTTAAGTCTGCTTGATATGAGCTTGAGTTATGGATTGTATCCCACAGAAGCTGATCTATCGGGCTTGCAGGAGTTCTTTCCGGAAGTTAACCTCCGGAAGCTCTATGAGGTGGAAAGCTATCATAAAAAACTAGCTGCAATACTGGATGGGCAGTTCGCGGCAGAACGCGACAGTGTACAGCGTGAAATTGAAGACCTTCAGAGTCAGGTGGCGTCAGTAAATGATCAGATCCGGGAACTTGGCATGGTTGGAAATCTGTCAAAAGAGTTCCTCGATAGACACTCCGAGATAAAGGGAAAGATTGATGCCTTAAAAACTCAGAATGAAGCATATTTGACACTGACCGATCTGCAGGATGCGAGGAAAAAAGCCGATGATATGTTGAAGAGTGCCATAGAAACAATACTCTCGGATATCGAGCAGGCCATAAACGATAAGATGAAGGAATACAACGATTCCCTCTTTGCTGAACGGCATAAGCCACCACACCTGCATTTTAACGAATATAACAGTTATCGCTTCGAAACACCGGACGATACCGGAACCGGGTCTAATTACAAAGGGATGGTGATATTTGACCTCGCCGTATTGAATCTCACAGCGCTCCCGGCTATAGCGCACGATTCACTGATCCTAAAAAATATAAGCGATGGTTCCATCGACGGAATCATGAAAATATATGCCGACAGCAAGAGGCAGATTTTCATTGCATTTGATAAGCAGGATGCATATACAGCAGAAACGAGAAAGATCGTTACAGATAATAAGGTGCTAAAACTTTCGGATAACCATTGTGAGCTTTATGGTGAATCGTGGAATATAGAGGAGGCTCAAAGTGAAAACAAGTTATAAGAAATTATGGAAACTGCTAATTGATCGAGATATGACAAAAACTCAGCTGCGAGAAGCTGCTAAGATTAGCTCTTCTTCCCTTGCAAAGCTTGGAAAGGATGAGAATGTTACCACAAGTGTACTTGCTAAAATTTGTGGCGTCTTGAACTGCGATGTCTCCGATATTATGGAGATGATACCTGATGAAACTACGGAAAGTGAGGACAAGGTAAATGGCTGAAAAGAATACTGCCAATATCGGCTTTGAAAAACAAATCTGGGATGCGGCCTGCGTGTTGTGGGGACATATCCCTGCATCAGAATATAGGAATGTCATTATTGGGCTTATCTTCCTGAAGTATATCTCTACGGCCTTTGACAAGAAGTATCAACAGCTTGTCGCTGAAGGAGATGGATTCGAGGATGATCCAGACGCATATCTGGAGGACAATGTTTTCTTCGTTCCGGAGGATGCCCGCTGGGACAAGATTGCGGCCGCAGCGCATAAGCCGGAAATCGGAACGGTTATTGATGATGCTATGCGTGCAATCGAAGCCGATAACAAAAAGCTCAAGAACGTGCTTCCAAAGAATTATGCCAGTCCAGATCTGGACAAGCGAGTCCTTGGAGATGTCGTTGACCTCTTTACCAACATGGATATGGGAGAGACCGAAGGTAACCGAGATGTCCTCGGCAGAACTTACGAATACTGCATCGCTCAGTTTGCCGAGAAGGAAGGCAAAGGTGGTGGAGAATTCTATACGCCGTCGAGTATTGTAAACACGCTGGTTTCAATCCTGAAACCTTATTTGAACTGCCGTGTATATGAAATCAAAGTGCAGAGTTTGATACAATTCAGCGATAGCCTTGCCGCCTGAAAAT
>CAYOOW010000009.1:0-40955 GCA_964405715.1 uncultured Bacteroides sp.
AGATGCTCCGTCTGTCCTTTTTCGATTTTACTTTTTGCCATCGCCATATAAACGAGGAAAGTAACGGTTATAAACATTGTCATCTTATCCAGCCCCCGGATGGTATGCCGTTCGAACTGATAATCCCTGTCTATCCTTCCGTTGATCCTTTCCACTCCGGTTCTCTTTTTATAGAGTCTTTTCCATTTATGGCTGCTTCTCGCAACCGGTGTGAAAATCCTCCTGTCTTCTTCGCATTTTATCCGGAAAATCCGTTTGTCATTCTTCTGCGGCTTGAAGCCGTATCTCAGGCTGTCCGTGCTTTTGTCATATCCCCTGTACAGCAGTTCCGTCCTGCTTCCATCTTCTTCTACATACCATACCGTCCCTTTATAGTTATATACCAGATTTGTATCCCGGTACTGATGCGTTTCCTCACCGTCCTTCCAACAGTTGCGGATATCTATGATCGGGGCGATCCCCTTCCCTTCCAGCCATTCATTATGTGCTTTTTCAATCTTTTCCAGCAGAGCCTTCGCCTCCGTCTGTTCACTGTTTGATGCCTTCGTGACAGAGAACGCAACAGGGATTTTATATGCTTTTAACATAAATGCATCTGCACCCATAGATTCATAATTACGAATCCATTGCTGCACAGAAGCCATGCTGACATCAAACATAGATGCAATTCGGTGTTGACTTTCTTTTCCATCCAGATAGAGATTTACAGCGTATATCTTATCTTCAACAGATACCTTTCTTTTAGACATAAAATATGCTCCCTCCTAAGTGACAAGTTTTTATTATTTCACTTGTCTACCTAGAAGGGAGCATATCATTAGCTTCATGCAATGAGCCCTTTTATTTTTTCGACAACTGCAGTCTCAGCATCGCACGCTTTAAAGCAAGCTCTGCACGGTTCAAATCCTGAGAGTCGTCATGAATTCGTCTCTCGGCACGAATCTTAGCCTCCTCGGCACGTCGCACATCAATTTCATCAGGCCACTCAACACTCTCTGCCAGTATCATGACGGAATCGCCTAATATCTCGGCAAAGCCTGAGTGAAGCGCCGCCGTCCTCTCGCCGGATTGTTCTATGAGCTTAAGTATACCCGGGGAGATAACCACAGTTGTAGGAATATGCCTCGGATATATTCCGATGATACCCTCGATGGTATTGAATTCCATGAAGGATACCTCCCCCTCATAGAACACTCTGTCCGGGGCAATAATCTTAACCATCATTGTATTATCTGCCATGCATATCCTCCCCGCTACTTACACTTCGCAACAACATCCTCGATGCTTCCTGCATTCAGGAAATAACTCTCAGGAATATCGTCATGCTTACCTTCCAGAATCTCCTTAAAGCTCTGAACCGTATCTGTAAGCGGAACATATTTCCCCGGAAGCCCGGTGAACTGCTCAGCAACATGAAACGGCTGGGACAAGAACTTCTGTACCTTACGCGCTCTGGCTACAACGATCTTATCCTCCTCTGACAGCTCATCCATACCAAGGATTGCGATGATATCCTGCAGCTCCTTATACTTCTGCAAAATCTCCTGCACGCCTCTTGCCACATTATAATGCTCCTCGCCCACAATTCTCGGATCAAGGATTCTGGAGGTTGATTCCAGAGGATCTACCGCCGGATAGATACCCAGCTCTACAATAGAACGGGACAATACGGTAGTTGCATCCAGATGTGCAAACGTAGTTGCCGGTGCCGGATCTGTCAGGTCATCCGCAGGCACATAGACAGCCTGTACAGATGTGATAGAGCCGTTCTTTGTGGATGTGATTCTCTCCTGCAATGCACCCATCTCTGTCTGCAGCGTCGGCTGGTAACCAACGGCTGAAGGCACACGTCCCAGAAGAGCCGAAACCTCAGAACCTGCCTGCGTGAATCTGAATATATTGTCAATAAAAAGCAAAACATCTTTTCCGACATTATCTCTGAAATACTCCGCCATGGTAAGACCTGTAAGACCGACTCTCATTCTTGCTCCAGGCGGCTCATTCATCTGACCAAATACCATGGTCGTCTTACTGATTACGCCTGATTCTATCATTTCATAATACAGGTCATTTCCCTCTCTTGTTCTCTCTCCAACACCGGTGAATACGGAATATCCGCCATGCTCGGTTGCAATATTCGTAATCAGCTCCTGAATCAGGACTGTCTTACCAACTCCGGCGCCGCCAAAAAGACCAATCTTACCACCCTTCTGGTAAGGACACAGCAAATCCACAACCTTTATACCGGTCTCAAGAATCTCTGTATCAGTCGCCTGATCCTTAAACTCAGGTGCTTTTCTGTGAATTGGAAGATATGTGTCTACCTCAGGTGCCGGCTTGTTATCAATAGGCTGTCCTAACACATTGAACATACGACCAAGTGTGGCTTCCCCGACAGGCACTGTAATAGGTGCGCCGGTTCCAACGGCCTCCATACCTCTTACCAGACCGTCAGTAGGACCCATCGCTATACATCTAACTGTATCATCACCGAGATGCTGTGAAACCTCAGCATACAGTGTATCACCGCTCTTTGTCTTGATTGTGATTGCATCATATATCTCAGGGAGATGTCCGTCCGGGAACTTCGCATCGATAACAGCACCGACAATCTGGGTGATTTTTCCTACATTTGTATCTGCCATTTTCCTTATATCTCCTTATATTTTTTAAAATTATCTCCTATACCATTTTGTTCTATGCCGCTAACTGATTGCATCCGCACCCGCGATAATCTCCGTGAGCTCCTGCGTGATTGCACTTTGTCTTGCTCTGTTGTATTTGAGTGAAAGGCTTCCTATCATATCCTCTGCATTGCTTGTCGCAGAGTCCATCGCCTGCATTCTGGCACCGTTCTCACTGGCAACCGACTCCAGCAATGCACCAAAGATAATGTTGGACATGTATTTCGGTATCACCTGATCCAGAACCTCCTCCGCCGATGGTTCAAAATTCATAAGAAGCTTGCCATCAGCTTTCGGAGCATCAAAATCCTCAGCGCTGATTGGAAGTAGCTTTACCAGCTTCGGCTCCTGCGTCACCGTGTTTTTAAAATTCGTGTAAGCAATATATATCTCACCGATCTCACCCTTGGAATACTGGGTAAGCAGCTGCTTGGTAAGCTCTGTGGCATCTGCAAATAACGGTGCATTTATCACCTCGGAGGAATCCCTGTAAATCGAGTAGCCCTTTCTTGTTAAGCCTTCTATACCTTTTTTACCGATGGCATAGACAGATGTGTCCTCCCTCGGGAAATCTCCCCCTGTAATCAATTTCACAACATTGTTATTATATCCGCCTGCAAGACCACGGTTGGAGGTTATGGCAATAACCGCCTTCTTCTCACATCCGTTGTACATAAGATAGTGATGATCCACGTTCTTTGTCATGGCAAGTATAGAACAGATGGTGTCATAAAGCATATTAAAATATGGTTTGTTGCTCTCAGCCTTCCCTCGCGCCTTTTGAAGCTTGACTGTCGCTACAAGCTTCATCGCCTTGGTTATCTGCTGGGTGCTCTGAACGCTTTCTTTACGTCTCTTTATGTCTCTCATGGATGCCAAGACTTATCACCTCTATTCCATCTATTAGAATTGTTCCTTGAAGGCTGTAATCGCCTTAATCAGGTTCTGCTCTATCTCATCCGTCAGCTTCTTCTCCGTTCTGATTGCCTCAAATATCTCAGGCGCATTCGTGGAAATAAATTCAAATAATCCGCTCTCAAACTCCAGAACTCTATCAACCGGAATATCAATCAGATATTTTTTGGTTGCAGCATAGATGATGACAACCTGTTTTTCAACCGGCATCGGCTTATACTGCGGCTGCTTCAGCATCTCCTTAATTCTCTCGCCCTGTGCAAGCTTCTCCTTTGTATCGGCATCAAGCTCTGAACCAAACTGCGAAAACGCTGCAAGCTCTCGATACTGAGCCAGCTCCACACGAATCGGGGAAGCAAGCTTCTTCATCGCATTAATCTGAGCCGAGCCTCCAACTCTCGATACGGATAATCCGGCATTTACCGCCGGTCTGAAGCCCGAGTTAAACATCTCTGTCTCAAGATAAATCTGTCCGTCTGTGATAGAAATAACATTGGTAGGGATATATGCAGATACATCACCCGCCTGTGTCTCTATGATAGGAAGTGCAGTAAGAGAACCGCCTCCCAGTTCGTCCGAAAGCTTTGCAGCACGCTCAAGCAGCCTTGAATGCAGATAGAATACATCGCCCGGATAAGCCTCACGTCCGGGTGGTCTTCGAAGAAGCAATGAAAGCGTACGATACGCCGTGGCATGCTTAGAGAGATCATCGTAAACGACAAGGACATCCTTGCCTGCCTCCATCCATTCCTCGCCGATTGCGCAGCCTGTATACGGCGCAATATACTGGAGCGGCGCGAGCTCACTCGCCGTGGATGCTACGATTGTCGTATATCCCATCGCGCCATATTCGGTCAGTGTCTTTACTATATTCGCAACTGTGGATGCCTTCTGTCCGATGGCAACATAAATACAGTATACGCCCTGTCCTTTCTGGTTGATAATTGTATCAACCGCAATTGCCGTCTTACCGGTCTGCCTGTCGCCGATAATCAGCTCTCTCTGTCCCCTTCCTATCGGAACCATGGCATCAATCGCCTTGATACCCGTCTGAAGAGGTGTGTCAACGGATTTACGTGAGATAACACCCGATGCCACTCTCTCAATCTGCCTTGTCTTAGTTGTCTCAATCGGGCCCTTGCCGTCTATCGGCTGCCCCAAAGCATTTACGACACGACCTAGCATCGCATCGCCGACAGGCGTCTCAACGACTCTTCCTGTTGTTTTTACTATGTCTCCCTCGTTAATATTCTTCGTATCACCGAGCAAAACGGCTCCTACATTGTCCTCCTCCAGGTTCAGCACCATACCGAATACATCACCCGGGAATTCAAGAAGTTCGCCCTGCATAGCATTTTCAAGACCATGAATACGCGCAATACCGTCTGCGACCTGAATAACCGTTCCAACATCCGAGGTCTCAAGCTTTGTCTGATAATTTTTAATCTGCTCCTTAATTACGGAGCTGATTTCTTCCGGTTTCAAATTCATGGACAACGAACACCTTCTTTCCTTTTCGTATTATCTATCCCTGTGCCAGAGTCTTTGACATTTTTTCCAGCTTGCTCTTTATACTGCTGTCAACCACTCTGTCCTCTATCCTGATAACCAGTCCTCCGATTAATGACGCATCCACCGAAAATGTGATTTCCATTGAATCGTACGGGGTTGTCTCAAGCAATCGCTTCTCTACGGCAGCCTTCTGGCTGTCAGACAACGAGACCGCACTGGTCACCTCTGCGATACCGATATTCTTCTGCTTCTTCACACAGCCGACAAAACATTCAAGAATCCGTACCAAATCACCTGCATGGTCTTTTTCCACAACCATGACTATGAGACCTGTCATATCCCCGGACACTCGTCCGGCAAAGGTTTTCTCAACGATTTCCTTCTTTTCTTCCTTGTTAATCTGCGGATGGTCAAGGAGCTTAATCAGCTCATCATTTTCCTTCAAAATCCCGATAAGCGCCTGCGCCTCCTCATAGAGCTCATCCAGCTTATCCTCCTCCATAGCCAGCTCGAAGAGCGCATTTGCATAGGTTATATCTACCTGTTTAGCCATGTATCTTCACCCATTTCCTTCAGAGTCTCATCGATAAGCTGCGCCTGTCCGGCACCATCCAGAGAGGTCTCAACCAGCTTTCCTGCCATGGCAGTCGCAACGCCGATAATCTCCTGCTTCACCTCATCCTTTACTCTGCTCTTCTCCAGCTCAGCCTCCTGATTTGCTCTGGAGATAATTCGTGAAGCCTCCGCCTTGGCTTCTGCGATAATATTTTCCTCGTTTTTTACAGCTTTCTTTCTGGCTGCCGCGAGAATATCGCCTGCCTCAGCATCTGCATTCTTTATCTTCTCATCATATTCCGCCTTGAGCTTTGCCGCTTCATCTCTGTTATTTGCCGCGTCTGCAAGATCATTCTGTATCCTCGCCTGCCTGTCCTCAAGCAGCTTTCTGACCGGATTAATCAGAACATAGGACAAAAACAGGAACAGCAAAAACACTGCGATACCCTGAATCAGAACGTCAAAAAGCAGCTGTGCATCCAAACCGAATATTCTGCCTGAGCTTGTCTCCTCTGTCAGAACAGCAACGCTGGCATTTATAAATGTACCAAATCCAGTACCTGTCACCGTTAATCCTCCTTCCGGTTTCATATTCTAATCACGAAACCTGATATTGTTCAGACCGCCATATGGCGCCCCGGCATCTTATTTACCGAAAGGTTTAACGAACATAAGCAAAAGTGCAACGACAAGTCCATACAAACCCGTTGTCTCAGCAACTGCCTGTCCCAGAAGCATAGTAGACATAATATCTCCCTTTGCACCCGGGTTACGGCCTACAGCCGACGCACCATAGCCTGCTGCGATACCCTGACCGATGCCGGGACCGATACCGGAGCAAACCGCAATACCTGCACCGATTGCAGAACATGCACTAATTAATCCTTCAATATGAATCTCTGTCATTTTTTATTCCTCCATTTTTTAATATTGTCAAGGCAGTCAGCCTTCCACATTTCTCTTATCTGCTACAAATGTCATCGTCAGCATACAGAATACATATGCCTGTATTGCGCCTGAAAATAAATCAAAGTAAACATGCAGCGCAGACGGAATACCGAATTTACAGAAAATCGGCAGCATTCCGTAGTAAAGTGCCATCATAACCGTACCTGCCATAATGTTACCGAACAGACGGAGCGACAGTGATACAGGTGTCGCAAACTCACTGATAACATTGATTGGGAAAAACAGGAAAATCGGTTCAAACAACGATTTAAATGCTCCCCACTTCTGGTAACGGATAGCCGCATATTGTATCATCACAAAGGTTACAAGCGCGATACAAAGCGTAGTTCCGTAATCGGCTGTCGGCGGTCTGAGGCCAAACAGTCCTGATATATTAGATAACAGTACAAACACAAACAGGGTTCCGATATAATTGATATATTTTTTCCCTGCCTTGCCCATCGCTCCATTCACAAAATTGAGCAATGTACTTACTGCAATCTCTACACCCGTCGCAAACTTGCTTGGCACATCCCTCGTCTTCATCACACTTCGTCTTGCTGCTATCGCAAGCACCATGATTGTGACAAAAATGATGAGTGTGCAGACATGAGTCGTGGTGATATATACTGTCGTGCCAAAGAAATTAATCGGATACAGCTCGTGAATGTAAAAGTCCGCATCACGGCTTACCACATCAATCCCGATGGCTACACTACTCGTCATATGTTCACCCTCCTTCATATGTTATTTTTGTTTTATATCAAGAGCGTCATTCACTCCTGTAAGCGTACTGTCAGGTTCTTTTCGTTCCCGGTATCTGTCCGGCAGCTTTCTGATACGCGGATTCAGGTATGCCGATGTCTTCGGTGCCAGAAGTCCGACTGCAACTCCAACGAAGGCCGCCCAGTGAAGCATGATACCGGCAGTCATCAGTCCGAGTCTGATTATAAGCCGCAAAATAACCCTGACCGTCATAAATGACCTTGCACTTTTCGCCTGCATATCGAGTGCTCTGTCCAGACAATCATATATATTAAACATCATCAGCGCGGACGCTGCTCCGCCGACAAGAAGCGCAAGCTCGTATATCCATATCGGTCGTACAAATACAGCGCCTATCAGCATGAATGCAAGCACATGGGCCGCAATTCCCATATATAATTCTGTTAATACTTTACGGCTTTCCATCATCGCGTCCTATAAATTTTCTGATTAAGATGTACGCCGAGCGAAATCCGGCTATCACACCCAGCACAATAAACCAGACCGTCAGATGCGTACCGAAGCGCCTGTCTATCAGATACCCTATTCCGATGCATATAAATATCGTTGTCAGCATAGTTAAGCCTATCTGCATAATCAGGTATAGCATTTTCCAGATCTGACTGTTGTTTTTGTTCATCCCGGCAACACTCCATTTTCGTGTACACATGAATGTTATTATATATGATTTTTGCTATATTTTCAACAAATTATGACGAGGTTTTATATATTTTTGCGGAAGTGTGTTTCTATTTAAAAGCTTGCCCGACAGAAATACATTTTATTCCGCATTTCATATCGGGAATTCATTTGTAGATTCATCATATTTGTGGTAAAATACCCGTGATGGTGCGTTTCAAAAGAATTTCTGCACCTGTTACCATAGCAAAACGGTGATAATGGCATGAATAAAAATCAGAAAAATACAATAATACAAAACAGCATATCAACCCTTTACGGGAGCGGTTATGAGCAGGCTGAGATAGAGACCGCCGCCGATATCCTGCGGTGCGGCGGTCTCGTGGCATTTCCCACGGAGACAGTCTATGGGCTGGGCGCCGACGCACTAAACGCAGATGCTGCCGCAAAAATATATGCGGCAAAGGGGCGCCCCGGCGACAACCCACTGATCGTGCACATTGCAGACACAAAGGATGTATATGAGCTGGCTGCGCATGTACCGCAGAAGGCGGCCATGCTGATGGAGGCTTTCTGGCCGGGACCGCTCACGATTATTTTATTCAAAAAGCAAATCGTGCCGGACGGTACGACCGGAGGATTGCCTACAGTTGCAATTCGTATGCCGTCCCACCCCGTCGCGCAGGCGCTGATTCGCCAAAGCGGTGTATATATTGCTGCTCCGAGCGCAAATACCTCCGGTCGGCCTTCCCCGACCACGGCAGCACATGTGGCGGAGGACATGAACGGACGCATTGATATGATTTTGGACGGCGGAGAGGTCGGTATCGGTATCGAATCAACAATTGTCGACCTGACAGGAGATGAACCGACCATATTAAGGCCGGGATATATTACCGGCGCTATGCTGGAACAGATTATCGGGGCAGTTGCGGTTGACCGGGCCTTGATTGAGCCTGAGCCGAACCTAAGGCCAAGGGCGCCGGGTATGAAATACACGCATTATGCGCCTAAGGGTGTGCTTACCATCGTGGAGGCTGTATCCAAAGATACAGCGGCATATAATAAAAAAGACAGGATTATCCCATGTTCTGCCCATGACATTCACGCAGAGCATGCGGTTATTGCCAAAATAAATGCGCTGGCCGCCGAAAAAAAAGCGCAGGGCTGCAAGGTTGCCATATTGGCAAGCGCCGAAAACGCCGGCTCCTATGTGTGTGACAATATCCTTGTTATCGGGCAGGCGTCCAAGGGCGGGACGATAGCCGCTCACCTGTATGCCGTGCTGCGGCAATGTGACGCGTTAGGTGCGGAATACATATACAGCGAGGCCTTTGACCGGGGAGATCTCGGGGGCGCCATCATGAACCGGCTCCTCAAGGCGGCGGGGCACAGGGTGATCCAAGTTGTCACATAATGAGGCAAACAAGCCAGGAAATACAATAAATTTGGTAATGATATAACCAAGCATTGCTACAGTTATGAAAGATATGGAGGATGAATACAATGATAGCAATCGGAAGCGATCACGGTGGATATGAACTAAAATCAGAGGTAATCAGGCACCTGAAAGAAAGAGGCTTTGAGGTCAGGGATTACGGGTGTGACAGTACGGCATCCTGCGACTATCCGGTTTACGCCCGGACTGTCGCAAACGCTGTAGCAGGCGGTGAATGTGAACTCGGTATCCTCATTTGCGGAACAGGCATCGGCATGTCCATTGCCGCAAATAAGGTTGACGGAATCCGTGCCGCGTTATGCTCCGACTGTTTTTCCGCGCAGGCGACAAAGGAACACAACAATGCAAATATCCTGTGCATGGGAGCAAGGACGATTGGAACGGGACTTGCTCTGATGATTACGGATATATTTGTTGATACACCGTTTTCCAATGACGAGCGCCATGTGAGACGAATCAATATGTTCTCGTAAGCGTCACGGCAATAATATACATTTATTTTTAAAAAGAATACTATTAACACAATTGTTTAATGAACATTACATAATGAGAAAGGATTTCAGATGAAGGTAATTTTCTGTAGATGGAAAAGTATATGTGAGGTTGGAATCGACAACGCACTAAGAAGAATCGGCTGCGATGTCGTGACAATGAGTCGCGCTTTTGAAAGTGTTGATTACGATCAGGGATATCTCCGGGAGTTGGCCACACTCATTCAGGAAAACAGGGATGCCAGCTGCGTTTTTACGGTAAATTTCCAGCCGATTATCGCGAGAGTCTGCAAGGTATTCAAGCTATCTTATCTCTCATGGACCGTGGATTGTCCAAGCTTTCAGCTGTATTCCGACACAGTTGCGTATCCGACTAACCGTATATTCCTTCTGGACCGCATGCAGTATGAAAAATTTGTTCCTGTCAATCCGGACTGTATCTTTCATCTTCCACTCGGATGCGACCTGCCAACCTGGGACAACATCCATGTGACGCAGGAAGAACACAAAAAATACGACTGCGACATCTCATTTGTAGGTTCGCTGTATTCAGAGAAATGCAGATATAACGAGATAGAAAAAGATTTGCCGGATTATTTACGAGGATATGTTGATGGTTTAATTAATGCGCAATTAAATGTATATGGCTACAATTTTCTGGAGGACTCCATCACAGACGAATGGGCGAAAGAATTCAAGAAATATGCAGATTGGGTTCCACTCGCAGAGGATTACGCAGAGGATATAAGGGGTATTGTTGCAGATACCTATATCGGATACAAATGCACAGAGCAGGAACGTATCCGTACTCTGTCTGCCATCAGCGAGAATTTTGACATGGACTTGTGGACGCTGAGTGATACCTCTATGCTCCCGAAGATACACAACCGGGGCGGTGCAGATTCCAACAATATGATGCCGCAGATTATCAAATGCAGCAAAATCAATCTGAATATGACCAATCGTCCCATCAGAACCGGTCTGCCACTACGCATCTTTGACTTAATGGGGGCAGGCGGATTTGTAATCTCCAATTATCAGACTGAGATTCCGGAGCACTTTATACCTGGCGAAGATATTGTCTTATACGACAGTATTCCAGATCTGTTAGATAAAATTGCCTACTATCTGGAGCACGAAGATGAACGTATGCAGATTGCAGAAAACGGGCACGAAAAAATAAAGCAAGCGCATACTTATGATATGCGCTTAATAACCATGTTTAAGTTGAGTGGGCTGCTGTAATTTTAATCCTTTTCTTTCATTAGTTCCGCATATACAGCATCAACATCATCCAATGTTCCAACCGAATCAATTGCTTTATAGATTTGCAGAATATGCTCCTCATCACTTTCCAACTGTTCAGCAACTTCCATTGATTGAAGGCCTTTTGCTTTCTTTTTGCAAACCAGCTTGATTAAGGTTCTAAGCTCTCCTTCTGCACGTCCTTCTGCACGTCCTTCTGCACGTCCTTCTGCACGTCCTTTTGCACGTCCTTCTTCCAGTCCTTCTTCCAGTCCTTCTTCCCTTGCAATCCTCTTATCAATCCTTTGGTCCATCTCATACGCACGCCAATTCATATACTCGACCTCCCATTCCTTGTGGGTTCTTGCCTTTTTGACCGCCTGTTCTAATTCCTTTGTAAAACAATCACCAACGGTATCGTCACGGATGTAAGTTAAGAATTTTACAACTTCCTCCGGCAGACCCTCACAGTCACCATAGGGGTTTACAAAAATCTTTCTGGTTCCGTCTCCCAGCAACAGCTCCGGCATTGCCTCACAACGATTCTCAAACACATAAAAAGGAAGTCCCTTTCCGAAATAATCAAATGTGCAGATAAATATCACAACTGACTCTGGAAGCTGGTCATAATCATCACCTTTATCGATAAGATTCAGGTCAATGACACCCTGATAATAACGTAGTCTTCGTGGCAGATTCTTCTTTGCGGAGGTCTGCATTTCCAGGTCATATACAGTCCCCGCATCATCGTCCAGATACACATCGAGCCTTATGCTTTTCGCCTCCGGCGTGATATCCATCACGCTCTCCGTACCCTTGATGACAACCTTTTTGATCGGTTCCCCCAGAATCAATTCCAACATATGTCTGCACAACTCCGGATTGCTGCCAACAACCTTGCAGAACATAAAATTGTCTGTAAACCCCAATTCCTTGTAACCTTTTGCCATAACTTCTCCTCCTTTGTCTGGCAGAGCAGAAATTACGGGTTCATATAAACGAAGCATACTGCTATTTCTATTCCCAAAATCCTGCTCTTAAATTAATGTGGAATATTAAAAGCATGAATTTTCGAGAAAATAAATAATAATCCAAGATATACGAAAACGTGAAGCCCCCTATATGGCCACGCCTACTATGAAAATATGCTTTGCAACGATTATAGCATTTATCGTTTTATTTTTCAAGCTTGATTTTCTTATAGTATAACAACACAGCCTTGTATTCACATTTAAAATCTCTGAATATTTAAACGTCAAGGATTCTCTCAATAATCTGACCTTCATATACAGGATCACAGATATCATCCACCAGATTACCACCAGGAACCTCATTATTATATTTTGTTCTTACTTGTGTCTTCTTCCCCTGTCCTGCCAAGAACCATTCGTACTCCAAATCAACATGACCAATATCTAAAGCCTGATAACCCATGCACGCTAAATCATATGCCAATACAGTAGCTGTGGCACCCATAGCAATCAATACAAGCTTATTTTTATCCTGATTGCATGCCACCTCCAGCAAGTCATCATATCGATAAAATGCATTCTCAGCCGGTCCAAGAATACGCACGATACTTTTTGCATTTGCAAACAAATCATTTCCAACTCCAAGACGGCTTTTCTCTCCTTCAATAATAAGTAGATTCCGCCCCTCCCATATCTTTTTAAGTTCCTCAAACCTTCGCCTTGGTGCATCCGTCATATTATCAATATAACTTGCATATGGGCGAGTAAGATATGCATCATAATAGATTCGATTCATATTAATCAATTGATAATGCTGCCTGCGTACTTCCTCCGTCATATATGCCCGAATGTTATAACGGCATTCTGCATTATAACGGGATAAATCACCATAAACATCCGGAAGACCAATCAAAATTTCCTTATGATCCGAAAGTAAAATCCCTTTTAGACGTTCTGCCAGCTTTTCATCTGCACGCTGAAATTTCTGTCGATTCTCCCCTGCTATGATAGCAAATTCTCCATCCCCAAAGCGACACAACGATTTATGTTTCTTCAAAATTTGATCAATAGCTTCTTGTCCTGATTTTATAATTGGTAACTGAAGCTCATCAGTTGCCAAAATCTCATATTTCAAATTATCAACAGACAGATTCATAGCCCATTGATTAATCGACAATTGTGAAATCTTCTTTTCAAACTTAGAAATGAAACCCTGAACATTTTCCACCTCATCATTCTGTTGCCTGCATACATCAGCAAGCTTCGCTACCATCGACATCATTTTCTCGTCTGTTGCTGCTTCATTTTTTTGAACACACATTCCAGAGACATTACTCTCTGAAAACAAAGGAATATCCACCGATGAAATAACCGGAATCCCATACAAATCTGCCATATCCATATGCAGTACATTATCCTGACTTCTATTTGTAATATAAGCATCCACCTGCCCAAACAAGCTTCTCTCATCATCTACTTGACCGATATACAAATTCACATAACAATTCACATCTTCATACTGTGCAAAAATTGTATCAAGCAAATCCAGTTTATCTTGCAAATGCGTATCATCTCTCACATAAAGCAGCAACTCATAATTCGTATTTGCATACGACTTTACAAACGCTTCAATCACTCTCATATAAGTCGGATACTCCTGTTCAAAATCCGGAATATATAACAGTATTTTCTCCGGTCCCTCATTCTGTTTTGCAATTGGGCGTACGTCTACAACTGGAATCTGCACAAGTTCATTCTTTGCCTCCGGTAAATATTGTTCAATAAAAGCATCAATATTTCCATAAAGTAGCTCTGCTGCATTTTTCACCTTGTCCTCTGACCAGTTCCACCAGCGAATCAAATTCAATGCTTCAATCTGTTCCGCCCCAAACCGATATCCAATTACCCTCGCCGGATTTCCTGCAACAATGGCAAAAGGCGGAACATTCTTTACGACAACTGTTCCGGCAGCCACAACTGCACCATTTCCAATCGTCACCCCACTCATAATAGTAACATTATCACCGATCCAACAATCATTCATGATCATAATCTGCCCTTTTCGTCTAGTCAAATCCGGACGGCGATATGGAACTCCGCTTATTCGACCCTGGCATACACGCTTATAGTCATGATTCATATCCACAATCATTTTCACATCTCCTGCTATCGATGTATAACGACCTATATGAATATTATATATCAGATTGGAATCCAGCACAGTTTCAACCCACGCTTCCTCGATGTAGCTATCCCTGCCTATCACAAGGAGTGGAAACTCTTTTTGTTCCTTTCTAACATCGCTTGTATATGTTGTCTCTGTTGTTATGCTATATTCTGCTATGTTTAATTTATAACGCATGGTTCCCTCCTCGATCACATTTTCAAATACTTCTCCGGCAACGTCCTATAGCTCCTCCGGCAGCTCCCATGTATCAAGGGCAGCCTGATACTGCTCTGACAGTTTCCTGTACTGCTCTGAAAGTCCCGAATCCCCTGTTGTGGCAATCAGTCCTCCGTAGCATTCCACAATGCCCCTTAACGGCAAATCCCCTCCGGTATGAATGTCCAATATGCTCTGTGTCTCATATGCCGCATTGGTGAACCATACGATTGCTTCATCATAATCCTTACGCTCAAGATAATACCGTCCCAGTTCATAGCAAATTTCCGCGCAAGGTGTCTCCAGCATATCTCGGATTGCATACTTCATAAGACCTGCTGTATTTCCCTGAAGCCGGGTCAGTCTGGCAAGCACACATGCGGCCTCCTTTCCGGCATCATTGACCGGATTCTCATTCCACAGCATTTGAAAATATGCCTCCGCCGCCATAAAGTCAGACATCTCCCCCAGCTTCAGAAGCTCCCTCGCATACATGTTCCGCAGCTTTGCCGATAATGAACCTCTTCGTTTTATTTCCTCCACAAATATGGTAAAATCCCTTTTCTCATGACTTGTTAACGGTCTGTGGATAATCTCAACCTCACTGTCATACACAACAGGTGATAAACGAACCGTCTCATGAATGGGATCGATCCAAGTAAATGTACGCAATCTCTTAAACAGCTTTGGCCGATACTCCTTTCTGACATTCATAACCGCATCCCGCTCACTCTCTGTCACATACTTCATCTGCACCAGCTCTATCTCGGGCAGCAGACATTCCTTTAACTGCCTAAATCGCTGCCGGTTTTCCTCATCAAGGATCTCGTCGGCATCAGGCGCATATATATACTCCATCGTTGCCTTGGAAAAAGAGAAATTTCTGGCATCCGCGAAATCATTTATCCATTTATAATCAAAAATTTTATCTGTGTATCGTGCGGCAATATCCTTTGTTCTATCTGTCGAACCGGTATCTACGATGATAATCTCATCCATTAAGTCCGCCACACTGTCAAGACAGCGGGCAAGGACAGCCTCCTCATTTTTTACAATCATACATAAGCTAATTGTTACCATGACAGAATTCCTTTCCCGGGTATACCCGTCCCAAAACCTACCAACGCTTCTCTTTGATAAAATCCCCACATAAATCACGCTATACCATATACGCGTCGGTGTCACGAAAGCGTCAAATCAGCAATCATAACCGGCTTCTTCCGTTCCAGAAAGGAAAGAACATACGGCGTTGGGCTGCCATAATATGCATCATATGTATCGGCAGCATACAGCTTGTTCTGATTTCGCGGATTGCACGGCCTCAGTAAGCCTTTTAGTCTCTCGGAAAGCCTCTGCACAGCTTCCTCCCCCACTGCCTTATTCCATATATCCATATCCTCCGGATACAGGAAAACATCGGTCTGTATTTTATCCTGACAGGCATTCAGTATCAAAAGCTTTTCCTGCAGCCTTTCCATAAATTTATCCTCCAGTTCACAAACTGCGTTGCAGCCAATGCAAAAAAACAGCTTTTTCCTGCCGTCCGGCAATATCTCATGAACTTCCTCCATCGCGGCAGCTCCGCATGTAATTATCTTTTTCTTCCATATCTCTTCCGTCTCCCCGCCCGCGAACTCAGTCAGCTTTTTGATATAATGCTGTCTGAGGCTGTCCGACTGTACAATCACGGCATCAGCGTACACAACGCCCGGTGTCGTCACATAATGCTTCATATTATACAGGGCGGATGTGTCCTCATCCCCAAACGCATCCGTCTCGTATGGCGGTATATACACCAGCTTTGAAGTATATTTCCGGAGATTTTCAGCATAAAACTGCGGTGGAACTGTCAGGCATGGATTCTCTCCATCATACGGATCCTGAATGAATATGATGTCGGGATGATGCAGTTCCGGGGAATATAACTCCCATGAAGCCAGCCGTAATTCCGACGGATAGTCCTGCTTATTGACTGCCGCCCGTATTTCCGCGTCCGTCGCCAAAATCTGACCATATATATTTTTCGGTAATACCGGAAGCGGGACAACACAAACATCGTTTTCCTCCCTCGCGGCAAGGAAACGATATAAGCTGTCAAAGCCCTTCCATTGTTCAGCGCCCGTCGCCACAAAAAGAATTTCCCTTCTGTCTGTTACCTGACGAGCGACCTCCCTCCTCACAGCCTCCAGCGCATTCTTCAGGGAAATCAGCCTGTGCGGGAGCAGAGCCTCATCAATATCAGCCTCATTCACTAATATTTCATAGACGGAATACAATTCTTCACAAAACTGTTCAAGCTCAAGAACGACGGATTTAGCGCTCTCATCATTTTCACCCTTTACCGTTTCAACCAGAGTCCCCAAATCGACAGCAAGCTGCTGACATTCCGGCAATATCCCTAAGGCCTCCTCATAGGATGCTTTATCGATTGCAGCTGTCATTTCCCCGACCATGTCACAAAGCCCCGTTACACATTCGCCTGCCATTGTTTTTAAGGAACCGCTCCTGTCTGTTTCCGTGCCTGCCTGCCTCTGCATGGTCGGATCATAGGTGAACTCCGGCAGCTTAATATCGGACACAGCCTGCAGATTTCTCTTCTGTGCTTCAAAATACGGGTAATCATGTCCGCCCCACACCTTACGCACCTTGAAATAATCACCATACCTGTTCTGCAAAACCATGTGATAGCATGACGGAACCGGTATCGTGCCAAATTCAAACGGCAGCCGGACTGATTTCCCGTAATATCGTTTCGGCAATCCCTTTGCGCCCTTTAATACCCATGGATATATCTGTCCGATTCGGTCGGCTTCCCGCTCCGGCACACGCATCATCTGCTCCTCCGCTACACGGTACAGGGAAATCCCCACCTCACGCGCGGAAAGCCCGCGGTCAAGCTCTACATGATACAACGCTTCTGCCCTTGCAAGCTCCGTTTCCGCAACGCCGCTGTCAAACTGCCCTGCAACAATACCGTCTGCCAGAGCAAGCAAATGCTTAACCTCATCGCAGCGCTTTTTTTCTTCCGCCGCATCTTTATATAAATAATCCAATACAAAAATATCAACCGACGCCATGTACGGAAAGTTGAAATATTGATTTAAGTGTTCCTCCTCAAAACAAATCTGATTAGAATTTACCACTCGGGAAAGGAAGAGCCAATGGTCTTCCTTCCGCTCATAATCATGAATGGCAAACCCTTTCGGTAATTCTTTATCCGCCACCTGCCGAAACAAGGTATAATCCTCACGCTTCATACAGATATCCAAATCGTCATCCCACGGAATATAGCCTCCGTGGCGTACCGCCCCAAGCAGGGTACCCCAGTCTGCAAAATATGTTATATGATGCTTTTCACAAATCCTGTCAATTTCCCTGAGAACAAGCAGCTGTGAAGCCCAAACCTGTTTGATTGCCGTCGGAACGTAAAATCCGCTTCGCACCTCGTCCCGCAAAAAATCCGTTGTTATATCCATCTTAATCCCTCATCATAATCTCAGCGTAGGCCTCTGTTGCCTTGTTCAGATTCCCATTCTTCCCATCTTGCTTTCCCTGCCGATTTATAATACAATCTTATTATAATTCACACAAACAAGGAGTGAAAGTATTATGAGTGTACTACTTTGCTGCTGGAACAGCGTATCGGAAACCGGATTAATCAACGCCTTCAATCGTATCGGCTGCCCCGTTCTGAGGTTTGACCGCGCATATACAAGCATCGACTATGACAAGGACTATGTCCTTGCGCTCTCCGATTTTATTCAGGCGCATCCGGACACGGATTTCTGTATGTCCGTCAACTTCATTCCGATAATCGCCAAAACCTGCAGGGTACATCGCGTCCCTTATATATCATGGACCTACGATTCCCCGTCGCTCCCATTATATTCTCAGGCGTTTACATATCCCACCAATTATGCTTTTATGCTTGACAAAGCATTAGTAAACCGCTTTTCCCCACGCAATCCCGGTCATGTGTTTCATCTTCCCTTATGCTGTGCAGCTGAAGGCATCAGTCCAAAGCAGGTAACCCGATCCGAGCATGAACGATTCGACTGTGATATATCATTTATCGGCTCCCTGTATACGGAAAAGTGCAGTTTCAGATACGATGCCGTCGCGCCGAGGCTGCCTGATTACCTGCGCGGATATATGGAAGGACTTATTAAAGCTCAGCTTAATGTATACGGCTGCAATTTCTTAGCTGATTCGCTCCGGAATTCCTATGCGGAGGAGTACTTTTCATATACAGGCTTAGAATACCCTCCGGAATATGAAGCTTCTGCCACTGAGATTGTAGCTGATTTTTATTTGGGCTACAAATGCTCAGCTCTCGACAGAATAACTACGCTGCGCGCAATAGGTGAACATTTTCCGGCAGCCGTATACACCAACAGCAATTTCGCAATCCTGAATGAACCTGATGAGCGGCCTTTATTAAGCAACAGAGGAATCGTGGACTATCAGACCGAGATGCCAAAGGTCTTCAAATGCAGCAAAATTAACCTGAATATTACCGCCAAAACCAACCGTACAGGCATTCCGACAAGAGTATTCGACATTATGGCCGCCGGCGGTTTCGTGATATCTAACTATCAGGAAGAAATCCCCGAATACTTCGTCCCCGGTGAGGATATCGTACTCTATGACAGCATTCCCGACCTTATCTCCAAGATAGACTACTATCTGAGCCACGAGGAGGAACGTTTAACGATAGCTTTAAACGGTCACGAAAAGGTAAAAGCATATCATACCTTTGACAATCGTTTGCAAGCTATGTTTAGTCAGCTGTCGTAGCCTGCATGTGCGCATTTTTTACCTCACATTTTACTCATCCTGCGGCTTTGTTTTGTTTACTCCCATAATTTTAACGTAATCTTCTGTTTTATCGCGCATGATATGAAAACCGTCAATTAACTGCTCCATGGAATATGTATGTGAAATCATGCCTTCCGGCGCCACGGTCCTGCTTTTAAGGCAATCCAGCACATAATGCCAATCGTCCGTATCCTCATGGGTAAAGGAAGAATTCCATGTTCCTGTAACCATAAGCTGGTTACGCAATATTTTCCAATAAACATTCTTCCTAAAATGCATATCCGAATACGGATTCCCCAGCAAAACCACACCGCCCGCCGGCATTGTTGACTCCACAGCCTGCAGCACCGTCTCATTTTTACCTACACATTCGAAGAACAGGTCCACGCCCGCCCCATCTGTCCTATCCATGATCCACCTGTGCACATCACACTGTCTGCTGTCACAATATTGCTCTTTGGGTATTCCCAGCTCCGACAATTGCTTCTTTTGAAAATCCTTATTGCCTGCGGCAAGTATATTTTTAACTCCGGCCTGCCGCAAAAACATAACCATAAAAAGCCCTATCGTTCCAAGTCCGCAGACGGCAGCCGTCAGCTCCGACGCAGATTTTCCCCGTGACAGTGCAAAGCCTCTTCGCATGGCATGTACTGCAACAGACATCGGCTCAAGCATCGCTGCCTGTTCATATGTAACATTGTCAGGAAGCTCGATCAGATTTGCCTCCGGCACTGCCACATAATCCGTAAATGCACCGTCTCTTCTCGAGCCAAGATAGCTGTAATTTCTGCACATCTCATATTGCCTGCTGCGGCAGGGCACGCACATACCGCACGGAATAAGCGGAAATATCCCCACCCGCTTTCCAAGCCATTTATCCCGAAACCGCTCTTCCGTTTTCACAACATCACCCGAAAACTCATGTCCCAAAACCAGCGGATGAATATGTGCGCCTGTCTGATATACGCGTGGAATATCTGAGCCGCATATACCGGCTGCCCTCACATGAACAAGTACCTCTCCGTCAGCCGGTACCGGTTCCTCATGCTCCTCATATCTGAAATCATCTATGCCATGCAACACCCATGCTTTCATTATGTCGCTCCTCCCTTTAGTCTAATAATTGCGAAAATCTAACCAAATCTGTCTGTGTCGTAATCTTAAAATTCTGCTCATCACCCGGCACCATAACGATATCCATACCTGCCATAATTGCCGGCTCCGTTGAACCGTTTATCTGTAATATCCTATCCGGCAAAAGAACCTTGCATGCCTCAAAATATCTGCCCAACTTAAAAAGCTCAGGTGCCTGACCGGCAAATATATTTTCTCTTTTCAGCAGCTTCGTTATGCTCGTACCATTCTCACTCATATACACGGTATCCTTCATCGGAAGCACAGGCATAACCCCGTCATGTCCGGAAAGCGCCGCGAAGCAGCGCTCGATAAGCGCCTCCGATAAAAGCGGCCTTGCAGCGTCATGGATAAGTACTGCCGACTCTTCATCCGCAAACCGTATAATATCCTGAAGCCCATTATATATCGAAAGCTGACGGTTTTCACCCGGCAATGAAAAGCCCATAAGCTTCGCCGTATCACCTTGTCCTTCCGTAAGCTCCTGCCTGATTGCATCATGCCAGTCCCTGTCAGCCACAATCCACACCGCATCAATATATGAGGAATCAAACAATGTTTTCAGACAATAAGAAATAATCATCCTTCCTTTTACCCGCAAATATTGCTTAGGCATATCTGCATTTATACGACTGCCAATCCCTCCCGCCAGGACGAGAGCTACATGTCCTGCCTGTTTCATACTATCTTACCTTTCCGAATACTATTTATGATATTTCACGAATCTCCCTGATAATCTCGTCATACGGTCTGCTTTTACCGAACAAAACTGTTGTTCCAAGCACAAAACCCTTGATTCCCTTCGGCGCAAATTCATGAATACGTTCCATGCCACAGGCTCCGTCCCAATACAATTCAAACTTCATATCCTGCTTCAACGACAAAAGCTTGTCAATTTTATAACCCACATACGGAAGATACATCTGACCTGCATTACCGGGATTGACGGACATAACCAAAACCTTATCTACGATGCGAAGCATCTCCATAACAGTCTCTACTGATGTTCCGGGATTAATCGCAATACCGGGAATCATTCCCGCATCAATAATTTTCTGCAATGTCGTAGATGGATGATACTCTGCTTCCGGATGGATATACACAGTATCCCCTTTTCTAAGATTACGTAAAAACAAACCAATGTGTGTATTTGGATGCTCCACCATCAGATGTACATCCAAAGGTTTTTTGGTTGCCCTTGCAATATACGACATATCCCCCAGCGACATCGCATAATTCGGCACATAACGGCCATCCATAATATCTATATGAAACGAGTCAATTCCTGCCGCCTCTAAATCTTTTACTTCCTTTTCAAAATTTCCATAATTTGCACACATCATCGATGCATTTAATTCAAAATTCATATGTATCCCCCCTATTATAATCCCTTGTAACAAACAATGCTTTACTCTGCAAAAACCGATACTTTCTCTCTGCAAAAGGCTATTCCATATCGATTTACCTGTTTTACGTTCATGTCTCTCATATCCATATCATACATTTTTATATCAATCTGTTCAAGTGCTTCCTTCGCCAGTCTATCCAAATCCACCGAATTATCAGATGATCTCTTAAATTCCATAATTATTCCCGGGAGCTTGTGATTGCGCGGAAATAAAGCAATATCATACCGTGATAAAAGCCCTCTGTTGACGCATCAAAAAAGCTGACTGAATGAATAATAAACTCCCGGATACTCTTTTTAAGCAATAAACCATCTGCCGTAAAAAGAGATCTTTTAATATTCATAATTGCGGCTGCATTTGCATCCGTCTTAATCCATGCTAATACTTCTGATTCATATACTCTTCTGATTTCAATATTCGGAATCGAAACCATTGCATAAGTGCCATAAGAGGTTTCATCTATCGGTGCATCCAATTTCAAATATCCGGAAACCAGCAAAAAACTATACAATCCCCCCAAATCATTTTCAACCTGAGGATAAATGAGTTCCATATTAAGCGGTGTAAGCACCGATTTTCCGGACATCAGCTCTGCCAGCTCAGAAAGCTTATCAGATTTGCCATAATATCGGGCTATCTCAGCAACCTCATCACACGTAAACCCAAAATATTCGGAAAAAGCCTCATCCACAACCGTATTTACAATAGGGTTATTCAGACCGCTGAATAAATTTTCCTTTGATATTCTAAGAATACCGGTCAACACCCCAAACTCCGGATTCTGATTATCCTTCAAGCCGCCTGAGAAGAAATTACGCATAAATTCTGTAACCTTCTCATAGAAATTACCATTATAGCCTTGCTGAATCGAAGTATCCTTATCGGACTTTTCAAAAAAGGTCTGCAGCATGCTCATATTAAGAGTCTTACCAAACCGCCTTGGTCTGGTAAATAAAATCACTTCACTATGCGTATCCGGCAAATCATTAATTCGGAACCGGCAAGGCTTCATTCAGTTGTATAGCGCGTACGAATTATTGTCACCGGCGATTCCAAGTATATCCAAAATTCTCTTACTACTTTGATCATCTCTATATTTCTGCATTGACCTGCTAATAGAATTTCTCTTTTTATACCCTGGATCACTTCCTGCCAAAACAGATTTTACAAAATCAAACAGCTCATTATAATTATACAGCTCCTTCCCCGGAAGATGAGGTTTAACATCCGGCCAATTAAATCCACGTTCTGCTTCATAGGCATCAAAATCATCAAGAGTAAAACCTATCGGTCTATCCATTACCAGATAATCAACCGCCGCCGAAGAGTAGTCGCTAATTAAAGCATCTGCATAACACAAAATTTGATTGATATGAATATCCTGTTTTATTAAATCTGTGTTTTCAATAAGCTGAATATTAGTAAAACCTGAAAAATCACATATAAGTTTCCTATCCTGCATAGGATGTAATTTTATAATCATAACTGCATCATTATCCGAAAGTAAAGAATTTAGATTATTCATCTCATCTATTGAAACCACCATTGGCAATCCTGTTTCTCCTTCAGGTTTGGTGTGATTATGTTTCTCTAATCCTACTCTGTAGGTATTTCTAAATGTAGGTAACCAAAATATATATTTTTCAGCCTTTTTCACATTCAATTTTTCCAACCATTCTCTAACGGGATGAAACATATAATCAACCTTAGGATATCCTGTAACAAGTATCTGATCATCTCTGAGCCCAAAATTTTTAGCATGAGTCTTTGCATATTCATCTCCTGTTACAATCATATATTCATAATTATTTTCATTAGAAGAACGGCTAAGTCTTGCCTTAAATCCACAGCCATGCCATAGCATAACTCTAACCTGATCTTTTCTGCATCCAAGGGCAAAACCATATGAATCTGTCATGAATAAAAACTTCGCAAGACACAAGTAATAAAAAAACTCATCTCTTTTTACCTTATTATCTGAATCTGCATCTTCCCAAGATATGAAAATAACATTTTCATATTTATCAAATTTTTCTTTCCATCTGGATGGAGTCTTCACAATCCATACAAGCTTGTATGTTTTATTAATCCCTACCTTTAACGCATACTCAAACAATGCCCTTGCATTATCATCAAAATCCATTCCATCTATGTATGAACCAGCCATTGGTCCGCTTCTGAATATAATAATATCCTCTAATGGTGTATTCTTGTACTTTTCCCGATATTCTTCTTCATATTTAAAATCTAACACTCAATCACTACCGTTTCTTAATATTCTCATTACTTATATATTTTTCTAATACTATACCGGCTTTTCACAAAAATCAGTCTTATTTTTTGATAGACAATCTTTCAAGGAGCCTTTCTGAGTTATTGCCATCACTATATTCAAGCATTAAAGATGATAGCTTACGCCGTTTGTCTGCTGATGTATCTCTCCCTTTACACACCTCTTCAATAAAATCCACCATGTCATCATCACTATATAATTCCTTTCCCGGAAGATAGTCTGTAACCGGTGTAAAAATAAAGCCCCTGCTATTGTCATATTCCTGCAAATCATCCAACGTAAAAGCCATCGGTCTATCCAAAATCATATAGCTCGTTGCAGCAGATGAATAGTCTGATATAAATGCGTCAAAACAGGACATTATTTGGTTAATATGCAAACCCATCGAAAACAGCTCCTGATTAGTCACCAGCATAATATTTGAATATTTTTCTCCTTTATAAACAGATAAATCTGCTTTAGGATGTGGTTTTACCACAAGAAGACAATTCAATTTTTTTAGAATATCATTTAAATAATCGCATTTTTCCCATGTATCCAATATTGGCAAACCGGTCTCGTTTATCTCCACATTTTCGTTTAATAATTCAAACCCTTTAATGGTCTTTCTAAACGTTGGTCCCCACAGAATATAATTTTTAAATCCCTCAATTTTTTTCGAAAACAATCGTATATTATCATCTTTTGAAAAAATCCAGTCATTCTTTGGAAGCCCACACGGCAGCATCTGATCAGGTCTGAGTCCAAAACCTACATAGTGTGCATCTGCAAAAAAACGGCTTGTACATACCATATATTCAAATCGTTTTTCCATTATTCTGAATCTTGTCCTCCCTTTTACCCCATCTCCATGCCACAATTGAACAAGTATCTGATCACTTCTTCTTCTCTTAAAGAAGGTCTCATCATCTGTAACAAATGCATATTTTGCCGTACAGATATATCTATAGTATAATTCCCGTTTTTCTTCAATTTCAGATTCTTTATCTTCCACACCTATAAATTCTACATTTTCATAAAGCTTCCACTCATCGTAATTCCTGCTATTCGGCTCATAAACCAGCCAGACAAGCTTCCAGCTTTTGTTATATCCGCTTTTGAGCATGTAATCAAAAAGTGCCCTGGCATTGTCATTAAAATCGTCACCATAAACATACTGCCTTGAACCACTTTTAAAAAGAATAATGTTGTCCGGCTCACATCCGCTGAATCTATCCCGATAATCAAGTTCAATTTCTGATGCTCTATCTGCAAACCAATACACATTTACCTGATTATCTTCCAAAATATTCATTATTTTTTCATATGCTTCCTTCTCATATTCATACATAATAATTAGCAAATCTTCGGATGGATTTAACGATTTAATATTATGAAGGGGCATTATTTTAAAAAGGCAAGCGCCAACACCTGCCTCTTTTGGAGTACGTTCATCTATATCAAGAACCGCAAATATTCCGCATACCTTTTTCATATACTGTGGATAACATTCAATAAAATAGTTAATATATGCTGAGGAAAAGCCTGCGAAATATATGTTTTTTGACTCTGACAAAATGTGATTGCCTTTACATAAACGCTCAAGTTTCTCTGATTTCATACCTACCTTACCTTTCGTAATTTATCAGTAACCGCATATCATATTTCCTCCGTATACACTCGCATCTCTGCTTAAAACACAAATTGAAACGTATCCCTGAGCCAAACCGGCTCCTTCCAGTAAATCTTATCCTCGGGCACCGAAAGCTCCATGAGCCCGCGCCTGATTGCGGACGCCGTTTTTTCATCATAAACGCAGATAATCACCCTGTCATACCTTGCGGGCTCAATCTCCTCAGGCCTATGAACCTCCTCCTGTGCAGGATTTGAATCAAACAGATCTATCCTCCTGAAATACCCGTCCGTTGCGAGCAGCTGTCGGTAAAAGCTCCTTCCCACATTCCCGAAGCCATAGAGCGCAACGCTCATGCCGCGCTCAAAATCCCCATACGGAAAGATATAAAACCTCTCAAGCTCGACATTCAGTCCGCACCTGAGCATATCCTTTATCATATTTACCGACAAATACCTTGCCTGATTATATAATACAGGAACATCCTCCGCCATGTCAAGCAGACACTTTATATAAAGCGGGGGGTGACGTGAGCGCCCTTGCATCCGGTCTGTGGCACACGGAGCTCTCATGTATTCTGTGATGATATAAACATTCCCGCAGCACTCCAAGCCTGCGGCTTTTTAAAACGCATTTCACATTGGTGCAGATATCCTCGCCCCAGCGGATATCCCTGTCCAACGTGGCGAGCGCCTCCGCTATGATACTCCTTTTAAATAATTTATCCCACAAATGCGGTAATAATGCTGCCCCAAAAACACTGGTGTCGGATGCCGCTATCCACGGCAGAAGCTCCTTCTGTATGCGCTCATAACCATATACGCCTGCGGAAGCGTTGTTATACCTTTCCGTCGGTGTTCCGCCCTTTTCAAAATATTCCCCGCAGCACGCCATGTCCAGAGAATTCTCTTCCGCATAATCAAGCATATGCGCGTACATATCAGGCTCAACCCAATCATCACTGTCCACAAATCCTATATATTCACCGCCTGCATTCTGTACTCCGACATATCTCGCAGCAGTCTGTCCCGAATTTTCGATATGAAACACGGTTATATTCTCATGACACGCGGCATACTCATCGCAGATTGCCGGAGAACCGTCAGTGGAGCCGTCATCGACAAGTATGATTTCCATACCGTTTACGGATTGTGCCAGTATACTGTCAATGCATTCCCTCAGATATGCCTGCGTGTTGTATACGGGGACAATGACCGACAGACGGTGCCCGCCAGCCCCGTCTTCTTTAAACCCCATTTTTGTTTTGTGCAAGCCGTTTGCAATAGCTATATCAACCTTATCCACGATTATTCTCAACCTCCCTTTTATCAAATAATTCTTTTATGGTTGCTGTCATATCGAAAAAATAATATCCGTGATAGAAACTATATCCCCCTGTGCGACGCCTGCCTCCATCAAATCCCCGAAGATTTCATTTACATGAATCACGCTGCATACCACAATCCGGTTAAAGGCCCCTGCTTTGTATTCTCTTATTAACTTATCCATACCGATAACCTCTATCCCCTTATATCCGCCCGGATATTTACTATATCTCCTGTCACAGATATAGCGGATATTTAGCTCCGAGCCGCCATTTCTTATGTCGTCTGTCAAAAGCTCTGTAAGCTCCGTTATGGCATAAGCGGCTATATCCTTCTTTTCAATGTACGCAAAAAAATCAGCCGTGCTCCAGCCCTGTATTTTATTTTTTAAAAACCTGAGCACGACAGGATACAGATACCCGTTTCTTTCGATATCCCGCATAATCCCCCGTTTTGTCCGAGTCGGGTTTATGGATGGGAATTTTGATTCTTCCATATTATAACCTCCCATAGTAAACATCATCCCATTATTATTTTTCTAATATCATCATAAGATATATCACAACCTGTTGGCATCTGTGGCGTGGTGATTACTATAATCTTTGGAGAATATTCCCTGGACTTATTCATAATGTCATTTATATCATATCTATAGCTATCTTCCTCTTCAAGAACAGCATATTCGATACACTTAGCAAATTTAGCATCAGCTACACTTTTATAATAACTCCATCCTGGAGCAGGAATAAGTACCTTATCTTCAGCATTTAACAATATTGTAAATATTGACTTAATAACTTCGGCCGAGCCATTGTGAACAAAGATATTATTCTCAGATATTCCTGTCTGTCTTGAGAGTGCCTCAATAAGTTCATCCTTATTTCTCAAATCATAAAGGTACAAACCTCCATCGATATTTCTTTAAGTATGTCCAAGCACTTTGGAGATGGTTTGAACAAATTTTCACTTTGAAATTTGACAAATTCCGGATCAAAATCAATTATTTCACGAACAGTATCAAATTCATATATTTTATCAGACTCTCTCTTTTTCATATATAATGAAAGACTATCTATATGCCTAATATGGAATTCATCCATCAACAAATTTCTAGTTTCTGGCTTGTCCCACTCTTTTTCGAGATAATTAAGAAAAGTCTTAGAAAAGTTTCTATCAAAATAGCAGTCACCTATAGTATACCAGGAACGGTCTCCTCCTCTTGTTATTCCTGTTATATGCCCTGATTCATCGAGTCCTGTAACACAAAATTCATCACAAAACTTATCGGAATACACACACGAATAATATGGTTCATAAACATATTTGTGAAAAACATTATCCACATAATAATTGTCACAACACAAAATATATGAGTTGGCCAAATAATCTTTTGCTACATATAATGAACCTATATTGTTGTACTTATTATAAAACTCATTATGAACTAACGTGACTCCGTATTTATACTTAAGATAATCAAACATCTCATGCTTGTAACCAGTTACTACAATAATTTGATCAATTCCGGCAGACCTTAATTGCTCTATTTGTCTGTCAATGAGCCGCTCGCCTTTAACTCTAAATAATCCCTTTGGCATAACTTCAGACAAAGGCATACACCTTGCACTATAACCAGCAGCCATAATAATTGCATTATCAACCTTATAATTATTTAATCTTGTTTTATCTGAATCATCAGGATTTCCACCATATTCTATTTTGTTTCGAATCTTTTTAAACTCTTCTATTAACATTTTTATCAACCTCATTACTTCAATTATCAAATCAATTTTTTAGACTTTTATTGATCTTTTTTCAGCGCACTATTTTAATCAATTAATATAGAACATATATGTATCACTAAGTATCTTCGGCTTCTTCCAAAAAATTTTATCTTTATCAACTCCTCTCTTAATTAAAGAAGCTTTTATATTATTTGCAGTAGACTCCTCATCAACAGCTATCAAAACAATATCATAATCATGTTTAAAAGCGTCGTCTGGACAAATTACCTCATCCACCCAGTTTTTAGGATTTGAATCAGTAATATATGGTTTGGGGACAAAATTAACCAAATTCAATTCTTTGTAATAGCATATTCCCACCTGTCCGGCACCATATATAATAATCCTACTTCCGAGTGGAATATCTCCAAAAGGAAACATATATTGTTTACCACTTTTAACCCCAAACCCAACTTCTAATGCTAATCTGGCAGCGGAAAGGGCAAAAAACGGAATTTGATTATCCAATATACCTTCATGTTCCTCGCTTATTCTTTCAAGCTCATTAAAAGTATATACATAATTTTGTAAGATACCTCTATTCGTTCTATGAGTTATAGATGATATATTCTGCCTGTAATGATAGAGAATTTCCGGAATCAATACTATACACTTGCAATCAAGTACAGCAGTAAGAACAGCTACCGTATCCTCATACCAGACAATTCTTTCATCTATCTTTTCAAACACTTGCTCTATGTTTTCTTTCCTAAATACTTTATTACAAAGAGACGGAGTAATATTCCTATTATTCGCCCAATCAAAACCTGTTGCCAAAATGCCGCTCAAAAATGTCGAATTACTATTAACATTATCTAATACTGTGTTTTTCTCAGTGGCACTCACAATTCTGGTTGACACTATACCATCTAAATAATAACCACATGTAACTATATCTGCATTATGCATAACAGCGTTATTCATTAGAAGTAAAAACATATCACTTTCAATCCAGTCATCAGAATCAACAAATCCAATATATTCACCTATTGCTGTTTTAACTCCAACCTTTCTAGCACTAATAGCCCCCCCATTACTCTTATGTATTACTTTAACATTGGGATTGTCTGTATATTTATCGCATAAAGCAGAAGAAGAGTCCGTAGAACCGTCATCCACCAATATCACTTCATATGAATCATAAGTTTGTGACAAAATACTGTCTATACATTTATTTAAATGCTCTTCTTCGTTATAAACCGGCACTATTATACTTAAAATCGGTTTGTTCATACCTGATTCCTCACTTATATATTTTCTGTAATATCATTTAGTAATTCTGTAAGACTTATTACATCTATTTCAGGATAATACGAATGGATATAGTCTTCAGTTTTCTTTTCATCTTTTATCAGAGTGTTTATAATACAGTCTGTCAAAATTGGTATATTCTCCCTTTTAACTACAGGAATATCACACGTCACATATGGTGAATTTCTATCAATAATACAAAGCACATGCAAATTCTCTCTTTTCATCAGTTCAAGCAAATTCATTCCTAAAGCTGCACCATATATAGCTATTTCTTTATATCCTTTTCTATCAAAAAATGCCTTTAAACTTATTTTCTTTTCATACATGCTCAACATTTTCCTATATATATTGCATTTCTTTCCAACAACATTTTTATTAAACAATATTGTCTCTAATGCGCTATTTGCTGTCCTTTCAAGTAAAATCTCCTCATCTGCATCAAACAAACCCTGCTCATGAATAACATCCAGCATCTCACGTGTAGATTTATACCATACAAGACTATCATTTCCTTGGTTATTTCCTGATAAAGTATGCTCATACAAAACATTCGGATTAGAAACAAATACCTTTTTACCTGCATACATACATAGCCATAGATAATAATCATCACAGCAATTAAACTTTAACCATTTATTAATCCAAATATCCGGTATACTATCTCTTTTTAACATTACCTGACCAGGTATAAAACCACTGGCAACAGACAAATTAAACTCTTTAGTAATACTTTCTTCCAAGCTATTCCTTTTCCCTGACGGATACATCGGATAACCATTATCTAATCCATCGCAAACTACAGCATCAGCATCTCCTATATGTTCAAGCTGACTTACGAAATAGTCTGCATTCAAAACATCATCCTGATCAAAAAAAACGACATACTCACCTTTCGATTTTTTCAGTCCAGTTACACGTGCGCCCTGAATACCTTGATTTACATCAGTATTTACCACGACTATATCCAATAAATCATCTCTTAAATTTTCTACTTTTTCATTTGGATCATCATTTGAGATAACCCATTCTACATTAGCTACGCTACTTGCTTTTTCTGCTGCAAGACTAATCATTTCATGTAATCTGTCTATATATTTTATCCCATGATATAGAGGTACAATGATACTAATTACAACTCTATTACCAACTCTTTTTTTCATTAAATGCCTCCTCGTATTATATAGTAGTAGTTTTAGAGGTCCTCGCCAAGGAACTATTAAGCCATATATTCATCCTCAACTCTTCTTTTGACTTGAAGTCTCAAAAATCAGGTGACTTAATCATCGCTAATCATGGAGGATTCCATTTTTCAAACCGGAACAGATGCGTTTGGAACGGGGCTGCTGTTCCTCCTTATCCCAGGAATAGGTGGTCTCATAAGCGTAAGTAATCCTGGAGCTTTTGTCAGTTTGAGTAACAATTGCCATCTCTTCACCCCGTCATATTTATATAATTATTATAAAACATGACTATGAAAAAGCAAGAAGAAAGATGGTATTTTATCAGTATTCTAGCGATTCCTAGCGAATTCCAGAATTCCATGGCAAGGATTTCATCGTCACGTTTCCGAGAATCTAGGTTGAAACATACGAAATGTATTTGCTGATGCATTTTTTCCATCATCAACATGCTCATTGTAAGTCTGATAATCTCTCGATACTTGGTCATAATAAAGACCTTATAATGTATTTACACCTAATGGTGCATACATTCATTATAAGGTTTTATAAGATAAAACGATTTCCTTTTATCGGAATCGTGATTTCTAATCTCCGGACAGGCGATGTATTCTGCCCCGGATTATTCAATACTCACTATCTCCATCTGTTTCGCTTCCATATTATTTTATTTTTTTCAACACCACATGATAATATATCTCTTTTAATTTCTTTTGCTGTAACAACATCATCAATTGCCAACACAATATAATCATATTCATACGATTTAATTGCCTCTGGCGATAATACGTTAAGTCCTGCTTTGCTCAACCTTTTATAATCTTTATCCACCCATAAAACAATAGTAGCATACCCTCCCTGTTTAATTGACTTATAGTAACTTTTTCCTACGTTACCTGCACCATATAAAACAATCTTTGTTCCTTTTTCTATACATTCATACGGAAAAACATACCGCATATCATCTCGTTTAAAATTAAAATAATTATTTTCAAACGCCAAAACAAACAAATGTGTATACTCTTCTACTTGCTGCTGTACACTGTCCCATAGGTTTCTCTTTTCAAAACTCATGCGCACATAATTATAAAAAGCTTTTATGCTGCTCATTGCATTATCTTTAAATGTTTTTGTCATAGAATTTTCACGTATACAGTAATGATACCATGCATAATTTGATATAACTATGCAGTTACAATCTGCTATAAACGGATAGGTAATTGCAGCATCTTCTCCGTAACTTATGTTAGTATCCATTTCCATAATTGAGTTTAGCAATTTATTTTTATTAAATATCTTATTTACTACCGACGAAGAAATAGCTCTCTTGCCCTGTTCAAAATCGTACATCATTCTTGGTATGATTGTTTCTGCTATGCTGTCAGCACTATATACTCCTTTTGAAATTAAATCTATCTCTTCCATATATTTAATTCCGTTTAAATCATACAATAGACCTGATGTAATAAGATCACCCTTCGCATCAACTAACATAGAAAGCAATGATTCATACATATCAGATTCTATCCAATCATCGCTATCTACAAATGTCACATATTCTCCTAATGTTTCTTTTACTCCATCTATTCTCGCCTTAACAATGCCTGCATTTTCTTTATGTATAACCTTAATTCTTTTGTCCTCACTTGCCATTTTGTCAATTATTTTGCTTGTTTGATCTGTCGAGCCATCGTCAATAATAATTATCTCAATATTTTGATAAGTCTGCCTCTCTATACTCAAAATGCATTTTTCTATATAGTTCTCAACATTATATGCTGGAACAACAACTGACAATAAATTTTTTTTCATTTGACATCACTCCCATATATTCTAATTTATAAGGAATATTATCTTTTTATAAATTATTATCGTATATTTTCTGGCTTAAAAAATTTGACACTGGTTTTTTTATCCAATGCGATCCATCGCTCTTAACACGGTCTCGCATTTGCAAATATGTTGATTCCTTTTTATCCAATAACATAATTCCAAGTGAACCATAAACATGACAATTATAACAGTAATCCAATGGACATTTATTACCCACAGCCTTAAAATCCAAAGATACATTTTCATCATACAAATTACCAATACTCTCATTTACAATCGTACATCTTGAAATATTTCCTGCTTCTAAATCAACATTGAAGCTCCACAATCCACACATACATTTTTTGCCTTTAACTTTATACATCTGCATTTTATATTCAAATAAAGGCAAATCGAATTGTTTCCACAAAGAATAATACTCCTCATATGACAAATTTGTTAAAAGTTTATAATCTTTGTTATCATCTCGTCCAAATTCAATACTATGCTCCCTTAAAAATTTCATTTTATAAGTTCCATACAAGCACTTAAAATTAAGCTGTTTGGAAAAATTATCTTTAAGGAGTCAAATCCTGCTCCCGTATATTTACATACATTAGATGATCTGTAATAGGCACTCTTGGACATTTTAAGCTTCAATTCATTATATCCTAAAACCTCTGAGGAATAATGTAAAACATCCAAGCTTTTATCTGATGAGCCGTCATCAACAATAATTATTTCCTCAAATGGAATGGTTTGAACAAGTGCAGATGCAACACATTCTTTTATAAATTTTTCTGCATTATACATTGGAATTATTACACTTACTGTTTTGCTCACTTCTATTACCTCCTCTTGCACATCTGTCTTATCAAGATTTAACATTTACCCTCAGAGCGTCCTTCTGCAAGTTCTTGTTCTCTGGTGGTTCTTTTCCCTAATTGCTGCTATGGAACCACCATGATAACCAATAGAAGATGTAATTATACACCCAAGCCGAGCAGCTGTGTTCACATATATGAACTTTCATACCTGCTTTACATCCAATATATAGCTTGTATAACTGTGACAACATTATCTAAAGGAATTTCTTTGTCACAAAATTCTTCTATAATCTCTTTCTCATGAAATATACTACATATAACAATTTTATCAAAACAATTATTTTTATAATCAGTAATCATATCATCTATATTGATTACCTTACAATTCCTGTAACAACCTGAAAATTTATCTGCTGCTTTGTCACATATCGCATAAATCATTTGTTCATTTTCATTAAGAAGCTCTTCAATTACAAGGTCCGTAAATTCTGTAACAGCATAAAGAACCACTTTATTTGCATTTATGCTTTTGAAAAAATCACCCAGCCTTCGATTATTAATTTTCTTTTTAAGATATTGCATAATAATCGGATATTGATAACAATACCTTTCATATTTTCCTACATAATTTAACATTTCATCAGTTGCAATTACCGTTGGTTTCATTTCCGTCTCTTCACGCATTTAATCTTTCCCCACTTCCAAACTATCAAATAAAAACTGCATTGATTTTTCACGTTGTATGTATATATTTTTCCATATTGACGTGAAGTCAACTTCTAAATTTATTTTTGAAAACGGAAGGTAACTTGATATAACCCTCTCGTTCAGGTCAAACGTTTCACGAATAGTATCAATACGGCTTCGTACATCTGGATTAATAAGTGTGTAAAACGGTGTTCTGAATTGAATAGAAAATAGTGTACCATGATATGAATCAGTAACTACAACCTTTGCATTTTTTATATACCATAAAAAATCTTCAACACCCTCATAATACATGCATCCGCCATCTTTAAACAGCATATATGGCTTTGCATCTACTATCGTATGAATAATATCTAAATTGTATTTTCTGGCAACAAAGTTTGCGAGCTCAACTCCTCTAAATAAATCTTTTTCATTAAGCCAAAAGAGAAAAAGAAACGGAGCCCTTTCCTTATCTTCTTTTAATAAGCCTTCATACTCCTTACAGTCTAAAAGAAGGCTTGGATCCAAAACACAAGGACTTTCTTTGCCTGTAATATTCGATACAAATTCTGTATACATTTTTTCTCTAACAGAAATTGACTTGAATTTTGGAAGATATTTTTTGAACAATGTGTCATCAAAATCTGCATCGGTAATCGATATTCCTATACTGGCAGCATATGCAATTTTTACAGCAGCATCATCCACATTTGGCAAAAAATATTCCTCCGTAGATATTCTTTTATTCCAAACCTGATCACTTCCAACGCAATAGTAATCATAAACATTTCCGTTTACCGAGGAAATAATCGGTTTATCTAAACCCATTTCTCTTTTTAAAAACTGCTGGAATTTCTTTCTTTTGCCAATAAGCTTCTGCCTATCACTTTTTGTATTAATATACGGTTTACAAGCAAAACTATCCGGCACATAATTAATAATCTCTGCCTCATATTCCCGAATACTGTTTATCATTTTCCTTAACGCATATGCCTGCAAAACAGCACCATAGTTGTCGGCATAATGAAATGTTAAAATTCCTACCCTTTTCATTCTAAATCTCCATCCTTAATTTGCATTCCATGTGCATACTCTAACCAGTTGTAAATCAAATCAAAATTATCTATTTGCATTTCAAGAAGCTGATTCATAACCTTAAATGCAACTTGTATATTTTCAAGCATAATTACAACAAATATATGTTCCATCTCTCTCAATTTTTCCGGAGAAATACAAATTATGCCGGGAACAATTTCTCTCCCCCACAGTTCTTTATTATTGTCACATACATATTTAACTTTACAAATTTGCTCCACTTTAGCAAGGTTTTTTGAAAAACAGTTTCCTGCTCCCCACAAAACAACCTCATCAATTTGATTCATATTATCAAAACGTTTTGGCACCACAGCTTTTACAGGAGCGAAATCCTTTTGTTCCTTACTCCCATTCAGTGTATTTATTATTTTTAAGGCTTCGTTCTCGTTTTCATTATCTGTAAATATTTCTATTAAAAGCGGCTTGTCTGTATGAGATTTTTCTACAATAATAGGAAGGATTTCTTCATACTCTTCTTTTGTACCCGCACATAAATAACGGAATCCTGAATCCTCAGCATAATGTCTTAACAGCTTTAACGACTTATTTCCAAAATGACCCTTTGCGGCGATATATGCATCCGCCTCATCTCCAAACATAGCTGCAAAATTGCAATAATTTTTAAACTCCGTTCCACAGCCATTGTTAATTACAAATAATCTTAAATTAGAGCCTATATGCCGATTGCCAAGTGCATTCATATCATAGAAAAAGGCTAAATCTCCAACCACGCCAAAATACAATTTATCCGGATTCGATAAGGAAGCACCAATCAATGCTGATACACAACCATCAATTCCAAACCCCCCCGTATTCGAATACACCTCAACACTATCCGGCGTGCTGAAAAAATTCCAATTTCGCAGAGAATTTAATATTCCAAGATGTAGTACAGATCCAAACGGCAATTTACCGGCAGTCATGAATGCAATCCATGCGTTTGAAAAAGGCAAATCAATTATTTTTTTATACACTTTCTCATATTCTTTATTCCACTCAACAGCCTGTGACACCCTATAATCCCTTCCCATGCCTTTATCTATATAGTTCTCAAAAAAGTCTGATTCCTCCATTTCAAAAACATACTTTAATGTCTTAAATGTATCACAGAGCTTTCCATCCGGATTCACTCTCCATACCTGCCTTGCTTTCAGTGGAAGGTACGCACCGGATACATTTCCAATGTGAATCAAAATATCGAAATAATTTAACGTCGTGCCCGTTTCCTGTGTCAAAATCAAACTTGCAAGCACGCCATATTTTCCGTGATAATTTCCTGTATGATCCTGCAAAACCACAGCATTATACTTTTCACAAAATTTATCCACTAATTCGACTAAGTCCTTTGTCCATTTACTGTGTGCGCCGCAAAAAATTCCAATTTTCCCCATAGGCAAATCAGGGAAATTATTCTTAACTCCGATTCTGTTAATTACTCGTGTAGATGGGAGATTTTTCACTGAAAAATCATCACTATAGGACGTAACTAAATTAACATGTACAGGCCCGTTTCCATGATGATTAAGCTCTAACAACGCTTTATTTGCTGCAACATTACATTCCCACTCATCCTCATCACAATGTATTGTTTTAAGAATTACGCTGATTTTAGCCACATCATTCAAAGGAGTCGTCCTGTCAATCATCTGCGGTATGTTATGACCAATTCTTCCAATTGGTTGTGATGATGTAATAGCCAAGACAGGTAGTTTTCGATAAAACGCCTCTGTTAACCCTGACAAATAATTTCTCGACGCTGTAGCACCTGTACAGCTTAGTGCAACAGGCTCTCCGCTCTCCTCAGCCAAACCACAAGCCATGTATGCAGCAGAACGCTCATCGACGGCAGAATATATCTCAAAAAAATCATCCTGCTGTACGCTGTAGGAAAAGGTTATATTTGTGGTTCCCGGACTAATTACTACTTTTTTTACACCATGAATCTTCATCAAATATATTAATATTTGTGCGTTTCTCTCCACAGTATAAAAATTTTCGTTTTGTACTTCAAACACAGAGCTCACCACCTTCATATATTTTCTTATACTTAGCTTCTGGGGGCATTTATGTTCACACATACCACATTTAATACAATCACTTGCTTTTCCCTTTTTATGAACTATACCTCTATATGTCGCTCTGCTTCCACCCAGAAAAGCCCCCTCATTGCCAAGTACCTTATATGTATTTAACATTTTAATTATATCTGGAATTGCTATGTTTTTAGGGCACTCTCTAATACAATATTTACATGCCGTACATGGAATTTGCCCCATCGAATCTATTCGTATTCGTAAGTCATCATATATTTTACGATCAATCTTCCTATTCTTATCCGCAATTATTTTCCTATTTTCCCGGACATGTTCTACTTCTGACATTCCGCTTAAAATTACTTTAATTCCCGGAAGTTGTTTTACAAATTGTAAAGACAATTCAACTAATTCATTTGTTAAAAATCTTTTCCCATTCAATTCTATAGAATTTGCAAGACTACCGCCTTTTATCGGTTCCATTACTATAATCTGTTTTCCGTGTTTTCTTGCTATTTCATAATTTGCCTTAGAACAAATTATAGAATTATTCCAATCATAAAAATTAATTTGTAACTGTACAAAATCAAGTTCAGGATATTTTATAAGTATTTCATCCAATAACTCGGGTTTATCATGAAATGAAATTCCTATTTTTTTTGCCTTTCCTTCATTTTTAATTTTCTTTAGAAACCGAAAACCGTCAAATTTCTCATGAAGCTCATATACATCTCGTGTAACGGCATGGATCATATAATAATCAAAATATGATAATTGACAAGCTCGCATTTCCTGAAAGAAAATCTCTTCATAATCCTCAAAGCATTTAAAGCCATAATATGGCATCTTATTTGCCACAAAATATTTTCCCCTGGGATACTTTTTCACAATGTATTCCCTCAAAATATCCTGCGATTTATTGAGCATATATGCAGGGTGAAGGTCAAAATAGCAAAACTCACCTTTCATATATTCTTCTATTACTTCTTTCGCTTTTTTAAAATTAATTTGTCCGTTATAAGTTGGTAATCGCATTATTCCAAATCCCAATTGCGGATATTGCTCCATATCATACCTCCATATGGATTATCTTTACAAGAATCACTTTTTGTATTATTATCTGTTAAATTTCTACAAAAAAAGTCCAAATTTACAATTTCTCCTTCGTAGAAAACTTTTGTATTATTATCGAAATTGACCTTTTTTCTCTCTAAATATTCTGTCAAAATATCTCTGTCAATCTGAATACAATACTTTCTTATTTCTCCTCCGGAATGTACAATCTGCATTATATTATCATTATAAAACTTCACCAACACATCATCACTTATTTTCTTATAAAAGTTATATTGTTCCTTTTTTACATTTAACTCATCCTTTCCATTTCTGGAAATTACCACTGTAAATGGTTTTAGGAATCCCGGGAATACTATTTCTTCATCTGTACATATAACCCCTAAAAAATATAACTTCTTTTCTGAAAACAAAGCAGGGAGGACGTACTCTTTGCAGTTATCTTTTCCGTTCCATTTTACAATTGGAGTATTATATCTTGGTGCTAACCAAAAATCTTTCCCATCCCAGGAAATCCCAGAATACCGATTACCTTCATTCCCAACTCGAATCCACTCAAAATCTAATTTTTGCATATCAAATCTGAGCACCAAATTATCTAATGCAGATGCCAAATAAATATAATTATCAATTTGAACACAATCTGATCTAAAATAACAATCGCGATATTCTTTTCTCTTTTCTTCCAGTATCTTATATGGTTCCTCAAAATAAGTAAGCTCTTCTGACTGCAAATCTAAACGAATAATTGCTGGATAATTGCTTCCAATTATAAAAACCGCATCATGGTATAAAACTGCCTGAAACATTTCATCACCAGTCTTTCCATCACCTAAATGCCGTCTCTCATATCCTTTCCATTCCTTTGTCTCTAAATTGTATCTCCAAATTTTTTTTGCGGACATAGGAGCAAAAACCAAATAATCACGCCAATTTATAATCTTGGATCCCAGACGTGAATTTAATATATCTTCCTCCGGAATACTATCAACAATGCTAATCTCTCCATTATTCATATTTAAAGAACAAATTATATTAATCTCTTTAGAAATAAAAAATAACCAATCTTTTACTTGAACACAATCCTCTGCCGAAATCGCAATCCTTTTATTTAAATCCATTTAATCTCCCCACTTCTATACATTTTAATAAAAAAGATTCCATGCACCCATATGCATAGAATCAGCTCATCTATATCTCATCCGACCTCCATGTCATGAGTTAATATATACTTATATTTATATATCGACATCCTACAACACAAAATTAACCATAGATAGGCATTCTTCCATAATTTACTTTACTTTTTCAGCATATCTTCCACTCTCTATCTCTCTTTACAATATAAGCTATATTCTATAATATACTCCTTGCAAGGAAATTATTCCTTTCGTGCACTAGGGAGGAGTAATCTTGACTAAGCTACTGCTATCCAAAATATCAACGATACAGCAAATGAGGCTATCGTATTAAGATGATTATGCCATTATCGTCTTAATGCAACAGCCTCCATTCTATATCTCCACATTCTGCAGCATATCTGGCTTGCCAAGCGTCTCACGCTTATGCGCCACCCCGTCTACATCTCCATAATATGCATCACACAGCGCAATCGCACATTCAAGCTCCGGCGTATCATCATAGATTCCCCATTTTTCCTCGTAATACTTCTCCACGATTGCAATGTACGAATCCAACAATTCAGGTTTTGATGATATAATTGCCGAATACTTTATATTTACATATTATATATCGACAACTCACGCCATATTATTAACCTTTGCTTTCATAAGCTCCGTATAAACGGCATCGACATCATCCGATGTCCCAACTGAGTCAATCGCATTATAGATTTGCAGAACCTGTGTCTCATCGCTTTCAAGCAGCTCGGCGATTTCATCAGGTTCCATTCCTTTTTGCTTCTTTTTACAAATCTGTCTTATCAAGGCTTTGCATTCACCCTCAGATCGTCCTTCTGCAAGCCCTTCTGCACGTCCTTCTGTAAGTCCTTCCTCACGTCCTTCTGCACGTCCTTCTGCGAGTCCCTCTG
>CAYOOW010000009.1:41055-80566 GCA_964405715.1 uncultured Bacteroides sp.
TCCCCTAATGACCACGCCTAATATGAAAATATGCTTTGCACTGATTATATCATCTATCGTTCCTTTTTCCAAGTCTTATTTTAACTTTTCATTCAATCATTTACTATATTCTATTAAATATCACAATATATATTATATCTCCACATTCTGCAGCATAACCGGCTTGCCAAGCGTCTCACACCTGTGCGCCACCCCATCTGCATCTCCATAATATGCATCACACAGCGTGATTGCACGTTCGAGCTCCGATGTATCATCATAGATACCCCAATTTTCCCCGCGATATTTCTCCACGATTGCATTGTACGAATCCAGCAGCTCAGGCTTTGATGACAGAATTGCCGACTTCAATAACGGATGCGGCCTCCACAGAAGCAGCACATCCTCTCTGCTGTCCTTGAAGATATCAAATACACGCTGCAGCTTTGTAAGCAGCTTTTCCCCATACTGCATAAGCGAGGCTACGGTTGTATTATAAAGGATAATCTTTTTTGCCTCACCATTATTCTTATAAATAATCTGTTTCCATGTATCAGGCAGATTATCCATTTCTGCCTGTTTATCCGTGTCAAACCTCTCCCTTTGTCTTACATCATCCATCGGCGAACCAAGACCTAAGATTTTTGTTTCCCAGATACTCCGTGTATCCTCACCGGCAAACTCCGTCAGGCATTCAATATATTCCTGACGCATCTGCTCCGACTGTACAATCACCACATCAGCGTGTGCAAGTCCCGGCACCTTGCAAAAATAATCCATCGTCTTTCGTGCTTTTTCGTTATTCTTCTCAAATTCATCCAGCTTGAACCATGGAATATATACTAATTTATCCGTGAATCTCTTTATATTACCCGAAAAAAAACGTGGCAAAATACTTGTCGTATAGTTACATTGATCATATGCGTTCTGTATAAATATAACATCCGGATGCTTTCTCTCAAGGTCATATGTATTATAATCAACAATGTCCAGATAATCAGGAAAAAGCGCTCCCTCATAGTGCAGTTCTCCCTGAGAGCCCGTTGCGGTTCGTTCGAAATACGGAATCGGCATCACATAAACATCACAGTCCGAATCTTCCTTTGCCGCCCTCCATACACTGTCAAGTGCACCCCATGCAGCTGCATGAACAGGCATGAAAAGTATCTCCCTTCGGTCAGGTATATCCTTATTGACGCTGTCTCTTATATGGCACAGGATTTCCTCCAGACATGCGCCTATCCCGCTCATATCCACAGGACCCTGTCCCTCCTGTGCGGCAGACACAGCAAGCTCGTACACCTGATATACTATCTCACAATATTCCTCAAGTATACCGACCGTCACAAAGCCCTGTCCAAAATGTTCCTCAAGCATGTTTCCTATGTTTATTGCACCATCCTGACATGCCTGCAGAAGCCGGACAGCTTCATCATACTGTCCCCTCGACATAGTCTGGACGATTGCATTATGTGCCTGCTCAAACAGCTTTACCATATTCTCACCCTGCTGCTTCGGCTTCTCACGAACAATTCTCCCATCGTTTTTGACGTCATCCTCCGAAAATACATATTTAAACGGATAATTCGGAACCAGCTTCATTAAATGCTCCTCCTGCCCCGTAAAAAAAGGGTAACTATGTACGCCGCCTCCTTTATTTATCTTCATGTAGTCTCCATACTCTATCCTGAGAACGCCGTCATAGGCAGCCGGAACCGGGAGCTCAGTCACCTCAAACGGCATCATAACCGTCTTGTCAAAATACTCCGCCGGATATTTATGATTATCAAAATATACCCAGTATGGCATGAGCGCAACATTTTTTCCGCCCCTGCCGCTATACAGTGCAAACAATTTCTCAACTGTCTGGAACAGCTGTTGTTTAACAGATTTCGTATAATCAAGGGTTACATCGCACAATTCTTCAATCTGCGCAAGAACATCCTTATAATTACCTACATTCTCATTCTCCGGCAAAAGCTCATCAGCAGTCGCCATGACGAGTGTTGCCAACGCTTTTCTCTGCTCCTCCTCCTCATCATCGTCTGCTATATAATCAATCGGAAATATATCAACACCGGAGGCGTACGGAAACTCATGATACTTCTCCAGAAAATCCTTATCAAAATTCAGCCTGTGCCCGTTTGCCACCCTCGTAAGATACTCAAAATAATATTCTTTTTTATTAAGGTTAAGTACAACATATCCCTCCGGCAGCTCCTGCTCTGCAATCTCATTAAACCGTATGTAATCCTCTCTCAACATACAGATGTCAAGATCATCATCCCACGGTATATAGCCGCCGTGGCGTACCGCCCCAAGCAGCGTACCGCAATCAGCAAACCACCTTATATTATGTTCCTGACAAATTTTATCCACCACCTCAAGAACCTCCAGCTGTGCCGCCCATGCTCTCTTAATTATGCCGGAAACATAAAAGCCCTCTCTAACCTCATCCTCAAAATACGTATATGGAAACTGCATAAATATATTCCCTCCCAATGCCTGTAATTAATCTATGGCGCATACATTATCCCATAAACAAAATATGGCTGACCCGCAAGCGAGCCAGCCTATTTTGTCAATAATTAAATTACTGAAGTAATGAAAGTACACCCTGAGTAGACTGATTTGCCTGTGCAAGCATTGACTGAGCAGCCTGCTGAAGAATGTTGTTCTTCGTGTAGTTTGTCATCTCACTAGCCATATCCGTATCTCTGATCTGTGACTCAGCAGATGTCAGGTTCTCTGAGTAGTTCTCAAGGTTATTGATTGTGTACTCAAGTCTGTTCTGCTTAGCGCCAAGCTTTGATCTTGCAGAGGATACCGTCTTGATAGCATTGGTAATCTTAGTCATTGCTGAAGATGCAAGTGCATGAGTAGAAACCTTCAATGAATTTACCCCGAGAGATGTAGCGCTCATTGAGCTGATATCAATCTGCATGTTCTCTCCTGAAACAGCGCCAACCTGAAGCTGCTTGCCTGTAAATGTACCCTGCAGAAGCTTTGTGCCATTGAAAGCGGCCTTCTTAGCGATGGAATTGATCTCTTCCGTAAGCTCACTAATCTCATCTGCGATAGCCCCACGATCTTCAGAAGCATTTACATCGTTGGCTGCCTTTGTAGCAAGCTCGCCCATACGCTGAAGTATGCTGTGAATCTCGTTCATGTTACCTTCTGCTGTCTGGATGAGTGATACGCCATCCTCAGAGTTCTTAACAGCCTGATTAATACCTCTGATTTGGTTTCTCATCTTCTCACTGATTGAAAGACCAGCTGCATCATCCGCTGCTCTGTTGACTGCATATCCGGATGATAACTTCTCTGTTGCCTTTGATACGGCCTTGACATTCTGTCCTAACATTCTGTTAGTGTTTAATGCCTGCATGTTGTGTTGTACTACCATAATAATTCCTCCTTGAATTTAATCCCGCATCCTTGCGAGATGTACTACCGGTCCTGCCGGCGTTTTTATTTGTTTTATGTAATACCCCAAAGGGTTATTACCTTGTACTGTGTAAGTTTTTGTTCCTTACACCTTATATATCGGAACATAATTCCAATACTTAACCCCAAATATGATTTTTTTATTTTATTTTTTTCTGTCATAAAGTATGGAGTCATTCACCACGCCGTTTGACATGGATTTATAATACTTATTCGCAACCTGCTTTGAATGCTTCACCTGCCTGATACCCTTGAAACCGACTGCAAACACCTGCTCCAGCACAGCCCGGTTCCTCTCCTCCAAAACCTCTATCTGCATTCCCAAATCCACACATTCTTTAATCAATGCCTGCATGGAGAGAAGCTCCTCGCGGTAGAGCTCCTGACCCGCCAGAACCTCTGTACGCACACGTTCATAGACCGCGGTAAAGCCCTTATCAATCTCATTGACATTGTTAATCAGAATCTCCTTCCGGTCTATCACAGCGCCAAAGGCTTCCTCATTGAATTTTTTTTCCCTTGCAAGATGCTCCTGCTCCTCTGTCAGCTCCAATATCTCGTTGAGATATCTTTTCTTCCGAATCAGGGATTCCTGCATAATATTTACATAAGTGCCCGTCTGGTTCATAGCGTTCCTCTCTTTTTCCGTTATTTTATGTCAAGCACCACCTGTGGTCCCTTTGTTTTACGCATAATTTCCTTCCAGATATCACGCAGGCTCCTAAGCTCATCCAACGCTCTCTGCAGCAGCTCCATATCCTTCTTCATATTACCCTCAAGCAAGAGCGCGAATATATAATCATAGAGGCGTTTGAAATCCTCCGCTACGGAATATTTATGATTGAGCGTCGATGTCAGCTCCACGATTATATTCCGGCATTTCTGTATGTTGGTGTTTGTTGTCTCATAATCCGCCTTTTCCAGAGCTGCAACCGCGATGTTGCAGAACTTTACCGCTCCCTCATACAGCATCAGTGTAAGCTCCGCCGGCGACGCCGTATTTACTTTGTTGCTGCCGTATGCCTTTGCCGCATTATATGCCATGACCGGGCCTCCTCATTCTTTAAATTAATAAATATTATTCCTATGATGTCCCCATCAGAGCGGAAATATAGGACTGCTGGGACTGCAGCTTCGCCATGGCAGTCTCCATAGCCGCAAACTGGTCATAATACTTATCCTCCAGAGCCTGCAGCTTCTCCTCCCACTTGTCTATCTCGTCTTCCTTGTCATCTATCTTATCATCCAAGGTAATATCATCATAAAATGTGAGGGAATGGCTGGTCTCCGAACGGCTCATCGCTTTTGTGAGCGAGCTGTACAGCTGCGTTCCTATACCCGGATTCTCCTTATCGCCGGCAAATAACTGGGAGAATATCTCAGGGTTCGACTCCAGTGCGGCTCTTAATTTATTTGTCTCGGCAGCATACTCCGCATCGTCCTCATCACCCATGATATGGAGCTTTCCGTTCTCGGAGTAATCTCCCGTCACGATACCGAGAGACGCCAGCGTATAGGTCTTCTCGTTCCCGTCCTTATCTGTCACGGTGACGCCCTTGTTGAGTATCGTCCGCATCGAGGACAGCAGACTGCTGATTGTCTCATCTCTTCTCAGAATGCCCTGCTTTGCCTTTGCCTCCCACTGTTCTATCTGCGTCTCCGACAGCTCGCTCCGCTCGTCATCAGTCAGCGGCTCATAGTCTGTCTTTTCCTCATCATAGAGTGTGTTCATCTCCTCAATCAGTTCATTGTACTTGTTTACAAAATTCTTGATTGTTTCATAAATGCCGTCCACATCCGAGCCAACCTCTACGCTGATTGGAGAGTTATTCGTAAACGCTCCTGTCGTCTTATCATAGGTTCCGGTCACACCTCTGGCCGTGATGGTAAGCCCGTTTAACTCAAAGGTATTGCTGCTCCCCGAATATTCCACGCCGTTATACTCGATAATCGCATCCTGCGCGTCAACCTTCGTCGCACCCGCATCCACACTCAGTCCGAGTATAGCGAGCGCGCTGTCATCCGAGGATGTCAGATTGAAATCATAATCCGCACCTGTAGCGGACGCATTGATATATATTCTGCCCTGACTTGAATCAAAGCTTGCCGAGACGCCCAGCTTTGACAGACCGGCCGTAAAGCCTGATATCGTTGTGCTCTCATCTACCACAAAGTCCTTGCCGTTGATACTGAAGGTGGTTCCCACCTTGATTCCCATATCCGAAAGCTTCGTGGACGATTTGATATCCGAGCTTGAAAAAACATTTTCATAGCGCATATCCGAAATACCCGTTAAGGTATTTGTCAGGCCTGCATCCTCATCCACCGTGTAGCCTACCTCGCCGGAAAGTCCGAGCGCGGTGCTCTCCACCGTGTATATCTCACCGACTGTATTGCCGTCATCATCCTGCTTTGCAGATGAATTCGTAAATGTCAGCTGCCCGTTTACATAGCTCGCCTGCAGGTCCTCATATCCGGAGGTCTCCTTCAGCTTCTGATTCAATTCATCAAGACTGGCAACGCCATTGTCTCCGCTCCCTCCAAGCTCAAGAGTAAGCTCTCCCACAGTGTCGTTGGCGCTCCTGATTGTGATTGTCTGTCCCTCCAGACCGAGATTATGTCCCTCCGTGTCCGTCATATCAGCAAATTTTGTACTGCCGGATACGCCCGCATATGTGGTAAACTGTTTATCAGCCGCCTTAATGTTAGCGCCTGTCAGATACGCCGAGGACGCGAGCTGCTTGACTGACACACTGTGCGTACCGTTCGACGCACTCGTACCGGCCTTTATCGAAACCTTGGTCTCATCACTGACGGTTGCCTTTTTTGATGTAAACGAACTCGTCAGACGAAGTGAAGAAACCTCCGTCTTATAAAAATCATATATTTTTGTATTCAGGCTCTGCCATGCTTCCTTCTTCCACTCCAGAAGCTGCTTTTCCTTTTTAACCTTATCCACCTTGCTGGAGCTGGCCGATACCATCTCCTGAACCAGACTCTCCGTATCAAGCCCGGAGATAAGTCCTGTCATTCTTACTGCCATAACAATCCCTCCTATCTGCGCTCATCCACCATAAGACCGGCAAGCTCCCACGCCTTTGCAAGCATATCAAGCGCCTTTTCAGGCGGGATCTCCCTGATGACCTCGTCCGTATCACTATCCTTAACCGTGATGGAGATTCGATTCGTATCGTCATGATACTGGAAACTCAGCTGCGTATGTCGGATTGTACTTGCCTGCCTGACCTGCTTATTCAGATCATCCACTGCAGCCTTCACCTTCTCAGTCGACAGCTCTTTGTCAGACTGGACTCCCGCCCTGTCCTGTTCCTTTGCGTTCTGTCCCTGATTACCGCTTTCACTCTTAGCAAATACGGGAGGGAGACTCTCCACCTTAACCTGTGCCGCACGCGTTCCGTCGTCAGCCGCCTGCATGTCTCTCTCCGGCTGTCTCACTGCCTTTACATTGCTGCTCACATTCACGGCGCCTACGCCGCCTACTCCGTCAATTGCCATCTTAAACACCTCCATGTTAATAAAACCCTGCTATCCATAGCATTTTACAATTAATACGTTCCCATCTGTATGTGTTATCGTCAAATGAATACAGAAAGTTTATATTTTATGCAAATTTTTCCGTTCCGGCACCGACCGTCACGAAAAATTTTACCATATTATAACAATTGTTTCAAGCTTTCCATGTCAAGTGAAGCTACGGTTTCTCTGTTGGCCTCCTGAATCTGTATATAGAGCTCCCTGCGGTATACCGGTATATTCTTCGGCGCTGAAATTCCAAGCTTAATCTGCTCGCCCTTTACCTCCAGCACGGTAACCTCTATGTTGTTTCCTATCATTATGGATTCACCCTGTTTTCTCGATAGCGCCAGCATACTATTCACCCGCTTTCTTCAATCTCTCTATGGCGTCATAGACGTTATACTTTATCAGATAATCCTGATTCTCCGCAATCACCTGCATCGCTTTTCTGTTTACTGTATTAATGATAATCGGAGCCTTCAGGTTTGCCGTCATTTTCGTGAGCTCGGAGGGTATGGTCATCGTCACAAAAATAAGTATGTCCGCGTCCGCCGGATCCCCAATGCTCCTTGTAAGCTCATCCTCTATAATCGGACTGTAATCCTCTATAATATCAATCGGATTGATAACAGGCAGAACCATCAACGGTTCCTCCATGGACTGAAGCCAGCTGATTTTTGACCGTTCCTCCCTCTCCGAATCATAAATTAACGCAAATTTCCTCAGATTCTCAAATCCGATAATTCCCATCGGAAATTCTATAATCTTTTCTTCCTCAATATCAATTGTTCCAAAAAACTTTGTTTCCGCTACCATGTAATCCCTCCTGTGAAATTCCTCTCATTCCGCAAACACATATGACGCCCTCCGATTCCGCTGTCTGCACATCCTAAATATAATCAAGCAGCGTTTTCTGCATGACATTGCTTGTCGCCGCAAGCGCCGACTCATACACCAGATCTGCCTCATTAAAATCAATAATTACCTCATCCGTCTCGACATCCTCATTTTGGGACTTTAATTCCTTGAAAGAGGCATATTGCTCATCCACCCTTGTACTGACCATCGAAAGCTTAGTCATCCGGCTTCCGAGATCGGACTGGACAGCCGACACCTTGGACATATAATTCTGAAAATTAGTTATATTCGCCGAAAATGTTTTCTGCATATTTTCTTTCTTGACGGCAATCTCCACATCTACATCTTCAAGCATTCGGTTTATCTGTGCCACGGCGTCCTCATTGGAAGCATACTGGGTATCTGACAGCATTGCCTTCAGTTTGGTCTGAGTATCCTCCGCCGCCTGCAAATCCGACAGCGCATATATCAGATCGTTTATATCATTACTCATCTCCTCGGAAATGAGTTGATTGCCCTCCGTATTCACCTGCAGGCTCTGATTGAAATTCACCTCATAATATATTTTCTGACCGGCTTCAGGCTTCGTGTACTCCGTCTCCTTGACGCTCCCGTCTGTCTGCACGGTATACTGCGTACAATCAAAATAATGCTCCGGTCTTAAATCACCCGCGTCAAATTCCTTTTTTGCATAGGAAACCTCTATGTCGGAAGCTGTCTTTAACGTATTATAAACATTCTCGCCAAAAATGATCTCACCTGTCTCTTTAATAACATGAATCTCGTCCGCCCCCACGCGATAATAATCCGCAGCGTCATCCGTCTCCATTACGGTAGTGGTAAATCCGGCAAGCGAGATGGCGTTTCCGTCCGCATCCGTCGCACTAAGCGATAGCACGGCATCCCCCGCGTTATTTGTATCATCAACTCCCTCATAAGCCAAATTCAGGCGATAAACCATTTCGGGATTCGGCTGGGTGTAAGCAGACGGATTCGCAATGTATGCGTCAACCTGAGTGTAATCCACCCCGTCCCACACCACGTTCTTTGTGTCCAGCGCATCCGCCGTAAAGTGCTGCGTAATGTCATAGGAATATCTTGTCGTATCCTCAGTCTCGGTAAAGGCCAGCGCCCGGTCGGTCTTATATCCCGAGAAAATGTATCTGCCGGCATAGGTGGAATTTCCTTCGCTGTAAAGCATATCCTGCAGCTCCTTCAGGCTGTCGATGATAGCGCTCCTGTTCGTGCTGTTAAAGGAGTCCGTGGAGCCCTGTACGCAATATGTTTGAATATCCTCGATTCTGCTTGTGATGTTGGACAGGGACGTAGCCGTAATGTCAAGCCATGACTCCGCGTCCGGAATGTTCTTGTTCTTATACTGCTCGAGCTGATTTACGGTTGTCCGCAGCTTGAGCGCACGGATTGCGATAACCGGATCGTCCGATGCCTGGGATATCTTCTTCCCCGAGGTCATCTGTTCCGTTCTTTTATTTACCTCAGCCATGCTCTTCTGCATGTTTCTGAGAGAGTTACCAGTAATCATCTGATTTGTTATTCTCATACCATCACTCCTTGCAGACACCCTATACTCCGGTGTCATTAATCAGCTTGTCATATACCTCATTTAAGATTGATATTACCTTGGAAGCCAGGTTATATAAATTCTCAAATTTTGTTAAATCCGCAGCCTCCTCATTTTCATCAACGCCGGATACCGACTTTCTCTGGTTGTCAATCGTATATCTGATGTCGTCCTGATTATCCGAAAATACCTGCATCTTCGCGATATCCACAGCCATATTCGTGGTAACCGCCTGCATGAACTGTGAGACAGTTCCCTGCTGGAACATGGTCTGGTCTGTCAGTCCGAAAATGATTTTATCTATGATAGGTCTTGCCTCTATATCTCCCTGCTCCACATCCTCCGCATAGGAGACAACCACCTTGCTCGGATCTGCCATCCACGACGAGTTCAGCTCCCAATTTAAGGCCGTAAGCCTGTAGTAGCTGATATCCGAGGACGAAACCGTTCCCGTACCGGTCATAGTTCCTGCCAGCACATAATCATTACCGTCCGGATCCACCGCTGTGAACATATCCAGTCCCGCGTCCCCGTTTTGATCCACACCTGAGGTCGTCAGGGAATTCACATAATCTGAGAAGGTTCTTACCAGCTCATTTAATTGCGCCTGATAATACGGGATTCCCTTGGTACTGTTGCTGCTTCCAATTCTTGCCGTGAAGCCGACCAGGTTATCCGGAAACTCCGCTGTCACCTCCACCTGTTTCTCATTGTACATAGTCATATTGGTGAATGTAAAGTTATTCATGCCGCCGTCTTCATCATATTCCGCCTGCCAGCCGTCATACATATATTCCTTGCCGTTCAGGGTTATAATACCCTGACTCGGAATGTTTAATTTATTCACATTAATTGATTTACTTAATGTCACCGTAACCTCAGCAGGCGTATCCGATTTTGCGGTTATCTCCCCCGTAAAAACCTCTCCGTTATTTCCGTCTCTGACATCAAACAGTCCTGCGAGCTTTCCCTCATTATTTGTCGCCAGAAATTTTTCCCCCGCAGTTCCGTCCGAACACTTCCAGTAAACATCCACCAGTCCATCGGCGTCATTCTGATTTAACCTCTGGCTTCTCGGGACAACCATAAGCTGTTTGAACTCAACCTCGTCAACCAGAATCTCGCCGTTAATTCTGACAGACAGAGCTTCTGCCTTTGACGCAACCGCGTCCTCACCGGTTCCGTACATGATGGAGTTTTCTTCCACCTCCACATCGACATACTCTGACAGCTTATCGATACAGACACCTCTCTGATCCCGAAGATCGTTGGCATTTGCCCCCTTCAGCTCTATATTTATAATCTGCTGTGTCAGCTCATATATCTGCTTTGCCAGAGAATTAATCTCACTTACCGCAAGCTCAATCTCATCATTTATGCTCTCCTGCGTCCGCTGAAAATTATATGACAGTTCGTTCACCATGTCCGTAAACGAATCTGCAGTCAGGGTATATGAAATCCTCGTCGTATAGTCCGACGGATTGTCTGCAATATCCTGCAGTGATGAGGACAGCTGTGACAGCCACTTCGTATAGCCGGAATCCCCTGCCATCTCATTCATATATGTCTGCAGCTGACTCAGATTTTCATACTCGGCGTTATATTTATTATATCTCGAATTTGCCGCCCAATACTTATTATCGTAAAACGAATCCCTCAGCCTGTCTATACTGTTTGCCGACACGCCCGTTCCCATCATTCCGTACGACGCCTTAATGTCAAGCGGAACTGACGCTGACGCAAGCACCTGCTGTCTGGAATAGCCCTCCGTATTGGAATTTGAGATGTTATGTGCTGTTGTATTCAGTGCCGTCTGGAAATAATTAAGTCCCGACAGGCCGGTATTTAATCCTAGAAATGTTGATGGCATAAGCCGTACCTCCTAATCTTCAGCCAAGCTGCATGAGACCATGTGATAAGCCCCGCATCAGGCGCCCAGTGTCGTTATTAAGTGCTCTATCATCTCTGATACGACATTTATGTATCTCGACGAGGCGTTATATGCATGCTGAAATTTAATCATATTGGCCAGTTCCTCATCCGATGACACACCGACTACCTGCTGTCTGAGATTATCAATATCCGTCACCGACTGCTGCTGCGTCTCAGCCATGGCATTGTATGTATAACCTCTGTCTGACAGGTCTTCTATCATGCCTGCGTAGTAATCCATGTAATTGCACTCGATCATGGAGTTCGGACTGACAGTGGAAAACTTGCTGTTCCACAGGGACAGCAGCTCATCCACAACCTCCTGTGCCTCCGCACCGTTTTCTCTCGAAAGGGGAAGCAGGGAAGGATTTTGCAGCAGCTCAGGATTGACCTGAATATTTCCTGTTGAATACAGGGAATAAAAGTCATCCGAATTCTCCTCATTGTATACCTGCACCGTCTGCGTTGTGCCGTCTGCCAGCGTAACCGTCTGCTCGGTGTAGCGCGGCATATCCTGCCTGATAAAGAGCTCCGTTCCCGCATATTCGTTCCCGTTGCCCATACCGATTCCTGCCTTTTCTTCATCAAGAACCGTTATCACGCTCCCATCGGCAAGCGTAATCTCCTTGTTTGGGCACAACGTATCATTAATTTGCGTAACCATCGCATGCACCAGCACATCAAACTGTGACATCAGATTTGTGATCGTATACGGCTCGACATATGTATTATAGTAATCCAAATCATCTATGTATGCGTTTAAGTCCGACTCATACTGCGTCATGGCTGACTGATAATCAGCATCACTTTCGTAATCCTCGGCAAGCGGCTTAGCCGGCTTTACAGGCACATCCGTGTAGTCGCCCACAAAATACCCTCGAGACATCATCAGGCCCTTCAGGGAGCCAACATCCGTATCACTCTCCGTGGATGGCAGCCGGTTGATGCTGAACAGCGCATCCTGATCGTCTGCCCACACAGGCATCATAAAATCCACAGAGTCGTCTGTAAAATCATAATTATTCACATATTTTTCATTATCTTTGATTTTAGCTGCCTCAAGCTTATAGGTTCTTCCTCTTGTTACAAGGCACCTGCCTTCAATATATACTTCAACGGTTCCATCCGTATTATTTACAATTTCAGTGCTCACCAGCCCGCTCAATTCATCAAGCGCCGAATTTCGTGCATCCCTGTAGTCGTTGGCGTTCTCAATCCCCGACGCCTCTGCCGATAGGATATCGTCATTTAACTCCAGTATCGTGCTTGCAAGCTCATTGATTCGATTCACCTGCTCCTTTATATTCTGATTCAGATTCCTCTGGTACTGGAGCAGACTTGCTCTGATATTCTGCACCCTGTCAAGAAATGTCTGAGCCGTGGAGATAAACGAGCTTCTCGTTACAATACTGCCGGACTCCTTCTGCATCTCCTGCAGCGCCAGCCATAAGCTGTTCATGGTCGTGTTAAAATCCTGCCCCTCCAGCTCTCCGAAATATGTTTCAACCTCCGAGACCGTTTCATACTGTGCCTTATAGTAATCCATCCGGCCGTTCTCGGTTCTGTAGGCGGTATCCGCGAAATTATCTCTGACCTGCCTAATCTCCGCCGTCACTACGCCGAGTCCCGTCTTGTTTGTATAAATCGCCCCGGTGCTCAGCTTGTTGTAAGCTCTGTCAGCGAGCATAACCTGCTGTCTGCTGTAGCCGCTGGTCTGCGTATTCATTAAATTGTGCGCTGTCGCGTTTAACGCATACTGACTGGTCTGCAACCCTGTCACACCAACGGACAATCTGCCCATCGTTCCGCCCATACGCTCACCTCCGTTAGTTTCTTGTATCAAATCGGCCGGCTGCCGGCATATCCGTTCCACCGGAGTGCTTTCCGGTGCCCATAAACATATCCTTTGTATACTCCGCCGTCTCCGGCGCCCTGCTCAGATTTTGCAATAAGTTGATATTGTATTCTATCATTGACAGCGATTCCTGAATCAGGCTTTGATTATGTGCGTTAATGTCCCGCAGCTTTTTTGCAATCTTTGCCAGCTTTTCATTGATTCGAAGCAGCGGATCATGAAACTCCGGCTGTCCCTCCAGAAAAGCCACGATATCGGAAATCCTGATATCCCCGCGTTTTCTGTTCAGGACCGTGGCAATATTATCCATTGTTTCCCGTCTCGCATGCTCCAGAGCTGTAATGGTGTCCACCATAAGCTGTTCCTTTTCGGTCGTATCACGCAATCTGTCCAGATCGTTCGCCACGATGGAGGCTGTCTTCTCCATCGATACCTCCAGAAGCTTCTCGTATACAGCGTATTCCTCATTCAATTCCGTAATCAGGTTTTCAATCAAGCTTGCCATATGTCAAAACTCCCCGCTTATCACTCTTAATATACACTTTTTGCAGCAAAGGCACTCATCAGCTTATCCGCAAAATCATCGGCACTCACCTCGTAGGTTCCCTGCTCCATTCTGGACTTTATATCACTTACCAAAGATTCCCGCACATCCGGAACGGAAGCCAGAGCATTCTTTGCAATCTGCATATCCTTTCCCATGCTGGAGAAAGACACTTCATCCTTGAAGCTTGCATAACCGGTACCATTCGTGCTCTTTGATTTTTTCGTGCTGTTTGCACCATATATCTGGTTAATCATGTTATAAGCACCAATTCGCATACCAATCCCTCCTTGAAAATTATTTTCTCACTTTAAATATCGGACGGAATCCTGATTACATAACGCCAAAATCAAAAAAAAGTAAAAAAAGAAGAAAAGCGCTGCCGCAATAAAACAATATGGCATCTATATATGCTATATTATCTTATTGCGGCAGCCCCACATAGCTCCTTAATCCAGAAAATGCATTTTCCCGCGTATGCTTTCCGTCGGCTTTTTATAGGTTTTCTTCTCACGGAAGGCATCTGTCATTGCATCCGCCAGACCGCCCGCGCACTCCTTACAGAATCTTCCGCTGTGTATCATTTTTCCGCAGCGCTCACATTCCAGTCCTACCAGAGAGTCCTCCGTAAAGCTCAGTCTCTCCTCACGCACCCAGCGCTTAATCTGCTTCACCGTTGTCTCGCATTCTTCCGCTACCTGCGTTATATTGCTTCCGGGGTTATTCTTTATAAATTCTTTAACCTCCTGAAACTTATCCTCCAGCTTCGCCCTACACGCCGGGCATAACTGCTCTCCCGTTATATAATTGAATAATCGTTTACAATTCCTGCAGTTCATTAATTCCATATCAATATCCCTTTCCTATACAAATACTCGTGTAATAGATTTCCGTTATTCCCTTATCCTTCAGTGTCTTTGTACACGCCTCTATCGTCGCACCGGTCGTATAAATATCATCCACCAGCATGACCTTCTTATATTTTACTATTTTATCTGTATAATGAAAAGCATTTTTTAAATTCTTTTCCCGTTCCGCATCATTGAGCGCTTTCTGAGGCAGTGTGTTAGCGTGTCTCTCGATTACGCCCGCATCAACCGGAATATGCAGGATGCTCCCCAATGCCTGCGCCAGTATCTCCGCCTGATTATATCCTCTTTTTTTCAGCTTTGTTTTATGTACCGGAACAGGTATCAGCGCCTCAGGTGCAAGCGCAAGAATTGCCTGCCCATGGCGTCTGACAATTTCCTGTGCATAAAATGCCGCATAGCCGCGTCTGTTATGATATTTAAAATCCGCTATGCTGTCCGGCAGCGGTTCCTCATAATTCATGGCAGGGAAACCCCTGATAAAGCTTCTCTCATGCGCTGTGCAGTCCTCACACAGCTCCTGCTCCTCATCCATAATCTCTTTTCCGCAGCGCAGGCAGGCCGGTGCCTGTACATAAGATATTTTGGCGCGGCATCCTGTACATACTGCCCCTGACCGTACCGGCAGCACTGCCCGGCAAAGCGGGCATACGGGTGGATAGAGCAAATCCCCCACCGCACTTAATATTTTATTCATTTTTTTGCTTTTTCCGTCTTTTCCCATTCTGTTTCTATATCTCCCGCATTTCCTGCAGGCGGAGCGTCAGGGATGTGTAGCGTTTCTGTTCCTCTGTATTATCTATAATCTGATTTACCATGGCAAGATTCCCGACGATTACAACCATACGCTTTGCTCTGGTAATCGCTGTGTAAAGCAAATTCCGGTTCAGCAGCTTCCTCGGTCCTGCAAGCAGAGGGATGACAACTGCAGGATATTCACTGCCCTGCGATTTGTGAATTGTGATTGCAAACGCATGCTCCAGCTCATCTAAATCCGCGTATGTGTAAACAGCAACTCTCCCGTCATCAAACAGGACCGTAACCTCCTCGTCGTAATCACTGATGTCCAGTATGGTTCCCATGTCCCCGTTAAACACGCCGACGCCCTCATCCAGCACATATCCGCCGGATGTATCCTGATTTTTGTCCGCATATATTTTCCATTCCTGCTTATAATTGTTTTTTACCTGCATCACCTTATCTCCTTTTCGGAAAATGATGCTGTTTTTCTCTTTTTCCGGTTTCCCGGGAGCTGCCGGGTTGAGCAGCTCCTGAAGGCGGAGATTCATGTTCTCCACCCCGACCTCATATTTGCGCATCGGTGTCAGAACCTGAATATCCGCCGGATGAAGCTTTAGATATTTTGGCAGATTATCAGACACCAGAAGCTTTACCTCATTGATAATATTCACTGCACCGTTTCTCGGCACAAAAAAGAAATCCCTGCTCCTGTTCATAATCTCCAGATGCTCTCCCCTGTTGATTTTATGTGCATTAAATACTATGTCACTGCCGTCCTCCTGACGGAATATCCTTGTGAGTGTCGTTACAGGAAAACATGAGGAATTGATAATATCCTTTAAAACATTTCCCGCACCCACAGACGGCAGCTGATTAATGTCACCGACCAGAATCAGGCGGGTGCCGTACATCACCGCCTGCAGCAGAGAATAAAATATAAAGCTGTCCACCATGGACATCTCGTCCACAATTATCGCATCACATTCCAGCGGATTTGACGCATTTCTTGCAAAGCGCAGCTTATCCTCCATCCTGTCCTGTGTATGGTCCGGTGCTCCGTTAAATTCAAGAAGCCGGTGAATCGTCTGTGCCGGCCACCCTGTAGACTCCGTCATACGCTTTGCTGCCCGCCCCGTCGGTGCGCACAGCTTTATTTCCATTCCCTGCATGGAATAATACTTGATTATTACATCAATAATCGTAGTTTTACCAGTTCCCGGGCCTCCCGTGATGACCGCAACGCCCGCTGTGATCGCAGATTTGACCGCCTCCCTCTGCATATCATCGAGCACGATATTCTCCTCTTTTTCTATCCCGGCAATCGCGGCATCAAGCTCATGCTCCGGCATCTCGTAACGCAGCTGCAAATCCAGCAGCATGCGGGCTGTATTAAGCTCAAGATAATAATTGCTGCTGCTGTATATCGCAGGCACATCATCAATCATTTTTATGACAACTCTGCTCTCTATTGCAAGCTCCATAAGCTGCTCGTGCACTGTTTCCTCCGCTTCCTCATATGCCGACCTTGCGCTGCTGCCATCTGCATATTCAGCATAACCATAGTCAAACGAGCCGCCTGCATCATACATGCCGTCTCCCGGCACATATCTTATAAGCTCTATCACCTTGCGAACCAACATTTCCTGAGGCAGGTACATATGCCCCTCCTGTGTTGCCATATTCAACACATACAATATGGCAGAACGTAGCCGATACGCAGAATCCGCACCGATACCCATACGCCTTGCGATATCATCCGCAGCCTTAAAGCCAATCCCCGATATATCCTCCGCAATCTTGTACGGATTCCCTTTTAAAATCTCATATACCTGATCACCGTATTGATTATATATTTTAATCGCCAAATTAACCGACACGCCATATTCGCTGAGAAAAATCACTACCTCCTGAAATTCCCGCTTCTCTGCATAGGATGCCGCAATATTTTTTGCCTGCCGCTCGGATATACCCCGAATTTCCGCCAGACGTTCCGGTTCCTCTTCAATTATTCTTAGTGTATCGGATTTGAATTTTTTAACGATTTGCTTTGCCCGAACTTCGCCGATTCCCTTGATAATGCCGGAGGCAAGATACCGCTCTATGCCCACGGTATCCTCCGGCATCCTGATTTCACATGATGTGAATTTGAACTGTATATCATATTGCGGATGGTTGACATACTCCCCCTCTGCAATAATATAAAGGCCTTCCGCCACGCCGTACAGATTCCCCACGAATATTTCATCCCCGTCCTCACCCTCTACGTGAAAGACCGTATATCCGTTCTCTTCATTTTTATATATGATTTTTTCTATGTAGCCTTCTCTTGTCATAATCTGTCTGCTATAACGTACTCGGATCAATGCTTTCACTCTGTTTTTTCATTGCATCATAAAGCTGCTGTGCCAATCCAAATGTTCCCTGCTCCGATGCCATCGCTGCATACTCCTGTATGCGCATATCACCAAAATACTCCTCGTAATCATTTTCTTCTTCATCCGCCTTCATGATTGTCTTTTCCATCTGCTTGTAAACCTGCTCAATCATATAGGCTTCAAACTCCTTGCATGCCTCCATCATCTCATCATCCGTCGCATCGGATTTGCTGACATTTTGAAGATTATTTGTCAGGTTATCGGTCTGCCCGGATTGAATGACAGCCGCATAATCGCTGCTGTTTATTCCACTCATCGAAAAATCCATGTGGTTCACTCCTTTTTACTCATACTGCTTTCCGCCATGCGCACCCACCGCGCTCGCCATGCATGCCCCTGCCTTATACGCTCGCACGCCATACGCCATGCGCACCCACCGCGCTCGCCATGCGCACCCACCCGCTTACAAGCGGGCGGGTGCCGGGCTGCGCCCTATACGAGCAAATAATGTCATGCTTTGGCAGTAAACTGCCAAGCTATGACATTACCTGCTCGTGCATGGCTTGGCTATCGCAGGTTATTTGCCTGCTGCATCATCTCGTCAGTTGCCTGAATCGCCTTTGAATTCATTTCATATGCCCGCTGTGCCACAATCAGATTTACCATCTCATTTGCCACATCCACATTTGACCCCTCTGTATATCTCTGATGGACCTGACTTGCAGTCAGATTGTTATTTCCATACTCCGCCACAGGAGCGCCCGAAGCAGCCGTCACCGAAAAATTATTGCCGCCCTCCTTGGCAAGTCCTGCCGGATTATTAAACTGCACCAGACCAAACTGCACCTGATATCCATTGCTTACAAGCGGCACAGCATTTCCGGTCTCATCCGGAAATCCGAGAACTCCCTGTTCCGAGACAGCTAAATCCGTCGCAATATTTGTATTTGGAAGATAGATATTATTTCCAAACTGATCAAGCACCGGATACCCGTCTGATGTACAGAGCAGATTCCCCTGTTCCGTCGGCGATATAATGAAGCTGCCGTCTCTGGTGTACTGAATTTCCCCGCCCGGTGTTCTTACCTGGAAGAAGCCGTCTCCCTCAATTGCCATATCAAAAGGGTTCTCCGATGCCGTAAGATTTCCCTGCTTGAAATCGCTCGTAATAGCTGCAACCCTGCTTCCAAGACCAACCTCTGCAGCTACCGGTTTATCCTCACCCGCATTGTTGGTAGATGTTGACTGAAGGTTTTGATAAAGCAGCGATTTAAAGCTCGCCTGCTGAGTTTTATAGCCAATCGTATTTACATTGGCAATGTTATTTGCAATTGTGTCAACATTTGTCTGCTGCGCTCTCATTCCCGAGGCCGCAGTCCATAATGAACGCATCATACCGTTACCCTCCTGTTCTGCCGGTCATACGTTTTGCTGTGATGGCTGTGTATCATCAAACATTTCCGATATTATTTACAGCCTTATCCAGCGTCTGATCAACCGTCTGAATCATCTTCTGATTCGTCTCATATGCTCTCGTGATGGCAATCATATCGACCATCTCTGTCACCATATTTACATTGGACATCTCCAAATATCCCTGATTTACCGTGGCATTTGAATCAATTATCGTCGCACCTTCAACAGTCTCGTACATATTCTCTCCATAGCTTGACAGATAATCGTAATTCTCAAAATCAACCACCTGCAGGGTTGATACATACGTATTCCCGCTGTAGATTTCTCCCATCTCGTTCACGCTGATATCAACCAGATTTGCATTCGGTATCTGTATGCGGTTTCCGCCATCTCCCAGCACATAATCTCCATCCTTTGTCACAAGATAACCGTCCCTGGTAACCGTGAAATCTCCATCCCGAGTATATCTGATGTGCTCTGTTCCACTCTTGTCCGTTGTGCTGATGGTAAAAAAGCCGTTTCCCGAAAGTGCAAAGTTATACAAATCCTCCGTCTGCCTGAAATTACCCTGTGTCATATCGTAATATGTTTCGCCAATCTTGACACCGAGTGTCACTCCGCCAAGCCCTCTGACCAGATCCACGCCCTCTGTTGCATCGTTAATCTTAACTGCAAGCTGCCTGTCAAATGACTGCGCGGTTACATCCACCTTCTTATATCCGGTGGTATCCGCATTGGCCATATTGTTCGTGACAACATCCATTCGCTTTTCCTCATTGCGAAGGCCTGTCCAGGCTGTGTATAGTGCCCTTACCATCTTTTCAACTCCTTACTTCTTTTCACCTAGAAATTCAATATATTTTCCTGTCCCAATCGCAACCGCAGTAAGCGGCTCCTCAGCGGTCATTGTCGTAATGCCTGTATTCTCTTCAATCAGATCCTCCAAGCCATGCAGCAGGGAGCCGCCTCCTGTCAGAACAATTCCTCTGTCCGCGATATCAGCAGCGAGCTCCGGCGGCGTCTTCTCTAATACCGAATGCACCGCGTCAACAATCTGCGCAGTCACCTCCCGCAGCGCCTCCTCTGTCTCGTCAGAGGATACCGTGACAGTCTTTGGTAAACCCGTAACGAGATTACGTCCCCGCACATCCATGGTAATATTCTCGGGGCGCTTGTAGCAGGTTCCGATATTAATCTTAATCTCCTCAGCTGTGCGTTCACCGATTAACAGGTTATGTCTTTTCCGCATAAAGCGTACAATCGCCTCATCAAAATCGTCCCCCGCTGTTTTGATGGAAGCGGAAACAACGACGCCATCCAGAGAAATAACCGCTATATCGGCAGTACCTCCGCCAATATCGACAATCATATTGCCGCACGGTCTCGAAATATCTATACCTGCTCCTATCGCTGCCGCAACCGGCTCCTCAATGATGTACACATCCCTTGCGCCCGCCTGATAGGTCGCATCCTCCACCGCTCTTTTCTCCACCTCCGTCACTCCGGAGGGAACACAGACGCTGATGCGCGGCCGCCTGCCGAAAAAGCTCTTTCCGACTGCTTTCTGGATGAAATACTTCAGCATTTTTTCGGTGATTTTGTAGTCGGATATAACACCGTGCCGAAGCGGTCTTACCGCAATGATATTACCCGGCGTCCTTCCAAGCATCAGACGTGCTTCTTCGCCAATCGCCTTAATCTGATCGGTATCTCTGTCATAGGCAACAACGGACGGTTCCTTTAACACAACACCCTTGCCTTTTACATATACTAGTATACTGGCCGTTCCCAAATCAATTCCTATATCTGAACCTGCCATGATGACTCCTTTCCGCTATCTAATATATCGTCAGTTTTTTAATTATCTTTAGCTTTTCTGAGAATAATCAAAGATGCACGCTCACCCTTCAGCCATTCTATCTGAATCTCCGTAATGTCCATGATGTCATCGAGCTTCTGAATATAGCGCCTCCAATTCGCCACCCTGTTCTTTGTGATAAACGGCTTTCTCATTCCTGTAATATTATCAAATCTATCGTGCAAATCTGTTAACAGCTCCCGGCTGTCTCTGTTCGTAAAATCATACCCCAGCATATCATTCATGGCAGTATTGGAAAACAACACATGGCCGGATTGCATATCTCTGATAAATATACCCTCTTTGAAGCTATTGTATGTCTCTATGAGATGTTTATTCACATTCCTGATGTTGTCGTCACCCTCGGCATTTTCCAGCATATTCTGAATAACAAGACTGATGCTTTGCGTAAATCTCAGCTCCTCCTTCGTCCATACACGCTCCGATTTGCATTCCGCGAAAAACAGGATTCCGTAAAATCTGTCATTCAGATAAAGCGGATAGGCTATAACGGCTTTAAAATTGTAGCGCATAAGATCCAGCTTTGACGTCTCCGTCATATTGGTATTGTCTACCATATATCTGCCGTCACTATGATTGATTTCGTCCTCTACTATATACATTCTCTCCGGAAGGGTTTCCACCAGTTCCTCATCCGGCGCAACACCCGACACATCCCAATAATATCGCATGGAGTAGAAATTTTTCTCGTCCCACTCAATACTGTATAATATAATCTTATCTATATCCAAGTGCAGACCCACGTCACGGAGCGTTTCATCAATCACCTCGTCTGCAGAATCTATCAGCTTGCTGTTAATCTTGTTCAACGCCTGATTAACAATATTCTGTCTTGCAAGCTCTTCCCGAAGCTTCATACCGGCTCCTCTGGATTTCGCGGTTTCAATCTCAGCAATATTGCTCTTATACAAGTATTCAGATATAATCCCGGCAATCGTCCATTGGTCCTCATATATCTGTTTTAATTTCTCAGTCTCCTCCTCCGTATAAGAGCCCAGCATCCAAAATCCCCGTATTTCATTTTTCATACAAATAGGAGCCGCTGCAATCTTACCGGTTCCTCCCTCTTCTCTGTCCAGAATTACAGGCGCATTGCGCTCTGTAACAACCTGCTTGATATACTGATAGTATTCCTTATATGACGGATTCTCAAACAAATCATAAAAATTTCCGAGATCCGCCGCCGGTCCGTTCGGTAAAAATACAATTTTCCCTTCCGGATTCACATAAACGGAATACAATCCCGACAGCTTCGCAAAAATCTCCATCATTGTTCCGATATTACCATACTTGATGATATCATCATCCTCAGCAGTATCCTTATCTGAGTGCTTTATTGCTCTGTTTCCCCGCACGGTTTTTTTCTCTTCCGGTGATTCCTCTCTGTCTCCGCCCGATTTTTTGGTAAGATACGATTCGACAGTAATAGTCTCTCCCTTAATATCCGACAGGCAAATTTGATTGGTAACATAATACATCTGTCCGTCATCCCCGACCATCCGGTACTCGTGAACATAGTCCTTTACCCCGTCTTCCACCGCGTTGTGCAGCGTTCTCATAACGCGATCCCGGTCTGCCGGAAAAATATAATCCTCCGTCAGCTTCAGCCCCTTGTTCAAAAGCTCCACGTTCATCCCCAGCATGGCGGCATTCGGAGAAATATAATCCAAACGGCCTTTTCTTTCCGTCAAATGGCAGGTCTTAACCATTACGACACAGCCTGCCTTTTCTACTGCCTTTCTTAAATACTTGTTTTCTACTACCATACATTCTCCTTATGTATAAACAATTCCGTTACCCCGAACCTCCGGAAGTAAAATGGCTGTTACACGTCACCATGCAACAGCCATGCTCCGACTCTCCAACGAATCCTAATTTGTCAAATCAGGGAACGCCTGATCTGCAACCGCTTTTGTCTCATCGCAGGCCTTAACAACATTATCAACCGAAAGCATAAGCTGTGAAAGAAATTCACTGACGCTCTCACACTCTCTCTTAACATTCATCCGGACACTATATGCCTCAGCCCTTGCCTGACTTCGTGTCTCCTCGCATTCCTCCGCCGTCGCTCTCTTGAGCTCCTCGCACTCTGCCGTCGTATTCTCGCTGAGCGTCATACAGTCATTCTCTGTCTTCTGTCTGAGACTCTCTGTCTCCTCCCTTGTCTTTCTTTTCAATTCCTCACAATTGGCATAGGTGGATTCCTTCATCTCCTGACAGGCACTCCTGGTTTCTGCATCAAGCTTATTGCAGGCATCTGTAGTCTCTGCCATCATACGCTCACACTCATCTGTAGTCTCCGACATCATGCGCTCACACTCCGCCGTCGTGTCAGCGGAAAGCTTTTCACACTCCGCCTCTGTCTGCGTCTTGCGGTCCTCACATTCCTGTCCGGTCTGTCTCAGCATGCTGTCCGCACTCTCTCTTGCCTCCAGCAATGTTCTGGAAATAGATTCATATCTGCTCGCCGACTCCTCATCCCGCATCCTGTAGGTTTCCATCTTCTCCTTAAGCTGACTGACCTCTACCTGCAGCTCATCATTCACCTTTTTGAGATTGTCAATCGTGCTGGCTGACTCATTCAGATTCACTTCTCTCATAGTGTGAAGGTTCTTTACCGTCTCACTGAGCTTTACCACATTTGCCTTGAGATCCGCAACCTCCTTCTCATGGTGTGTCTGTAGCTCTTCTATATAAGTCTCAACTGCTTTCTTGTCATATCCTCCGAACGATGCTGTCTTCAATTGTACATCCATCTCTTATATACCCCTTTCATACTTTTATTATACAAAATAATAAATCAGCATTATCATAACATAAAACCCGACATAATGCACTTCTTTTTTACATACATTCACGAATTTTTTATTACTAAATCGTCATTTTTCTATCGCATTTCTTTATTTTGTGTGTTATATTTCTATATATACAAAATGTTTTCATTGAAAGGATTATTTTGCCATGAGAGCAGCTATGAAAAAAATGACTTCTCTAATACTGTGCTGTATGCTTGTCTTTTCACTGGCCGGCTGCAAAGATAAGAAAATTGACCGCTACCGGGATTATGTCAAAAGTCTGATTGCGATTAATTATATGGGAGCAACAGAAGACTACATCAAGGCAACCGGCGCCAATCAGGAGGACGCGGACGCGCTCTATGAATCAAATGCAGAGCACCTCGCGGATAATATTCTTACCTATTACAGTATCACTATCACCGATGCACCGGACATGCGTCAGGGCTATGTCGATCTGGCAAAAAATATTTACAAGAAAGTAAACTATAAGGTATCGGAGGCGAGAAAGGACGGCAGCGCCTACCTCGTCGATGTAACTATTTACCCGATTAACCTCTTCTCCCAGTCAGCCGACGCAATCACAACCTATGTAGACAGCTTTAATAACGGCGTCAATAACGGGGACTATAACGAGTATACCCTTGAAGAATATGAAACCGAATTTTCCTCCGGGATTCTTGCAATCCTGAATGATGCCTGCATCAATATGACTTATGCGGATCCCGTTGTCGTAACGGTAGAAATCATTGAGGATAGCGATGTCTACTATATCAGCGACAGAGATTTTCTGGCTATTGATGCTGCCATGATATCCTCCGTTATCGAGACTGAAATACCGGCTGCAACCGGAACCGATGCAGTCGAGTAGCAACCATAAACATAATTCGCGTCAGACTGCCGCATGAAGATAATGGAGCTGCCTCAATAAGATAATATATCATCCATATATTCATGCCATATTATCTTATTGCGACAACCCCATATTATTTTCATGCGGCAGTCCGTGCATCTTATTTACGATTTGATGATAATCAGCCGGTCACCCTCCTTGATGAAATCATTATCGAGATTATTGATCGCCCGTATGGAATCCGTCGTCGCATAATACCGTCTCGCGATTGACCACAGGGTATCTCCCTTTTTTACAATATATCCGACGATTCCGGGCATTGCCGCCTTTTTCTCATAATCTATCGGCGAAACCTTCATATCCGTAATAATCTCCGTGCTTGTGCGTGCAAAGATGGAAATGCCCAGATTAACCTGCGCCTTGATTTCCGCCTCCTCACTGTTCAGAAGCGTTGCCGTAAGCTGGTCGAGACTCGGCACAATCCTGACGGAATCCTCCTTGGACAGGGCAACCGTATCTACAGTGTAGTCAAACGGAATATCCACCTCCATACAGTTCATCGGCTCATCATCAGCTGATATGTATAAAATACATGTTTTTACCACGCCCGTCACAGACACATTATTTTCATGGATGCCGACGTCATCCACCTCAACATTTCCGTATATATGGCATATTTGCAGAAGCTTCGCCTCGTCACCGGCAACACGTTTCCGATGACTGATTTTCGCCTTGGCGCAATTCCGCATCAGCAGATTTTCATAGGCAAAATTCTCTGTCTCAGGTGTAATTTCAGCCTGTGGGGAATAAAGGTCGCTGAGCAGACGGACATCCCGGTCCTCATACATTTTTATATTCATATCCACATTATAGTCCACGCCGATTACCCGGTCCTCACCGTCTGCATCCGGTCTGACAGATACATCCCCCTTGCCCAGCATGCACTCCGCCTCTAAAATCATATCCTCTCCGGCGCCCATACACTCTATTTCCCTTGATATGGTTCTTACCGAAAACAGATACTGAATAGGCAAATGCTCCTCCTGCCCCTTATATATGGCAAATATCTCTACTTCACCCCTCACAAATACCTTATCTCCCATGGCTTTTGTCTCCATGTTGCGCAGCTCCACGGAGCTCCAAAGAATCTCTTTTATATTCGGCTTATTCTGCGGAATCTCAATTTCCTCTTTTAATTTAAACATGTCGCGCTTGGAAATTGCGGTTTCTGTAATCAGCGCATTTTTATATTGACATTCTATTCCCTGCCCGTTTTCAAGGTCAGTCGCGGCATTAACCTTCACATCCTCATACACGCTGACATCATTTCCAATCAATCCGCGAACCTCCAGCTTTCTGGAATTAATCATACTGACCGTCAAATCCTCCAGCATGCACTGGCAGCCCGACATATCAGACCGTTCCATGCCGTCCACGTTTACATTATCCTCAAAAGGAATCTCTCCCTCATATACCTCAATATCCGGTCTGTCGCCTGCAGTCTTGTACATGGCAGCAAAGCAAACCGTTCCTACAACCTTAACTTTGCCATCCTCCGAAATTACATCCTCCACAACTATATAACCGTTCTTCGCAATAATCCTGTCAATATCCTCCTTGCTGTCCGGTATATTAAAATCATCGTCTATCGTAAGCTGAGAATACTTTGACGCTCTCAGTATGCTTGTATGTATATCCTTCCTGCTAAACTCCATATTCCCTCCACCTATTCCTATATAATCTGAACACTTATGTTCTTAAATATATTCCGGGTTTTTTTATTTATGACTAAAATTTTTTAAACGTCAGTCAATATCAAATACCACAGGCAACTCATATCTTTCGCATTTCAGGACGATATACGGATACATGGATGGCGTGCCCTCTGCCACAATCCCGCTGTCACCCGCCGCGTCAGAGCCGGTATGCTGCTCACTGTCCTCCCCGGCAAGCTGCTCCGCAGTCATCAGACTCGTTTCCACGTAAATTGCGTTATCTGTCAAATATAAATCATCCACAACCACATTCAAATTCCTTCTGTCATGCTCCCCATAGCCGATTGCAATATAAAGATAATTGTTGTTCACATATGTCAGCTTAAATACCTTTGCCTTCTTCTCCTCAATAATCTCCACGAGTTCCTCCGGCATTCGCGTCTCATCACAAACCGTAAAATCTATGTCCTTCCGCTGTGTATTCTCCTTTTTTCCGCATCCCGCCACAGAAAAAGGCAGCAAGATTAACACTGCTGCCAAAATCCATTTCACCATATGCTTCATATCGTCACCTGCATATACATCGTCTGTTAATTATATGCAGAAATCTGTGTATTTATATCCTGTTTACGGGCACTTGGCTATATTTTCACTACCAGCACAATACTTCATGTCCGTCTTCCGTCACAAGCACCATAATCTCCCACTGTGCAGAAGGAAGTCCGTCCTCTGTATATACCTCCCAGTCATTTACCTCATCAATAAATATTCCGGCCTTACCCATATTAACCATAGGTTCAATCGTAAAAATCATCCCCGGCACCAGAAGCATTTCCGTTCCCCGCTTAGAATTGTAGCCTACCCACGGCTCCTCGTGAAATTCAAGCCCTACTCCGTGTCCGCCGATTTCCCGGACAACCGTGTAACCATTGCTATATGCGTGGTCATGCACCGCCTGCCCCATATCACCCATAAAGCCCCAAGGCTTCACCTCTTCAAGACCTTTGTACATACATTCGCGTGTAACCTCCACCAACCGTTTTTTCTCAGGGCTCACATCCCCGATACAAAACATGCGGGAGGAGTCGGAAAAATATCCGTTCAAAATAGTTGAACAATCCACATTGATAATATCACCCGCTCTGAGTATCACATCCTCAGAAGGAAATCCATGACAGACCTGCTCGTTGACAGACGTACATACGGAATACGGAAATCCCTCATAGTTCAAGGGTGCCGGGATTCCACCCATATCCGTCGTCATATCATACACAATTTTATCAATCTCCGCTGTGTTCATACCCTCATGGATATTCTTTTCTATATAGTCAAGCACGGCTATATTAATCCTGCAGCTCTCCTTAATCTTCTCAATCTGTTCCGCATTTTTAATAATGTTCTGCGGCGGCACAATATGCCCCGCATGTGCTGCCTTTGCAATCCTGTCATCAAACGCTTCGTGACACACCTTATATTTCCTGCCGCTGCCACACCAGCAGGGATCATTTCTGCTTATTTTCTTTGTCATAACCATTACTTCTTTCTATACAATACACAGCGTGCTGTATCCGACGCACCGCCAAACAACAACGGCGGTACATACATATCTCTTCGACACCCTGCCGCGTATAGTTTAACACATTATCTTTTTTATGACAAGAATAACAAAATGATACCTTTTATCAATCTGTTTTGTTCTAGAAGGAGCGGTCCACAAAAGGCACGGCACGATGTATATAGGTAATATCGTCCGCCTCATCATAGGTAAACGCGATATTCACATTTACCCGGTTTGCTCCCTGGTACACAAACTCATCTATATTTCTGCTGTAACCGTAAACGCAGACAACATCATCAAAGGTATCATACTGAACCTGCTTTGCGTCCATCTCCTCCATAAATTCTTCTATCTGCGCATCTTTCTCACTCTGCGTAAGCTCACCTTTTTCCTGTGTGCAAAGATAGATATTCGTATTTGCCTCCATCCCCAGTCCTTCATACAGCTCCTTCAGCTGCTCCTTGTAATCATACACGGCAAAGCCCGCATCCTGCTTCAGCGCAATCTCCACCATAATATAATTTTCCTGAACCGACTGCCCGTATTCATCTGTACTGCACAGAGAAATAATCTTGACTTCCGTATCACCATTTGCACCCGGCTTGACAAGCCGCGTTGTCTCATTCTCTCCATCCTGCTTATGCGTCATCTCATATCCGGAAACAATTCCGAGAGACGCAGCAAGTCTCTTTGCCATTGTCTCCTTGGTTTCAGGGGACAATTCCTCATTACCGTAAAAAGCATAGGCCTTCACGCAGCCCTCCGTCAGATTCTCCACACCTGTGCTCATCGCCTGCTCTACCATCTTTTCCTCCCGGTTTACCGATGCATTAATAAATAATTGTATTAACACCGCCACCCAGATAAGTACCAATACATATACTTTTGATTTTGTATTCATGGAAATAATTCCTCCTTCTATCTGTCTGTCACAAGTCTTGACAAATTCAAAGGAGTTTATTCGTGCCTTAAAACAAAAGCCTAATCCTGCATGTTGAGAAATGCCTCGATAATGCCATAAATACGCGCCTGTTCGTTTTTCCCAAGCTTTCCTATCTTCTCGCTATACTTGGACATCCTGATTATATACCCCACCTTCAGCACATCCATCAAAACTTCATCTGAGGAGACCTCCAATATATTAATAATATTTATAAATGTTTCAAGCTTCGGAACCTTTTCACCCCGCTCAATCATCCCAATATATACCGGTGATAATCCTACCTTTTCGGCCAATTCTTCCTGACTCCATGATTTTTCCAAACGCCTTGCTCTGATATTTTTACCTATACTTTTTACATCCATTGGCCATACCTCCAATTAGTTATATAAACACACTGTAAGTATAGATTTTATGTTCAACTTTATACACAAACCAATGGTATTTTATAATAACTTATATTTTGGGGCAAACCATCCCTTAACCAATACTGAGATACACAAAATATCCCACATATGCCGCGAGCATTGTCATCCCGGCAGCACGCCCCAGCTGCTTCTTCGGCAAAACAAACAGCCAAAGCAGAAGTCCGGCACCTAAGGCAGCCAGCGTGTCAACGATAAATCTGCTCTCATAGATAACCGGAGTAATAAGTGCCGTTGTTCCGACAATAAACAGGATATTAAAAATATTACTTCCGACTATGTTTCCGATTGCAATATCTGCATTGCCCTTCCTTGCCGCGGATACAGACGTAAAAAGCTCCGGCAAAGAGGTTCCCAGGGCAACGATGGTCAAGCCGATAAATCGGTCGCTCATGCCTGCTGCCTCCGCAATCTCAGAAGCCGCATCCACCGTCACATTACTTCCGATAATTATAAGTGCCAGGCCAAGCAATGTAAGCAAAAGCAGCTTCCAGACCGAAGCAGAAACATACTCATCCTCCTGTCCGTCCTCCGCTCCGCTTTCACGATTTCGCTTTGCCATCAGAAACAAATAACCCAAGTACGCGAGAAATGCCACCCACAGGATGATACCCTCCCACAATTCGACGCGGTTTCCCGTCAGTCCCAGCACCATAAACAATACTGTAATCAACATCATATATGGTATCTCATTACAGACTGTACTCCGCGCTACAGCAAGTGTGGTAATAAGAGCACTTACACCAAGAATAATCAAAATATTCAGTATATTACTTCCCACGATATTACCCACGGTAATGCCGGCATTTCCCTTGAGTGCAGCCGATATACTGACTGCCGCCTCCGGTGTGCTGGTTCCCATGGCAACGATTGTCAGCCCGACAACAAGCTGCGGGATTCCCCAGCGCCTCGCCATACCGGCTGCACCGTCGACGAACCAATCCGCACCCTTAATCAGCATACCAAAACCCAATATCAACAACAAAACCTGCAACATAATAGAAAACATTTTTTCTCCCTCCTTATGCTAAGTGCCGAACCCACATTTTCGTCCGTGCACCCGGTTTTCGTTGCTTTCCTTTTAAACACAAAAAACGAGACCTTTAACGTACACAAACTGTACGATAAAAGTCTCGTTCCTATTTCAATATGTATCCCGGCTTATGCAAGCGTGATGACGTGATACATAACACTCTCACGAATGTGAACTACTCCCTCATATCTGCTATAATATGGATTCAGTTAATTTATACATATGCAGTGTAACATAATAAAATGCCTGTACGCAAGAACTTTTTCATGTCAATGTTCCGGTACAAAAACATCTGTTTACGGGTTGTATTTTATTGCCTTTTTGAGATAACGGAATCAATTAAACCATGCATTACTAACCTATACAACATATTGCCATGCCTTATGAATCAATCAGAATATATACTCACAAAATTTTAAGTTGAAATCCTATCTGCTGCGTGGTAGATTAAATGTATTGATTCAAGAAAAGAGGGTATATTCATGACAGTAGGAATAGTTGGTTTGGGATTGATAGGCGGTTCTTTTGCCAAGGCATACAGTGACAATGATGAACATAAGGTTCTCGCCTATGACATAGACGAGCAGACGATGCAAACAGCTTATACCGCAAAAAATATAGACGGCGAACTAAATAAAGACAACGTCTCAGCCTGTAATTTGTTACTTGTAGCATTATACCCGCAGGCGACGATAGATTATATCCGGGAAATGGCGCCGTATATCTCCCGCGAAACCATGGTCATTGACTGCTGCGGCATTAAGCAATATGTCTGTGATTCCTGCTATCCGATTGCGCATGAATACGGCTTTACCTTTGTCGGCGGACATCCGATGGCAGGGCGGCATTTCTCAGGCTTTGAATACAGCACCAAAACCATGTACAATGGTTCATCTATGATACTTGTTCCGGAGGACATGACTGACACTGCCGTCATAGGGCGTGCAAAACAGCTTTTATCCCCGATTCATTTCGGCAAATTTACTGTCTGTGACGCTGATCGGCATGATGCCATGATTGCCTTCACATCGCAAATGGCGCATGTCGTTTCAAACGCTTATGTAAAAAGTCCCACCGCAAAAAACCATGACGGTTTTTCCGCGGGGAGCTACAAGGATTTAACACGCGTAGCATGGCTGAACGAAACAATGTGGACAGAGCTTTTTCTCGAAAACCGCAAGCACCTGATTACCGAGCTGGATTCCTTTATCCGGTCAGTCACCGAATATAAAACCGCCCTAGAGCAGGGGAATGCCGATACGCTGAAGGCACTGCTTGCTGACGGGAAACGATGCAAGGAAGAAATTGATGGCGTCAATTAAGAAACTCATATAAGAAACAACAATTTCCTCTTGACAATTTAAATTATTAATCCTACAATCAAAGTCAGTTTTATAATATATCGGCTATGAAGAGACGAGTACGGTAAGGACGCTATACAGAGAGGATTCCGCTGCCCGCTGAGAGAGAATCCATAAAACGCTTACCCGAAGACTACCTCGGAGTTGTCTGTGAATACTGCTTGCAGATCAAACAGGAAATCAGACCGGTGATTCCGTTATCATCATAATGAAGTGTCATCCTTTGCAAACCGCAGCTGTTGACAGGCATACTGCACTACAGCTTTCTGCATAGATGAAATCAGGGTGGAACCGCGATATATCGTCCCTGGCGTAGTAACTGCGTCAGGGACTTTTTTATTATAAAACATCCTCTGACGTAACGTATACAGGCGGTGTTACTGCAATTATATATGCTGTGCATAAATACAGCAGCCCCGCCGGTCCGAATGTAAATCGAAAGGAGAAATATTATGATTATCACATTAAAGGATGGCTCCTCCAAGGAGTACACACAACCGATGTCTGTCATCGACATCGCCACAGACATCAGCGAAGGTCTGGCGCGTATGGCATGTGTCGGAGAAGTAAACGGCGAGGTCGTTGACTTGAGAACTGTTATAGATAAGGACTGTTCACTCAACATCCTGACATTCAACGATGATGCGGGAAAGAAGACCTTCTGGCATACCGCCAGCCATATTCTGGCACAGGCAGTCAAGCATCTTTATCCGGATGCAAAATGCACCATAGGCCCGGCAATTGATAATGGATTCTACTACGATTTTGATATGCCGTCTCTCACCAGAGAAGAACTGGATAATATCGAAGCAGAAATGAAAAAGCTCGTAAAGGAAGGAGCAGAAATTACCTCCTTTACGCTTCCGAGGTCAGAAGCAGTCAGGCTTATGGAAGAAAAAGGCGAGCCATATAAGGTTGAATTAATCAATGATCTTCCCGGGGACTCCGTCATCAGCTTCTACACACAAGGTGATTTTACGGACCTTTGCGCAGGTCCGCACCTTATGAATACCAAAGCAGTTAAATTTTTCAAGCTGACTTCCTCCTCCGGTGCATACTGGAGAGGCAATTCCAACAACAAGATGCTGACACGTATTTACGGAACGGCATTTACAAAAAAAGCTGATCTTGAAGAGCGTCTGGAATTCCTTGAAAGCATTAAGCTTCGCGACCACAACAAGCTCGGCCGTGAGCTTGAGCTCTTTACAACCGTTGATGTAATCGGTCAGGGACTTCCTTTGATTATGCCAAAGGGCGTCCAGATTATTCAGACACTCCAGAGATGGATTGAGGATGAAGAAGAAAAACGCGGATACATGCGAACCAGGACTCCGCTTATGGCAAAGAGCGACCTCTACAAAATTTCCGGTCACTGGGATCACTATAAGGAGGGTATGTTTGTGTTAGGCGACGAGGAAAAGGACAAGGAGGTATTTGCGCTCCGTCCTATGACCTGCCCGTTCCAATATTATGTATATAAGGCAAGCCAGAAATCATACCGCGATCTGCCATGCCGTTATGGAGAAACCTCTACATTATTCAGAAATGAAGATTCCGGTGAAATGCACGGTCTGACCAGAGTCCGTCAGTTTACAATCTCCGAGGGACACCTGATCGTCCGTCCGGACCAGATGGTACAGGAATTTAAAGACTGTATCGCTCTGGCACAATACTGTCTGCAGACACTTGGCGTGGAGGAGGATGTAACCTACCATCTTTCCAAGTGGGATCCGAATAACCGCGAAAAATATATCGGTGAACCTGAGGTATGGGAAAAAACCGAGCAGGATATCCGCATAATTCTGACAGAGCTTCAGATTCCGTTCGTTGAGGATGTGGGCGAAGCTGCTTTCTATGGTCCGAAGGTCGATATCAATGCAAAAAATGTATATGGCAAGGAAGATACCATGATTACAATCCAGTGGGATGCTCTTCTTGCGGAACAGTTTGATATGTACTATGTAGATAAGGACGGCGAAAAGAAACGCCCATACATTATCCATAGAACATCCTTGGGCTGCTATGAGAGAACTCTTGCATGGCTGATTGAAAAATATGCCGGTGCATTTCCAACCTGGCTTGCGCCTGAACAGGTCCGTGTGCTCCCTATCTCAGACAAGTATCACGACTATGCACAGACTGTGATGGATAAGCTCAAGACCTCCGGAGTCCGTGTCACCATGGATTCCCGCTCAGAGAAGATTGGATATAAGATACGTGAGGCACGTCTTACAAAAATACCTTATATGCTCGTCATCGGCGCGAACGAGGAGGAATGCCGGAATGTATCTGTCCGCAGACGCGGGGAAGACGGCGATCTCGGGAGCATGGAAACCGAAAAATTCATCGCCAAAATCACAAAGGAAATTGCAGACAAAACAATTTCTTAATAGAATATTGTTCACAAAAAATTAAAAAAATCGAAAAAACATATTTGCAATTCTGACATTATATGATATGATATGGAAAGTCCTGCAGGTATATTGACATAGAAGTATGTCCATTAACCGGAGATTAACAGCTTTGAATGCTTTATCTGTAGGATATATTTTGAGAAAGAGAGGATACATTTTATGAATTGTCCAAATTGTGGTGCAGATTTACCGGAAGGCAGCGTCGTATGTTCTGTCTGCGCAGCACCGATTAATGCTGCACCGGCTTATGTCGCAGAACCGGCTAAAAAGAAGACTCCCGTAGTTGCAATCATAATCGGAGTTATCGTTATTTTAGCTGCTGTATTCTGTGTCGGTTTCTTCGTACTGGGCGGCAGGCACAACGGAACCTACTATCTTGAATCCATGTCATATGCCGGCGATACATTATCTGCAAGCGACCTTGGTATGGACAGCGTTGGTCTCAAGGTTTCCTTCGGCAGGGTAGAATTCGTAGGTGCAGATGATTTAGGCCTCGGTGATAGCGGAAAATCTAAGATTAAGTTCAGCGGCGACACGGTTACAATTACCGACAGTGACGGAACCACATTATCCGGAGATTTTGATGGTGATTCAATAACACTTGATGCTTCCGGAGTAGAGATGATATTTACAAAATAATATTATCCCGGCAGCATATATAAGAAAGTGCAGTCACATATACAATGAAATCGCGTGTATGTACGGGGAAAATTTCGCAAAAGCGTGTTTTCCGCAGCATACACGCGATTTTATTGTATATGTGACTGCACTTTCTTATTGTGTTCAGGCGGACGGCCTTACTGTTCCCTTATCCTGACAAAACAGCTTATAAATCCCGCAAGCAATCCTAAAACCAATATGTAAATACCTGCCATAAGACTTTTCATGACCTCTGACATATTGACAACAATAACGTTCTCCTCATAATACTTATCAAGCACCGTTTCAACCCAGTCTGTAACATTTCCCATATCAACCAGCATTATAATAAGCATGGACAGCACAATCATACACGGAATAAGCTTTAACAGCGGAATTCTGATAAAGGACAGCACGAGCATTGCAACGATTCCTAGGGTGATTCCATAGGGAATTCCCGTCCACGGAGCAGAAATAAGACCTACATTTTTACATATTTTAATTAAATTATACTGTATGTCCACGTTTTTCTGAAAATGCGAGAAATCGATTATTGGCGCAAACAAACCGATTAACAGCAAGACTGACGACAGCAATCCGAGTATTGCACTCGGATTCAGCAGCCGATTCCGCTTTTTCTGTGGTTGGTACATACTTTCCTGCATCCCATACACATTCTGCTGTCCGTTATACTGTCCATTATACATTCCGTTCTGCGATTCGTATGTCTGCTGCCATATCTCGCTTCCTTCATTTTGATTCCAATTATCCATCTCTACCTCCGTGTTACTTTGATTTCTCACGAAATCTGTCAAATACCACTGATAATGCATATAAAATCAACCCCGCCAGACAGAGGATATTCCCGACTCCCGTCACTGTCCCTGAAATCGCCAGCGCCTCACGATAAGCGCTGTTATTCACGACAAATATATATGCTGCGATCCCCGGCACAACAGGTACCAGCCGTAATATGTAGAAATCCGCATATGGTCTTAACGGTCTGATATTTTCCCTGGCGGAAAATACAAGCATGAAAACCGCCATCAGGAGCATTATAACACCGCATACAATTAAAGCATTCCGGCGTACTGCCAGCTCTGCATTCCTTCCACCCACATCAAACAGGCTGCCCCTCAGTACCACGTTCTGCTCCTCACGCTTCATCCAGCTGCAAAAGGGTGCCAGATATAACAATACTGCACCCAGCAACGCCTGTATATTTGTAAAATTTCCCTTCAATGAATGCGCATAACCCTCCAGATTCAAAAGCGGACCTTCGGGCTTCAATCGAGGTTCCTTGCGGTTCATTTTTTTCAAATCATCCCTCGTGATACGGACAACCTCTGTATCCGCCTCGAGCCCTGCACATATATCACAATACTCCCGACCGTCTTCTATTTCTCTTCCACAACCCTTACAAACCACAGTATCCCCCCTTATCTGCTGAACATTTAAAATACAAAAGGTGAAGCGAACAATTACCCGCGCCCCACCTTATCATATCACATTTCATAAAAAATGTTTATCCCTGTCTTCTCAGCCCGAAATTTACGTTGACATGAAGAATATTCAGTACTCTTGGCGCTGCAGCCATGATTATCGCAATAAATCCAAATACAGGACCTAAGCCATGGCTTGCCTTGCCGCCCCAGTCTTCCACATATTCCAAAATTTCATTTACATCACCATTCACAAGTCCGAGAATAACAAAGAGCAATGCAAGAACAAGCAAGCCACACTCAATATAAACCAAGTACGGGCTAAGCTTCATCTTGACATTGTTAATCGCCGGAATCATCTCAGCAATATCAACCATGATTAAAATCACACTAATTAACATGAACATAATTCCAAAAAATGTAAATATTCCATAATCGGACCCGATTCCAAACATATTTTTTGTCTCTTTTTCTCCCCACAGCTTCATCTTTGCCCACGGAAGCAACGGCGTGATAAATAACAAAATAGCTCCAATCAAACCAATTATTCTCATACCGTCTGCGAGCAATCCATTCAGATATCCGTTAAAGCCTCCGCCCATTGGCTGCCGGTAACCGCCCATTGGCTGCTGGTATCCGCCCATCGGCTGTGCCTGCTGCTGGTATCCGCCCATCGGCTGTGCCTGCTGCTGGTATCCGCCCATCGGCTGTACCGGCTGCTGATACCCGCCCATCGGCTGTACCGGCTGCTGGTATCCGCCCATCGGCTGTACCGGCTGCTGATATCCGCCCATCGGCTGTACCGGCTGCTGGTATCCGCCCATCGGCTGTACCGGCTGCTGGTATCCGCCCATTGGCTGTACCGGCTGCTGGTATCCGCCCATTGGCTGTATCTGATTACCACAATTCGGGCATACGGACTGTCCGTCCTGAATCACAGCTCCGCATAATGAACAATTCATAAAATAATCCTCCTACTCTTTTAATTACAATGAAGGCTTAAAACGCTCACCTTCGATACTATGTATAAAAAAAATATAGCATAAACCTCTTCTTTATTCAAGATATTTATGCCATATATACAGATTCTATATTTATGCCATATATACAGATTCTAACATTACTATTTTTCTATATTAACTCATATTCAAGCACCTTACAGTTATCCTGATTGAACTCAAAAAACTTTTCATTTGTAAGACTCTTAAAGTAGGAATTAATTACCCGGCATACACCGCCGTGACTGATAACCATAACCGTTTTACCCTTATAGCTTTCCTTAATGTCATCCAAAAAATTATAAACCCGCTGAACAACCCGCAGCAGAGATTCACCCTCCGGATAAATGTATCCGAATTGAATCCAGTTCTCCATAAATCCGGGCGTTCCCTCATATGTGCCGTCAATCGCCCCATAATCCCGTTCTGCCAGCCGTTCATCCACAACAACCGGCACATGCAGCTTGCTTGCCACGATATCAGCCGTTGTCTTCGCTCTAATAAGCGGAGAGACAAGTATAATGTCCACATCAGAGCCCACCATACTCTCAGCAAGCTTTTCTGCCTGTCTGATTCCCTTTTCCGTAAGCCTGACATTGGACCTGCCGCAAATTCTGGTTTCTATATTATATTGTGTCTGACCATGTCTGGTAACATACAGCTTCATAAACACCTCATCAGATTATATCATACTTATTATAATTCAACACAATACCTCGGTTATGATAGCATATTAACAGACTTTTTACAACAACCGTTTGAAAGTGCTATTTATCAAGGTCAGGTTCAGCATGAGATATTTTTTCTTCTGTAAAAAAGGCCATAGCAGCAAGCCTGACATTCAGCTGGCTTGCGAGACCAACCACTCCTTATATAATCATGCTCGACACTCGCGATGATATACGCTGTCAGATTTTCACGATAATCTTGCCACATATCATACAGACAATCCGTATCCTCTGTCTGAATCATCTTCTCATACTTCATACGCTTCTCCCACTGAAAATAAATATCCGGCAACAAAAAAACACCGACCCCGCAGCTGATACGTCTGCAAAACCGATGCTTTTACGAGTGGGCCGCCGGGGGCTCGAACCCCGCACACCCTGATTAAGAGTCAGGTGCTCTACCAAATGAGCTAGCGGCCCGTATCAAATTGTGAATGTTTTGTGTTCTCACCAGAACAAAAGAAATTATAATACATGATTTTTACAAATGCAACCCTTTTTTCCGATTTTTTACATTTTTAATCGAGCTTCGGCCGTCTAAACTACATCTGACACTGCAAAGATTATTATATAAAGTACTCATGCATTTATTTATTCCCCTTTTACTATAAATATATGCATTTATTTTATTTTTCCATGTCATGTTCCGCAAATCATACACCTGAATATCTTCTTATTATATATTATATTCACTTTACCATATATATTGATACAAAATCCGGCTCATTTCGGACGGCAGACCAGACGGCAGATCGGGTTTCCCATTTCCGAAAAACGTCTTTCATATTCTGTCATCACATTTCCCTCTGCAAACTCGGAGTGATGTAAATCAAAGGTCTTACTCTCCAGTATCCAGCCGGCAGCCTCAGCCTGCTCCAGAGAAAAGTCGAATAACGGACGATTATCCGTCTTGAATGTAACACCGCCTCCATCGGACAAAATGCTCTGATATCTGGACAAAAACTGTACAGACGTCAATCTTCGCTTTGCATGCCTGTCCTTGGGCCATGGATCGGAAAAATTCAAATATATATAATCAACCTCACCTCTGTCAAAAACCTGTTCAATATACTCCGCGTCCATCCTTATAAAATACAGATTGGCAAGCTGCTCCTCATTTTGTTTCTCAACAGCACGCACCAATACACTGGAAAATTTCTCAATACCGATATAATTCACATCAGGATGAAGCCGTGCCATATCCATGATAAATCTTCCCTTCCCCATTCCGATTTCTATATGAATAGGATTATCATTTCCGAATTTATCATGCCATTTTCCCTTAAACGCCGTCTCATCCTGAACAACATATTCATTTGCAGCTATCGTCTCTCTCGAGCCCTTTACATTCCTCAGTCTCATAGCTTCCTCCCGTATCTCATATCCGCTCCTGCCGGAAGATATCTTGCACCTATCATATCATCTTACATATAGATTTACCATAAAAATTTCATTTTCTTGCTTGTCTTTTTACCTATTATATAGGATAATATACGGATAGGACAGGGACCGGAGCTGATGGCCGCATGTGCCAAGGCTGCTTTCAGGAGACCAGCTATGAAAAGTCAAGCCTAAATTAGCAAAAAATTTCTTTTT
>CAYOOW010000010.1:0-80115 GCA_964405715.1 uncultured Bacteroides sp.
ACCCACGTATCTAGCTTGGAAGGCTAGTGTTCTACCATTGAACTACACCCGCATGGATATGCGATATATTTTAAATAAAATCGGGGTGACAGGATTCGAACCTGCGACCTCCTGATCCCAAATCAGGCGCTCTAGCCAAGCTGAGCCACACCCCGATGCCGATAATTCGTGAAGCTGATTCGGAATAATTTGTACCCCAACGCCCAACGCAAGACCCATTATATAATATGGGGTAGGTAATGTCAACCATTTTTTGTATTTTTTTTGCAGGTCAAAAAGGCCCGAATATATGCCGGAAGTTCGTGGATTTTTCATGACTATCTTGTTTTTTCGGGGGTTATATGATATGTTATATCAATGTAAAAACAGTCATAGTACATTCGGAATATGGAAATCGAAGTGTATATGAAAAATGGAAATCGAAGCACATATGAAATATAGAAAGCGTAGAGCAGAGAGACGAGATGGATAATTTTATTTTCAGTGTCAATGTGACACTGCCGATTTTTTTCATTATATTGCTGGGATATATACTCAGACGGATACATTTTTTGAATGAGGAGTTTGTCAGGGTAATCAATCGATATGTTTTTGTGATTGCACTGCCGGTCATGCTTTTTCAGGATATAGCCGGTACTGATGTCAGGGAGAATATGAATGTCAGGTTCTTTTTATTCTGCCTTTTTGTGACGGTTGCGATGTTTGGAATCGTCTGGCTGATAGCGGTGTTCACACTGCGGGATAAGTCCATGGTTGGGGCGTTTGCACAGGCGGGAGCGCGGGGCAGCGCTGCAATTCTGGGTGTTGCTTTTGTGGAGAATATATGTGGTGATATCGGTATGACGCCGCTTATGATTGTGGCGGCTGTTCCCTTTTTCAATATTTTGTCTGTCATTATATTGGTATTTCACGCAAATGACGAGGCAAGGGATTACGGGAGAATAAAAAGCGCGTGTATCAATATAGCAAAAAATCCGATTATTATCGGCATTCTGCTGGGGCTGCTCGCGTCTCTGGTACATTTGCGGCTTCCGGTTATCCCGGATAGGACATTGCATTATATCGCACAGACGGCAACGCCTATGGCGCTCCTGGCTGTCGGGGCCGGTTTTGACACGAAGCAGGCGATTGAAAGATGGAAACCTGCGGTGGGAGCAACGCTGATAAAGCTGGTCGGTCTTCCGGCACTTTTCCTCCCGATTGCGTATGCCATGGGCTTTGCGCCGAGTGAGATGGTTGCCATTCTGATTATGCTGGCATCGCCTACGACGGTGAGCTGCTATATCATGGCGAAGAACATGAAGAATGATGATATTCTGACCTCAAACGTAATTGTGCTGACTACGCTGCTCTCCTCGGTTACGCTTACGGCATGGATTTTTATATTGAGGACGCTTGGATGTATATGAAAAAATGTTTTCATAATTTTTCCGTTTTTTTCAAAAAGTGCTTGACATTTTTGCCACTTACCTTTATACTATCAAAAGTGTTGAGAAACACATGGGATCTTAGCTCAGCTGGGAGAGCATCTGCCTTACAAGCAGAGGGTCATAGGTTCGAGCCCTATAGGTCCCATTTTTATGGCGGGATAGCTCAGTTGGCTAGAGCATACGGTTCATACCCGTAGTGTCGAGGGTTCAAATCCCCCTCCCGCTACTAAGATAAGTCCGGAAATCTTGAAATAGGGAGCTCCGGGCTTTTTTGTTTTGGATGGTACTCAAAAGGGTAATCAGACATATGTTCGATTTTTATTACCGGAAGGTTTTAAAGGAAATTTGAATGTTGTGGAAAGACTATGGTAACTGTTATAATTAAAGACAAGGCAGCTTGTATTATGCTGGAAAAGGATTATGGAGACAGAACGGAAATATATAAAATGCAATAGAAATAGGGTAGCATAAGTAATTGGAGTTATATCAATGCTTACAAGGCAACAAAATATTTTTTTTGCGAAGAAAATATTTTCTGAGCTTGTATTCAATGCTGCTTATATAGAAGGGTGCAACGTGGCTTTTCCGCAAACGCAGACTATTATTGATGGGGCTGTGGTTAGTGGAATTTCTGTGGATGATATACAAACAGTTTTAAATCTTCGAGACGGATGGAAATAAGCGGACTCCTACAATGGTTGCAAGTAAGATTTTGATTGAAAATGGGGAAGGAATGTAATATGTTGACAATGGAAAATGGGGAAGGAACGTAATATGTTGGCTTGATTGAAATAAGTACTCTGAGAGAAACATTTCGGCACATACGGCATATAAACAATTCAGATTAAGTGGTATGGGTTAGCATGAAAAAGAAAAGCATAAGCAGAATTATTATCTGTTTGTTATACCTGACAACGGTATTAATAAATCTAACCGGTTGTAGTGGATACTTTGAATTAAATTCTTCTGATATTACAGATTCTGCTGCTGAAATCGATAATTTCACAGATGAAGCAGAGTATTCAAATTGGTTTGATTCTATTCCGGAATATCGTGGAACACCATATATAGAGGTAAATCACAATATTCCCTTTTTTACGGATGAAGACAAGAAAAATACGGATGCTTTTGAAACATATAGTGATTTAGATAATTTAGGACGTTGTGGTGCCGCATATGCAAATATCTGTGAGGAGCTTATGCCTATAGAGGATAGAGAAGAATTATTAAGTTCTGTGACTCCTTCCGGCTGGCAGCAAAATCAGTATGATGGCGAAAGCCTGCTTAATCGTTGCCATTTGATAGGATTTCAACTCGCAGGTGAAAACGCCAATGAAAAGAATCTGATTGCAGGCACCGGATATTTCAATGTTGACGGTATGCTTCCGTTTGAAAATACGGTTGCGGACTATATAGAGGAGAACCCCGATAATCATGTTTTATATCGTGTGACGCCGATGTATCAGAACGAGAGTGATTTAATGGCTTGTGGCGTATTGATGGAGGCATGGTCTGTTGAAGACAATGGCTATGGATGTCAATTCTGCGTTTATGTGTATAATGTGCAGCCCGGTATAGAAATTGATTATACCACGGGAGATAACCGGGAAAGTGAAAAAGAAATATATGATGATGGTTCTTCAGATGTAGAAGAAAGCAGTATGACATATATTTTAAACACAAACACTAAAAAGTTTCATGCAGAGGATTGCTCTAATGTCAGTAAAATAAGTGACGGCAATCGGGAGATTTATACGGGCAGCAGAGATGCGTTGATTTCTCAGGGGTATGCTCCGGCGGGGTGTTGTAATCCATAGTGAGCTTTATTTGGTAATTAATAAAGCCTTTATACATCCATGTTCCACCCGCCTGCGTAAACGTGAAATTTGTTGACCTCACCTTATATTTGATGTATGGTGATAGAAAGGGATGCAGTATATGTTTTTTGACGGAGGAGGTGTGCGATGATTTATAGAAAACGATATCATTTGTATAGGAGAGTATTTTCTTTTGTTGCTACACTTTTGATATGTTTCATTTCTGTTTCTGCGGATGTGCCGGTATGCCGCGCCGAGACGCAGGAGATCGTTTTCTCGGGAACTGAACAGGAGCGTATTGAGTTTGTCCATATGTTGTTTGCGAAGCTTGCATATGATTATCTGGATGGTTATGAGGGGCGGAGCGTGGCAGAATACGTCAATGATAATCCCGAGTTGTATGCAGGGGAGATATGGGAAGGCTCCGGCATAACATATACGGCTCTTTATGACAGTATTGTGGGAGACTGGGAGATATATAAGGTTTTTAATGATAATAAGACGACCGGACTTTATGCGGCTGCATTTAAAAGGGATAATCAGGTTATACTGGCATTTCGCGGGAGCGAGATGTTCACGGATGAGTTTGCTTTGGATGAGAGCAATGACTGGACCGGGACGGATTTTCGTTTTGCGCTTTTGAATGAGCTGAGCGGGCAGTTTGAAAATGCAGATGACTGCTATAAGAGCTTATTGCGTAAGCTCAGTCTGGACGGAGTGGACGCAGAACTCACGCTGACCGGACATTCGCTTGGAGGCGCACTTGTGACCTACGAGTCTTTGGTCAGCGGTCTGTATGGATACTCGTTTGATGGCGCCTGCGGCCATGTGATTGATCTGGTGTACTTTTACCAGTATTTGAATATTGATGATTTTTCAGGGGTGGATGATATTTTGTTCTGTAATTATACGGATGCCGAGGGCTATCCGGTGGCTGATATTATTCAGCACACGAATTCCGCGTGCATGTTCCAGATAGACCGCGAGACCTATCTGGACGGTCTGAATGAAAATACGCTGATTCCGCAGATTGCCGCTGCGGGTTCGCATATTGTATGGTCTGATCTTGCATATGAGGGGAATTGCGTTTATTTCACGGAGCAGACGGAGGCGGATGAACAGGGATATACATACGCACCGAAGGAGGCCGTTACCTTAGATATCACGAAGAATATTCTGGAAGCAGGCGCGGAGACTTTTGATGGGGGCTTGCCGTGGTGTCATGGCAATGCGGGATTGGATTATGAATATATGCTTGGCGCATTGACGGGTGTGGTGAAGGATGGCAGGGTTGTGCTCGGAACCACCGGGCGTGATACGCTGTGTGCGTATGACGGAATCGGCGTCAGTGGTGCATTTTCGGTAAATACGGTGCTGTATGGCGGCGGAGGTGACGATATTCTGGTCGGATATACGGCGGATGATGTTCTGGTTGCGGGAGAGGGAAATGATATCATGGATGGACATCTCGGAAATGACACATATGTGATAGATCCGGCCCCGGAACAGAAGACGGTAATCCGTGACATCGGAGGTGAAAGGACAACGGTTGTACTGAGGGGCTTTAAGCTGAATAAGCCTGACAGCCTGATATGCAACGGGGACGGAAGCATAGAGCTTGTAAACGGACAGATACTTGAGCTTCATGCAGCGCAAAAGAATGAACAGGTGGTTTTCTATGCTTATGATGACGGAAAAATGAAACGGCTTGGCACCTATGCGGATATGGCGGGTGCACCGCAATGTGATGCAACGGACAGCGATGCAGTCACGAACGACAGCCCTGACGGAGAAAAATATGTGGTTTTACTTGAAGGACGCGGTACATTTCGTATATGTGACGCTGCGGGCTCCGCGTATTCCGTAAATAATCTCAATGATGGCTTTCAGACTATTGATATGGATTATGGCAAAGCATATGTAAACGGTACGGAGGGAGCGGAGAGTATTCTGCTCATATTGAACGATGAATACGAAGTATATGTCACAAATGAGGATGCCAGAGTCAATATGGCGATTGGAAGATATTCGGATTCTGAGGGGATGACCGCGTGTGAGCGAAAATATAACAGGAATTTCTCGGATTATAAGGTTTTGTTCTCCGGTGCGGAGCTTGATGATGGAATGCAGGGAGACATAACATGGCAGGACGCATTATATTCGGGACTCGGAATCCTGCACAATATGTTCCAATGAAAAAGAGCTGCCGCATGCCATATTATATTATCTGCATGCGACAGCATAATTTACTGTGCTGTGATTTTATTGTGTGCCGTTATCCTGATCGTCATATTTTTTCCGGAGGTTCTCCATGTCTGTACTGCCAAAGCTTTCAAGCGGTGTGTTCAGTGTGCGTTCAAGATCCTCCTGCTCCTTATTCTTCTGTGCAGTTCTTGCTTTCCACCATTTAAACAGTACACATGTTACGATGACCAGTGCGATGGCAACAATTATGACAATGATTATGGCCATATATTTCTGTGCGAAGGTTTTTTCCTTGTACATCATGCGGTCTGCAGCCTTTGCACAGCCGTCACCGAATATGGCACCGAGATTTTCACTGTCCTCAGCCCATTCTGCTTCAATATAGTCATAAATCATATCCAGAGCTTCCGAATCAATGATCGTGCCGATTGCATAGCCCTCTGCGTCATACATGTATGCGTTCATGTAATCATAGAGCAGAAGTATATGTCCCTCGTCATTAAACAGCTCGTCATATAAAGCGGATACATATTCGATTCCGTCTGTATTTTCATCAAGCTCCTCCACAAAATATACATATGCGCATACACCGGTTGTCTTGTAAAAATGCTCCAGACCATCCTCCAGAGGCTTGATTTCATCATCATACAGCAGACCGTCAGGATCGCTGTAATAACCGTTCCAGTTTACCGTCCCGGTAAATTTATCCCTCGGATCCTTTGAATAGCTGTCCTGATAGCTTGGTGCTTTGTAATTGTAGTACATATCATTGCCGCGTCTGTACATAGATCTGCCTGCTATGCATGCCAAGAAGATAATCAGGATGATAAACACTGCCGCATATGATGAGCCGCGTGCTGATGAATGGTGTATATACACGCGGTTACCTCCTCCATAGTAATGACGGCGATAGTAACGGCGTGGAGGAGGCGGCGCCTGATGGTATCCCGGTCCGCCGTGTGGCCCGCCGAATCCGCCCGGTCCGCCGTGTGACCCTCCCATCATCGGATTTCCGCTGGATGATTGCCCGCTGTAGCTCCTTCCTGAACCTCTCGCTGCACTGCCTCCGGAATGTCCGGAGCCGAATGCCCGGCTTGTGCCGCTTCGGCTGCCGCCCATCGAGTGCGAGCTGCTGCTTCGGCCACCGCCGCTTCGACCGCCGCCGCTTCGGCCGCCTCCCCGGCTGCCGCCCATAGAACGTCCCATATAATTATCCTCCTTATGTATAAAAATATATTTAATATATTTTACAATGAAAGCAGAAAACAGTAAACCTAAAATTTGCAATAATATTTCAGAAAGTGAATAGAATCTTATTTTGTAAAAAGAAAAGAGATGAAAAAATTGAATCAGCGGTGCAAATGTGATAGATTATGTTAAGACATATTTTTTATTGTGCAGATTTTGAATGTTATATAGAAGGAGAATATGAAATGAGAGTCGGAATGGGTTATGATGTGCATAGATTGATTGCGGGCAGAAGGCTGATACTCGGTGGCGTTGAGATTCCTTTTGAAAAGGGACTGCTGGGGCATTCTGATGCGGATGTACTGGTACACGCGGTTATGGATGCGATGCTCGGCGCAGCAGCATTGGGGGATATCGGCAGGCATTTTCCTGATACGGATTCCGCTTATGCGGGAGCCGACAGCATGCAGCTGTTAAGTGAGGTCGGAAATTTGATAGACGCAAATAATATGCTGATTGGGAATATCGACGCAACGGTGATTGCCCAGCGCCCGAAGCTTGCACCGTATATAGAGCAGATGAGAATGAATATTGCGGACAGACTGAAAATAGATATATCTCAGGTAAATGTGAAGGCGACAACGGAGGAAGGCATGGGATTTACGGGAATCGGAGAGGGAATCAGCGCGCAGGCAGTCTGTCTGCTGGAGACGGTGGATAACTTTGATTACAGGCTCCAAAAGCACATAGATGAAGAAAGTGTGTCTCGCGGTTCGGGCTGTGCCGGCTGTCCGGGCTGTGCAATGCAGAATCGGAATGCGTAGAGAAAAGTGTTTGTGCTGATGAAAGGCGGATTTTATGGCTGGTGATGATACAATTGGAATCATGCTTCGGTATTATGAGCGCTCACGGGACGAAACGGGGACGGAATTGGCACAGTTCCGTTTGCTGTGGAACGAGGCGTTTGACGATCCGCCTGAGTTTGCGGAATATTATTACCGTGAGGTATGTGCAGATAACAAAATACTCGGCGCCTATGCCGGGAAAGAGCTGGTCGGCATGCTGCACTTGAATCCATACAGGGTGTGTATGGGCGATGCTGAAGCAGACAGCTGTTATATTGTCGGCGTTGCCGTGAAAAAGCGGCTGCAAGGACATGGAATTATGCGGCTTATGATGTGCCGTGCGCTTGCGGATATGCGGCAATGGGGATGCCCGTTTACATTTCTTATGCCGAAGAAGCGGGAATATTATTCGGGCTTTGGATTTGAGCCTGTATATGAAACCCGTGTCATGCAGTTTGGATTGGAGGATGGCGGTGCCGGGGCTGTTATGAGAATGCGGACAGAGCGCGGGGAGGGAAGGGAATCAAAAATTATTGATATAGATACCCTGTCTCCGGGGCAAATGGAAGGTCTTGCGGAATATATAAATCAAAAGCTGTCGGAGCAGTATCGGTTCTTTTCAAAGCGTTCTGCGGGGTATCTGCGGAATATGTGCAGGGAACACCGATGTCAGCATGGCGGCGTGATATTACTCGAAAGAAAAAAGGACTTTTGCCTGTTTTCGTATGATATCTATGAGAACGTGATGTATGTGGAACGGTTTGAATTGCTGGTATATCCGGCTGCGGCGGAGAAGCTTTGCCATTTTGTGAAAGAAATACTTGTATTTGCAAAAGAGCATTGCTGTAAGTCCTGTCATGTGACAGCTCCGGCGCATATTGCGGCTGTTTATGAGACGGCGGAGATGCCATATGCAGGGAAAGCGGAGCCTTTTGCTTCTGCCGGATATGGAATCATGGCGCTTCCTCTGTCGGAAGGGACGTTTTGTGTTGACAAAATGAAAAAAACAAGCTTTTTTGATGAAATTGTTTGAATTATCAGGTTGTTATGTTATAATGAGGCATGTATGCAAATTTCCGCGGAGGTTTTTGCATGTATAAAGAATGGCAATTAATTTGAACGGGGGACAGTTTCATGTATAAGATTTTGAAAAAGGAAGTCCTGAATCAGGCGGTTATTATGATGGAGGTGGAAGCTCCTTATGTGGCAGCCCGCTGTGAGGCAGGTCAGTTTGTTATTGTCCGGGCAGATGAGGATGGCGAGCGTATTCCGCTTACCATAGCTGATTTTGACCGGGAAAAGCAGTCGGTTACGATTATATTTCAGGTGGTGGGATATTCGACAAAGGTGATGTCCAAGCTGGAGGAGGGCGATTACTTCCAGGATTTTGTAGGCCCGCTTGGCAAGCCTGCGCCATTTAAGAAATGGAATAAAATTATCGGTGTTGCAGGAGGCGTCGGTGCGGCTCCGCTTTATCCGCAGCTTAAAAAGCTTTCCGAGCAGGGGGTTGAGGTCAGTGTGATTATCGGCGGCCGTTCTGCGGAGTTTGTTATATTGGCAGAGAAATTTGCCGGCTTCTGTAAAAATGTTTATATCATGACAGATGACGGTACGCTTGGCGATAAGGGCGTCGTTACCAAGAAGCTGCAGGAGCTGATTGATGGCGGTGAAAGGTTTGACCATGTTATAGCAATCGGACCGCTCATTATGATGAAGTTTGTTGTACAGCTTACAAAGCAGTATGGGCTTCCGACTACCGTATCGCTTAATCCGATTATGATTGATGGTACCGGCATGTGTGGCGGATGCCGTGTTACGGTTGGCGGAGAAACAAAATTTGCCTGTGTGGATGGGCCGGATTTTGACGGTTTTCTGGTGGATTTTGATGAGTGTATGCAGAGACAGACTTTCTATAAGGAAGAAGAGCACGAGTGCATGATGAAAATAGCAGAGTAAGAGATAGGAGAAAGAAAAATGCCGAATATGAGTCCAACAAAGGTTCCGATGCCACAGCAGGAGCCTGATATAAGAAATAAAAATTTTGATGAGGTCGCAACGGGATATACTGCTGAGATGGCGATGGAAGAGGCGACAAGATGTATTAATTGTAAGAATAAGCCTTGTATGACGGGATGCCCGGTCAATGTTCCGATTCCGGGATTTATTGAGCAGGTTGCAGCGGGAGATTTTGAGGCAGCCTATGAGATTATTACAAGTGAGAATGCGCTTCCGGCAATCTGTGGACGTGTATGTCCGCAGGAAAATCAGTGTGAGGGCAAATGTGTCCGCGGAATTAAAGGGGAGTCCGTGTCAATCGGACGTCTTGAGCGTTTTGTGGCTGATTACCACATGCAACACGGAAAGAAAGCGGATATTGCAATAGAGAAAAACGGCAAGAGGGTTGCAGTAGTCGGCTCCGGTCCTGCCGGCATTACCTGTGCCGGTGAGCTTGCAAAGAAGGGCTATGAGGTGACGATATTTGAGGCGTTACATAAAGCGGGCGGTGTGTTAAGCTACGGTATCCCGGAATTCAGGTTGCCGAAGGCTCTTGTTGCGAAGGAATTGGAGAATATCACGGACCTCGGTGTAAAGATTGAGACAAATGTTGTAATCGGACGTTCCCTTACGGTAGATGATTTATTTGGGAGAGGCTTTGAGGCGGTATTCCTTGGAACCGGAGCCGGACTCCCGAATTTCCTCAGGATTCCGGGTGAAAATTTGCTCGGTGTTTATTCGGCAAATGAATTTTTGACAAGAGTGAACCTGATGAAGGCGTATAAGAAGGGCGAAGCCCCGACACCCGTTAAGGTAGGCAGGAGAGTTGCCGTCGTCGGTGCGGGTAATGTGGCGATGGATGCTGCCAGAACCGCAAAGCGGCTTGGTGCGGAGGAGGTTTATATCGTATATCGCCGCGGCGCAGAGGAGGTTCCGGCGCGGGCAGAGGAGGTCGAGCACGCAAAGGAAGAGGGCGTTATATTCAAGCTGCTCAATAATCCTGTGAAGATACATGGAGAAGACGGCTGGGTAAAGGGAATAGAGGTCGTTGAGCAGAAGCTGGGTGAGCCGGATGCATCGGGAAGAAGAAGACCGGAGCCGATAGAGGGCTCTAATTATATAATTGACGTCGAGACCGTTGTAATTGCAATCGGTCAGTCTCCGAATCCGCTGATTCGTCAGACAACGGAGGGATTGGAAACCCAGAAGTGGGGAGGAATTATCGTCAATGAGGAGACAAATGAAAGTACCCGTAAGAATGTGTATGCAGGCGGAGATGTGGTAACAGGCGCCGCTACGGTTATTCTCGCCATGGGTGCAGGCAAGAGGGCTGCAAAGGCAATAGATGCGTCATTGAGCGAAGCTTAGGATAAAAGGAGCGGCAGCATGGATCATTATGTAGAACAGATATTGAAGGTAAAGCCCGGGATGAAGCAGTACCTGATGATGGCAGGAGCGGTTTTGGTTGCTGTGGCAGGCGTATTTTTCCTGATTTTTGTGAGCGGAAGCTTAGGCTTGACATTGATTATTGTTGGCGCCGTGCTGATTGGCTTTGCAGCCAATGCTCAAAAATATGAGTATGAATATGCATTTACAAATGGCGACTGTGATATTGCAAGGATTATCAACCGTTCCAAACGCAGGGATGTGTATGCTTTCTCAGAGGGTGACGTCCTTCGGGTGCTGCGTTATGATTCAGGTCAGTTCCGGAATGAGCTGGAGGTAAACAACAGGCTTGTTGTGAAGGATTTTACCTCCGGAAGCAGGGAACATCAGGATTGTTGGTACGCCTTTATGTTATCCGAAAATAATATGACGACTGCGGTTGTGCTGGAGCTGAATGCAAAGTCGGTCAGGCATGTGCGGGCGGAATTTAAGACAAAATTTGAATCGTAAGGTAAAATTAACGGGCTGTCGTGTGAGGCAGCCCGTTTGTGCTATGGGAAATATATTCAGGATTTGTGCCGACTGCGGATAATCGATATCAGAGAAATGAAAGTAAGAACGCCGAGGGTTACAATCGGAATAACCGGAACGGAATCTCCCGTGCGCGGGGCATCCGGTGATACGGGATAGGAGATCGTCTGCTCTTTGTTATTGATGTCCGTGTGGACGGCAACGACACTGTCGCCCTGATACAATGTTTCATACAGTACGACATCTTTTCCGGGCAGGGATGTGGCATCAAGATAAAAAGGAATTTCTATGGTTCCGTCCGGATTCTCCGGGATGAAACTGATGTCGGAGACGATTTTATTGTCATTGATAACAGCTTCGGTTTCGGTTGCCTGATCCATAACAACGCCTTTTATGGTGTAGCTTTCTCCCGGTATCAGATTTGTGTACCGGACTGTGTCAACGATACAGGCTTCCTCCACGGGGGAACCGGTGTTTGTACCGGTTATTGTGTCGTGTGCCGCGGTTTGAAGCTGCGGTACAAGCCGGGTGTTGTGGATATTTAAGGCTTCGATTATTTTTTGTGACACTGTCTCGCCGTGCGTCTGTTCAATGATTGTTCCGTCTGCTGTCAGGCTGACGGGGATATCCCCGACAGGCGCATAACCCTTCGGAACTGTTTCACGGAGCATATAGTGTCCGAGAGGAAGCGTATCGGAGGAGACGGCATAGCCATCAGCGTCAGTTGTGATGGTTTCGACTATCGCGTCCGCTTCATACAAAATGGTGCCCTGTCCATCGGAGGAATAAATCGTTTCGCCTGCTATGATATCAAAGCTTACATTGGAAAGTGGAATTTCCGATGTGGTAAAGACCTTTTCTTCGGCACTCCAGCTGAGGCTGTCCCCGGTTTTACAGACTTCAATCTGACCGTACAGCGGGGTATTGGACAGGGTGCAGGTAAAGACGCCCATATCGGTCGCATCTCCCTGTTCCGTCGTATAAGCCTCATAAAAAGCTGTGTCCGTGATTTCAAAATCCATGCGCGCATCCGGCGCTGTGCTGTAGTATCCGTGCGGGGAGGAAGCCTCGCATATTGCATATTTACCGGGGAACAGCGGCACCGGCGTGATTAACATTCCCGTATCATCTGTCTGTAATTCGTTTGCAGTGTGGGTGCCGTCCTCATCCTCCCAGGTAAAATCAAGAAAGGAGGAGGACTCGTAAGACCAGATGCGGAAGACTGCCGGATTGCTTTGGATAAGCTGTCCGGTGCTGCTGTCATATTTCAGGATGCGGAGATATGCCTTGAAGCTTTTATCCGTAAAATACCGCATGGTCTGGGGTTCATCGGATGCCGCAGTGATGTATACCGTAAAATCATCAATTGGAAGATAGTTTTGCGGCACGGAGGTTTCTCGTACAAGATAGATTCCATATGGCAAGGGAATGCTGCAGGCGTAGCCGTTTTCATCCGTATATAATTCTGTCTGCCCGTCTGCAGTCAGGATGACGGCTTTTGCGGAATCCCATATGTAGTTTCCGTCTTTGTCCCGGTCGAGTGTATCCAGTCTGCATGCCTGAAAACCGGCATGGGCAAGCGGAAATTCGGATGCATCCGCCGTCTCTCCGTATTTTATCAATTGAAATGCCTGTCTGATTTCCTGATTTACAAATATTCTCTCCTGTGTCAGCTCTTGTGCGGTGTCGTTTATCGTCTGCTCCGTAATCGGATAGGTATAGATTGTATCGTCCGTCAGATATCCCTCGGGCGCGGCAGTTTCCTGAATTGTGATTGTTCCAAGCGGGAGAATTGCCTGCCCGTTTGAATCATGGTAGAGCGTATCACCGCCGGTATGGCAGGTGGAATCCAGATATACATATCCGTCATCGCCGCTTTCAAAGTACCATGTTTTCTTCGGAAGCGTACCTGTCAGCGCCGGGTCTGTGTCGGATACCGTGTCGTAATATTTTACGGTGAAGCAGGCATGGGCAAGCGGAATATCATTTTCCCCTTTTTTATATAGAAGAATATGTCCCGTATCTGCATATGGAGCATCCGTCACCTGAAGCTGTACCGGTGTGTCGGATTGAATTGCGGCAGTGTAGATTGCCGTGTCTGTCTGATAGCCGGGCGGCGGTGTAAGCTCCGCAATATAATATGTGCCAAAGGGAAGTCCTGATGCGGCCGCGGTACCTTCTGCGTCGGTATGCAGGGTTGCAACCGGGTTTGTCTTCCGGTCCGCATCTGTCCGGCTGGCATATACGCCGTATATTGCGTCGGCAAGAGAATAGCAGGAGTTGTCAAGGGTTGTATCCGGCAGGGAGGAACACTTGTGAATTTGAAGCGCCCCCGCTGCATGTTCGATATGGACGGCCGCATTGCACGCCGGTATGGACATGTTGGGCGATGCAACCGTAATGTCCTGATATCCCGGAGCTGCAAAAAAACGTCCGGCAACATAGCTGCCGTCTTTTCCGTCGCCGTCACCGTAATATGGTGTATGACCTGCGGCTTCGGGGGCGGTAATGCTTATATCCAGTGTTTTTCCCTGCGCAATATCTGCGGCGGAGAAGGTGATTGTGGCCGTCTGTTGAAATTGTACACCGTCACAGGGCGGAAAGCCTCCGTATGCCGGATCGATGATTCCCAATCTTATCGTGGAGCGTTTTGCCGTAGTCAGCTTGCCGTAGGTAACATGAATCGGAATTGTATTTTCGGCTTCCGCGTTTACACTGAAGTAATCATAGAAGCCGTCCGCCTCCGGATTTGCCGAAAAAACAGTCATAGCTTCATGCTCGTAAGTGATATTATTCTGTGTGGCGGATGCAGCTGCGCTCTTTATAAGCTTTGACTCACAGCGGAATGCAGTATAGTTGACGCGCAAGGTGATTTTGCCCTGAACCGTGTAAGGACTCCAGTCAAAGCTTATGTCCCCGCTGTCCTCCGGCAGCTCCGTCCAGTCGCCGGACTGTGTCTGTACCTGAATTTGGAGGGTGCGGGATGGCTGTGTGAATGCCCACAGAAAATTGTTGGTGCTTTCCCAGCCGTTTGTTGCTGTGTTGAGCTGCGAATAGGAACCAAGGCTGTACAGATATTCGGAGGCGGTATGTACCTCTGCGTCAGATGACAGGAAACTTCCGGTTACGGAGGTGATGTCGGAACCGTTAAGGCGGTGTATTACTGCGGCTGTAACGGCGTGTGCTTCGGTTGCAGACATACGGAAAAAGGTCCCGTTTATCAACAGACCGGTGTAGCCCGTCCCGTCAATGACGTAGGTTCCGTAGCTGCCGCCCATATTAGCAGTTGGCTCCGGCAGACCGAAAATATAGTTGTTGATGCTGGATTGACCTCCGTATCCGAACATCAGTATTGCCGCTGCACCGGCTTTTTCGGCAAGAGATGAAGAATTTGTCGTATTCATGCCGATTTCAGAATATGTGGTGGCAGCTGTTGGAGCTGACTTGCTTGGCTCAATGCAATAAGCCGCCATACCTGCTGCTCCCGGCCCCACACATGTCATAAGGTTGTGTATCTCGGAAAAGTATCTGCCTGTCCCGGTAATGACTTGATTTACATATTGTCCCGTAGGACTTACTGCGAAATTATCTGTCGGAAGGTCACCCAGAGCAGGCAGATTATCTTCTGCTGCCATGGGTGATTGATCAGATGCGTCGGACGGGCTGGCAATGTTCTGCGCATATCCAACAGCCTTCTCAGGCTCAGACCTATGAGCGTCTGCATGACCTGTATAGAGACTAAGAAAGACAGCGGACATTATGCAGATTGACAGTAAAATTAGTTTTGTCTTATTCATGTTTTTCCTCCTTATATAAAATAATAAAATCTATATGAACCGTCGTGTGCAGTGCGGCGGATTATTATTCGCGTATCGTGTGAATATTTTTCATGGGTTTGATAGACAATAAAAACAGAATGGAAAAAGACAGGTGCAGGATATGAAGAATCTATATAAGATTTTGATTTTATGGCTTACGGGCGGAATTGTATATTTTTACATGGAGATTGCGTTTCGCGGATATTCTCATTATTCCATGCTGATATGCGGAGGCATATGCTTTGTCGCGGTGGGATATGCAGGACGCCGGATTATGGAAAAGAGCAGGAGTGCAATATCGGCGGTAATCGGAATTATGGTCACCGGGATGTTGATTATTACATCAATAGAGCTCTTAACGGGAGTGCTTGTAAATATTGTATTTGATTGGAATGTATGGGATTATTCGGAGCAGAAATACAACGTGATGGGGCAGATATGCCCGGCGTATTCGCTTCTGTGGTCTGTATTGAGCTTACTGTGTGTATGCCTGGATTATATAATCAGAATATATATATTTGATGAAAAACCGATAAAGGCAAACCAGACTTAAATGAATTAAGTCTGGTTAATATGTAAAATATACGCTACATCATTTAAGGCTCAAGTGGAGTCATTTTAAGGCCCTTGTACATCTTCGTGTACAAGCTCTTTTCATCCTGATAGAGCATGTAGCCGCGGGCGCCATCCTTTACAACATACGCATATTTGTTCTTCTGTACATTCATGTAAAGAACCTCGTCCACGTTTAATTCTTTTGCTTTCGCCTTTGCAGTATATACATTAAGCGGCTCTAATTTGAATTTTTTTACAGCCTGATCTACTGTCATTATAATTACCTCCTATCTGGCATTACAATAATTGCTTGATTATGCAGCGTCAAACTATTATAATTATTATACATTTCTATTCAAAAATAGTATATTGTATATTATTGCCAAAGTCAATTGTAAAAAGTGACTAATTTAAACTTTTTAATTGCTGATTTTCAAATTGATTGTTGGTGAATTTGCCGGGGATGGTCAAAATGATAAACAAAGCTTTACAAAATAGAAACAAATTGTTGCTGCATGTGTGCTGTGCGCCCTGCAGCTCATATGTTCTGGAACTGCTTGCGGAAGTGTACGACATTACGGTTTTTTTCTACAATCCGAATATAACGGAGCAGGAGGAGTACACAAAGCGCATTGCGGAGCTGCGGCGTTTTGTGAGGGAGGCGCCTTTTGCGAGGCATGTATCTGTTGTGGAGGGCGACTATGAGCCGGAGCTTTTTTTTGATATGGCGAAAGGTCTTGAGAGGGAACCGGAAAGAGGAGCAAGGTGCTATAAATGCTATGCGCTCAGAATGAAAAAAGCGGCGTGCTATGCAAAAGAACACGGATTTAATTTATTTACGACGACGCTTTCAATCAGTCCGCATAAGAATGCGGCATGGCTGAATGAGATAGGAGAGGCATTATCCCGGGAAATTGGGGTGAAATATTTATACAGCGATTTTAAAAAGAAAAACGGATATGCAAGATCAATCGAATTATCAGGAGAGTATAACCTGTACAGACAGAATTATTGCGGATGCATATACAGTAAGGCGGAAGCGGAGAAACGCAGATGTGAGAGGGAGAGAAATATCAGCGGGAAATAAGCCGGTGAAATAATCTGAAAGGGGTTGTTTTAAGTCGGAATTTGTGGTAAACTTTTATAAATTTTAGAAGAAAAAGAGCTACGACAGGCTATGCATGTCTGCCGTTTCCCTCTTTTTTTTTGAGTAAAAATCCCATATATGTGAGTGAAAGGACAGGAGCGATGAAAGCATTTCTTATACTTGAAGATGGCAATGTTTTTGAGGGTAAAAGCATTGGTTCCACAAAGGAAATAATAAGTGAGATCGTGTTTAATACTTCCATGACCGGTTATCTGGAGGTTTTGACGGATCCGTCATATGCAGGTCAGTCAGTCGTAATGACATATCCGCTTATTGGAAATTATGGAGTTTGTTTTGATGACATGGAGGCAGAGCGCCCATGGCAGTCAGGATTTATTGTGAGAGAGCTTGCCGGGCGTCCAAGCAATTTCAGAAGTGAGGAGAGTATAGGAAAGTTCCTTGCAGATAATGATATTACCGGTATTGAGGGAATTGACACCAGGGCCCTGACAAAGATTCTCCGTGAAAAGGGAACGATGAAGGGCATGATTACAACAGATGCAAACTATGATAAGCAGGCATGCATCAAGCGGATTAAGGCATGGAGTATGGGACATGTCGTACTTGATGTAACCTGCAGGGAAAAATTATTTTACCCGGGTGACGGTTATAAGGTGGCAGTGGTAGATCTCGGCGTGAAAAAGAATATTGTGAAGTCCTTACAAAAAAGAGGCTGTCAGGTGACTGTTTATCCTGCCGAGACACCTGCGGAGGAGATTCTCACCGACCGGCCGGACGGTATCATGCTCACAAACGGGCCCGGAGATCCGAAGGACAATGTGAAGACGATTGCAGAGATTAAGAAGCTGTTCAATACGAATATACCGATATTTGCAATCTGTCTCGGACATCAGCTTCTTGCTCTTGCAAACGGAGCGGATACCAAAAAGATGAAATACGGACACAGGGGGGCAAATCATCCGGTAAAAGATTTGAAGACCGGTAAGGTATATATATCCACGCAGAACCATGGCTATGTTGTATGTGAGGACAGTCTTGACAGAGACATTGCAGAGGTCAGCTTTATTAATGTTAATGACGGGACAGTGGAGGGTGTTCATTATCTCGGAAAGAATGTTCAGACTGTCCAGTTCCATCCGGAAGCGTGTGCCGGTCCGCTCGATACAGGGTATCTGTTTGATGAGTTTATGAATATGATGGAGGTGTCAAAATAATGCCAAAGAATCCCAGTATAAAAAAAGTTGTGGTAATTGGTTCGGGACCTATCGTAATAGGACAGGCAGCAGAGTTTGACTATGCCGGAACGCAGGCATGCCGTTCTTTAAAGGAGGAGGGCATCTGTGTTGTATTGATTAACTCCAACCCTGCGACTATCATGACAGATAAGAACATAGCAGATAAGGTATATATTGAACCGCTCACGCCTGACGTGGTAAAGGCTGTTATCAAGAAAGAAAAACCGGACAGCGTGCTCCCTACGCTGGGCGGACAGGCTGCGCTTAATATTGCGATGGAGCTGGAAGAGTCGGGATTTCTTCGGGAGCATAATGTCAGACTGATTGGTACATCCTCTAAGACGATAAAGAAGGCTGAGGACCGTCTGGAATTCAAGAAGACGATGGAGAAGATTGGCGAGCCGTGTGCACCGTCTGAGGTTGTTACGAATATTAAGGATGGTCTTGCGTTTGTTGAGAAAATCGGTTATCCGATTGTGCTTCGTCCGGCTTATACCCTTGGCGGAAGCGGCGGAGGAATCGCACATAACGAGGAAGAGTTTGTTGAAATCCTCATGAACGGCCTCAGACTGTCGCGTGTCGGACAGGTTCTGGTCGAGCGCTGTATCGCCGGCTGGAAGGAGATAGAATATGAGGTGATGCGTGATGCAAACGGAACCTGCATCACGGTATGTAATATGGAAAATCTGGATCCGGTCGGTGTGCATACAGGCGACTCTATCGTTGTTGCTCCGTCTCAGACACTGGCGGATAAGGAGCATCAGATGCTCCGAAGCTCAGCCCTGAATATTATTTCCGAGCTCGAAATAAAGGGCGGATGCAATGTGCAGTTTGCGCTTCATCCGACAACCTTTGAATATTGTGTTATTGAGGTGAATCCGAGAGTAAGCCGTTCCTCCGCACTTGCATCCAAGGCAACGGGTTATCCGATTGCGAAGGTTGCTGCGAAGATTGCACTCGGATATAATCTGGACGAGATAAAGAATGCGATAACGGGCAAGACATATGCCAGCTTTGAGCCGGCGCTTGATTATGTTGTTGTTAAGATGCCGAGACTTCCTTTTGATAAGTTTATCAAGGCGAGCCGTTCTCTTACGACGCAGATGAAGGCAACCGGAGAGGTTATGAGTATCTGCACAAATTTTGAGGGTGCATTGATGAAAGCGCTCCGTTCTTTGGAGCAGCATGTTGACAGCCTGATTTATGAGAATTACAGCGAGCTTAAGAAAGAAGAAATACATGAAATGCTCCACAGGGTGGACGACAGGCGTATATTTGTTATCGCTGAGGCGCTGCGCCGCGGTATATCCGCAGAGGAGATACACAGCATAACCAAGGTTGATATCTGGTTTATTGATAAGATTAATAATATTGTTGCGGAAGAAAATGTGCTGCGGGAAGCATCTGAGCTTACAAGGGATATTCTTTTTGAGGCAAAGCGTCTGGAGTTTCCTGACAAGGTGATTGCACGGATTACGGGCAGAACGGAGGATGAGATTAAGGAGCTCAGGTACGGCTACGGAATCCATGCCGCATATAAGATGGTTGATACATGCGCGGCTGAGTTTGAGGCTGAAACGCCTTATTATTATTCCTGCTTTGACGGCGTGTCCGAGGTGACAGAGGACAACAGCCGGAAAAAGATTATGGTACTCGGCTCCGGACCAATCAGAATCGGACAGGGTATCGAATTTGACTATTGCTCTGTGCACAGTACATGGACACTGAAGGAGCATGGTTTTGAAACGATTATTGTAAATAATAACCCCGAGACTGTAAGCACCGATTTTGATATAGCAGATAAGCTGTATTTTGAGCCGCTTACCGCTGAGGATGTCGAGTCGATTGTGAATATTGAAAAGCCGGACGGAGCAGTGGTACAGTTTGGAGGACAGACGGCAATCAAGCTGACAGAGGCGCTGCTTAAGATGGGTGTAAGGATTCTCGGAACCAGTGCGGAGAATGTTGACGCGGCAGAGGACAGAGAGCTCTTCGACGAGATTCTTGAGAAATGCTGCATACCGAGACCTGCCGGCAGGACTGTATTTACACGGGAGGAGGCGCTTGATGCGGCAAACGGGCTGGGATATCCCGTTCTTGTCAGACCATCCTACGTTTTGGGCGGACAGGGTATGCATATCGCCATTTCAGATAAAGATATCATAGAGTTTATGGATATAATAAACAGACATGTTCAGGAGCATCCTGTTCTGGTCGACAAGTATTTGATGGGCAAGGAAATTGAGGTTGATGCCGTATGTGACGGTGAGGATATCCTGATTCCGGGCATTATGGAGCATGTGGAGCGCGCGGGTATTCACTCCGGAGACAGCATCTCTGTATATCCGGCCCGGACTATCACGCCAAAGCTTAAGCGTGTTCTTGAGGATTATACGAAAAAGCTTGCAAACAGTCTGCATGTTATCGGTCTGATTAACATACAGTTTATTGTATATCAGGATGAAGTATATGTAATTGAGGTGAATCCGCGTTCAAGCCGTACGGTACCGTATATCAGCAAGGTTACCGGTATCCCGATTGTTGATTTGGCATCCAAGGTCATCGTGGGTGAGAAAATACGGGACATGGGTTATACACCGGGGCTTCAGCCTGAGGCGGAGTATTTTGCAATTAAGATGCCTGTATTTTCCTTTGAGAAGATACGCGGAGCCGAGATAAGCCTCGGACCAGAGATGAAATCCACCGGCGAGTGTCTGGGCATCTCAAAGGATTACAATGAGGCCCTTTATAAGGCCTTCCTTGGCGCCGGTACCAACCTTCCGAAATATAAGAAGATGATATTGACCGTGAGGGATGCGGATAAATTGGATGCGGTTGAGATAGGAAGGAGATTTGCTGCGCTGGGATATGAGATTTATTCGACCAGAAGGACATGCAGGGTGCTGAATGAGAATGGTGTGCCTGCAAAGCCAATCAATAAGGTTGAGGAGCCTTCACCGAATCTCCTGGACCTGATTCTGAGTCATGAAATAGACCTTGTCATTGATACGCCGTCACAGGGTATTGAGCACAGTAAGGACGGATTCATTATCAGAAGAAATGCAATAGAGACAGGCGTAACCTGTTTGACCAGTCTGGATACGGCGCATGCGCTGCTGACCAGCCTTGAGTCCTCAGACAGGAACAACCTCTCTCTGGTTGATATAAGCGAGCTATAGTTATCCTGAGTCGTCAGGCGGGGCAGTCACATGACTCAGGCACCAATTCCCGGAAAGGAGCGATACTATGAATATAGGAAATGTAAGCAACAATTACACAATCCCTGTCAGCAATGTGCCGCGGGTTACGGCTGTCAATACAGATAATACCATAGACAGCTCTGCCCGGGTTAAACCGGTGGAATGTCAGACATGCAAAAACCGGAAATACGTTGATGGCTCCAATGAACCGAATGTGTCTTTTAAGACACCGGGAAGTATTAGACCTGAGGAGTCCTATGCAAAAGTCAGCGCTCATGAGAGGGAGCATGTCGCCAATGCGATTGCGAAGGGCAGCAAGCCCGGCGCAAAATTAATCAACGCAAGTGTTACCCTGAAAATGGGAGTGTGCCCGGAGTGCGGAAGAACCTACGTCGCGGGTGGTGTGACAAACACACAGATAAAATACAGCGAGAGCAATCCGTATGAGAGAAACAGAAAAAGCGTGGAGGGCAGTGCACTGCTCGGATTAAATGTTGATGAATCGGCCTAACTGTTCTTCCTCATGCTGAGGAAATATAAAAGTTTTCGTATTATTTCTTTTTCGTCGTCCTGCAATGCGTTATAGTGGGATAAGATTCTGGTTTCATCCGATGTGAATGCGTACTTTCCGCAATACAGGATATCCGTGAAGTCCGGTGATGCCTCCTGTATGTCCTTCGGAACAAGAGTACAGATAAGGTCAACGGGATGAATCTTGAATAATACACATATTCTTATAATGATATCAACGGACGGCGTCCGCCTGCCGGCTTCGTAATGCTGATAGGTAGAACGTGTCATATAAAGTTGATTTGCGACTTCTGTCTGATTATATCCTGCGGCGATACGCTGAGATTTTAAAACCGCAGCAAAAACATGATTTTCCATAATATAATATAGATGCCTCTCTTTCTAGAAATCTTTGAGTATATAGCTGAGTAATTGCACGCGCTTGTCTATAGGCAGGCGGGAGTATAAATCAAGCAGTGCTTTTGCTTCCTCTTCGGGTACATCCTGAATTTGGGGTGGGCCGGCGCAGCTTTTATATGAGGAAGCTTGGATAAATGAAATAAAAAGGTTTGTGTTAAGGATAATGGACAGGTCCGCTAAGGTGTCAGGCGGCGGCAGACATCTTCCCTGTTCATAATTGCTGTAGGCCTGTCTGGAAATATTAAGTAATTTCGAGATATCATGTTGGGTTAAATGGCGATAATGACGAAATTGTTTTAGACGAGGCCCGAAATCTTCTTTCGACATAGAATGCTTCACCTCCGATAGATAAGATAGTAACATATTAAAATAAAAAAACAAGTGATGTTTCAAAATGAATAAAAAAAGAGAGGAGAGAAATATGAGTAAAGCTGATGAACTATTTATTTCGATGTGCAGGGATATTATCCAAAACGGTTACAGCACGGAGGGGGAAAAGGTTCGCCCGAAGTGGGAGGACGGGACCTATGCGTATACAATAAAACGTTTTGGCGTTGTGAACAGATATGATTTGTCTGAGGAGTTTCCGGCAATTACGCTGAGAAAGACCTATATAAAATCCGCCATCGATGAATTATTATGGATATGGCAAAAAAAGTCGAATAATGTTCATGATTTGAACAGTCACATATGGGATGCATGGGCGGATGAGGACGGTTCAATCGGCAAGGCCTACGGCTATCAGCTCGGAGTAAAGCATCAATACAGGGAAGGTATGATGGATCAGGTTGACAGGGTTATCTATGATTTGAAAAATAATCCGTACAGCCGGAGAATCCTGACAAACATATATGTGCATCAGGACCTTGCAGAGATGAATCTGTATCCCTGCGCTTACAGCGTGACGTTTAATGTGACGGGAAACAGGCTGAATGCGATATTAAACCAGCGCTCTCAGGATGTGCTGGCGGCAAATAACTGGAACGTGGTTCAATATGCTGCGCTAGTGTATATGATGGCACAGGTGGCAGGCTTTGAGCCGGGCGAGCTCGTGCATGTGGTTGCGGACGCACATATTTATGACCGCCATATTCCGATTGTGAAGGAGATGATTGAACGGCCGACTTATCCTGCGCCGAAGGTTACCTTGAATCCTGACATAAAGGATTTTTATGATTTTACGGTGGACGATTTTACAATTGAGGACTATCAGACGGGCCCGCAGATAAAGAATATACCGATAGCAGTGTAGGAGGTTACAAAATGGATTTGATTGTTGCGGCGGATAATAATTGGGCGATAGGAAATAAGGGCGAGCTTCTTGTCTCCATTCCCGAGGACCACAAATTTTTCAGGCAGGCTACCATGGGAAACGTGGTTGTGCTGGGCAGAAAGACATTAGCGGGGTTCCCGAACGGACTGCCTTTGACGGGAAGGGACAATATTATTCTATCAAGAAATCAGGCGTTTGCTCCGAAAGGCGGCATCGTCGTTCATTCTGAGGAAGAGCTGTTTTCTAAGTTAAGGGAATATCGGGATAGAAAAATTTTTGTAATAGGAGGAGGTACTATCTATGAGCTGCTGCTTCCTTATTGCAGATATGCGCATGTCACAAAAATAAATTACAATTACGATGCAGATACATGGTTCCCGAATCTGGATCAGCTGGACAACTGGAAGCTGGTCGGAGATAGTGACGAGCATACGTATTTTGATTTGGAGTTTTATTTCTATTTATATGAGAATATGAATCCTGAGAAATTGTAAAAAATATGGAAATTTGCACAAATTATTTTGAGGGTTCGCAATAAATTATACAAAAACACTTTAAAAGAAAAAAAATATATGATATAATTTTTTTATATTTGAGTGCTGCTCGATGCACTTTTTAAATGAATGATTTTGGAGGGTATAAGCTATGGGAGATATTATGTTGACTTCTGGTTATAATTTCGAGGGTTATGAGATTGTAGATTATTTAGGGTTCGTTAATGCGCAGACAGCGTTGGGCTCTAATTTTTTTAAGGGCATTGCTACCGGCGTGACCGAGATGTCTGATGCCGAAAGTGAAAAGCTGACGGGAAAGCTGGAGCAGGCAAACGAACTGGCACTTGAAAAAATCAAAAAAACGGCTGAGAGAAGAGGCGCTGATGCGATTATCGGGTTATGCCTCAATTATACTCAGTTTTCAAATTATTCTGTCGGAACAATCGCCTCAGGTACGGCAGTAAAGCTCAAGAAGATTGAGGAAGAGGAGCATGTTATCGTAAAAGAATTGTATGTCAGCAATTACTATAACAGATTGGTTCCGAGACCTGTGAAGGTAGTTTTGAGCGGAACAAGCAAGGATGTAAAATTATCTACATGGTTCTTCAACTATAATATGGATGATATCAAGGCAGTTCGTGCAGACGTTGAGCTTACGAATCTGTATGAGGAGAAGCTGCTCTTAAAAAATCTTGATTTCGTATTTGAAAAAGGAAATATATCCCTGATTGTCGCAAATGATATTGAGTGTAAGCTGCCTGCAAAGGATATCCTGCTGATTAAGGATGCAAAGGTTACGATTTCAAAATATGTGACGAGCAGAGGCGTATTTGCATGTAATGACCTTCCTATCAATGTGACAATGCCGTTGCACAGACTGGCTGCCCTGAAGGAAAAACGGGGCATTGATGCGGTTGAGAAGTACAGAACCGATGGCATGATATGGACATGTAACTGCGGTTATGTAAATGAGGCGGGTGCTGAGGAATGTATGGTATGCGGTCGTAAGCAGGAGGATATGAAGAGCAGCTCCAAATTCAGTCCTGATGAAATGATTGCGAAGATGCAGACCAAGGAATACGTCATAGAGATTAAGGACGTTCTCATGGAATATATAAAACAGATTGACAGTGAATACAGAATGGAGCTTCTGGAGATTATGGAGTCCGGTCTGCAGTATGAGAAGACAAGAGGAAATATGAAGGACACCGTTATTGAAAAGGTTGAAAAGGTATTTGAAGGACATTAAAGATTGTAAGCGGTATGGCTATATGCTGCACTTAATATATTGTTTCGGTTGAGGTGAATTAAGATGGGCTCAGGACTTAGCATGGCCAGTGTAAATAAAATTAAAGAGTTGGCAAATGCCAGAGAATACAGCCTTGCTCTGGATATTCTGGACAGTCAGGATTTATCGAGGTCCTTGAACCCGCAGTTTCTGCGGCTTTGCGGGGAGATATATACATACAATCACCGGTATCGGGATGCGAGACATGTACTGTTGATGGCACACAGGCTTGCGCCGGAAGCGAGAAGGGTTATTTTTTCCCTTGTTTATCTATACCTGAAAATGGGATATTGGAAGCTGGCAAAACAGTATTATGACATATATATGTTTGATGCAAATGAGAGTGTGCCGGAAACAAAGCAATTGATGTATATATATGATAAGGCCATGAAAAAGAACATAGATGAGCTGGAATCCTACATTGCTCCGACCTATTCGCATACAATGGATTATATCTGGACGTATGAGACAATTTTAGTCTATATGGTTCAGGGGCGGAGTAAGGAAGCGGAGGTATTGGCGCAGGTTTACGGGGCAACATTCAAAAATACTGAAAACAGCTTTAATGTTCAGGATATTTTTGATGGAAAAAAAGAAGCGATGTCGCTTTTTGATATATTTGCCGATGCTGAGGCGGATGACGATGATCCGAAACAGGAGATGGACCGCGAGGAGGAGGGGAAGCTGCTTGCGGCGGACGAGCTTCGGATTCATCCCAAAGAGGCTGAAATCATGATCATGGTTGATGATAATGATGACGACGAGATAGTGCCTAAAAGAAAATTGAAAAAGCTTTTGCAGGAGCAGGAAGTACATGATAACAGTATGAATGCGTCTGAGCAGACCGAGGGCTCGGAGAAAGATGGCGACTTCGAGGAGAAAAAAGAGAAAAAGGGCATTTTAAAATCAATTTTCCCAAAAAAGAAGAAACGTGATGAAACCGCAGAAAATGGGGATGCGGTTCCACCGGAAGAGGCAGAGCAGGACAATTATAACGATAAAGCTGAGACAATTGAAACGGCTGAAACGGTTGAGACGGCTGAGACGGCTGAAACGGTTGAGACGACTGAAACGGCTGAAACGGCTGATACAAAGGTGGTGTCTGAGGTACAGGACGCAGCTGAGGCAGAGCGGAAGTCCGAAGAGGCTGCGTATAGGGAGGCCAGAGAGGTATTTTTCGGAGAATCGGAGACGCGTGATGTTGAAGATGGTATGACTTCTGCTGTTGAAACGGAACAGGAGAATGAGGAAACAGATATGCGGGAGATACATATAAAGGAGCATAATTCAATAAGTAATGCAATTGTATCTGTTGATATGGGGGAGGATGACTTTACAGCCGAGTCAGATACGGTTGAAGAAATTCGTGATAATGCAGCTTTCAGCAACCCGTTTGACAGTCTGATAGCAACGAAAACCGATGATTCGGTATCTGAATATAAAGTGAAAAAGAGTATTTCATTTGAGACGGCGGAATTGGCGGAGGATGATGAAGCGGATACATATGAGGTTGACGATTTCTCATCTGCGGAAGATGATGAATTCGGTGAGATGATAACATTCAAGCCAGAGCCTGCATCCTGCGAAAATACTGAGCCTGAGCCTGAGCCTGAGCCGGAGGCAGAGGTTTACGAGGAAGCCGAGCCTGAGCCGGAAACGGAGACAGAGGTTTACGAGGAAGCCGAGCCTGAGCCGGAAACGGAGACAGAGGTTTACGAGGAAGAAATAAAAGAACCGGAGCGGCTGTCTGATGATAATGATATGCTCTTTCAAGAACAGCCAAAGAAAGAACTGGATTATCCGGTATTTCGTTCCTCGTTATTTCCGGATTATCATAATGATGCTGAGGATGTAGAAAATAATTTTGACGAGATCATGCATGAGGCACAGGATAAAATACAAAAAAATATCCTTAAAGAGGAGCAGATGCTGCGTGAGGCAGAATCACTGCTTGCATCTCTGGGAATTGAGATGGAGGATATTGTTACAACGTCAGATAGCTATGACAACATGAGTGAAGCATTGTATGACGGACCTTCAAGAGATGAGTTAAAAGCATCTTTAAAGATAGATTCCACGAAAAGAGATATCTTGAGAAAGCTGAAAGAATATAGATGATTCTTGCCAAGAAGGTGTTACTGAAAGGAGGCAAAACTAGTGGCGATAGATCAGAGAGAAGCGTTGATTGCTGCCGTTAGAGCACAGGTTGAAAAAGAAAAGGCCGCAAAGGCTGCAAAACTGAAAAAAGAACAGGAGGCCATTGCATTATCAGGCAATAAAGCGTCTGCGGCAAATGAGGGGGATTCAAAGCCAAAGCATAAGACTTTGTCGCCGGAAGAAATTGCAAAGATTGAGGAAAAGAAGAGACGCAAGCATGCGGCGGAGCTTGGTATTGAGATGGAAGAACCGGCACAGGAGGAAGAATCTGTACAGGAGGAGAAGCCTGCACAGGAGGAAAAATCTGTACAGGAGGAGAAACCGGCACAGGAGGAGAAGCCTGCACAGAAAGCTGCATCCGCAGAAAAGAAAACAGAGGAAGGAATTGGCATGAGTGTCGGCATACAGGCTGACAAATCCGGTAAGTCGCTGAGTAATCCGGTTGGTAAGGGCGGGTTAAATGCCAAGACTTCGACGGATTCATTGGACGGTTCATTAGGCGGTTCTCCGGGAGGCGGTTTATCAGGCAGTAAATCTACCGGCACCGGCTTGGGCTTGGATTTGGATATTCAGAAGAAAACAGAAACCGTGGCTGCGGAAACCGAGAAAACAGAAAGTATTGATAAAACCGGGAAATCAAAGAAAATGGAAATGAAAACCGCAGTCAGGGAGGATGGAAAAGAAAGACTTCGTCCAACTAAGCTTGAGGGTGGTTCGGGCACCGTTAAGATAATTGAGGACGACGAAAAAGTGGACGAGACCATTTCGATTTCCAGAGAAGGGAATACCACGATTATATCAGACGGTGTACAGTGGCAGGAAGCTGAAAAAGCAAAAGATAATGCTGCCGATAAGGATGATATCATAAATATTGTTCCGAACAGAATGACACCGACAAATGATGTAAAGAGCATGTATGATATTGATGACGACGGGGAAGATTCCCTTGGCGCAGAAATATCCAGATTAGCCGGATATGATGACGGAGGCAAGACCTCTTCCGAGAAGAATGCTGAGGAGGCTGAGAAAAAGAAGGCCGAGACTGAAGCCAAGAAAAAGGCAAATATTGAAGAAACCCGCAGAAAAGCAATGTCTGAGGAAGCGAAGAGGAGAGCCGAGCAGGAGGCTGATAAGAGAAAAACGGCAGCTGAGGCGGAGCGAAAGAAGGAAGAGGCACGCCGCAGGAAGCTGGAGGAAGCTGAGCGCCGCGCAAATGAGCAGGAGAGAAGAATTGCTGAGGCTGAGGCAAAGCACAGGGCTGCAATGGCTGCACAGAAGAGAGCCGAGGAGGCTGAGGCAAAAAAACAGGCTGAAGAGGAGAGAAGAAAGCTTTTAGCTGAAGAACGCCGGAGAGCGGCTGAGGAGGCCAGAAAGAAAGCTGAGGAGGCTGCCAGGGCAAAGGCGAAGGAAGAAGCACTTAAAAAGGTTGAAGAGGCTAAGCGGAAGGCTGCTGAGGCTGCAAGAATTTTAGAGGAAGCGAAGAAGGCTGAGGAAGAGGCTGCAAAGCAGGCAGAGGAGAATAGAAAGAGAGCCGAGGAGGAGGCTAAGCGGAAGGCTGAGGAAGAGGCCAGGAAGAAGGCTGAGGAAGAGGCCAGGAAGAAAGCCGAGGAAGAGGCCAAGCGGAAGGCTGAGGAAGAGGCCAGGAAGAAAGCTGAGGAAGAGGCTAAGCGGAAGGCCGAGGAAGAGGCCAGGAAGAAGGCTGAGGAAGAGGCAAGAAAGAAAGCTGAGGAAGAGGCTGAGAAGGCTGCAGAGGAGGCCCGCAGGAAAGCTGAAGAGGCTATGAGAATCCTTGAAGAGGCAAGAAAAGCCGAGGAGGAGGCTCTGAAACGCGCTGAGGAGACCAAGAAGAAGGCTGAGGAAGAGGCTAAGAAGAAAGCCGAGGAAGAGGCTAAGCGGAAGGTCGAGGAAGAGGCTAAGCGGAAGGCCGAGGAAGAGGCTAAGCGGAAGACTGAGGAGGAGTCCAAGAGGAAGGCCGAGGAAGACGCTAAGCGGAAAGCGGAAGAAGATTTAAGAAAGGCAGCCGAGGAAGAGGCACGAAAGACTGCCGAGGCCGAGGCAAAGAGGGCTGAGGAGGAAGCAAGGAAGAAGGCTGATGAGGCCAGACGAATCCTCGAGGAGGCGAAAGCAGCCGAGGAAGCTGCATTAAAGGCGGCTGAGGAGGCAGACAACATTACCATCGACCTTACAAAGCCTGTCGATAATGGAAAGCTTCCGCTTGCGGCATATTATCTGGAGAAGTATACAAAAGTTGAAGCCCTTGCATCGGATGTAATATCAATTTTTCAGGATATTGCACAGCACAAGGATCAGTCAGGAAATGTCGTTCTTTTAGGCGAGCATGGCTTCGGACTTACTGCTTTCGGAGAGGATTTTGCCCGGAGCTTTTATGATATGGGTATTTGCAATGAAAAAACGATTGCAAAGATTAAAGCACAGGCATTAAATAAAGTAAAGCTTGCAGACGCCATGGGCAAACTGAAGGGCGGATGTATGGTGGTTGAAAATGCAGGCCTTATCTCTGCTGACCGTCTGAAAGAGCTGATTGATTTGACCTGTAAAAATGATGTGATTGTGATTCTAACCGGAGAGGAGGGCTCCATTAACAGATTGTTTGACAGCGTAAAAGAGACTGCGGAGCACTTCACACACCGGATTAAGGTAAGCGGTCTGGCTAACGGCGATATGATTGCAATTGCGAAAGCATACATATCACAGCGTGGATTTAGGGCTGACGACTCTGTGGATGGTGTTGTAAGAAGCCTGCTTATGGCAATGGAGTCCGGTAACATTGACAGAATGCTCAAGGCAGTCGATGATGCACTGATTAAGTGTGAGACACGCGAGAAAGCAAAAGGTAAAGAGGGCAAGAAATATTTGCTGGCGGAAGATTTCAAGTAAATATTGAAAAAAACAGTGCTGATGCTTATAATCTATTATATTGTAACATCAGCGCTGTTTTTGCTTTGCGATAACGGATGGTTATAAATACATGAGGATAAAGGGGTATGTAATGTGGTTAATATAGATATTGGAATCGATCTTGGTACATGTAATACTGTGATATATATAAAAGATAAAGGGATTGTGGTGAATCAACCGTCTGTGGTGGCATATGAGGTGCGTGGCAAACGGGTGATTGCCGTCGGAAATAAGGCGAAAAAAATGCTGGGAAAGACACCGGAGGAGATAGAGGTTGTGAAGCCGATACGTCATGGCGTGATATCGGATTATACATTGACTGAAAGGATGCTGAAGGCTTATGTAAAAAATGCGATGGATAAACGAAGGATATGGGGAAGACCAAGTATCTGTGTCTGCGTTCCGAGCGGTGTTACAGAGGTGGAAAAGCGTGCCGTGGAGGACGCGGTATACAGAACAGGTGCAAGAAAGGTGTATATATTGGAGGAGCCGTTTGCAGCGGCAATCGGCTCGAATATTGATATAGATACACCGCGCGGCTGTATGATCGTGGATATCGGCGGCGGTACGACGGACATTGCGGTTATATCAAAGGGCGGAATCAATGAGAGCAGATCTATTAAGGTGGCAGGGGATGATTTTGATGATGCCATTATCAGGTATCTGAGGAAGCGGCATAATGTGTTAATCGGGGATGTGTCGGCAGAGCAGCTGAAGATGGATATCGGTTCGGTATATCCGCGTGAAAAAGATGCGGTCGGATACGCAAAAGGGAAGGAACTGGTCCGCGGTCTTCCGATAAAGGTGGCTGTCAGGTCGTCGGAGATGATTGAGGCGGTTCGAGAGGTGACAGACCAGATCGTTGACGCCGTAAAAAATATGCTTGAGACAGTGCCGCCGGAATTGGTTGCTGACATCGCGGAGCATGGTATTGTTCTGACCGGAGGCGGAAGCAGGATATTTGGCATGGCAAAGCTGATAGTGGAAAGAACAGGAGTAAAAGCAGTACTCACAGATAATCCTGAGGAGGTCGTGGCAACGGGAGCCGGAACTGCGAGAGCTTATATCAGGGAGCCTGTACAGCAGGAATAGAATTAAGATAATTTTGCGGTTTGAATGAGAAAATAAGATGAATGATTTTAATTATGAATATGACAGCAGATTTCTGCCTCTGAATGCAATGGAGATGAGAGAAAGGGGCTGGCAGCAGGCCGATTTTGTATATGTGATAGGTGATGCTTATGTGGATCATCCTTCGTTCGGACATGCGATTATCAGCAGGGTACTGGAGCTGTACGGATATAAGGTGGCAATCATTTCCCAGCCGGACTGGAGGGATGCGGAGAGCATTGCCGTGTACGGCAGACCGAGACTGGGATTTCTTGTCTGTGCAGGAAATATGGACTCTATGGTCAATCATTATTCTGTGTCGAAAAAAAGGAGAAGGACAGATGCTTACACGCCCGGAGGAGAGATGGGAAAAAGACCGGATTACGCTACGATTGTGTACTGTAATCTGATTAGAAGGACATTCAGGGATGTCCCTATTATTATAGGTGGTATAGAGGCAAGTCTCCGCCGGCTTGCACATTATGATTACTGGTCCGACAGACTGAAGCATTCTATACTGGTGGATTCTCAGGCAGATATACTGATATATGGTATGGGAGAGAAAGCAATTGTTGAGGTTGCGGAAGCACTGGACAGCGGTATTGACGTACATGATATTACTTATATTGCGGGAACCGCATACAGATGCAGAGGTCTCGATAACCTGCACGAATATATAAAGCTTCCCTCCTACGATGAGCTGTTGGCGGACAAATTGAAGTATGCTGAAAGCTTTAAAATACAATATGACAACACTGATCATATTACGGCAAACGTGTTGACGGAACAATATAACGACCATATGTATGTTGTTCAGAATCCTCCGGCTGCCCCTCTTACGGAGCAGGAGATGGACAGGGTTTATTCTCTGGAATACACAAGAGCCTATCATCCGAGCTATGAAAAGGCAGGTGGTGTTCCTGCGATTGCAGAGGTTAAATTCTCGCTTGTGAGCAACAGAGGATGCTTTGGCGGCTGCAGCTTCTGCGCATTGACCTTTCATCAGGGAAGGGTATTGCAGACCAGAAGCCATGAATCCATCCTGACGGAGGCGGAACACCTGATAAAGGATCCTGAATTTAAGGGATATATCCATGATGTGGGCGGCCCGACTGCAAATTTCAGAAGGAGGGCATGTGAAAAACAGGAAAAATACGGAGTATGTAAAGACAGACAGTGCCTGTTTCCGAAGCCGTGTCCGAATTTACAGGCGGACCACGGCGATTATCTGAAATTACTGCGGAAGCTGCGGGCTTTGCCGGGGGTAAAAAAGGTGTTTATACGCTCCGGAATCAGATTCGATTATCTGCTTGCGGATCCGGACGATACTTTTCTGTATGAGCTGTGCAAGTACCATGTCAGCGGTCAGCTTAAGGTAGCGCCGGAGCATATTTCAGACAATGTACTCAGGCTGATGGGGAAACCGGAGAATTCGGTGTTCCGTGCGTTTTGTGACAAATATAAGAGGATGAACGAAAAACTTGGACTCAGGCAATACATGGTTCCTTATCTGATGTCCTCCCATCCCGGCTCAACAATGAAGGATGCGGTACAGCTTGCGGAGTACCTTCGGGATTTGGGATATATGCCCGAGCAGGTACAGGATTTTTATCCGACGCCGTCTACCATATCGACCTGCATGTATTATACGGGAGTCGATCCCCGCACGATGGAGCGGGTATATGTACCGACCTCGCTGCATGAAAAGGCCATGCAGAGAGCATTGATTCAGTATAAAAATCCTGACAATTATGATTTGGTATATGAGGTACTTACCAAAGCGCACAGAACAGATTTAATCGGCTTTGACAAGCATTGCCTGATACGTCCGAGAAAAATGGGCGGGCAGGATGACAGAGGACGCAGAAGCGGCAGAATATATCATAATGGTGCACCGTCAGGGAAAGAACACAGTCAGCATAAAGAAATGAAAAAAACGATTCGGAATGTTCATAAAAAGAAGAAAAAGTAGGGAGTTATATTGTTGCGAAAGAATCAAAAATATGATATCATGAACCTAAGCATGTCGAGACATACATACTCTTGACATATTGGGTGAAGATTCATTTCACCCACGGCGTATATGGTTTTACATTCGCTGGTGCAAGCATTATACTCAAATATGAAATGGAGGAATTTAATATCATGGCAAAGAAAGTAGTTTTAGCAGGCGCATGTCGTACAGCAATCGGTACTATGGGTGGCGCACTCAGTACAACACCGGCACCGGAGCTTGGTGCAATTGTTATTAAGGAAGCACTCCAAAGAGCAGGCGTTGATCCTGCGGTTGTTGACCAGGTTTATATGGGCTGCGTCATTCAGGCAGGTCTGGGACAGAATGTTGCACGTCAGGCATCTATTAAAGCTGGACTTCCTATCGAGGTACCTGCAGTAACTATCAACGTAGTATGCGGTTCAGGTCTTAACTGCGTGAACATGGCTGCACAGATGATTATGGCAGGAGAGGCTGACATTGTTGTTGCCGGTGGTATGGAGAACATGTCCATGGCGCCGTATGCTGTAATGCAGGGACGTTACGGATACAGAATGAACGATGGAAAGCTCGTTGATACCATGGTTCATGATGCACTTTGGGATGCATTTAACGATTATCATATGATTAAGACTGCCGACAATATCTGCGAGAAGTGGGGACTTACCAGAGAGGAAATTGACGAGTTTTCGGCAGCAAGTCAGCAGAAGGCTTGTGCAGCACAGGAGACAGGTGCTTTCGATAAGGAAATCGTTCCTGTTACGATTAAGAAGAAAAAAGAGACAATCGAGTTTAAGAAGGATGAGGGACCGCGTCCGGGCACAACGATGGAAGGTCTTGCAAGACTTCGCACAATCAATCCGGGCGGATTTGTTACAGCCGGTAATGCTTCCGGTATCAACGATGGTGCGGCAGCAATTGTTGTTATGTCTGAGGAGAAGGCTGAGGAGCTTGGTGTTAAGCCTATGGCTACATGGGTTGCAGGTGCGCTTGGCGGTGTAGATCCGGCTATCATGGGTATCGGACCTGTTGCATCCACAAAGAAGGTTCTTGCCAAGACAGGCATGAAGATTGAGGACTTCGATATTATCGAGGCAAACGAGGCATTTGCAGCACAGTCTGTTGCAGTAGGTAAGGAGCTCGGCATTGATGTTAAGAAGCAGCTCAATCCTAACGGAGGTGCGATTGCACTTGGACATCCTGTAGGAGCATCAGGCTGCCGTATTCTTGTTACGCTGCTTCATGAGATGCAGGCTAAGGGAGCAAAAAATGGTCTTGCTACACTGTGTATCGGCGGTGGTATGGGCTGCTCAACTATCGTAAAGATTGAGGATTAAAGGAGATTACAATGGAATTTATAACATACGAGCAGGAAGGATTTGTAGGAATCGTTACAATCAACAGACCTAAGGCTTTAAATGCGTTAAACAGCCGGGTCCTTGAGGAGCTTGAGGCTGCTTTTGATGCGATTGATTTGGATACAACCAGAGCAGTTGTATTGACCGGAGCAGGAGAGAAATCCTTTGTTGCAGGTGCTGATATCGGCGAGATGTCAACACTTACAAAGGCAGAGGGCGAGGCCTTCGGCAAGAAGGGAAATGACGTATTCAGAAAGATTGAGACTTTCCCGATTCCTGTCATTGCCGCAATTAACGGATTTGCACTGGGCGGCGGATGTGAGATATCCATGAGCTGTGATATCAGAATCTGTTCCGAAAATGCTGTATTTGGCCAGCCTGAGGCCGGTCTCGGAATCACACCCGGCTTTGGCGGTACACAGAGACTTGCGCGTCTTGTAGGCGCCGGTATGGCAAAGCAGATGATTTATACTGCGAGAAATATCAAGGCAGACGAGGCATACAGAATCGGTCTTGTCAATGCGGTATATCCGCTCGAGGAGCTGCTTCCGGCAGCAAAGAAGATGGCGGCAGGTATAGCGGCTAATGCGCCAATCGCCGTAAGAAACTGTAAGAAGGCTATCAACGACGGTCTGCAGGTCGATATGGATCAGGCTGTCGTTATCGAAGAGAAGCTTTTCGGTGACTGCTTCGAGACAGAAGACCAAAAAGCAGGTATGGGCAATTTCTTAGAGAAGGACAAGGAAAAGAAGTTAAAGGTTGTTCCTTTCCGGAATAAGTAAATACAAAGTATAACATGGAATAGGGGATTCTGAGGAATGTCCTATTCTGTGTGTAAAACAGTGACTGAATCACCGATTGCATGGGTGATAAAAAATATAAAAATGGAGGACATGAAATGAAAGTAGGTATTATCGGTGCCGGAACAATGGGCCAAGGTATTGCAAAAGCATTTGCTCAGGTTGACGGATATGAGGTTGCACTTTGCGACATCAAGCAGGAATGGGCTGAAGGCGGTAAGGATAAAATCGCTAAGGGCTATGCAAGACTTGTAGAAAAAGGAAAGATGACACAGGAGAAGGCAGATGGAATTCTCGCAAGTATTACACCGGGACTCAAGGAAGATCTTTGTGCAGATTGCGATTTAATTGTTGAGGCTGCTTTTGAGGATATGGGAGTTAAGAAGACAACATTCTCAGAGTTAGACAAGCTTGTAAAGCCGGAGTGTATTTTTGCATCAAACACATCTTCACTTTCGATTACCGAGATTGGAAATGGTCTTACACGTCCTATGATTGGCATGCATTTCTTTAATCCTGCTGACAGAATGAAGCTTGTAGAGGTTATTGCGGGCGTAAACACGCCGGATGAAACTGTAGAGAAGATTATTAAGATTTCCGAGGAAATCGGCAAGACGCCTGTTCAGGTCAATGAGGCTGCCGGTTTTGTGGTAAACCGTATCTTAATCCCAATGATTAATGAAGCTGCTTTCATTAAGATGGAGGGTGTTTCTGATATTGCAGGTATTGATGCAGCCATGAAGCTTGGCGCGAACCATCCGATGGGACCGCTTGAGTTAGGTGATTTCGTAGGATTGGATATCTGCCTTGCAATCATGGATGTTCTTTACAAAGAGACCGGCGACAGCAAGTATCGCGCATGTCCTTTGATTCGTAAGATGGTTCGTGGCGGAAATCTCGGCGTGAAGAGCGGCAAAGGCTTCTATGTGTACAATGCTGACCGCACAAAGACGCCGGTTGATGCTCAGTAAAATGGGAGCAAAACAATAAATATGGAGGAATAAATAGAATGGATTTCACTTTAGACAAGAAGTATGAAATGGCGCAGAACCTTTTTAAAGAGTTTGCGCAGAATGAAGTAAAGCCTCTTGCTCAGGAAATCGACGAGCAGCACAGATTTCCAAGGGAGACAGTAGATAAGATGGCTAAGTATGGTTTCTTAGGAATTCCTGTAGCAAAGGAAGACGGCGGACAGGGATGTGATCCGCTCACATATGTTATGTGTGTTGAGGAGCTTTCTAAGGTTTGCGGTACGACAGGCGTTATTGTATCTGCACATACATCACTGTGTGTAGATCCGATTCAGACATATGGCACACCGGAGCAGAAGGCAAAGTATCTTCCGGATCTTGCTTCCGGCAGAAAGCTTGGTGCGTTTGGCCTTACCGAGCCGGGCGCAGGTACAGACGCACAGGGACAGCAGACAAAGGCGGTTCTTGACGGAGACGAGTGGGTACTGAACGGTTCTAAGTGCTTTATCACAAACGGTAAGGAAGCTGATGTATATATCGTTATCGCCGTGACAGGTACAGTGGAGAAGCGCGGCAGGAAGATGAAAGAAATCTCTGCATTTATCGTAGAGAAGGGAGCACCCGGATTTTCCTTTGGCACAAAAGAGAATAAGATGGGTATTTGTGGGTCATCCACATACGAGCTTATCTTTACAGACTGTCGTATCCCGAAGGACGCATTACTCGGACAGAAGGGTAAAGGCTTTGGCATTGCTATGCATACACTGGACGGCGGACGTATCGGTATCGCTGCACAGGCGCTGGGTATCGCAGAGGGCGCACTTGAGACGACCATCGATTATGTAAAGGAAAGAAAGCAGTTTGGAAGAAGTATTGCGCAATTCCAGAATACACAGTTTGTTCTGGCTGATTTGGCAACCAAGGTTGAGGCTGCTAAGCTTCTCGTATATAAGGCTGCTATGACAAAGGCACAGTATCAGAAGGATCATAAGACCTCCTATTCCGTAGAGGCCGCCATGGCGAAGCTTTATGCTGCTGAGACTGCTATGGAGGTTACAACGAAGTGTGTTCAGCTGCATGGCGGTTACGGTTACATCAAGGAATACGATGTGGAGCGTATGATGCGTGATGCGAAGATTACAGAGATTTACGAGGGTACTTCCGAGGTACAGCGTATGGTTATCTCTGCCAACATCTTGAAATAAGGAGGTACTTAAGGTGAAAATTGTAGTTTGTATAAAGCAGGTACCTGATACAAAGGGTGGTGTACAGTTTAACCCGGATGGTACATTAAATAGAGCAGCGATGCTCACAATCATGAATCCTGATGACAAGGCAGGTCTTGAAGCTGCACTCAGATTGAAGGATCAGTATGGCGCAGAGGTAACAGTACTTACGATGGGACTTCCGAAGGCGGCAGATGTTCTTCAGGAAGCAATTGCCATGGGAGCCGACAAGGGTGTTCTCGTTACAGACAGGGTACTCGGCGGCGCTGATACATGGGCGACATCGACCACAATCGCCGGCGCACTCAGAAAGCTTGATTATGACCTTATTATTACCGGCCGTCAGGCTATCGATGGCGATACGGCACAGGTTGGCCCGCAGATTGCAGAGCATCTCGGACTTCCTGTTATCTCCTATGCACAGGAAATCAAGCTTGACGGTGACAGTGTAATTGTTAAGCGTCAGTATGACGACGGCTATCATATGCTCAAGGCAAAGCTGCCATGTCTTATCACAGCACTTTCAGAATTAAACGAGCCGAGATATATGACACCGGGCGGAATCTTCGATGCAGTGAATGCTGAGATTACGACATTTGGAAGGGCGGATCTTGTAGACGTAGATGATTCAAACATCGGCTTGAACGGCTCTCCTACAAAAATTGCAAGGGCGTCCGACAAGGTTAAGAAGGGGCAGGGTGAGATGGCTCCGGAGGACGCTGATCCGATAAGCTACATTGTTGGTAAGTTAAAAGATAAGCATGTAATATAAATAAAGGAAAAGTGGTGAATAAAATGGGCGCAATGAATGCAGAAGAAATCGCAAAGTACAAGGGCATATTTGTCTTTGCACAGCAGGTAGATAATGTATTAAGTGGTATTTCCTTTGAGCTGATTGGCGAAGGAAAGAGACTTGCTGAGAAATTAGGCACAGATGTAACGGCAGTTTTAATCGGTTCTGAGGTTGCGGGACTTGCAGATGAGCTTGCTGCTTACGGTGCGGATAAGGTAATCGTTGTTGACGATCCTGAATTGAAGAATTACAGAACTGAGCCATATGCACATGCACTTGCTTCAGTTATCAATGAGTATAAGCCTGAGATAGTATTGGTTGGTGCAACCGCAATCGGCCGTGACCTTGGACCTACCGTATCCGCGAGAGTGGCAACCGGTCTGACGGCTGACTGTACGTTACTTGAGATTGGCGATTTCCCAATCAATCCGATTCCGGGCAAGGAGCAGAAGCACAATCAGCTGCTTATGACCCGTCCTGCGTTTGGCGGTAACACAATAGCAACAATCGCATGTCCTGACAACCGTCCGCAGATGGCAACCGTCCGCCCGGGCGTTATGCAGAAGCTTGATAAGAAGGAGGGCGCTAAGGCTGAGGTAATTAATTATAATCCGGGCTTTACACCAAACAACAGATATGTAGAGATTCTTGAGGTTGCCAAGGCAGTTTCCGATATCAAGGATATCATGGATGCAAAGATTCTTGTATCCGGCGGACGTGGAGTCGGCTCCGCAGAGAACTTTAAGATTCTTGAGGATTTGGCTGAGGTCCTTGGCGGACAGGTTTCCTGCTCACGTGCTGTCGTTGATTCAGGCTGGAAGCCGAAGGAGCTTCAGGTTGGACAGACGGGTAAAACAGTTCGTCCTTCTCTCTATTTTGCAATCGGTATTTCAGGCGCAATCCAGCACGTTGCAGGTATGGAGGAGTCAGACATCATCGTGGCAATCAATAGGGATGCAGATGCTCCAATCTTTGATGTAGCAGATTACGGTGTAGTTGGCGACTTAAATAAGATTGTTCCTGCCCTGACAGAGGCAATCAAGGCAGAGCTTGCAGCAAAGTAAGATATACGGATATTGCTCAGACAATAAAAAAGGAGCTGTTGAACCGGACAGCTCCTTTTTATTTATGCCCGTTTGTCTATCACGCCGCATCCGATTTTGGTTCCGGAATTGCCGGAAGGCTGTGTTGTAAAGTCATCCGGTGAGCTGTGTATAATGATGGATTTTCCTATGATATCGGTGAGTGAAAAGCGGTTGGTGTAGAAAACGGAATATGCAAAGCCCTGACATCCGAGCAGCGGCGGTAAATCTCCTGCATGCTCAGGGTGCGGCATGTTTGTGGGATTGTAATGGTTGCCTGTCTTGTCAAAGGGTTGTGCACAGTTACCTTTTTCATGTATATGAAAACCATAAAATCTGCTGGCGTAAGGAGTCGTGGCATTTGGAAGTCCGAATATGACGGCTTCTATGAGAACGCCGTCTCCGGTCGGGTAGAATTTGACTGTTCCTCGGAGCATCGGATTATCTGCATTGCCGTGGATATCGGCAAATGCCTCCGGCTCGTTTTCCTCTAATAATTCTATAAAATATTCGTCAGGTTCAAAGGTTTCCGGATTCATATTGTTATTTGCACTTTTTGTTTATAATATATGTAAGCATCTGCAAAATTGCTATCACATATCTTATTTATTCCATTGCAGGCACCATTGTATGTGGTGTGCGGGCTGCATATGTGTATTCGGATATTGCAATTATTATTGTTTCTATGGTAGAATCAAAAGGTATTTTAGGATAATCCTGTATGGCAGAGGGAGAAAGTATATGATTCGAGAATGCAGCATGGAAGATATTTCCGACGGACGTACATACGAATTAAATGATATGGTGAAAGCGGATACCGGTGGCTGTCAGGGGTGTTATAAGTGTTGTACGGGAATGGGAAGCTCCATCATGCTTGATCCGTATGATGTGTGGATGCTTAGGGTGTATCCCGGCATGGCATTCTTTTATCCGGGATGCTGGACAACGCATGCAGGAATATAAATGCAATGGGCAGGGTGACAGACTGCATGATACCGCCATGTATATTTTAAATGAGTTTTATGCAGCGGATTTGATTTATACAGCGGATTCTGAACAAACAGAGGATGCGGCACAGATACTCGAGGATAATACGGTTGTATATGACGTGCTTCTCAGAAAAATTAAAACAGCAAGAGAAAATCTGAAAATAATATGAGTAAAGGGATGAAGGGTGATAATATGCTTGGAATTATAGGTGCAATGGATGAAGAGGTCAGCAAATTAAAGGATATTATGGAGGATGTGACTATCATGACACGGGCTTCCATGGATTTTTACAGGGGAAAGATGAGCGGGAAGGATGTTGTCGTCGTCCGTTCCGGTATCGGTAAGGTAAATGCCGGAATCTGTACGCAGATTCTTGCAGATGAATATGGGATTGACGCTGTTGTCAATACCGGCATTGCGGGCAGCCTGAATGCTGATATTAATATCGGAGATATCGTCCTGTCCACCGATACGCTTCAGCATGATATGGACGCGACAGGCTTTGGATATGAGCCCGGTGTAATCCCGCGAATGGAGACCTCGGTGTTTGTGGCAGACGAAAAGCTTTGCGCTCTGGCAAAGACATGCTGTGAGCGAGTGAATCCCGACATCAGAGTATTTGAGGGCAGAGTGGTAAGCGGCGATCAGTTTATTTCGGATAAAGAAAAAAAAGATGCCTTACTGAATCAGTTTCATGGCTGCTGCACGGAGATGGAGGGAGCGGCAATCGCACAGGCAGCGTACCTGAACAGGATTCCGTTTCTTATTATAAGGGCAATATCAGATAAGGCGGATGACAGTGCGACAGAGGATTATCCGGTATTTGAGGCGAAAGCAATCAGGCACAGCGTGCGTCTGGTCAGTGAGATGATAAAAGCATTATAAAGGGAGAAAACAGCAATGAGGACAATGAAAATGGAAAAAATTGCGAGCTTTACGATAGATCATACCAGACTTCTTCCGGGCGTTTATGTGTCGAGAAAGGATTGTGTAGGTGAAAATGTGCTAACGACATTTGACCTGAGAATGACACGGCCGAATTATGAGCCTGTGATGAATACGGCAGAGGTACACACGATAGAACATCTTGCGGCGACATTTTTGAGGAATCACAAGGTGTACGGGGACAGGACAATCTACTTTGGTCCGATGGGGTGCCGTACCGGATTTTATTTGATTCTGGCAGGGGATTATGAGTCGAAGGATATCATTCCGCTTCTGACGGAGCTGTACCGGTTTATGAGTGAATATGATGGCGCGGTTCCGGGGGCGTGTGCCGAAGATTGCGGCAATTATCTGGACATGAATCTCCCGATGGCACGTTATTTGAGCAAAAAATATCTTGACGAGGTGCTGCTTAATATAACGGATGAACGGTTGACGTATCCCTCGTAGCAATTCCGTTACCGTCTGTTCACACGTATAATTTTGAGCTTATTTGTTGCATTTTTCTAAATCTATTGACCTGTGTATAATCTGCCATTACAATGGTATTTACATCGTAAGTACCCGGGTTCGGGTAGCTCTGCATGTAAATAGCAAAAGGAGGAATGATTATGGCGGATAAAGAACAAGTCCATACCGATTCAGGTATGCGTGCCGACGCGGAGCGCCTTTCCCGGAAGTACGAGACCTACTATAATCAGGTTTTGGTTAAGGAGCAGCCCTTTTATCGCTGCGGCATGACTGATGAGGAGGCAGCGCGGGAGATGAACTATCTGAACGGGAATCTGCAGGCGTTCTATGAGGGGAAATACACCCCGCTTTGGAAACAAAATCTATTCAAATGACTCTGAAGCCTTAAATATCATAATTTTTATTCCGATATATTTCTTGGATGAATGTTTCATTTATATTTCACCAATCACTGGAAAACACAAAATAGCGCATATTAATTTCATATTACACAATATTTAGTGAAAAAAAACACAAAATCATATTCCATTTTCTATAGTAATGTGCTATCATGGAGAGTAAAGCAGGTAATTATGGAGTGCTGAATTTTTGTGGTACGAATACACATAAAGCATATAACATACATAGAGCGTTATTATATTTTAGAAAGGAATCCCTCGGAGGATAGTCAGGGATATTGAGGTGGGAAAATGAATTTGAAGGACAAACTCATTCGGAAAATACTTGATTTCGGAAAGAAACACAGGCTGATGGTGTATCCGTCATTGGCATTGGTTGCGGTTATCAGTGCAATTTCTCATGCTGTATATTGGGGAAAGGGAAACGGTAAGCGGCTGGTGGCATCCGTTACGGTTGCAGCGCTGCTTATTACCCAGTCTCTGTTTTTGACATCCTCGGCTGCAGATGAGGAGCAGCTTTCTGCCGTGCAGGCTGATGGCAGCACGACCGTACAGGAGGGGGAAGAAACCGGCGGTACAGCGGATTCAGGTACAGGTGAGGCTGTGCCTGCAGCGGATACGGATGTTCAATCAACGCAGGGAAATACGGCTGAGACAGGGCAGGAGACAACCGTTGGAGATACAACAGAGGAAACGCAGGAAGCTACATCTGAGGACAATACGACTGAGCAGCAAGATGATATCGATGATGTCCTGTCACCAGCGACATATACAAATGAAGAGAGCATAACCGTGGAATATTGCTTTGTTAAAGTGGTCTCGTCTGGTTATGTTTGCAACAATTATGGTTCTGCGACGGTACAGAAAAATGAGGATGGTAAATATGAGATTACTTTGCCGAGTGATAGTGATAAGGCTTATGGTGCATTTGGTGTCGAAAGTGAGGAGGGTTCGGATAATTTCAAATTTTCCGAATGGTATACCAATGAAAATTGCACATCACCTGTTTCATCATCCGGTGGTACTCTGACGCTGGAGGCGGATGATGCGAATATCAATAATGAAGGGAAATATAATTTGTATTTCATGGCAACAAGAACAAAGTATCCGTTGGCTATATATGATGGTGACGATTTGCTGTATAAGGGTTCTATTTCTATTCCTGAAGAGTCACAGCAAATGGGAGTTGTTGATCCGGAGGTTACATATACAGTTGGTACAGCGGCAGAATATAATGCGTACAAGACGGGAGAAACGTTTGCAGGATTAGAGTATAATGATAAAGAATATACTCTGGATGGTGATGGTAAAATTCCAATCAGTCCGAATAAATATGTTTCCAGTATTGTAATGAATGCAATTTATACACCATATAAAACGGAAATAACATTTGACACGATGAAGAGTGAAAATGCTGACAAGAATATTACCGGTGCTGATGAAATCAAAATAGATTGTACATATGGGCAGCCAATTACATTGCCTGACAGTACGATGGGCAATTCGGTAGAAAGTGAGGCATATTATATTACGGCATGGGATGTTGATGGAACGCAGTATCCTCCGGGAACTGAAATAGACGGAACGCTTTTATTTAAGGCTTTAGATGATAATAAGGAGTACCCAAATGTGATACCATATACTGTGAAAGCCGTGTGGGCGTATAAAGAGGTGGAGCTCAGTTCTGGCAGCGAAATAATTTCATTGAATGAAATTAAAGATGCTGCAACGATTACCACTACTTATGGGGCTGAAGACATCAATGCAAGTATTAAGGCGTTATATAAGCAGGATGGTTCTCCCAGTTCAGGTTTCGCTTATACTGTATCAGACGATGACAAGAATAAACTGAGTGATTATTATGGCATTACCTGTGCAGATGGAGCCGTCGATGCAGGCGTTACGTTCTTTACATCGGAATATGTTAAAAATGTAACAACAGGCGTTGACATTAAAATAAAAGTGACGGATACAAATAAAGAGGATGCTGATTATACATTCACCGTGACATTGGTGGTAAATCCAAAGGAGGTTAGAATCGATGCGGATTCCGTTAAGGACGAGTATGGAAAGAAGCCTACCAAGACTTATGACGGAACGAGTACAATAGTCCTGACTGAAACTGCCTCCCTTGTCCTTGACGACGTGCTTGATGATGACAAAGGTAAAGTTAGCGTCTCTTTTAATAAAAATGCAAAATTTGATGACGAGAATGCGGGTACGAAAAAGTCTGTTCTTCTATCCGGTGTTTCATTGTCAGGAGAAGCGAGCAGCAGGTATACGCTGGCCGGTGACGAGTATACGCTGGTCGGTGTCGACAGTGAAGGTAATCTTACAGTAACAGTAGCCGGAATCGGTACCATTGAACAACGTACATTATCCGTAGAGATGGAACTGGATGATGGATTTGAAAAGGATGAGAATGGAAAAACAGTGATATATTTCGGTGAAAGTACACCGACTTATACGTTGAAGCTCACAGACGACAGTATTAAAAAGCTTACCGATGCTGATCAAGCAGTTTACGATGTTGTGGATTCCACGGAATTTATAAAAGAATATCTTGGATTTACGGATTTTGATACAGCCAGAACGTTGTACAGCGCTCCGGGCACTTATACAATCAAACCTGAGTTTGACAGCTCGGGTAAGAATTATACAGCGAGTGCGAGCGGCTTGTCGGAGTCATTCACGGTATTACGCTCGGACGGAAGTGGAATGTATGTTCTTGATGGCACCATGCATGGTGAATATTATAATAAACTTAGTATATCTCCGGCAAACGGTTACACAAGGATTCGTCTTTTGTCTGACACAGACACCGATATCGCGGAGGGGACAAGTAAGGCTGATGTGGAGACGCTGGGGTGGAAGTCGAGCATTGATATTGGTGATATTGGTGATATGACTGACGGGACAATCCGCTTCCAGATGATATCGGATACTACCGGCGCCATTACCGAGATTGTGACTAAGGAGAATATGAATGTGGACGGCAGCGGTCCGACACTGGAGAAGACTGCAGTATCACCGAAGAATAGTGACATTAAGACATACATCAGGGAATATGGTTTCGGCTCCTATTACCATTCGCAGGATGGAATAGAGAGTATTACGATTGACTTGTATTATTCTTCCGAGGACAGTCCGTGTTCGTATCTGTACTATTATTTTGTTGATGAGAACGGAACAAGCAGCAGCGTGACCTATAATCAGTTTCAGACAGAACAGGCGGATGGCTGTTATGTTGCGACAATCAGTATAGGCACCTCGTCAGACCAGAGAGGCGAGCTGGTCGTCTATGCCGTGGACAGCGCCGGAAACAGCTCATTACATAACAAAATTAAGCTAAGGGAATTTACGTATCCTGATTCTGATGAAGACTATTATGAGTGGATGGTTGAAAATAATATCAGTGGGGCTGATATCGTGGTGACGGCGCCGGATGGCGTAACAGCTGTCACAAATACCGCAAACAGTGGTAGCTGGTATAACAGTCTGAATCTTTCGGTTGACGCTGAGGATACCGAGAGCGGAGTCGGAAATATAACGTGGCGTATTCAGACACAGGATGGCATGATTGAGTCGTATCAGACAGCAGTCGCGTCGTCGGAGGCTGTGATAAGTAAGGCATACAGTTATGATAAGGTATATCGTTATGAATTTAAGTATGAGATACCGGACGGTGATAATAATAATATTGCGGGGGCTTGTACTATTTCCGCCGTTCTTGAGGATAATGCCGGAAACAGTGTCGAGCTTGACCCTGCAGGTCCTTATAATGTAGACTGCATATCGCCGGAGCTTGTTGTGGATCCAGAGGCGGATTCCGATAGTTACCGGTCCGGTGTGGAGCTGTCCATTGATGTCACAGAGGGTGAATATGAGAGTGGAATTGCATCTGTTAAGCTGATTAAGCTGGATGGAAACGATGAGATTGTAAAAGAGTGGAAACCTCAGAGTGGGGAAGAATACACCATGAAATGCTCATATGAGATTACAGGCAGCGGAACATATGAGATCATAGCGACAGATCGTGCGGGTAATACAAACACGACGACAAGAACATTCAGCAAATTATCAACGACAGTGCCGGATGCACCTGAAATTACGGTGACCGGTGAGGAGGGCAGCAATGGCTGGTATAAGGGCGATGATGCGCCTGTGGTCAGGATTGACTGCCAGACCTTGACATCTGATAACGTGGAGGTTACAACATATTATAAGGTTGTCACGGAGAGCACTTCAAATCAGGCTTCGATTCCGAATAATAACGACTATGTTGAGCTTACACTGGAGACACAGGGCGATGTTACAATCGAGGCATGGAGTGTGAGCGAGGCAGGCATAGAAAGCACTCATACGACAAAGAAAATAAAGGTGGATACGGTGTCCCCTGCGATTGAAATTGTCAACGCGACAGTGGATGCTGCGGGCGATATGTATATTAACTTCCGTGCCAAGGACAGCACGAGCGGTGTTAACGGCAGCAGGGTATTGCTGAACGGGCAGGCGATTGACGTGACAGAGGAAACCAACGCAGTGCTTGGAAGCTTTATGGCGGAGGGGACAAAGACGTATACCCTATACGTTGAAGATATTGCGGGCAATGTGTCTGAAACCTTCACCTTTACGCCGCTTGTCCTCAATGCTGAGCCTGTTACAGACATTACCGCTGAGAGCGCACATCTGGAGGCAGAGGTAATTGAGGGAACCTACGGTGTCGACGATTACTATATTGCGTTGAAGAAGCGGGAAGATACATCGTACAGAATGTGTCTTATGAATGCTGAGAAGAACGACGGGGGCATCAAACTTGATTGTACATTCAATGGGCTTGCTTCGGATACGGTGTATGATTATAAGGTGTATGCAGACAATGAGATGGGAGAGGTAAAGTCCTGTGAGGGAAGCTTCAGAACCCTTAGTGTGAGCGCGACGGGCTCCGTATACGGAACTGTGACCTATGCGAATAATATCACGAATCAGGAATATCCCGTATATGTCAGTCTGTATGAGGCGAACACCGTTGTGGCAAGCAGGAAGCTGGAAAATGAGGATGATACGGAATATCTGTTCACCAATCTTGTGGACGGCTCCTACCGTGTTGTCGCAACAAACGGCTTTCTGACGGAGACTGCGGCTGTGACGATTGAAAACGGAGGCATCGCGTACCCTGACGATTATGCTGCAAACGGAGGCATTAGGCTTGTATTAAACGGTTACAGTACCAGTGTCGTAATAGAGGATGACGCAATCAATATTACGGCAGACGGACTTGAAAGCATATATGATAATTCCGTTTACAAGGGAATTTTGACCGATGATGATATTGATGTGCTGGAGAATGGCGGCAGTATTGATATATCCCTGCATGCAAGCTATATTGACGTATCTGATATAAGCTCTGAGGAGCAGAGTATATTCAGCGCGAAGCTTTCCTCCAATACAGTGATTGAGAGATATATTAATCTGTATGTATTAAAGGAGGTCATGGACGCTGACGGCAATTATGTAAATAGTACGCCTGTAAGGATACCGGAGCTGTATGAGCCGATCACAATCTCATTCCCGCTGGGCGAGCTGGCGGGACAGCAGATATATGTTGCTTCCGTTCATGGTGAGGGTTCAAGTTACTCATTTATGAATTGGGCGAATGCGGACGATGCGGTAATCAGTAATAATTACGTTACAATTACAACGAGATTCTTCTCGGTTTATGCGCTGTACAGGATTGTTCCGTCCGAGAAGACATATCAGGTAATATGGAAGGACGGAGACGGCAACACAATGAAGACTGAGACCGTACAGGAGGGTATGGCTGCCGTACCGCCTGAGGAGACGCCGACAAAGAGCGAATCGGATAAGTATACATATACATTTTCCGGCTGGGATACCGATTACAGCTGTATTACCGGAGATACCGTGATTGCAGCGTGGTTTACGGCGCATAACAAGAGCAGCGGCACGGTACAGTCGGCGGATTCCGATAATTCCGGCAATGCCGGCAGCTCTGCCGCCACTGAGACTCCGGCGGTTACCACGACACCAAAATATTATACTTATCTGGGCTCAGCTGATTCCCCGAAGACAGGGGATTCTGCACCGATAGCAGTCCTGGCGGCGGTTATGGTATTAGCGGGAGCAGGTATTGCTGTTTTGAAGAAGAAAAAAATGCAGTCATAAATTACCAGTTATAATATTTGTTTTATGCTCCATAATACTAGTAAGACATACAATGTCTGAAACTTATAAGTATATTGGAGGAACAAGCTATGACAAATTCAAACGGTACAAGTGTACCTGAAGCCAAGGACGCAATGAATAAGTTCAAGATGGAAGTTGCAGGTGAAATCGGTGTAAACCTCAAGCAGGGTTATAACGGTGATTTAACTTCTCGTGAGACAGGTTCTGTCGGCGGTGAGATGGTAAGACAGATGATTAAGAGACAGGAGCAGCAGATGTCCGGTAAGTAGGATATATCATGCGTAGGCTTGTTTATATAAGCTGTGATAGAGCGTTCGCTCATTGCATATATTATATAGGCAGGCCTATTTTTTTGCGTAAAAATATGGACTTAAAGTTTTTCTTGTGATATAATCCAGTGAATAGTGCTTTTGTACGCAATACAAGGAGGAATTAACAAATGAGTTTATCAGTAGAAAAGTTGGAAGGCAGCATGGCAAAGCTCACAATTGAGGTGCCTGCTGAAGAATTTACAAAGGCTGTTTCGGAGGCATATAAGAAGCAGAAGAATAAATTTTCTGTGCCTGGTTTCAGAAAGGGAAAAGTACCACAGGCTTATATTGAGAAAATGTATGGTCCGGCTGTATTTTACGAGGATGCGGCTAATCAGCTTATAAATGAGTATTATCCAAAAGAAATCGAAGACTGTGATGTGGAGATTGCGTCTAATCCTGAAATTGATGTAGAGCAGATTGAAAAGGGCAAGAGCTTTATTTTTACTGCTGCTGTTGCAGTGAAACCGGAGATTAAGATTGGTGAATATAAGGGTGTAGAGATTGAGAAGATTGATGATGCTGTAACCGAGGACGAGATTATGGCGGAAATTTTAAAAACGCAGAAAGAGAACTCAAGATCTATTCCGGTAGAGGACAGACCTGCAAAGATGGATGACGAGGTTACAATTAATTTTGAGGGCTTCATCGACGGTGAGGCATTTGACGGTGGCAAGGGCGAAAACTATAAGCTTACGCTTGGTTCTCATTCCTTTATCGATACCTTTGAGGAGCAGATTGCGGGCAAGAGCATTGGTGATAAATTTGATGTAAATGTTACATTCCCGGAGGATTACCATGTAGATGACCTTGCGAATAAGCCGGCTGTATTTAAGGTAGAGCTGCTTGGAATTCATGAGCTTGAGCTGCCTGAGCTTGATGATGAGTTTGCAAGTGAGGTTTCTTCGTTTGAGACATATGCGGAGTACAAGGAAGATGTAAAGAAGACTCTCGAGGTAAAGAAGAAGAAAGAGGTCAACCGGCAAAAGCAGTCAAAGATTGTTGAGAAGCTTGCCGAGTCCGCTGAGGTTGAGATTCCTGAGCCGATGATTGCATATAATCAGGAGAAAATATTTAACGAGTTTTCTCAGAGTATGATGTATCAGGGACTTCAGATGGAGCAGTATTTAAAGCTCATGAATACAACGAAGGAGGATATGCTGGAGAGAGTAAAACCGGATGCAATCGCAAGAATCAAGACAAGTCTTGTTCTTGAGGCTGTTGTTGCTGCCGAGGGTATTACGCCGGCTGAGGATGAGATAGAAGAGGAGATTCAGAATATGGCGTCCAGCTACCAGATGGAGCCTGAGAAGATCAAGGAATTGCTCAGTGATAAGGAGATGGAGTCGCTTAAACAGGATATTGCATCAAGAAAGGCTCTTGATTTTCTTGTGGAGAACTGCAAGGAGGTTTAAACCATGACATTGGTTCTGATGGTGGTTGGGCAGACGGGCAGAAGAAACGTCGGAATGTAATCTGATTGCTTTCTGACGGGGAGAGAATAATATAAAGAGGTGGCTATATGGCTAATCGTGTGGATGATAGAAAAAAATTGAGGTGTTCGTTTTGTAATAAGAGCCAGGAACAGGTCAGAAAGCTGATTGCGGGTCCAAATGTATATATTTGCGATGAATGTATAGATATCTGTTCGGAGATTATACAGGATGAGTTTGAGGATGAACTGATTGACACTGATATTAATCTTTTGAAGCCGAAGGAAATAAAGGAATTTCTGGATGATTATGTAATAGGACAGGAGACGGCAAAAAAGGTATTATCGGTGGCGGTATATAATCATTATAAACGTATTCTGGCAGAGAAAGACTTTGAAGTTGAGCTGCAGAAGAGTAATATCATTATGATCGGGCCGACCGGTTCGGGTAAGACATATTTGGCGCAGACGCTGGCGAAGCTTTTGAATGTACCGTTTGCAATTGCTGACGCAACGACACTCACAGAGGCAGGTTATGTCGGTGAAGATGTGGAAAATATTCTTCTGAAGCTGATTCAGGCCGCCGATTATGATATTGACAGGGCCCAGTGCGGTATTGTTTATATTGATGAGATAGATAAAATTACCAAAAAATCCGAAAACGTCTCTATCACAAGAGATGTATCCGGTGAGGGTGTACAGCAGGCATTGCTCAAGATTATTGAGGGCACGGTCGCATCGGTGCCGCCGCAGGGAGGACGTAAGCACCCGCAGCAGGAATTTATTCAGATTGATACGACCAATATATTGTTTATATGCGGTGGTGCATTTGAGGGAATGGAGAAGATTATCGAAAATCGAATCGGTAAGAAATCCATAGGCTTTAATGCGGAGGTAAGCGTTAGAGGAGATGGTGACGAGAATGAGATTCTGCGTCAGGTTCAACCGCAGGATTTTGTGAAGTATGGTCTGATTCCTGAGTTTGTCGGGCGTGTTCCCGTATCCGTGACGCTGGATTTGTTGGACGAGGATGCTCTTGTCAGAATTTTAGCGGAGCCGAAGAGTGCTATCTGCAAGCAGTATAAGAAATTATTTGAGCTTGACGGCGTTGAGCTTGAATTTGAGGATGATGCGCTGCGGGAGATTGCGAAGGAAGCTATGGAAAGAAAAACCGGTGCAAGAGGACTTCGTGCGATTATGGAAAATGTTGTGATGGATCTGATGTATGAGATTCCGTCTAATGAATACATTGAACGATGTGTGATTACAAAGGATGTTGTAGCAAACTGTGCAGAACCTGTCCTGACATATTCTGAGGAGCCAAGGTTGAAGAAAAATAACCTGCGTAAGCACATCCGACACAGCGAAGACAGTATAGCGTAGGCTCAAGCCGTGCAAATAAGAATAAAAGTGCAGATATCGTGCTTGCACGAATAGCTGCACTTTTATTCTTATTTATAGGGCGCAGCCCGGTACCGTACATCCAACGCACCGTAATAACGGTGCGTTGGATGTCGGTAGCCCGGTATGAGCCGTGTTGCGCACCGTAATAACGGTGCGTTGGATGTCGGTAGCCCGGTATGAGCCGTGTCGCGCACCGTAATAACGGTGCGTCGGATGTCGGCAGCCCGGTATGAGCCGTGTCGCGCACCGTAATAACGGTGCGTTGGATGTCGGCAGCCCGGTATGAGCCATGTCGCGCACCGTAATAACGGTGCGTTGGATGAATGTAATAAGGAGGATAATATGGTCATTAAATCAGCAGAATTGGAAACCGTATGTGGAATTACAAGTAAATTACCCGAAAATCGCCTCCCGGAGATTGCGTTTGCGGGCAAGTCGAATGTGGGAAAGTCGTCCCTGATTAACGGTTTGTTAAATAGAAAGTCCTTGGCAAGAACCTCATCCGCTCCGGGCAAAACACAGACGATTAATTTTTATAATATTAATAAAGCGTTATATTTTGTAGATTTGCCGGGATACGGGTATGCGAAGGTGTCTCAGGAAATTCGCAACAAATGGGGAAAGATGATTGAGCGGTATCTGCACACATCAAGGCAGCTTAGAATCGTATTTCTGCTGGTTGATATCAGGCATGCACCGGGTGAAAACGATAAGACAATGTATGACTGGATTCTCGCAAAGGGTTATACGCCTGTCATTATTGCTACAAAATTGGACAAGATTAAGAGAAGTGAGCGTGATAAGAATCTGAAAATCATCGGAGAGAAGCTCAAGGTTGTCGATGGAACCAAAATCATCCCTTTTTCCGCAGTTTCAAAGCAGGGCAGAGAGGAGATATGGGAATTTATTGAGACGACCATAGCTGATTAACCATATATTCGTAGATCTCGGAGCTTTTGCCGCGCCAGTTGTTGCAGATGGTTTCCGCCTGAGATTTGGTCGGAACATCAAATTTTAAATCTATCAGGGTTTCCCTGCGATCCTTTATCACACACTGAACGGTGTACCAGTTGGATTCATTATAGGTATAATCCGCGTATATTTCTGATTCGTTTTTGACATGTATGCGCTCTGCGCTCAGGTATTCCAGTATATCCTGTTTGATGGCATATGGAAGCCTGTTTTCAAAATAAGACAGCGCTTCCTCCCCTGAATTTGTGATTTTGTAGTGGATGGTGTCGCGAATCGTATCTGCGGATATGAAATCATTGTCGATGAGCTCACTTAATGTCTCGTGCAGGTTAAATAAGTTTGTGTAGCCTTTGCCAACCACAAAATCAGAGATCAATGAGTTGGTCATGGTGTAATCGGTTCTGTCTAACATAAATAAGATAATCAATTTATATAATAATAGAGCCTCCATAGGTTATCCTCCGTATTGGTTCGTTATATCAATTTTACGCTCATAATATTATAAAAGCAAGGTAAAAGCAAGCAAAAAACATGGAATTTACAAAATATGGTTTACCTTTTTCGGGACTTGTGATAATATATATTCAATCTTTGGAAGTAATATAGCTCATAGCAGCTTTCGTTATTCATTTAAGATACCCAATGTATAGAAGTAATAAAGGAGTTAATATGGATTTTAGAAAAGCATCCTTGGCAGAATTGAGAGAATATGCGAAGGAAAAAGGAATCAGAAACATTTCCACGTTGAAAAAGGGAGAGCTGGCACAGCTTTTGGAAAATGTGGAACGTATGACATCCAGGAAGGAGGATACGGAGAAGGCAGAGCCGGGAAAGAAAAACGAGGAAAAGAAGCGTGTAACCGAGAGAAGACCGATACAGGAGAAGCGTACCGTTAATCGTCCGGCAGATACAAGAAAAAATAACATGTCCTCTGCGAGAACACAGGTGCAGCAGGATAGTACATCGGACAGAAATTATCAGGAGCAGAGAAATCTGGAGCCGGAAAGTCCTGAGATGGAAGTAAATATTCAGGCGTACGACGGACAGGAGTACAATGCTGATTTGGACAGCGGATGTGAGGCAGATGGAATTCTTGAGGTTATGAGTGACGGATACGGGTTCATAAGAAGTGCGAACTACCTGCCGGGTGACAGGGATATTTATGTGTCACCGGTACAGATTCGTAAGTTTTCTCTGAAAAAGGGAGATATTATCGGTGGGCCAATCAGGATGAAGACGCAGGGAGAGAAGTTCAGCGCACTGCTTTATATCAGACATGTAAACGGTATGTTACCATCTGAGGCGGCAAAACGTATTCCGTTTGAAGATCTGACGCCGATTTTCCCAAATGAGAGAATCAGTCTGGACGGAGTCGGAACTCCGGTTTCAATTCGTATCGTTGATTTGTTGTCTCCGATTGGCAAGGGGCAGAGGGGTATGATTGTATCTCCGCCAAAGGCAGGCAAGACAACGCTGCTGAAAGCGATAGCCAAGAGTATCAGCACAAAGAATAAGGACATGCATCTGATTGTTCTTTTGATAGACGAGCGCCCTGAGGAGGTAACGGATATCCGTGAATCCATAGAAGGGGATAATGTGGAGGTTATTTATTCTACCTTTGACGAGCTGCCGGAACATCACAAGCGTGTATCTGAAATGGTAATTGAACGTGCAAAACGTCTCGTGGAGCATGGGAAGGATGTTGTGATTCTGCTGGACAGTATCACGAGGCTTGCCAGAGCGTATAATCTGACGGTTCCGCCAAGCGGCAGAACTCTGTCCGGCGGTCTTGATCCCGCAGCCCTGCATATGCCGAAGCGTTTCTTCGGCGCGGCCAGAAACATGCGTGAGGGCGGCAGCCTGACAGTGCTTGCAACGGCTCTGGTTGAGACGGGAAGCCGTATGGATGATGTTGTGTTCGAGGAGTTTAAGGGAACGGGAAATATGGAGCTTGTGCTTGACAGAAAGCTGTCAGAGAAGCGTATATTCCCGGCAATTGACATAGCAAAGTCCGGCACGAGAAGAGATGACCTTTTGCTGACACCGGAGGAGCAGGAGGCTGTAAACGGAATCCATAAGGCGTTATCAGGGGCAAAGGCGGATGAAATCACAGAGGAGGTCCTGAAATTGTTTGTCAGAACGAAAAATAACAAAGAATTTGTGGATTATATCAAGAAAACACTGCTTGCCAGAAGGTAGTGACGGAAAAGATGCGTTTTGCCCGGAAATATTTCTAAAAAATACTTGAATTTATGGATATGCTATGATAAAATAGCTATCGTTGTGAATGTGCGGAGGGCAGAGGTGTGCCTGTCTGCATAAGGAGATATGAAGAATCAAGGCGTTTGCCTGTTCTCATAGAGTATAAATGTATAAAGAGGTGAAAAACATGAGAGAAGGAATCCATCCGGAGTATTATCAGGCAAAGGTTGTTTGCAACTGCGGTAATGAGTTTGTAACAGGTTCAACAAAGCAGGATATTCACGTTGAAATTTGTTCTAAGTGTCATTCATTCTACACCGGACAGCAGAAGGCTGCTCAGGCACGTGGCAGAATTGATAAGTTTAATCGTAAGTATGGTGTTCAGGCATAGTTTAAAATCAGAACACATATAAGGCTTGTTACGCTGACGTAGCAAGCCTATTTTACTATATATAGGGAGTTTGGCGTGGGCAGAGTAAATATAGGCGGTCAGGCTGTCATTGAGGGTGTTATGATGAAGTACGGGAATCAGTACGCCGTCGCGGTAAGAAAGCCTGACAGGGAAATTGCGGTAAAATTGAATACGTTTCACCCGTCATCAGAAAAGCATAAGCTGTGCAAAGCACCGATTATAAGGGGCATATTTAATTTTGTGGAATCATTGGTTATCGGTGTAAAAACACTCACTTATTCAGCGGAGTTTTTCGACGGGGAAGAGGAAACGAAGAAGAACAGAACGGAGGATGGTCCGAAGCAGCAGGAAAAAGAGAAGAAATCGGATGATTGGATGCTGTTTGGAACCGTGGCTTTATCCATCGTTATAGCTGTCGGTTTATTTATGCTGCTTCCGGCATGGCTGACAGGACTGCTCTCGGGTGTGATTAAGAGCCATGTGCTTCAGGGCTTAGTGGAAGGCGTAATCAGGCTGGCTGTTTTTCTGCTGTACGTGTATCTGATATCACGTATGGAAGATATAAAACGCACATTTATGTATCATGGCGCAGAGCATAAGACGATTAATTGTCTGGAGCACGGCGATGCGTTGACGGTGGAAAATGTAATGCGCCACAGCAGATTTCATAAGCGGTGTGGTACGAGCTTCCTTTTTATTGTAATGTTCGTCAGCATATTGGTGTTTATGTGTATCACGGCAGATGCAATGTGGCTCAGACTGCTGCTGAGGGTACTGCTCGTTCCCCTGATAGCCGGGATATCCTATGAATTTATCAGGTATGCGGGCAATCATGATTCCAGGCTTGCCAATACCCTGAGCAAACCGGGACTCTGGGTTCAGAGACTTACCACGATTGAGCCGACACCTGATATGGTGGAGGTTGCCATCCGGTCTGTCGAGGCTGTATTTGACTGGGAAGCCTATCTGCGTGAGCAACATAAAACGGATAGCGGGAAATCAAATGAAGCTTAGAAATGGAGAGGCAGCATGACGTTGCAGGAATGTATTCGGTACGGTGAAGATGTACTTAAAGATGCGGGAATTGAAGATTACGGCAGTGATGTGCGCGTGCTTGCCATGTACGCTTTTGATATGGATTATACCGGACTGCTGATGCATGCGCCTGTCAGGATGCCGGAGGATAAGGTACAGTATTTCAGAAGGTGTATCGAACGTCGCAGGAGTCATTATCCATGTCAGTATATCACAGGCAGTCAGGAATTCATGGGATATGTGTTCAAGACGGCGGAGCAGGTGCTTATACCGAGACCGGAAACGGAGCTTCTGGTAGAGCGGGCATTGCAGTTGACGGAGCAGATGAAAGCCTGCCATTTGCTGGATGTGTGCTGTGGCAGCGGGTGTATCGGCATCAGTTATATTTTGAAGCGCAGGGAGACGGGCTGTGAAAATGATTGTGTGACATTTCTTGATATATCTGACCTTGCGGTTCGGCTTACAAGAGAGAATTGTGACAGGCTGGATGTTCGGGGCACTGTGGTGCAGTCTGATTTATTTGAGAATATAGATGAGAAGTATCATGTGATTGTCTCGAATCCCCCATATATCAGAACCGGGGATATAGATACCTTGATGGATGAGGTTCGCGTGTATGAGCCAAAGCTTGCACTCGACGGGGGAACAGGCGGGCTGGAATTTTATGATAGAATTATACGGAAAGCGGGGAATTATCTCTATGACGGAGGATTGTTGCTCTTCGAAATCGGGTATGATCAGTTTGAAGATATACGGAGATTACTTGTAGATGCGCGATACACAGATATTCAATGCATAAAAGATTATGCGGGACTTGACAGAGTTGTGACGGCGAAGCGGAGGGACAGTAAGTGATTGTATGACATCAATGCTTTGTCTGTGATTTTGCAGATATAAATTGTAAATCAGTATGTGAGTTTAGTAGGAGGACTGGAAGATGTTTGATAAGTTGGAGGATTTGGTGGCTCGTCTCGAGGAAATTCAGAATGAACTGAGTGATCCGAATGTTGCATCTAATCCGGAGCGTTTTCGCAATCTTATGAAGGAGCAGGCGAATCTTGCACCGATTGTTGAGAAGTATCAGGAGTATAAGAGTGCACAGCAGACAATTGATGACAGCCTTATGATGCTGGATGAGGAAAATGACGAAGAGATGCGGGAGATGCTCAAGGAAGAGCTTGCCGGTGCAAAGGAACAGGCGGAAGCATGTGAGCAGGCGTTGAAGATTCTTCTTTTACCGAAGGATCCGAATGATGACAGAAACGTTATTGTGGAAATCAGAGCAGGCGCAGGCGGCGATGAGGCAGCATTGTTTGCGGCTGAGCTTTATCGTATGTATGTGCATTATGTCGAGAGCAGACGTTGGAAGGCAGAGTTGATGGAGGTTGAGGAAATCGGCATCGGCGGTATGAAGTCGGTTACATTTATGGTAACGGGAAATGGTGCTTACTCGGTATTAAAGTATGAGAGTGGTGTCCATCGTGTACAGCGTGTGCCGGAGACGGAGTCCGGCGGACGTATCCATACATCTACTGCCAGCGTGGCGGTTCTACCTGAGGCTGAAGAGATGGATGAGATAGAGATTCCGGAAAAGGACATCCGTATTGATGTCATGCGTGCGTCCGGTAATGGCGGTCAGTGCGTCAATACCACGGATTCCGCTGTACGTCTGACACACTATCCGACCGGAATCGTTGTGTACAGCCAGACTGAGAAATCCCAGATCCAGAACAAGGCGAAGGCGTTTGCCCTGCTTCGTACAAAGCTGCTGGATATGGAAATGCAGAAGCGGCATGATGCAGAGGCTGATTTGCGTAAGAGCCAGGTTGGTACAGGTGACCGTTCAGAGAAGATTCGTACCTATAACTTCCCGCAGGGACGTGTGACAGACCACAGAATCGGTCTGACGCTGTATAAGCTGGATAAGATAATGAACGGAGATATTCAGGAGATAATTGATGCGTGCATTGCAGCCGACCAGGCAGCGAAGCTTGCCAAGATGAATGAGGAGTAGGGGAGACTGGCAGAGTTTTTGTTCGCGTTTGAAAAATAGGTTGTAATATCATATTTTTTTGCTATAATATAAACATTAAAAGGCAATCGCCACATAGTGGTTGACCAGATGTATGAAGAAAAAACCTTCCCACATTCGACAAAGTACAGGGAAGGTTTTTCTATGTTAATGATATATCAAATAAATGAATGTCAGCAGTGCCAAGATGAACATCGCAAATGTACAAGCCGGAGTAAAACAATGCCGGAGGATGAAAGGCGGTTCCGCTATTCCGCAGAGGTAGGAGGGTTTTAAAATGAGGTTTCTTTGCATAGGAGACAGTAACACATGGGGATATAATCCCGAAGACGGATTGCGTCACAAAAACAGATGGACGAAGGTTCTGGCGGACAAAATGCCGGAGCATCAGGTTATTGAAGAGGGGTTAAATGGCAGGACGATTTTGTCTGTAGATACATTTATGACGCAACGGAGAGGTATCAGCGGATTAAAGATGATGCTTATGACGCACAAGCCGGTTGACTGGGTGATTTTGATGCTTGGCACAAATGAACTAAAAAATATATTTGAATGTACAGCGGAATATATTGCAACGGGAAAAGTCCGTCGTTGAATCGGGAAAAGTGGCAGCTGCTTTAAAGGAAGTATGTGATAGGTATCAGGTGGACTTTTTGGATGGAGCGGACTATGCAGAGGCGTCTTTGTTGGATAATATTCACATGGATGAGGAGAATCACATTAAGCTGGCAGAGGGGATATATGCGAAACTTATGGAAATCATTTCTGCATGATTGCGGAGACAGAGAAACGAAAGAGAGATAAAAATGCGTTCAAATCTTACTACATTGTGTTACATAGAAAAAGATAACAGTTATCTTTTACTGCACAGAACAAAAAAAGAAAATGATATAAATAAAGACAAATGGATTGGTGTGGGCGGACATTTCGAGCAGGATGAAACGCCCGAGGAATGTCTGCTCCGTGAGGTAAAAGAGGAAACGGGACTTACCTTAAATGCATGGAAGCTGCGTGGCATTATTACCTTTATGTCAAATGAATTTCAAACAGAGTATATGTTTCTTTACACTGCGGACAGCTTCTCCGGTGATATTTCGGAATGTGATGAGGGCGTGCTGGAGTGGATTGATAAAGCTCAGGTGTATAATCTGCCTGTTTGGGCGGGAGATAAGATTTTTTTTAAGCTTCTTGAAACAACTACAGAATTCTTTTCATTAAAGCTTCGCTATGAAGGAGAGCAGTTGATGGAAGCAGTTCTCAACGGAAAAGAGAAGTTATAAGATGTCGTTAGTATTAAAAGGGAGGATTTTTGTCATGGGAAAGAAAAATATATTAATTCTGTTTGTTTTATTTTCTGTTTTATTTGCCGGATGCGGCTCAAACGTTAAGAATACCACAGAGAATTCTCCGGATGCAGGTGTTGATACGTATGCCGAATATTATGATTTGATTGATAAAATCAGCAATGGAATTGAAAACGGCTTCTCCCTGAATGAGATAGAGGAACTGGGAATCAGCCCGCTGTTTGGACTTAATATAGATTTTTCAGATTATGGTTATATTATTACGGATGTTGACGGCAATGGGGTTGATGAACTGATAATAGGAGAAAACGGTCCCGGGGCGTGGGATGGAGTTATCTATAACATGTATACTTTAATTGATGGAAAAATGGTAAGAATCATCTGTGGAGGGGATAGAAGTCGCTATTATTTATGTGAGAACGGACTGTTTGCAAATGAAGGCTCCAATGGTGCAAGCAGCAGCATATATGTATATCACAATTATTCTGATGCGAAACTGGAAATACAGGAAGCGGTAATTTATGATGGATATAAGGATGCAGAAAATCCATGGTTTTATAGTATGGAAAGCGAAGATGTAAATGATGCTTCTAATATTTCGGAAGATGAAGCCAGGCAGATAATAGATTCGTACAATTATGAAAAGCTTGATTTTATTTCATTTTCGGATGACTTGCAGGATTAATTTTTTTGAAAGGGCGGGATTTTATGCTGCGGAAAATGAATGAGATTGAATTTGATACCGTATTTTCTATCATGGAAGCGAGCTTCCCGATAGATGAATATCGCCCTTACGATGAGCAAAGGGCATTACTTTATGACGCTAAATACTGTATATATGTGCTGGCGGATTCGGACAGTGCAGACTTGAAAGGATTTATCGCGATATGGCAGCTTGAGGATTTTGCTTTTATCGAGCATTTTGCTGTAAATCCGATTTACCGCAATCAGGGACTCGGCACATTAATTTTGCAGGAAATAAGACGGTTGACAGGTTGTCAGATTTGTCTTGAGGTTGAGCTTCCGCAGACCGATTTAGCAAAGAGGAGAATTGCGTTTTATAAGCGAAATGGGTTTTATCTCAATGATTATCCCTATATGCAGCCGCCTATCTCAAAGGGCAGGCAGCCGATTCCGCTTCTTATTATGACCTCGGGCGATGCTATTTCGGAAACGCGTTTTGAGGAGATGAAAAAAACAGTTTACCGGGAAGTCTATAAGGCAGGCATTAATATGGGTATATTCTGATGTGTTACATGATATAATAAAATGTTATTTTATTTTATATTTTAGGCTGAAATAGGAGGAAGAATGAGATGGCAGTAAGTTTGATTGAAATATTAAAGGTTATTTTTCTTGGTATTGTGGAGGGAATAACAGAATGGCTTCCGATAAGCAGTACGGGACATATGCTTCTTGTGGACGAATTTATCAGAATGGATGTGTCAGACGAGTTCAAGGAAATGTTTTTTGTTGTGATACAGCTTGGCGCCATTTTGGCGGTTGTACTCCTTTTCTGGGATAAAATGTGGCCGTTCCGGATGAAGGATAAGAGTAAACCGGTTGTGCAGAAGGATATCTTTTCGGTATGGTTTAAGGTTGTTGTTGCCTGTATTCCGGGTGCGATTGTGACCTTGCTGTTTGATGATTATATTGAAGCGCATCTGCATACACCGACGGTAATTGCGATTGCTCTTATTTTTTATGGCATTGCATTTATTGTGATTGAGCGCCGGAACAAAAGGAGAACGCCGAGGGTGGAGACGCTTTCGGATATAACCTACAGGACTGCATTTATAATCGGTCTGTTTCAGGTGCTGTCGATTATTCCGGGAACTTCAAGGTCGGGGGCGACGATTATCGGTGCGCTCTTGATTGGAGTTTCCAGGGTTGCGGCAGCTGAGTTTACGTTTTTTTTGGCTGTTCCGGTTATGTTTGGTCTCAGTCTGATTAAGGTTGTGAAATTTGGTTTTGCATATACGCAGGCGGAAGTGGTTATCCTGATTGTGGGCGTGGCAGTTGCATTTGCGATGTCCGTTGTGGTTATCAAGTTTCTGATGAGCTATATCAAGAAGCATGATTTTAAGGTGTTTGGATGGTATCGTATCGTGCTCGGCATCGCAGTTTTGTCTTATTTTGCACTGGCGTAGCCTTATATTGCCGGGCAGGCTATAAAATATATTTACAGTATGTGTTTGAAAGGGAGAGCAGGGATGGCAGTTTTACAGAATGTGAAACCGAAACGGGTTTTCAGATTTTTTGAGGAGATATGCGGTATTCCGCACGGTTCCTCCAATACATGGGCAATCAGCAATTATCTGGTAGATTTTGCTGTGACTAGGAAGCTGAGATATATACAGGATAAGCTTGGAAATGTAATGATATGGAAGCCGGGTACGCCGGGTTATGAGAACGCTGCGCCGGTCATGTTTCAGGGACATATGGATATGGTCTGTGAGAAGGAGCCGGGAGTGGAGACAGATTTTTTAAAGGATGGTCTTACGCTGCGCCTCGATGGAAACGTGATATCGGCAGAGGGAACGACGCTGGGTGGAGACGACGGTATCGCGGTCGCGTTCGCACTGGCGATTCTTGATGCGAAAGACGGGGAAATACCGCACCCGCCGCTTGAGGTTGTTATTACGGTGGACGAGGAGATCGGCATGCTGGGGGCAGCAGGGATTGACTGTGCACCGTTACAGGCAAAAAGGATGTTGAATCTGGATTCTGAGGATGAGGGGCGGCTTTTAGTCAGCTGCGCAGGTGGTGTGACTGTAAGCTGTCATCTGCCTGTGGCATATGAGCAGACGGATAATATGAAGTTGTGGTGTCTTGCGGCGGGCGGTATTACGGGCGGACATTCCGGTGTGGAGATTCACCGGGAGGGGGCGAATGCGAGCAAGGTACTTGGCAGAATTATGTATCAGATGAGCAGGCAGACGCATTTTAAGCTGGTTGACGTTCATGGAGGAATGAAGGATAATGCGATACCGCGCGAGGCAGCAGCGGTATTTGTGTGCAATGATGATTTATCTGAATTAATTGCGAAATACAACGTGATACTACAGCAGGAATACCGTGCAACGGATCCGGATATCAGATTGACGCTGAAAGAGGTTAAATGGAATGAAATTTCAGGGGAACAGGGGGAATGCGGCAGCATATTCAGAGACAGATGCATGACGGACAGAGCGACGCAAAATGTTGTTGCGGCGCTGCTGAACCTGCCAAACGGTGTTGTCAGGATGAGCAAGGACATTGAGGGGCTTGTACAGACCTCACTGAATCTCGGAATCGTGAAAACCGTGTCGAAGGGAAGTATTTCGGAGGTGCAGATGTCTTTTTCCGTCCGGAGCAGTGTGGGCTCGGAGAAGGATGCTCTGGTAGAGCAGATAGAAGCTTTGATGCGCGTACTGGGTGGTACGATTACAGAGGAGGGCGCTTATCCTGCATGGGAATATAAGCAGGATTCAGCGCTGCGGGAGCTTATGGCTGATATATATGAGAGCATGTATGGGGAAAAGCCGGTGATTGAGGCAATTCATGCAGGCGTTGAATGCGGACTTTTTGCCGGGAAAATTCCGGGACTTGACTGTGTGTCCTACGGACCGCAGATAGACGATATCCATACACCGTCAGAGCGGCTCTATGCGGACAGTGTGGAGAGAACATGGAAATATACGCTGGAAATCCTGCGCAGGCTGAAATAAGGTAATTGTAAGCAGGCGGTATGTATTGTGAGCAGCTTATATAGGCTTATTGACAGAACAAAATTATCAGGGTTATAATACGTCTGATATTTTGTGTTGTTATTTTGCATCGAAATGATTGATACGGACAGGGGGGAAAAATATGTCGGCATGGGAGAATAATGTAAGAAGGGTTGTGCCCTATGTACCGGGCGAGCAGCCTAAAGATAAAGACATTATAAAGTTAAATACGAATGAGAATCCATATGGACCGTCACCGCGGGCGTTACGGAAGCAGCTTGAGCTTGGAAATCTGAGGCTGTATCCGGACCCGGGGGCAGCACAGCTGGTGGACGCACTGGCAGCATACCATGGTGTAAACCGAAATCAGGTGTTTGTCGGTGTGGGCTCGGATGATGTTCTTGCCATGGCATTTATGACCTTTTTTAACACGGAGAAAGCGATTGTATTTCCTGACATAACATATTCGTTTTATGATGTGTGGGCTGATATGCTCAGAATCCCGTATCATCGTATTCCCGTGGATGAGGACTTCAGACTGCATGCATCGGATTATTATGCGGAAAATGGCGGTGTTGTGTTCCCGAATCCGAATGCACCGACCGGTATTGCGGAGCCTTTATCCTTTGTTGAGGATATCGTGAAGCATAACAGGGACGTGGCTGTGATTGTTGATGAGGCTTATGTGGATTTCGGAGGGGAGACGGCGCTTCCGCTTTTGGATAAGTACGATAATCTGCTCGTCGTCAGAACCTTTTCAAAGTCCCGCTCCATGGCAGGACTGAGAATCGGATATGCGATCGGCAGTCCGCTTATGATTCAATATTTGAATGATGTGAAATATTCCTACAATTCGTATACCATGAATATGCCATCCATCATACTCGGCGCGGAGAGTGTTGCGGATGAGGCGTATTTCCGTGAGACGATAGACAAGGTGGTCGAAACCAGAGAATGGTTCAGCAAGGAAATTGAGAAACTTGGATTTTCGTGCCCGCCGTCAGCGGCAAATTTCCTTTTTATGACGCATAAATCCTTGCCTGCAAGGGAGATATTCGAGAAAGCGAGGGAGCGGAAGATTATCGTCCGTTATTTTGACAAACCGAGAATTGACAATTATCTGCGCGTGACAATCGGTACCCGGGAAGAGATGGAGCAGTTCCTTGATTTTTTGCAGGAAGCTGTCGGACAGACCGTATAAGCGCAGGCATATACAATATATGAAAATAAAAGTCAAGCTTCAATATGCTGCTGTTTGTATACATTTTGGAGCTTGATTTTTTATTTCGGAAGCTTTAATATAATCATACATCGGCAAACGGGAGGTCTGTTCCCGTATTTTTCATATTTTTCCCATATTTATCAAATAGCAGAAAGGAGAGATACACAGGCGTTCGTGTATGAAATATAATATGGTATTTAATGCGTTTGCAAAGCTTGTCAAGGAAAGAATACCGGAATATCTGCTGCAATATGACATAGAGGATGTGCGGCTGGAATCGGTAACGAAAAATAATGGTGTGGTATGTACAGGTCTTGTTATCTGTGTTCGAGGTGAGAATATATCACCGAATATTTATCTGGAATATTTTTATATGATGCACAAGAGCGGGCAGGATATTGATGATATTCTGAAGGCAATCCGGGCCGAGTATGAGAAAGCGCGCGGGCAGCTGTATGTAAAGCAATATCAGACAATGGATGAGAATGTTGTCAGGGATAATCTTTTCCTGAAGCTGATTAACCGTGAAAGGAACAAGGAAATGCTGGAGGGCTGTCCATATATTCCGTTTCATGATCTGGCGATTACGTTTCGATATCTGGTGGGACATGATGAGGAGGGAATCGCCTCTGCCATCCTGCGTGATAAGGATATGGAATTATGGAATCTGACTACGGATGAGGTATTTCGTCTTGCGCAGGAAAATACTATGCGGTTATTTCCGCTGCGGCTTGCAAGGATGAATGATATACTCCCGTCCGGGCTGCCGGAGATTTCAGACTGTCCCGATATGTATGTATTGACGAACAGGCAGCAGATAAACGGTGCGTCATGTATGCTTTACCGGGATGTCCTCGAGCAGTTCGGAGAGCAGGTGGAGTGTGGATTTTATATTTTGCCGTCCAGTATTCATGAGGTATTGCTTTTGCCGGATTGCTGCGGTATAGATGCAGACTATCTGAGAAAGTCCGTGAGGGAGATAAATGCCTGTGCAGTGGCTGATATGGATTATTTGTCGGATAATGTATACTATTATGACAGAAAGGGTAAATCTGTTCATGTGTGTAACTAAATTTGCCATGATGAATAGAAATTAGACTTGACGAAACATCAAGTCTATGCTATCTTTATAAGGCGTCATGAACGTATTTTTAGATTTGGAGGATTTATCAATGACAAAAGGTACAGTAAAGTGGTTTAACAACCAGAAGGGTTTCGGATTCATCACAGATGAGACCGGTAAGGATGTATTTGTACATTTCACGGGTCTTAACATGGAAGGATTCAAGACACTTGAAGAGAACCAGCAGGTTGAGTTTGAAGTTGTAAACGGCGAGAAGGGCCCACAGGCAACAAACGTAACTGTTCTCTAATTTTTATTTAGCTTGATCAAGTAACATGGTACCTATTTAATATATATCGCACTGTTTGTGTTCTATTATGAATTAGGATTTGTTATATTTATTGAGTGAAATGGGATGGGAGCTATTATTTATATAATGGCTCCTATTTTATTGACAAAAAAAGGTAAATGACATAAAATTATAACATTAAGCGGGAATAGAATGCATGTAAAGAGAGGGGATCGTATTGAACGATAGTTTTATTTCGAGAAAAGACAGAATTATAGCGTCGGCAGTTGAGATTATCAGTGATTCGGGTTTATCCGCACTTACAACTCGCAATCTTGCTTTAAAAGAGAATATGTCAGAAGCTTTAATGTACAAATATTTTGGCGGTATCAACGAGGTATTGATAGAAGTTGTCGATTATTATTCCCGGTTTGACAATGGAATCAGGCAGACTGTCAAGTCCAAGGAAGGCAGTTATATGGAGAAGCTGTGGGATTATTTGGAGGCATATGCGACATACTATGATAACTATTATGCGATTTCCACATTAATGCTGCAATATGAGGAATTGTTACATAATATGGATACACGGGAAAAGATTGCATGGTGTATTACGGAGAGACTCAATTTTCTGGAGGATATCTTTGCAGATGCAATCAGGGAAAATGAGATTACTAACCAATTTACACCGATGGAGCTGGCAAATAACATAACAGGTATTATGATGACATATATTTTGAGCAGAAGAATCACGTATCATAAGAAAACATTTAAGCAGGAATTCATGGAATATATATCAAAATGGATAGATATGCTTAAGAAAGCAAAATAGGAGGGGTTTATACATGAAGGTTTTGGTAGCTGAGGACGATATGGCGAGTGGTAAGTTTATGCAAAAGCTATTGTCAAAGTATGGTGAGGTGGTTTTGGCAAGAGACGGAATTGCTGCGGTGGATGAATTTGTGAATGCGGTCAATAATAATGCCAGGTTTGATTTGGTATGCATGGATATTATGATGCCGAAGATAGATGGCTATAAGGCGCTTGCCTCCATTCGTGATGCGGAGCGTAAGCTGGGATTGGCAAGAGATTCCCGGTGCAAGGTTATTATGATCAGTGCATTGGATGAGGGCTTTGATACCAGCTATGCAAGCGATGATTATGAGGAATATATATGTAAACCGATTGATATTATCAAATTCGACAGCTTGATTAAGAAACTGGATTTGGTATAGGTGAGTAAAGCATGGATTTGTTTGATTATATGAGACAGACGAATATGAAAGCGGAGTCGCCGCTGGCAAAGCGGCTTCGCCCGTCCACATTGGACGAGGTTGTAGGTCAGGAGCATATTTTGGGCAGTGATAAGCTCCTTTATCGTGTAATTAAGGCGGATAAGCTCTCATCAATTTTGTTATATGGCCCGCCGGGCACAGGTAAGACAACCCTTGCTATGGTGATTGCAAATACAACAAGCGCCGCATTTCGGGAATTGAATGCGACGACGTCCGGTAAAAAGGATATAGAAGAAGTAGTAAAAACAGCAAAAGATAATCTTGGCATGTATGGAAAGAAAACTATTCTTTTTGTTGACGAGATACATCGATTCAACAAGGCGCAGCAGGATTATCTTCTTCCATTTGTGGAGGACGGTACAGTGATTTTAATCGGCGCTACTACCGAAAACCCGTATTTTGAGGTAAACAGCGCTTTGATATCACGCTCAACGGTATTTCAGCTGAAGCCGCTGACAAAGGAGAATATAGCTGTACTCATCCGACGGGCGGTATATGACGTTGAGAAGGGGATGGGCTCCTATCAGGCGGAAATTACGGATGAAGCGGTTGATTTTCTCGCGGATATGTCGGAGGGAGATGCAAGACATGCGTTGAATGCCGTCGAGCTTGGAATCCTCTCAACTGAGCGCGATGCAAAGACGGGAAAGATACTGATTGACCTTGCAGTTGCAGAGGAGTGCATACAAAGGCGATCCATACGGTATGATAAGAATGGGGATAACCATTATGATGTGATATCGGCATTTATAAAAAGTATGCGTGGCTCTGATCCTGATGCAGCGGTATATTATCTGGCAAAGATGCTGTACGGCGGTGAGAGCGTCACTTTTATTGCGAGAAGGATCATGATATGCGCATGCGAGGATGTGGGAAATGCAGATCCGCAGGCAATCGTAGTTGCCGCCTCCTGCGCTCAGGCGGTGGAACGTGTTGGAATGCCTGAGGCGCAGATTATTCTTGCACATGCAGCCATCTATGTTGCATGTGCTCCCAAGAGCAATTCGGTTGTAAATGCAATATTTGCGGCAAATGACGCGGTTAAAAAGGTCGGAAACTGTCAGGTTCCGGTTCATTTGCGTGATGCTCATTATTCGGGGGCTGCAAATCTTGGAAATGTGGGATATAAATATGCGCATGACTATCCGAAGCATTATGTAAAACAGCAATATCTGCCTGACGCTCTGGTTGGGGAGAAATTTTATGAGCCGGGGGATAACGGCTATGAAAAGGTCATACGGGAATGGTTTGATGTGATAAAAAAAGATTAGACCTTTGTATATGTATGATACATTCATGATACATGAAATTGATACAATCCTGTTACCGGTTTTTTGGCTTTGCAATATTTAAGAATGGAGAAATAAAATAATATGAAGAAGAAAAAGATAGTTGTCATTGTTATTATTGTTTTGCTTGTGCTTTTCGGGATCGGTGCAGCGGTAATTGTAATGACCAGAAACAAAGACAGGGGCAGCGATGAGATGGTTTATGTTGAGTCTGTGTCGAATATAACAGGGCTTGGTCTGACGGGGGATAACCGTTATATGGGAATTGTGGAGTCACAGGAGACAAAGGGTGTTGAAAAGGCGTCGGACAAGACTGTAAAAGAGATTTTTGTTGAGGTCGGAGATGAGGTGAAGACCGGAGACAAGCTCTTTGAATATGATACCGAGGAGATGACGCTTAAGCTGAGACAGCTTGAGCTTGAACTGTCAAGCATTAATACAAGCATTACAACCTCAAATCAGCAGATTGCATCATTAGCTGCTGAGCGGGATCAGGTTGAAGCGGACTACAAGATGGAATATACGGCGCAGATACAGAGCCTGCAGGCACAGATAAATCAGTATAATTATGATGCGAGTGCAAAACAGCTGGAGATAGACCGCCAGAAAGCTGCAATCGAGAATTCGGTAGTCTTTTCACCGATGGATGGGATTGTCAAGGAAATAAATAAGGATGCGGACGGAATGGATACCGATAGCTATGATATGTATAATTCGCAGAGTGATCAGGAGTCCTTTATATCTATTATGGCTGTGGGAGATTACCGGATTAAGGGTACCGCCAGCGAGTTAAATGTGCGCAGTATGTCGGAGGGACAGCCTGTTATTGTCCGTTCCCGAGTGGACGAAAATGTAACATGGCTGGGGACAATCACAACAATTGATCTGGAGCATCCGGTTGAGAATAACAGTGACGAATATTATTATATGGATTCATCAGGGATCGGTACGACCAGCTATCCGTTTTATATTGCACTGGATTCTGTGGATGGTTTAATGCTCGGACAGCATGTCTATGTAGAGATGGATTATGGTCAGGGGACAGCAAAGGACGGTTTGTGGCTGGATGAGTTTTATATCATGCAGGATGAGAGCGGAGCATATATCTGGGCAGAGGACAGTAAGGGAAGAATCGAAAAGCGTAAGGTTGAGCTTGGAGAATATGATGAAAATACATGGCAGTACGAGATTGTATCGGGGCTTTCTGCGGAGGATTATATTGCATGGCCGGAGGATAGAATCAGGGAAGGCATGAAAGCAACGCATAATTATGAGGATGTATTGCAGTATGAAAATATGGAAGGCGACGGAAGTGACGGCGAAGTCATGTATGATGAGGAACACAATTTAATTGAGGACGGAGTGTATACGGACGTTGATTCTGCGGACGACTCGGGAGAGGAGGCTGCTGAATGATACTGGAATTACAGAATGTATTTAAAACGTATATCCAGGGCAACATGGAGGTTCCTGTGCTGAAAGACATCAATCTCGAAGTCGGGGAGGGTGAATATGTCGCCATCATGGGGCCTTCCGGATCCGGCAAGTCTACGCTGATGAACATTATCGGCTGTCTGGATAAGGCAACATCCGGGGTGTATCTGCTGGATGGTGAGAATATAGGAGATTATAACGATAAGCAGTTATCTTATGTGAGAAATAAAAGCATCGGATTTGTATTTCAGACCTTTAATCTGCTGCCAAGGCAGTCGGCATTGGACAATGTAGGCTTACCTTTGCAGTATGCGAGGGTTCCAAAAAGAAAGAGAAAAGAGATGTGTCTGCACGCTTTGGAGAGAGTCGGACTGGAGGACAGGGTGAATTTCAAGCCGACGCAGCTGTCGGGAGGGCAGAAACAGCGTGTGGCAATTGCAAGAGCCATGGTGAACGAACCAAAGATTCTGCTTGCGGATGAGCCGACGGGAGCGCTTGATTCCAAGTCAGGATTACAGGTTATGCAGCTTTTTGGTAAGCTCCATAAGGATGGTGTGACAATTATTATGATTACGCACTCCAACGAGATTGCAGGCTATGCTGACCGTGTGATTAAAATCGTGGATGGGGAGCTGCAAGACGGTATGTATGACGGAAGACGGGAGCTGCAGGAGATGGATGCGAAAGAGGCAGCCGAGGCTTTTTATGGAGCGGAGCAGGAGGCGCAGGATGAGTAAGAAGAAAAAGATTATTTTAACACTTTCAATCACTGTAGTCGTTCTGGGGCTTGCTGTAGGCTTGGTGTTCTTTTTGAAGAACCGGACGAGAAACAAGAAAACCGTAAATGTTTATCCGGTGGAGAGCCTTGGATATACATCCGATATGATTGGAAACTGGGATGATACGTTAAGCGGAAATGTTGTTATCAATAAGGAGCAGAAAATTTACCTGACATCCACCGACCAGATTTCCGAGGTGAAGGTGCAGGAAGGGGATACGGTAAAGGCGGGAGATGTTCTTTTGGTCTATGATACGACAGCGCAGAGTCTTCAACTGGAAACCATGCGGGCAGATGTGGAAATTGCAAGGACGGCGGTATTGGCTGCCGAGCGGGACTTAAATATTTTACAGAATACAACGCCGGAGGAGCCGACGACAGAGGAGCCGACGACGGAGGAGCCGACGACAGAGGAGCCGACAACGGAGGAGCCGACGACAGAGGAGCCGACGACAGAGGAGCCGACGACAGAGGAGCCGACAACAGAGGATAGCCCGACATCGGAAGAAACGACTGATAACGTGCAGCCCCAGGCATCCGTTGCACCGAGGGAGACGGAGCGGTTAAGCCAGTCTCCGATTCATAACGAGGGAGAGATGGATGCGGAGGGTGACCTTCCGGCTGAGCAAACCTATACAAAAGAGGAGCTTGCGCAGGCAATCGCTGACAAGCAGAATGAGATTAAAAGACTGAATATTGACTATCAGTTAAAGCAGATAGAGCTGGAGATATTGGAATACCAGACGGCAACGGGAGAGGTGCGCTGTAATTTCGACGGCGTTGTCAAAACGGTTGCCGATCAGGAAACTGCGATTTTGAATAACGAGCCGTTTATTGTGGTTGGCGGGACAGACGGTTATACTGTACAGGGATATATCGGAGAGCTTGCTCTTTCCTCAGTTCAGGAGGGTGATGCGGTCAGTATGTTCAGCTATGATAACGGCATGACCTATACAGGCGTCATAGACGAGATATCGGATATACCTGTCAGTGATTACTACATCTATGACGGCACACAGCAAAGCTACTATCCAATGACGATTTCCGTTACTGAGGGCGATGGCCTGAAGCAGGGTATGTATATGGAGATTACGGTTGAACAGTCAGGTACAGATTCTGATTCAGATTCAATCTATATTCCGCTGGCACTGGTGGATAAGGAGAACGGCTCTTATTATGTGATGAAGGAAGTGGATGGAAAGCTTCGGAAAGAATTTATCAAGACAGGGAAAATTATTTGGGGCGATACCATAGAGGTTCAATCCGGTGTGGGTATGGAGGATTACCTTGCAATACCTTACTCCAAGAATGCTAAGGAGGGTGTCAGGACGGTTGAAAAGAGTGCAGATGAAGCATATGGCTATTAAAAGGAAAGGAATGAGATTATGTTAGAGAATATCAGATTATCCTTCCAGGGGATTTGGGCACATAAAATGCGTTCCTTTCTCACGATGCTAGGTATTATCATAGGAATAGCGGCAATTATTGCGATTGTATCGACGATTAAGGGAACAAGCGAGCAGATTAAGGAAAATCTGGTCGGTTCGGGGGATAATACGGTTCAGGTGCAGCTGTCCGCCGGAGATTGGACCTATGCATCGGGCAATGGTATGTCGGCACCGGAAGGGGTTCCGATGGTCACTGATGAAATGAAGAAGGAACTGCTGGATGTAGATGAAATAAGTGCGGTATCGGCTTATAGGTATGGCTCTATGTATGATGGTATCAGTTATGGTTCACAGAAGCTGGAGAATGCCACACTGCTTGGAACGGATTCGGATTATTTTTCAGTGATGGGCTATATGTTGACGGATGGAAGATTGTTTACGGAACGGGACCGGACCGAGTTTATAAAATCCGTTATACTGGATTCTACGGCTGCGGGCACGCTTTTTGAAGGGGAGGAGCCTGTCGGAAAAACACTGGAAATTAAAGGCGATGCCTATGTTGTCGTTGGCATTGTGGATTTGGACAATGATTTCAGACCGAATGTTGAGGACATCAGTGAATGGTATACCTACTATAGCTCAAACGCTTCGGGTAAGGTGTTTGTTACAGACTCGGTATGGCCTATGATCTTCAGCTTTGATGAACCGTACCATGTCGTGGTGAAGGCAACCGGTACGGAGGCAATGACGCAGGCAGGCAAGAAAGCAGAGGATATATTAAATCAATATATTGCAACGGATGCTGAATCATCGGAGGAGGATTCTTCGCAGTCCTATCAATATAAGAGTGAGGATTTGCTTGAAACGGCAAAGACATTGCAGAAAGTAAGTGCATCGACAAGTCAGCAGCTTATCTGGATTGCAAGTATTTCTCTTCTTGTAGGCGGTATCGGTGTCATGAATATCATGCTGGTATCCGTAACCGAGAGAACCAGAGAGATTGGTCTTAAAAAAGCGCTTGGCGCCCGCAAGAAAGCGATATTGGCGCAGTTTTTGACGGAGGCAGCTGTTTTAACAAGTCTTGGCGGTTTGCTTGGCGTGGGAGCAGGTATCGGTCTGGCGTATCTGATATCCAATATTGCAGAGGTGCCTGTTGCAATCAGCGGAGCTGCAATTGCACTTTCTGTTGTTTTTTCCATGGTGATTGGAATTGTTTTCGGATTGATTCCGTCCGTAAAGGCAGCGAATTTAAATCCGATTGATGCACTCAGATATGAGTAGTCAGGTGGACATGTATGAAGGAAGATCAGTATTTATCAACCTTATCAAAGAAAAAGGGATATCGGATAGGCGCATGGATTTGCCTTGCAATTATAGCCGCCCTTGTGGTGGCAACCTTCATTACAGGCATTATGGGGAGTCCGTATTTTCCGGGATGCCTGTTTCTGTGCATCATTGTACCGGTATTTATGTATGTGGTGCTTTGGCTCGGAAAAGTGCTTTCTTCTTTGCACGGCGAAGATGAGAAAAGGCAAACGGATACGGACATGCAGGATAAGTAATAAAGTGATTGAAAAAAATATTATATTTTGATATACTCTATAGAAATGTTAATTCTTACAGAATGAACGATAAGATTAGGTTGATAGGAGATTTGTAGGATGGGTTTATTAAAGGATTGGCGTGACCATGCATATGGTCTTGATGACAGAACGCCGGAGGGAAAGGAATTCTGGCTCAATTATTTTCAGAAGGAAAAGGGAATTTATGAGCAGATTTTAAGCTGTCCGAAGGAATATGTACACGGAACCGTAAAGGAGCTGGCAGAACAGTTTGATGTTACTGTTGAGCTTATGGTCGGTTTTCTGGATGGAATAGATGAGAGCCTGCTGAAACCGAATAATATTGATGAGATAACGGAGGACACGGAGGTTTCACTTGCTTTTGATCCTGAGAAGCTTTATATGAATATGGTGGGATGCAATGCAGAATGGCTGTATACATTGCCGCAGTGGGATGATATTTTGACGGCAGAGAGAAGAAAAGAGCTGTACAAGCTTGAGAAGTCCTCAAAGACAATTGTAAAGCCGCCTAAGGTAGGACGAAATGATCCCTGTCCATGCGGCAGCGGCAAAAAATATAAGAAGTGCTGTGGAGCCAATTAGTATGCAAAGTAACAAATCACAAGCCGGTTATCATCTGAATGAAATGTACAGTGAGCAGCAGAGGAAGGCAATATGTCATGTGAATGGCAGTATGCTGGTCGTTGCCGGACCGGGCAGCGGTAAGACTACGGTGATTACGGAGAGAATAAAGTATCTTATTGAATCTGCGGGAGTTCCTCCCGCAGATATTCTTGTCATTACATTTACCAGAGCAGCGGCGCGGGAAATGGAAAGCAGATTTCATGAATTAATATGTGGCCGGGAGTATCATGTCAGATTCGGTACTTTTCATTCTGTTTTTTTCTGGATTATCAAGACCGCGTATAGTCTGAATAATTCCGATATTATATCCGATGAGGAAAAGAAAATTGTATTAGAGCGTATTATGAGAGAGATGTCTGTCCAATATGACAATAAGGAAGATATTATATCAAGTGCGCTGGCACAGATAAGCTATGTAAAATGTGATATGATTGATATTGCAAATTATTATAGCAAGGATATGCCCGAGGATATGTTTCGCGTGCTATACCGAAAATTGGACGCAGAGCTGAGGCGCATGGGTAAAATTGATTTTGATGACATGATGGTCATGTGCTATGATTTGCTCACAAAACGGGAGGATATCCTGAAACGATGCAGACAGATCTTCAAATACGTTATGGTGGATGAATTTCAGGATAGCAATAAGATACAGTATGAGATATTAAAGCTGCTGGTTCAGCCGGCAGATAACGTGTTCGCGGTTGGGGATGATGACCAGTCTGTGTATGGCTTTCGAGGGGCAAGACCTGAGATTATGCAGCAGTTTACAAAAGACTTTCCGGATTGTGCGAGGGTGACGCTGGGGGATAATTACCGATGCGACATTAAAATTACTGCAGCCGCATCCCGCCTGATATCCCGAAATAAAAGCCGTTTTGCAAAGAAGCTGATATCGAAAAGCAAGATGGACGGCGTGGTCCGCGTTATAGAGGTAAAGGACGGAAACGAGGAAAATCAGGCTTTAATCAGAGAGATTCAACAGAATGTCGCGAAAGGAATTGCGCTGGAGAAGCAGGCTGTCCTGTATCGTACGAACCTGCAGCCGAGACGGCTGGTCTACAGGCTTGACAGCTATAATATACCTTATTCAATCAGTGATTCCATGCCTGATATTTTTGAACATTTTGTGGTGAAAAATATACTGGATTATATGCATGCTGCTGTGGGGGACATGTCCCGTGCCCGTTTTTTGCGCATTATGAATAAGCCGGGGAGATATATCAACCGTGATATGCTGCTGGAGGATCCCGTGGATTATGATGCACTTCGGTGGCGCTTGAGAAACAGGGATTATGCTGTTGAAAGGCTGGATAAAATGATGGCGGACCTGAAGGTAATAAAGAAGCTGCGTCCGTATCCGGCTCTGAATTTTATACGCAGGTTTGTGGGATATGATGATTACATCAAAGAATATGCGGAGTACAGGCAGATGGATGCGGGTGAGCTTTCCGATATTCTGGATGAATTTGCGTCTATGATTATTGATATGACAAGCTTTGGTGAGCTGTTTGAATTTATAGATGATTATGCAGAGGTTTTGAAGAGACAGAAGAAGCGTACGGGAACATGCAGCGGTCTCAGGCTTATGACTATGCATAGTGCAAAAGGACTGGAATTTGACTGTGTTTACATAATAGATGCGGTGGAGGGTATTACTCCTCATAAAAAAGCAAAATCTGCCGCAGAGCTTGAAGAGGAGCGGAGGATGTTTTATGTCGCTATGACGAGAGCCAGACATAGTCTCGTGATTTTTACACCGGGCATGGTGGCAGGCAAGGCGAAGGAAAAGAGCCGCTATATTGCAGATATAAATCCGAAATTGTAAGAGCAGGAGAGATTGACGAATGTTATTTTCAAGCATCACCTTTTTATTTGCATTTTTACCGGTTGTATTGCTGGTATACTATATAAGTCCAAGAATGCTGAGAAATGCAGTGTTGCTGCTTTTTTCGCTGCTGTTTTATGCGTGGGGAGAGCCGAGATATGTGTTTGTCATGATGGCATCTGTTCTTATTGGCTATGCAATGGGCCTGCTTACGGATTATTTTATGCGAAAGGAACAGATAAAAAGGGCAAAATGTGCAGTTTTTGTCTCGGTGGCATTGAATCTCGGATTGCTTGTGTTTTTCAAATATACAGGCTTCTTTGCAGAAAACATAAATAGAATTGCAGGCCTAAATATAGCTGTACCGGAATTTGCCCTGCCGCTGGGCATATCATTTTATACGTTCCAGATTCTCTCTTATTCCGTGGATGTATACAGAGGGACTGTAAAGCCGCAGAAGAATATCATAAATCTGGGGATGTATATAACATTGTTTCCGCAGCTGATTGCGGGTCCGATTGTGCGGTATGACAGGATCGCACGGGAGCTTACGGACAGGCGTGAAACCACGGATGATTTCGGAGAGGGAGTCAGACGCTTTATCACGGGTCTTGGAAAGAAGGTTTTGATTGCAAATACGGCAGGTGAAATCTATGATACATTATCTGTGCTTTCGGCAGACGAGAATACGGTCCTTCTGTCTTGGATTTGCTCGGCGGCTTTTTCACTGCAGATTTATTTTGATTTCTCGGGATATTCCGATATGGCGCTTGGACTCGGCAGGATGTTTGGCTTTCATTTTCCTGAAAATTTTGATTATCCGTATATTTCCAAGAGTGTCACGGAGTTTTGGCGCAGGTGGCATATTTCACTGTCTTCGTGGTTTCGGGATTACGTTTATATACCGTTGGGCGGCAACCGGAAAGGAAAGGCGAAGACGCTGCGCAATATTTTTATTGTATGGATATTGACGGGATTCTGGCATGGCGCAGAGTGGAATTTTGTCATATGGGGATTGTATTATTTTATTCTGCTTATGGTTGAAAAAATCGGGCTGCTTGCGAGGCTGAAGAAGCTTCCGGCGGTATTACAGCATATGTATGCGCTCTTTTTTATTAATCTCGGATGGGTAATCTTCTCCTATGATGATATACCGGCGCTTGGAACAGCACTCGGAAATATGTTTGGCTTGAACGGACTTCCGTTTGTGAATGATAGGACAATATTTTATCTGCTGTCATACGGGCTGTCAGTCGTAATTGCATGTTTCGGGGCAACACCGTTTCCGAAGAAAATCGGAAGGCTGCTTACGGAGAGAAAAAACGGTGCCGGTGGTATTGCGGGCGGAGTATTGGAAATTGTTTTTCTCTTTGCCGTGCTGATTTTTGCTACGGCATTTCTTGCAAGTGACGCGTTTAATCCGTTTTTGTATTTCAGATTTTAGGAGGACCGGGTATGAAAAATAAAATACTTTCTGCTTTATTTATCCTGTATATTCTGGTGTTTGCCGTCGGCTCGGTACTGGCGAAGGACAGAGCATTTTCGGAGCTGGAAAACCGTAATCTGACACAGTTCCCGCAGGTAACGGCGAAATCCGTGTCGGATGGGAGCTTTACGGAGCAATTTGAGGAATATATGAGCGACCAGATTATTGGAAAGGATTTTCTGGTCAGACTCAAGGTGACGGAAAACAGGGCGCTCAATCAAAGCTTTATTAACGGGGTTTATTTCGGAGCGGATGACATGCTGATTCAGGATTATAAAAATCCGTATAATCAGTTGTCAAAGAATATCGGATATATCAATGCGTTTGCGGAGGCACATCCGGAATATGCGTATACATGGCTGCTGGTACCGAATGCCTGCTATATATATGAGGATAAGCTGCCGCCGTTTGCCGTCTGCTATAATCAGGGGGAGGTTATGGCCTATATAACCGGAAATGCGGCGGAGCAGATACGGGTAGCGGATTGTACACAGGCTTTGGAGCAGGAGAGGGATTCTTATATTTATTATAGGACAGACCATCACTGGACTATGCACGGAGCATATATCGGATATGCCGTGTTGTGTGATGCGCTGGGGCAGGAGGCAACGCCGGAGGAGAATTATGATATTCAGGTGGGAAGTGATGCGTTTCTCGGAACGCAGTACTCCAATGCACCGACCTTTTCGCAGAAAGCGGATGAGATATTGCTGTACAGGAATCCAAAGGGCGCATATCAGGTAGAGTATATGGATGATGGCGTGACGACTGACAGCTTGTATAATACGGATAATCTGCTTATAAAGGATAAATATACAGCTTATCTGGACGGAAATCATTCGTATATAAAGATTACAAGCAATGCGGAAAACAAAGAAAAGATACTGGTGATCAAGGATTCTTATGCACACAGTCTGCTGCCTTTGCTGGCAGATAATTATAGCGAGATGCATGTGGTTGATCTAAGATACTATCACCAGAGTGTCAGCGAGCTGGCTCAAAAAGAGGGAATCACACAGATTATTTTTATCAACAATCTGGAATTTTTGAGTACGGATGATAATTTTTTGTGGCTGCAGTAGGTATATTGGTATTCCGTCAGATGTGTTTGTTTATAAGGATACAAAGACAGCGGGGAATGTAATGGTGATTCGGATATAGATTGTGTTGCTATTATTTCCCCACCTGTTATAATGGAAGAGAAATTTATAGCTTATAGAACAGAAGTGACCTACTATAGGAATATTTATCATATAACAATCCACGCAGCATCTTAAATAGTTTTCATTTACAACTATATATCTAAAAAACATCTATGATATTATTACTTGCACTTAATATAAATCAGTTTTTCTCCAACATACCCCTTAAATGCTATAACATGGTGTGCTGTTTCAATGCACTTTATCACAAATTTAAAAATTTTTCCTGCATTATGTCTATTAAGATAATATACTAATATATAACACATATTGTGCTTGTATTTTGAAAAAATGGGGATAGGAGAATGAAAAAAAGTTTTTAACTATATTTTGTAAAGGGAGGAAAAGTATGGAGAGACGAAAAAGAGCCGTTGCAAGTATTATAGCATTAATATTGGTATTCTCAATATTGGTAACGGGTAGCGGATTCAATAGCATAGTTTATGCTGAAAGTGACATAGCAAGTGATACTGATGCGCAGGAGGCGGATGGACTGACAGATGATGTAGCATTTAATATAGGAACCTATAAAGGTGATAATTACGAAGTAAGTTTTGTGATAGATAGTAAATGGGATAATGGATTTAATGCTACCATAACTATTAGCAACACCGGAGTTATGCCAATAGAGAACTGGTGTATGCCTTTCCCGCTCGAACAGGAAATATCAAATATCTGGAATGCATCCGTAGAGGAGACCTATGATGATTTTTATATAATCAAAAACGTTGGCTGGAATCAGGATATTCCTGTGAACGGAAGTATATCATTTGGTATTACTTCTTATGACGAACTGATCATCGAGGCGGATAAGCGCATGTCACTTGACGCTGTATGCGAACAGATGGGACGGACGCCGCCCTGGGCGGAGGGCTTGCTGCTCCGTGCGGACGGGTACGAAACAGATTTCTATAAAAAAGACTGATAGTTTCTATAAACGCCCGAAACCGTAGATGTTCCATTGTTTTCGAGCATTTTCAGAAATATAAATTTATAAAAATGCTCAAAACCATTGCAATCACTCTTGTTCTGCGGTAAAATAAAAACGAAGGAGGGCTTACGATGGATTTGTATAAAGAATTAGCTGCCTTGCGTTGCTTTA
>CAYOOW010000011.1:0-74219 GCA_964405715.1 uncultured Bacteroides sp.
AGAGCAGCTGATTTGTAATCAGCAGGTTATCGGTTCGAGTCCGATCATCGGCTCTTTTAAATTTTATTTACCATATGGACGTTTAGCTCAGCTGGTTAGAGCAATCGGCTCATAACCGATCGGTCCGGGGTTCGAGTCCCTGAACGTCCACTTTTTATAACAAGGCCTGGTGGCTCAGCTGGTTAGAGCGCCGCCCTGTCACGGCGGAGGTCGTGGGTTCGAACCCCATCCGGGTCGTTAAACAATTTAATGTTGTTACAAATTTGCCGGCGTGGCGGAACTGGCAGACGCACAGGACTTAAAATCCTGCGGGACTAATCTCTCGTACCGGTTCGATTCCGGTCGCCGGCATCTGACCAAATAGCCGTAACCCAAGTAAAATCAAGAGTTACGGCTATTTTTTGCTGTGCAAAATTGATGCTTAAGAGCAAAATATGAGCAAAAATTATGAAGTAAGCTGTATTGTATCTAATTTCTTATTATCATTTTCAACAACTTTTTGAGTAACATGTATATATATTGCTTGTGACAGAACTTCTGTTGTGCCCGAGGCGACGTGCAATTTCGTCCGGTGTCATTCCGTTGGCTGCGAGAAGAGAAGCATGCGTATATGTTGATATGGCAAGCTCGAATAAAACAAAAAATAACATTACGGGAACTGTCAAAGATGACTGGCATTAGTAAGACAATGTTAAATTACTATGAAAATAATGTATATATTATATTGATACTCGAAAAATTAAAATCATTTAATTTTCTCCTAAAAAATCTGTAAGTATATATCTATAAATAAAGAAAATTCATTCTTCATAGGAAATAATATCACTAACGTCGCAATTAAGACTGTGACATATTCTGCCTAATAATTTAAAATCAATATTTCCACCGGATTGAGATCGTACTTTTCAATCAAATCATAAGTGGTAATTCCTTTTTCACTCAAGTAATTCCAAAACGGTTCAAACGAAATCATAATTTACTTCTCCCTTCATAGATTTTTATATGGATATAATAGACAAATGATTGCATTTTTGTAATTTACATATTAGAAATTTGCTGAACAAAATCGCCTCATCAGGACTACTATGTGAATTTGAGTATAATAAAAATGGGGTTGGCACATTAAAATTATATGGCATATATATGAGAAATTGTGATAAAATGCTAAAAAGAGATTTAAAGAGCGGGGGGATGAGAAAAATGGGAAAATATAAAATATTATTGAGCGGAAAAAATAGTGCGATTATTGACGATTTCTTTTTCCATATGGTCGATGATTTTAAGCTGCTTTCCACGTCAATGCGCGTGAATGACCTGACATATCATTTGGAGCTGTTTCGTCCAGATATCTTTGTGCTGTGCCTCGGAGGGGAGGCAAGAGAGAATTTTAACAGAATGGGTGAACAGCAGAGGAGGCTTGTCCGTTACGGAGTTAAGGTATTTATCATCGGCACAAAGGAGGATTGTGACGAGTTTCAAAGATGCAGTCATAATTTTGCGGATATGGTGATGGAAAAACCGCTTACCATAGATGATATTCGACAGGCAATATCTCGTTTTATGCAGGAAAAAGAAAAAGAAGAGGAGGAACAAAAAAGAGAGGCGGAAGAACAAAAAGCCATTCAGGAGAAGACAAACAGAAGAAAACATGTGCTTGTCATAGATGACGATCCGATTATGCTGAAAATAATAAAGGAGCAGTTAAGTGATAGCTATGATGTTGCCACGGCGATTAGCGGTAAGATTGCCTATAAGTTTTTGGATATGAAGAGAACGGATATGATCCTTTTGGACTATGAAATGCCTGTCGAGGACGGACCGGAGGTCTTTAAAAAAATCCGGGAAAAGGAGATGTGCGCGGACATTCCCATTGTGTTTCTGACCGGTATTTCAGAGCGAAAAAAAATAACAACGGTGCTAGCCTTGAAGCCGCAGGGCTATCTGCTGAAGCCGATTGATAAAGAAAAGCTGCTTGAAACGATTGAGAAGTTTATAGGATAGTATATTTATTTAAATAGAGAAGGGTTGTACAGAGGGAGGAGAAAATGGCAGACGTATATTTGACTGACCTGATAGATATAAAAACCCTGCAGCAGATACAGGATGCATTTGCACAGATGACGGGAATGGCTGCACTGACTACCGATGAAAACGGAGTTGCAGTTACTGAGGGCAGTAATTTTACGGATTACTGTATGCATTACACCCGCATGAGCAGGGTGGGGTGTGAGCTGTGCGAAAACTGCGACAAATTCGGTGCGATTACAACGATGCAGACCGGTAAGGCGGTAACGTATATGTGCCATTCAGGTCTGATTGATTTTTCAGCGCCGATTCTTGCAGATGGGGAGATGATTGGCTGCTTTATCGGAGGACAGGTATTGACGGAGCGGCCGAAACCCGATTTTATTCGGGAGGTTGCGAGAAATATCGGGGTTGATTTTGATGAGTATTGGGAGGCTCTGCAAAAGGTGCCGGTTCATGATAAGGAAGAAATTGACAGAGCGGCTGCTTCCCTTTATACAATGGCGAATGTGCTTTCTGATATTGCATATGGAAAATATCAGGCATTGATGGCGAAGGCCGAAACAGAAAAAGCTGCACAGGAGATTGAGCGGGCAGCCAATATGAAATCGGATTTTCTGGCAAATATGAGTCATGAAATCAGAACGCCCATGAATGCTGTAATTGGTATGGCTGAGATGGCGCTTCGTGAGAAGCTCCCGCAGGCAGCAAGGGATTACATTCTGCAAATTAAGGAATCAGGGCGGATGCTGCTCAATATTATTAATGATATATTGGACTATTCTAAGATTGAATCCGGAAGGATGGAAATTGTGCCGGCAGAATATGAACCGCTTTCTCTATTCAATGATGTAGCCGGTATCATTATGACAAGACTCAAGGATAAGGACGTGGAGTTTCTGGTGGAGATAAATCCGAATATTCCATGCAAGCTGTACGGTGATAATCAGAGAGTCAGGCAGGTATTGATTAATCTGGCAAATAACGCCGTGAAATTCACAAAACGGGGGCTGGTCTGCATAGATGTTGATTTTGAAGAAGTCGACAGCGAAACGATGCTGATGAAGGTTGCCGTAAAGGACACGGGATCCGGGATAAAAAAAGAGGACATGGACAAGCTGTTCCGTTCTTTTCAGCAGGTGGATTCCAAACGGAACCGGAATATTGAAGGAACGGGGCTTGGACTGGCAATCAGCAAACGATTTCTGGAGCTGATGGGAGGCCGGATCCATGCGGAAAGCGTTTATGGGAAGGGAAGTGTTTTTTCCTTTGAGCTGCCGCAGAAGGTGCTTGACTGGTCCCCTGCAATTGTACCGCATGATGCAGAACATCTGGCGGTGGTTGGATATTTTAGAAATAAATATCTGGCAAAGCAGTTTTTTAAGGATACAAGGAATCTCGCGGTATTTTCTATGGCGCTTGTGACTCCGGAAAGCTTTGAGAGTATGCTGGAGACATACAAACAGGATATTGTCTGCAAGAGATTGTATGTCTTTACGGAGGAGGCCGATTATTCAGAGGAGATGGAGCAGATTGTCAAGCTCCATCCGGAGATTACCTTTGTTCTGCTGGTGAATTTCTTCTCCAGCCTAAAGCCTGACAAGAATAATCTGCGTATTATAAAGAAGCCGCTATCCTCTGTTTCTATCGCGATGGCGTTAAATAATGAGGAGTATCACAGTGCCGCCGAGTCGGATTCATATACCTTTGATTTTACGGCTCCCGATGCGAAGATACTCGTTGTGGATGATAATGAGATTAATCTTATCGTAACGGAAGGCCTGCTGGAACCATTAAAGATGAAAATACAAACGGCCCTTGGAGCCAAGAAGGCGTTCGAGTTAATTGAGAAGAATCATTTTGACCTCATATTTATGGATCACATGATGCCGGATATCGACGGTGTGGAAGCAACGAGGATAATCAGACGTTTATATGAAAGCTATAATGATGTCCCGATTATAGCCCTGACCGCAAACGCAGTTGATGGTACAAAAGAGATGTTTCTTTCAGAGGGCATGAATGATTTTGTTGCGAAGCCGATTGAGGTTCGCACTCTGATTGCGAAGGTAAAGCAATGGCTTCCGGTTGAAAAAATCAAACGGGAAAATTCAGTGGCGTCGGTGCTGCAGAACGAAGACATAGGGACAGAGGAAATACCAAGGATTGGAGATCTTGATACGGAAGCTGCCGTAAAGCTTTTAGGAACGGTAGGGCTGTTCTATAAGCTGCTGCACGAATATCATAGGGCAATTCCAAATAAGGCGGAGCAGATTCGACAAAAGCTTTCAGATGAGGACTGGCCCGCATATACGATAGAGGTACACGCATTGAAGAGCCTGTCACGCCAGATTGGAGCTATCGAGCTGTCTGATATGGCAGCAGAGCTTGAAAAGGCGGGAAACAGCAGAAATATTTCCTTTATTCGGAAATATACTGCACTTATGCTTGAAAAATATTTGGAATATGAGACGATTCTTGCCCCGTTTGTAGGCGAAAAGGAGGAAAAGACAGAGGGCAAAAAGAAAGCGGCACAGCCGGGTGAACTCGAGGCGCTGTTTGAGCAGATGCAGCTTGCGTTGGATGATTTGGATATGGATGGAATGGAAGAGGCCTGCACCGGACTTGGCGGCTATGCTTATTCAGAAGGGCAGGCAGAATTGTATGAGCAACTGAAGGCAGCGGTGGAGAATATAGATGTTGAGCAATGTGATGTTATATTAGATGAATGGAAAATGATATTGGGGGATTGAGAATGGGAGAAAGAAATAATTTATTAGGCATTTTATTTCACGATGAGGCGAATGGCGGACTAACACATGATTTTTTTGCGTCGGTTATCAATGGTTTTAAGAAGGAGGCAGAGAAACGGGGATATGAGATTACCTTTATCAATAACCCGAAGGGCAGACCCGACCGTGATACATACCTCGAGCATGTGAAAAAAAGAGGATTTGACGGAGTCGCCGTTATTTGCTTTGATTATAAGAATCCTGAGGTCATTGAGCTGCTGGGAAGCGATATCCCTGTCGTGACAATAGATGAGGCAGTATACGGGGTTATTTCCGTGCTGTCGGATAATACACAGGGGATGGGCAAGCTTGTGCGTTATATTGCAGAGCAGGGCCATAAGAGGATTGCATATATATACGGGGATATGAATACGGTTACATCACTTCGTATTCAAAATTTCATGGAGACATGTGAAGAAATGGGAATTTCTGTTCCGGATGAATATTTGCGGTATTCCAAATATCGCGATATGCAGAAGACAGCCTATGAGACGGAGGCTCTCCTGCGGCTCCCCGAGCCGCCGACATGTATCATCTTTCCGGATGACTATGCGGCAATCGGGGGTATTAACATATTAAGGGCGAGAGGACTTGAAATTCCGGGTGATATCTCGATAGCCGGATATGATGGGTTGAACATCCTTTCTAAATATGAACCGCGAATTACAACAGTACGGCAGAACATGGACAGTATGGGAGCGATGGCGGCCGAAAAACTGATTACGCTGGTGGAGGAGCCGGAAAAGGTGGAGATACAAGATGTTGTTATCGGAACGGAACTCGAAAAGGGGCATACAGTAAAAAAGGTGTTTTACTAGAGAAATTTGTAGAAAAGATTTACATAAAATTTATTTTATGATATTCTTTCACTATCAAAAAAACATGAAAAGATAAGCCTTGGCGCAGGTATTCGGTCTGTTGAGACGGCAGATTTCTTAGGAATATAATGTGAAAAGCGCAAGGGCAGAAAGGCGGATAACAAATATGGAACAGACAGGATTGGTTTACACCAACGACAATTGTGTCGGCTGTAACAGATGCATCGGAGCGTGCAGCTGTATGGGTGCGATGACCGCTTCTGAAAGTGAAATGGGGGGGAATGTCATCAGGGTTGACGGTGACAAGTGTATTGCATGTGGTGCGTGTTTTGATGCCTGCGAGCATGAGGCGCGCGAATTTGTGGATGACACGGAGAGGTTTTTTGAAGACCTTAAGCGTGGGGAAGATATTTCAATACTGATTGCCCCGGCGTTTCTGGCTAATTATCCTAGGGAGTATGAAAGCGTTCTCGGTGGTCTGAAGAAGCTCGGGGCGAAACGCATGATAAGCGTGTCCTTCGGCGCTGATATTACCACATGGGGCTATATCAACTATATCAAAAAATATAATTTTACGGGCGGTATTTCGCAGCCGTGTCCTGCGGTGGTTAATTACGTCGAACACTACGCTCCGGAGCTTCTGCCAAAGCTTTTTCCGGTTCAAAGTCCCATGATGTGTGCGGCAATATATGTGCGAAAAACATTGCATATTACAGATAAGCTTGCTTTTATAAGTCCTTGCATTGCAAAAAAGGACGAAATCGAATCCAAACGCGGTCAGGGGATGGTGTCGTATAATGTAACCTTTGACCACCTTATGAAGTATGCCCGCGCTAACGGCGTTTCCGGACCTTCGTGTAAGGATGAAATAGAATATGGGTTGGGCTCGATTTATCCTATGCCTGGAGGCCTCAAGGAAAATGTTTACTGGTTCTTAGGCGAGGACGCTTATGTTCGTCAGTGCGAGGGCGAGAGCCATATGTATCATTATCTTGATGCCAATAAAGACAGGCTTGCCAAAGGGGGTACTCCGTATCTGTTCGTGGATGCGCTCAACTGCGCACAGGGCTGTATTTACGGCACAGGCACCGAACCCTCCAAAAACGCGACAGATGATGTTCTCATGGAGATTATGCGTATCAAAAAAGCCAGCAAAAACAACAAATTCCGTGACGCGTGGTCACGCAGGTTAACCCCTGAGCAGAGGCTTGCGCAGCTTAACAGGCAATTCTCACATCTCGATCTTAACGATTATATATGCAGCTACACCGACAAGTCGGACAGATGCGCATACAAGATTCCTACTCCTTCGGAGCTTGAAAAAATATACAACGATATGGGAAAAACAACACCGGCTTCCCGCAATATTAACTGCTCATGCTGCGGCTATGGAACCTGCCGGCTTATGGCAACTGCAATACATAACGGGTTTAACCACAGGGAAAACTGTATCCACTATGTCAAGGATATGATAGAGAAGGAGAAAACCACCGCATTTGACCTTGCCAATGAGGTTGAACGTGAAAAGAAGGCGATGGCGTCACAGCGCGACAATATACTGCAAACGGTTGAAGCCGTCAACGGGCGCTTTGAAGCCATTTATTCCGCCATCAACGATATGGCGAAGGGAAATGAAGAGAATGCCGAGGGATGTACCGTTATCTCACAGAATATGCTGACTCTCTCAGAATTTTGTCATGAACTGAACGACTCAACTCAAAGCATCAATAACCTTATCAATGAGCTGACCGCCAACAACAAAGAGGTTATGTCCGTAGCAAGCCAGACTAATCTTCTTGCACTCAACGCTTCTATTGAGGCAGCCAGGGCCGGAGAAGCAGGAAAGGGCTTCGCCGTAGTCGCGGGTGAAATCAATCAGCTTGCTTCGACCTCACATGCGACAGCCAACAAGAGCAATGAATCCCAAGAGAAAATAATGCAGGCAATCAATAAAATTCAGGGTGATGCTGATAAATTATCCGGCATAATATCTGATATTAATGTGAAAACCGCCAATCTCGCCGCTATCTCTGAGGAGATTGTCGCGTCCAACGATACTATATTGAGGGCGACTGAGGAGGTAAAAGAGTGCCTGAATGATTTGACCAGCTAGCATGTTGTCTGCAGAACCGGCTGCACCGGTAAATGTCATATAATATAATAAAAGAGTTGATGGGGAGAGGACAAGAATCCGAAACAGAAGACAGAACTGCAGCATAACGCTGCAATTCTGTTTTAACGTGTATTCTGTTTTAACGTGTTCTGTAGTGTTCTACAAGGCTTTTGCACAATTGTTCAGGAAAACCATGTACATGATTCCGGCAATCAGACTTACGATGACGATGATGACAGAGGCAAGTGATGCAAGTATATTAATCAGCGGAACAACTGCGAGAATGCTGCATATGACTGCGGCAACAGTGCAAATCAGATTGATGTTCCATACGGTATCTCCGTTTGCGGCAATTGCGGTTTCACCCAAGTTACGAAGCAGATATGACGCAGTATGGCAGACATAGTACAGACTGGCAAGGCTTAATATCGAGCTTACAATGGACATAATAGCGCTTAACCACCCGTCTCCGCTTGTAAATAATGAAATGATAATGTTGACAACCGACAAAATCAGTGCCGTGCGGAATCCGCTGTGGTCCATGGATGCCTCGTTTAATCCGATGACAGACAGAATCAGACAGAGTATGGCTCCAATCAGACTGATAATGCCCAAACCAGGAATTATTGCCAGCACGGCAGCAATGATTGAGATGATTTGCGCCATAAAAACTTTTTTCAGACCATTTGCGGCATGTGAATAAGTTCCCATATATTTATCCTCCTTATAAAAAATAAGCAGATAACGGGAGTCGAACCCGCCTTTCCAGCTTGGGAAGCTAGCGTTCTACCGATGAACCATATCTGCATGAAAAAGATTATAACATCTTGGCGCTTTTTTTTCAATCCCCTGTAATGTCATAAATTTACAGAAATTTACAGCAAATTTACACCGAAAAATAATCTACATAATCTACATGATATTTCCCCGACGGAAACAGATGGTGATACAGATCGATAAAATAATCATCTGTCATGCTTGCAATAAAATCCGTGACAATTTCGTTTGGATCAAGACTCATATAGCTGTCCATATAATCATCAACGTTAAAATAGCTTCCGTCAGCATTGGCTGTCCGAATATAGCTGATATGATGGCGATAGAGGATGGAGTCGCGCTTCATTTCAACAGCCTGCCGCAGCAGCTCATGATACAGCGCATCAAACATAGGTCTGATGTTGTCGTTATACATATGATCGAGCTTTGGATTTTTGTATATTTCCGCATAATTTTCTTCTTTTGCGGTAGAAAATGCAGCGTATGCGTCAGCGTCCATACTGATATATGGCTTGCCATAGCTGTGCTCAATGATGCTTACCGTCATGTTATTGATAATTTCTGCATTGGTACTCCCAATGCTGTCGGAGGTAAAATGTATATTTTTGTCGACCAGACCAACCTTGGCGGCATCCTGTCTGTCCTTGCCCAGATAGGCAATGATGTCGCTGATACGCATAATACAACCCTCCAGAGTGCCCGGTATCCGGTGCCTGTTCGCTTCCTTATCCGTATAGCAGGCTTCCACTTCGGCATCGAAGGCGTCCCAGACACACTCCTTGTATAGGGAAGAAGCTTTTTCCACGGAAGCCGTAAACCTTTTCGGACGGTACTCCTGCTGCTCCAGCTCCCCGTTGTGGCACAGCACACCGTCCAAAACCTGCAGGCTGATATTTCTGCAGATGAGCTTGTCAAGGACACGTACACTGTGCACATTATGATTAAAGCAGCGCCCGGTGTGCCCGCAGTAAAGCTCGTTCAGAAAACGCTCTCCCGCGTGCCCGAACGGGGTATGACCGATATCGTGTCCCAACGATATTGCCTCTATCAAGTCCAGATTCAGTCCAAGCGTCATGCCGATCGTGCGTGCGATTCTTGATACAAGCTGTACATGAAGTGCGCGGCGCGATATATCATCATTTTTGTAACAGGAAATAACCTGCGTCTTATCTGAATAGCGGTTATAATAATTGTTATGCAGAATTTTCTCCACATCCATGACAAAGGAAGGACGCCAGAGCTTTGGCTGGTCGTGTCCGTCATATCTTCGTATAATATCCTTGTCTTGACAGGCATAGGGATTTTCAATGTGATTTTCCCGGTCCTCCTGTATTCTTTCCATCAATTCCCCGGATAATGAATTATAATGCGCTTTTTTTCGTGCCATGGTGACCTCCTGTATGCTTTTTCTTCCGCGGAGCTATACTTGCTCATACTATAACATATTGCGCCTGATTAGACAATTAAAATTCAATGTGGAAGTTGAACATAAGCTGTTGAACATAAATTGTTCACACAAAAGGGATTGATTTCCTTTCAGGGGTATGTTATCCTATTGGAGATCTATCACTCTGGCAGCATTTCTGATATATCGTTGTCGGCTGCAGGGATCCGGTTGCACCGGGGATAATCAATCACAGGATAAAAGCTTTGCAAACTGATAACGGCTATATAAATGAAATTGTAGGGTGGCATGGGGAGTAACCGGTTCTATGTGATATAAAAAAGGAGGAATTATATTGGAAAAAGATTTGGGGACTTTGGCAAATGAGATGACCTACAGAAAATATTTGCTTGAAAAGATTGATATGAAAAAATTATTTCGGAATATATCAATAATGGATTACAATGCAATGCAGGCAATTCTCAAATACAATGCGGGAAAGGATGATACCGGCAGAATTTATCTGCGGGAGCTGGCTGAGTACTTGAAGGTACCGATTAATCGGGTTTCACGTATGATAGGGAGTCTGCAGGAGAGTGGTATGGTAAAATGGAAGCATGATGGGAGAGGCGAGCAGGGTACCTATATTGAAATTACAGACAGGGGAATGGAGGCTGTCCGGAGCCAGCATGATATTTTGAAACATTTTTACGGAAGAGTCATCACGCGGTATGGCAATGATAAGTTTGTGCAGATGCTTGAGATGGTTACGGAACTTGAGGGTATCATGACCGAGGAACTGGAGTGTACGGAATAAAACACTCAGACGGGACTGAGAATATTGCGGGAAGAATACGATAAAATCCTGCGATAAATAACAGAAGGGGAGGACTGTGCAGTATCGGCGGCTATATTTGTATCTGCTGCGCAGGATAAAAGTGTTATGGACAAAAAAATGAGGAATTCATTTACGGGCTCGCTGGGGTTTGTTCTTGCTGCGGCAGGAAGTGCTGTCGGACTGGGAAATATCTGGCGCTTTCCTTATTTGGCGGCGAAGGATGGCGGAGGTTTTTTTCTGCTTATGTATCTGCTGCTTGCAGTCACATTCGGATTTACGCTTTTGACAACGGAGATTGCGATTGGCAGAAAGACAAAGCAAAGCCCTCTTACAGCTTACAGTAAGGTGAAAAAAGGATGGGGATGGCTTGGGGTATGCGCCTGTCTGGTGCCTGTCATAATCATGCCATATTACTGTGTAATCGGCGGCTGGGTTGTGAAATATTTTATTACATATCTGACCGGACATGGAGCAGAGGCGGCGGAGGATGGATATTTTACGGGTTATATCGCCTCAGAGACTGAGCCGATTGTTCTGATGGCGGCCTTTCTGGCGGTGGTTGCGGTAATTATTTTTATGGGCGTCAACAAGGGAATCGAGTCATCATCAAAAATTATAATGCCGATACTGATTCTGCTGGTTGTCGGCATTGCAATTTTCTCTTTGACAATCAGTCATACAGATGCGGACGGAGTGACACGAACCGGCTGGGAGGGCTTTAAGATTTACCTGATACCGGATTTTGACGGCCTCACTGTAAAGGGATTTTTTACCGTGCTGCTGGATGCGATGGGACAATTGTTCTTCAGCCTGTCGGTTGCTATGGGTATTATGATTGCCTATGGTTCTTATGTGAAGGATGACGCAAATTTGGGCAAATCCATTAACCAGATAGAAATATTTGATACGGCGGTGGCGTTTCTCGCCGGAGCGATGATTATTCCTGCGGTATACACTTTTATGGGTACTGAGGGTATGGCGTCAGGTCCGAGTCTGATGTTTGTATCTCTGCCTAAGGTATTTGCTGCCATGGGTAAGGTAGGAAATGTAATCGGCTGCATGTTCTTTGCGATGGTTCTCTTTGCGGCATTGACAAGCGCCGTATCCGTCATGGAGGCGGTTGTGTCCAGCATTATGGACAAGTTCCACATGAGCCGGATAAAAGCGGGAATTGTGGAGGGCAGTATCGCGTTGGTTGGCGGTATCATCGTGTGTCTCGGATATAATAAGCTTTTCTTTGATGTTGTGCTTCCGAACGGTGCGCATGCTCAGATTCTGGATATTATGGATTATATCAGTAACAACGGACTTATGCCTGTGGTTGCAATCGGAACCTGTATTCTGATAGGCTGGGTGGTAAAACCAAAGATGATTGTGAAAGAGGTTGAAAAAAACGGATGCAGATTCGGGCGCAGGCATTTATATACGGTTATGGTTAAGTTTGTTGCACCGGTTTTACTTCTTATACTGCTTTTAAAGTCACTGGGAATATTGACTAACATATAATTTATATTTAAAACTTGAGATTCCTCTGTAAAATGAGTTAATGACAGAGCTTTCACAAGTAAAAATCGGTTTTTTTGCATTTAAAACCTAAAATTGTTAAAGGATATTGACGAATCACTTTATTTTGTTAAAATATAACCATGCATGTCAGATGATTCGTCTCCCTAGTGCATAAAATAGAAAATGTAATCCCATTTTCAAAACGAAAAGCTGGCATGGAAATCAGCATATGTAAAAAAGCGGAATGTGTATGCGTTCCGTTTTTTTGCGTTATCTGCACTGATTAAAATCCGATAGTACGGATAAGAGTAATATACGAAAGTTTAAGAAGGAATGGTGGGGCATCATGGAAAAAAAAGAGTTGATTTATTACAAGCTTGACGCGGTGGACGAGCAGATTTTAACAATATTGCAGGATAATGCGAGAACATCGCTGAAGGACATAGCGGAGCAGGTGTTTATGTCGCCGACAGCGGTGGGAGCGCGGATTGACCGGATGCTACAGGAAGGCGTGCTTGAGGGATTTACGACAAGGATTAACCCGGAGGCAATGGGACATTACATCAAGGCTTTTATTAATCTGGAGGTGGATCCTGTCAGAAAAAGTGAGTTTTATCCGTATATTGACAGTGTGTTAAATGTGGTGGAATGTAATTGTGTAACCGGTGATTTTTCCATGTTGATAGAAGTCCGCTTTCCGACAACCTCGGAGCTGGATCATTTTATCGGGGAATTGCAACAGTTTGGGAAAACAAAAACACAGATTGTGTTCTCGACCTGTGTAAAGCATCGTTGCAAGTATTGGAGACAGTAAATATAATGTAACGTTCATGAAAACGATGATAGTGAAATAATGGTCTCAGGGTTATTGTTTTCAAAATAAAGGGTCTGTGTTATAATTTCAGTATCTGCAGTGTACGGAAAAGAGAGGTGAATCAGGATGAATAATGTGTTTCTGATTTGTTTAATCTGTGGAATTGTTGTGCCGCTGTTTTGTCTGATGTGTGATATCTTTGACGGTTTGGGAGACCTGATTGATATAGATTTTGATACGGATTTCAGCGGAGATTTCAACTCACATTTCGATGTACATATCGGACATATTCCGATCAATTTCCTGCCGCTGTCGCTTATGAGTCTGGCGATGGCAGCCCTGTTTTTTGGCGGCCTTGGCTTGATTCTGCATCCTCATCTTACACTTGCGGCTACATGTGTAATTGCGGGCGTGTCAGCGTATATTGCAGCAGTCATCACGCAGAGTCTGATTCGTTATCTGAAACGGATATCGAGGACGGCGGCGAGCCGGGAGGAGAAACTGAACAGCTATGATGTATTTGTGGATAACCGGATTCCGGAGAATGGTTATGGAAGCATTCGCGTTCTTGTTGAGGGAGATTCTGTGGTGACTTTTCCAGCAAAAGGGCTGGATGGAGAGGCGATTCCGGTAAATACACGTGTTTTTGTGGTAGAGAAGGATGAGCAGGGAACATATCTGGTAAAGAAAATGTAGCTGTGAGACAGCAAAAGGAGGGTACATATGGATTTTCAGGCTGTTTTGCCTTATGTGGGCATTGTGGTTGGTATTGTAGTTATTCTGGCGGTTATTTTATCTATGTGGAAAAAAGTACCGCAGGATAAAGCCGGAGTTGTAACCGGTATGAAACGGAGAGTAATCACCGGTGGCGGCGGTATTGTGATTCCGGTGTTTGAGCGTATCGATTATATCTCGCTGGGAAACATTCCGCTCAGTGTGACAACAAAGGGAAGTCTTTCTTCCCAGGGTGTACCGATTAATGTTATCACGACAGCCGTTATTAAAGTTCGGAATACGAAAGAAGATATTTTGACGGCAATCGAGCAGTTTGTCGGTAAAAATGAGGAAGGAATTGCACAGAATATCAATGAGACAGCGACCGCTGTCCTCGAGGGTAAGCTGCGAGAGATTATCGCAACCATGACGGTTGAGGAACTCTATCAGAAGAGAGAGGATTTCTCTTCAAAGGTTCAGGAGGTTGTCGGCACGGAGCTTGGCAACATGGGACTTGAGGTTAAGAACTTTACAATCACCGATATATCGGATGAAAACGGATATATCAAGGCGTTGGGCGACGGTATGATTGCCCAGAGAAAAAAGGATGCTGAAATTCAGAAGGCAGAGGCTGCCAGAGACATGAAGATTAAGACTTCCGAGGCAATGCAGATGGGAGAGGGTGCAAGGCTTCAGGCAGAGGCAGAGGTGTCGCGCTCGAACAAGGATAAGCAGGTCATGGAGGCGCAGTATAACGAGGAAGAAGCCCGCGCGAGAGCAAAGGCGGAGCTGGCGCATGATATTCAGGCAAATATCACCCAGAAGGAAGTTATTCAGTCTCAGATGGATGCCGAGCTGATTAAGCAGCAGAGACAGAAGGAAATTGCGGAGGCGCAGATTCAGGTTCAGATTACGCAGGCACAGAAGAATACGGAGCTTGCGGAGCAGAGAGCTCTTGAGAAAGAAAAGGCACTGTTGTCCGAGGTTGTAAAGCCGGCTGAGGCGGCGAGAAAACGTCAGGAGCAGGAGGCAGAGGCTGACAAATATAATCAGATTAAGATGGCGGAGGCGGAAGCTGAGAAAAAGAAGATTGACGCCCTCGCAGAGGCGGAAGCCATTCGTGCAAAAGCGGAGGCGGAGGCTATAGCGATTCAGGCGAAAGCCAAGGCAGAGGCGGAAGCAATTGCCACAAAGGGTGACGCCGAGGCGAAGGCGACAAAGGCGAAGCTGCTTGCTGAGGCGGAAGGTCTCGAGAAGAAAGCGGAGGCGCTGGCGAAGATGAATCAGGCAGGTCTGGTTCAGATGGTTGTTGATAAGCTCCCGGAGATGGCAGAAGCAGTTGCGAAGCCGCTGATGCAGATTGACAAGATTTCCATTATCGACAGCGGCAGTGGAAATTCAGGCGTATCTCAGGTAGGAGATTTTGTTCCGTCCGTGCTCGCAAAGACCATACAGTCTGTGAAGGAGACTACGGGCTTTGATTTGACAAAGGTGATGGAATCGGAAACGATAGATGCGAAGATTAACCATAATGTGGATGTGTCCGGGGTTGACGTTAAAACGGTTCCGGTTCTGGTGCAGGATGCTGGTTCTTCGGATGAAACGGACGGGAAAACAGAGTAGGAGTTTTGCGACTTGGGATTCTGAATTGATTTATGGTGAAAACCTGGGAAAACTTAATAAAAGAAAAAGGTTTTTCCGGTGAAATTTAATTTCGACGGATTATCCCAAGTTTTTACTTTACATTCTAAAGTCAGCGTACTATAATAAACACTGGTCACGCAAAATGACCAAATATTACAATTTCTAGGGGGAAATTTATTATGTCATATGTTGATGAAGTACTTGAGATAGTACAGAAAAAGAATGCTGATCAGCCTGAGTTTTTACAAGCAGTTACTGAGGTTCTTGATTCCTTGAGACCTGTTATTGATGCAAATGAGGAGTTGTACAGAAAGAATGCAATTCTTGAGAGAATTACTGAGCCGGACAGACAGTTCATGTTCAGAGTTCCTTGGGTAGATGACAACGGTCAGGTTCAGGTAAACAGAGGCTTCCGTGTACAGTTCAATAATGCGATTGGACCTTACAAGGGAGGTTTGAGACTTCACCCATCAGTAAATCTTGGTATTATCAAGTTCCTTGGATTCGAGCAGATTTTCAAGAATTCACTTACAACACTTCCGATTGGCGGAGGTAAGGGTGGTTCTGACTTTGATCCTAAGGGTAAGTCGGACAGAGAGATTATGGCTTTCTGCCAGAGCTTCATGACAGAGCTTTGCAAGTATATCGGCGCTGATGTCGATGTTCCGGCCGGAGATATCGGAACAGGCGCAAGAGAAATCGGTTTCATGTTTGGTCAGTATAAGAGAATCCGCGGTTCATATGAGGGCGTGCTGACAGGCAAGGGACTTACATATGGTGGTTCTCTGGTCCGTACAGAGGCTACAGGCTACGGTTTGTTATATCTCACACAGGAGCTTATGAAGTGTCACGGTGAGAGCATGGAGGGTAAGACAATCTGTGTATCAGGTGCAGGTAATGTTGCTATCTATGCTATCCAGAAGGCACATCAGATGGGCGCTAAGGTTGTTACATGTTCAGATTCTACAGGCTGGATTTATGATCCGGAAGGAATCAATGTTGAACTTTTGAAAGAGGTTAAGGAAGTTAAGAGATCGCGTTTGACAGAGTACGCAGCAGCAAGACCGAGTGCTGAGTATCATGAGGGACGCGGTGTATGGCAGATTAAGTGTGATATCGCGCTTCCATGTGCAACACAGAATGAGCTTATGCTTGAGGATGCAAAGCAGCTTGTTGCGAACGGCTGTAAGGCAGTATGTGAGGGCGCTAACATGCCTACAACACTGGATGCTACAAAGTATCTTCAGGAGAACGGCGTATGGTTTGTAGGCGGTAAGGCTGCAAATGCAGGTGGTGTTGCTACTTCCGCACTTGAGATGTCACAGAACTCTGAGAGACTCTCATGGAGCTTTGAAGAGGTTGATGCCAAGCTTCAGAATATTATGGTTACAATTTACCACAATATCGATGACGCAGCTAAGAGATACGGCGTTGAGGGTGATTATGTAGCAGGCGCTAATATTGCCGGCTTTGAGAAGGTTGTTGAGGCTATGCTCGCACAGGGTGTTTGCTAGGCATTGACAGCTTGATGAGAGCTTATCCTGAAGCTTAACGTGAATGATTGTAAATAAAGTCCCGGGGATGATGAATTTTCGGGGCTTTTTTATGTTTTAAAGTGACAAAAGAATTGTCAGAATATTTATATCGTCAAAATCCGATTGAATTATATCTTTATCAGTTATATAATTATTTCGTATGCACACTGCTTCATGTGAGAGAATATAATATACATCGTCTGAAAAAAAGGGGACAGCATGGTTAGACATCAGTCGGAAAGGAGAACATATGTCATACGTTGAATATGAAAAGGCACAGAAAGCGGGGTTAAAGGCATTTAAAGCTGCGGTTGCAAAGGGGGAAAATGAATACCTTCCGGTTTTGGATGAAATTCTGGAGGGTGTGGATATACAAAGTGAAGTCAATTTGGGTTTGGTTCAGGTACCGCTCGACAGGGTTGTGGGAACGAGCAATGTGGGAAGAACCTATGCGTTTGCCAACAACTTTATGCCGATTCTGGACTATAAGACGGAATTCGGTGACAAATGGTCAAACCTGTGTGACAGTCAGATTGAGGAGGGAATCAGGGATCCGATTAAGGCTTATGAGTATCTGAATAATTATTATGTGGTTGAGGGGAATAAAAGAGTCTCCGTATTAAAATATTTTGGCGCGGTCACGATACCGGCACAGGTAACGCGAAAGGTCCCTAAATTGACGGATGATCCTCAGATTAGGATATATTATGAGTTTATGGATTTTTATAAGCTGACGGAGATAAATTATATATGGTTCAGTCAGGAGGGGTGCTTCAAGCGATTGCTGGAGCTGACCGGTGAGGACCCGACGGCGGAGTGGACGGAGGAGCAGAAGAAGGATTTCGGCTCGGCAAATCATAATTTCTGCCAGGCGCTCAAGGACAGGGGTGGAGATAAGCTGCCGATCACGAGTGGGGATGCATTTCTGATTTTTATAGATATATACGGGTACGATAATATAAAAAACCTTACTTCAAATGAGATGAAAACGAAGATAGATTCGCTGTGGGATGAGTTTATGGCAGAGTCCAAAGGGCGGGAGATACAGCTTCGGATGGAGCCTGCAAAAAAAGGAAGGAAGAGGCTGATGGAATACTTTTGGAGCCCGACACCGAAAAAAGTCATGGTGGCGTTTATCTTTGATAAAAATCCTGAGGAATCGGAATGGTTGTATGGACATGAACTGGGAAGGCTGTATATTGACGAGCATTTTTCGGAGCGATTTAAGACAATCAAGGTTCACAATTTAAATTCAGAGGAGGATGCCGTGACGGCCATGGAGGATTTGATTCAGATGGGTGTTAAGGTTATGTTTACTACATCTTCACAGCAGATTAGCGCCAGTGTCAAGGTTGCCGCCAATCATCCGGACGTAATCATACTGAATTGCTCACTGAATACCTCATATTCTCTGATTCGAACCTATTACGCGAGATTGTATGAGGTTAAGTTTCTTACAGGGATGATTGCGGGCTCGTTGGCGCGGGACGGCCAGATAGGATATCTGGCGGATTATCCGATTTTCGGTATGCCTGCCAATATCAATGCGTTTGCGCTTGGAGCGAGGATGATGAATCCGGATGCCAGAATACATCTGGAGTGGACTACCATAAAGGGCGTATCAAGGGAGCGCGTCCTGGAATATTTCAAGAAACGAGGGATACACTATGTATCAGATCAGGTCATGATTAAACCGAATGCAGCCAGCAGGGAGTTTGGACTGTATTGTATTGATGAGGAAAAACCTGTTAATATTGCCATGCCGGTGTATCAATGGGGTATATTTTACGAGAAGCTCCTTGACGGCGTGCTGAGCGGTACATTCCAGCAGGAGGGTGAAAACGGTGACAAGCCGATTAATTACTGGTGGGGCTTATCTGCAGGTGTGGTTGATATTATATACTCGAAAAAGCTTCCGGAGGGAACAAAGCGTATTGTGGATTTAATCAAGGAGCTTATGGTACGCAATGAATTTCATCCGTTTGAGGGAGCCATCCGCGGGCAGGACGGCTTGATTAAAAATGAACCTGATGTGATTATGGCACCGGAGGACCTGATGAAGATGAGCTGGCTGGTGGATAACGTTATCGGTGAGATACCGGAGATAGAGGAGCTTAAGGATGAAGCGAAGTCCATAGTGGAGCTGAAGGGGATTACGGACACGATATAGAAAGGTTATAGAAGCAGATGAGGATTTTGTTGCTTGCAGATGAAGAATCAAAGTATTATTGGGATTATTTTGAGAAACAAAAGCTGGAGGGGATAGATTTGATTTTGTCCTGTGGAGATTTGGCTCCGCAATATTTGTCTTTTCTGGCAACCTTTGCAAAGGTGCCTGTATTATATATCCATGGCAATCATGATTACTGTTATGATGAAACTCCGCCCGACGGGTGTATCTGCATTGATGATGATGTTTACAATTATCAGGGAATACGCATCATGGGATTGGGAGGCTGCATGAGCTATAATTACGGACCGCTGCAGTATACACAGGACGAAATGCGCAGGAGAGTGAAAAGGCTCAGAAGAAAAATTAAAAAGAACAGGGGTATTGATATTTTGCTTACCCATGCGCCTGCGTACAGATTGAATGACAGTCAGGATTTGCCTCATACGGGGTTTCAGGCATTTATAGAGGTCATGGATACTTATAAACCGAGATTATTTGTACATGGACATGTACATATTAATTATGGAAGAGATTTTAAGAGAGAATCATATTATAACGATACGAGAGTCATTAATGCTTATGAAAAGTATGTAATTGAAATATGATACTTAAATTTTTAAAAAAAATAGACGCATACTCGAAACAGCTTGTTTAATTCAATTAATTTTGTTATAATTACACAATAGTGCTTTTAAAATGTATAGCATGATGTCAGTTCGGTTTGATTACCATTTGTGGGAGGAAGAGATATGCCAATGAGATATGATAACTGTCCGAATTGTATGCAGGCTCTTCAGGGGAATGCGGATACCTGTCCATACTGCGGATTTGAGATTGGAAAATATGAGGAGAAAAAGACCTGTCTGAGACCATTTACCGTATTACAGAATAAATACATGCTGGGGCGTGTGATTGGTGTAGGCGGATTCGGAATTACATATATCGGCTGGGATTTGAATTTGCAGACCTATATTGCGATTAAGGAATATTTCCCGGGAAGTCTGGCAAGCAGAGATACCAGTGGAGAAAATGGGACAACACAGGTGCTTCCGCATGATGCACAGAAGGATGTATATGATAAAGGACTCAAGCGTTATGTTGAGGAGGCGCAGAATCTTTCCAAATTCTATCAGCTTCAGGGTATTGTATCAGTAAAGGATTTCTTTTATGAGAATAATACCGGATATATCGTAATGGAGTATATCAATGGTATTAATTTAAAAGAATATCTGAATAACGCAGGAGGGAAATTGCCTGAGGCTGTGGTTCTTGTGCTGATGAAACCGGTATTGGAATCCTTGTATCAGATGCATAACAGCGGTCTTGTTCATCGGGATATCAGCCCCGATAATATTATGGTTACCGGGGACGGAAAGATTAAGCTCATAGATTTCGGATCTGCGAGGGGACAGTCTGCGGAGACCGATAAGACATATACGGTTATTTTGAAACATGGTTATGCGCCTCCTGAACAGTATTACGCAAAGGGCAATCAGGGTCCGTGGACAGATATATACAGCCTTTGTGCAACGATGTATAAGATGCTTACAGGTCAGATTCCGCCGAACAGTGTGGAGCGAATGGAAAGTGATGAATATGTTGCCCCGTCGGCATGGGGGGTGCAGATTTCTCCGAGAACCGAGGCTGTTCTGGCAAAGGGCTTGGCAGTAAAGGTCACTGACCGTTATCAGAACATCGGTCAGCTTCTGAATGATTTATACGGAACTGTACCGGTTGAACAGATAGGAATGACTGTGCCGAATACGGGTGCGGCGGCTTATGCAAATCCGGCGTCCATGTCACAGCAATCCATGTACCTCAGTATGCAGCCGCAGAACACAGAGTATGGGAATACATCCGGAAATAAAAAGACCTTATGGCTTATTATAGCCGGGATTGCAGCGGTGATTGTACTGGCAGTTGTGCTTGTCCTTGCGCTCGGCAAGGATGACGATGGTGACGATGATAAAAAAACAACCGCTGATACAACGGAAGATATTTCGACGGATACGGACAGCAGCACTGATACGGAAACGGAGGAACCGACGACGGAAACAGTGCCTGCAGACGGTAATATTTATGAATATACATGGCCGGATGCGCTGTCTGATGACTGGCACGATTATACCATCAGCATAGATGGAACGGTTTACCGGTTCCCGATTCCGTATACGGAATGGGCGGCACAGGGGTGGAAATCAAACAGTCTGCCGACAAATATTGCAGCCGGTGATTATGATTATACGGATTTCTATAATGACAGGCTCGAGATGAGTGCTGTAGTTGCCAACTTCGGACTGTCTGAGGCATCTATTGACAAATGCTTTGTTGTGGGTGTAGTAATTGATACGAATTATGATGATGTAAATGACGATGTAGTGGTAGAGCTGCCGGGTGGTATAAAGCTGCGGGAAGCAACTGAGGATACGATTAAACAGACCTACGGTGCGCCTGATTACAGATATGAGGATTCTTATATCAGCCTCGATTATGCAGGGGATGATTACATGGACGGCATGGATTTGGAGCTGAGAGACGGTGTTTTGACATCAATAGGTCTGATTAATACGCAGATGCCGGAAGGACTTGATGTGAATCTGTCTGACATTGAGACAGCGCCTCCTGCAATCAATAGCAATTATGTGGCACCGACATCGGCAAGTACAGACCGCTTTGACCATATTATTACGCTGGACGGCGTGAATTATCAGCTTCCGGTGCCTGTTTCGGAGCTGACGGCAAACGGCTGGAGTCTTGATTCCGCCACAGATGAATATATTTTGGCAGATGGATTCTGCGGTACGTATATGCAGAAGGATGGAAATAAAATTTCCGTTGTTCTTGAAAATTATACCAGCAATGCGATTCTTCCTGTCAATGCATATATAACCTCTATAGGGGTTGATATGAACTATTGCGATTTTGAGGTTGTTTTTCCGGGTGGAATTAAGCTTGGAGATGCAAGCACGGTATTTGAATCGTTGTACAGTGATTTGGGAGACGATTATTCAAAAGACGAATATTCCTCATTCATATCGTACTTTGTCTCACAGTGGGATTATGATGAGGGGGAGCAGGTAACTATATCAGCCTATGCGGATACGGAAACGGGAATTATGGATGATTATACATATTCGCATAGCGTGGATGATATGAACCGGTAATTCATAAGGTGGATGGTTTGTGAATTGCGTATTCAAAAAAGGAGATGATTTTATGGCAGAAGCTAATTTTGACCGGATTTTGGATGAATACGTGCGCTTTTGTAATGATTCAGGAAAAATTAATTTAAATCTGTACGAGGAGTACAATGTAAAGAGGGGACTCAGAGATTCTAACGGCCGCGGTGTGCTGACAGGATTGACGGAAGTGTCGGACGTTATGGGCTTTAAGGTGGTAGAGGGAGAGCGCATACCGATTCCCGGGGAATTATATTTTCAGGGATATGAGGTTCAGGAACTGGTACAGGGCTTTCGGAACAGTAAGTATGGATTTGAGGAAACAACCTATCTGCTGCTGTTTGGAGAGCTTCCGACTTCGGCACAGCTCGAGAGCTTTATAGATGTGCTGGAGGATCTCCGCCAGCTGCCGGAATCCTTTAATCGTGATGTAATCATGAAAGCGCCGAGCCGTGATATGATGAATGTTTTACAGAAGTGTGTGCTGACATTGTATACGTATGATCCGGATCCGAATAATCTGGATATTAAAAATGTTCTGATGCAATGTCTGCAATTGATAGCGCAGTTTCCGGTTATGGCGGCTTACGGATATCAGGCATACAGACACTATTATCTTGATAAAAGTCTCGTTATACATAGACCAAAGAAGGGATTGTCGACGGCGGAGAATATACTCCGGCTGCTGCGCACAGATGGTAAGTACACGGAGCTTGAGGCAAAGGTACTGGATGTGTGTCTGGTTATACATGCGGAGCATGGCGGTGGTAACAATTCCACGTTTACCACGCACGTGCTGACTTCTACGGGCACGGATACATATTCGACGGTTGCAGCCTCTCTGGGTTCTCTGAAGGGACCAAGACATGGCGGTGCGAATATTAAGGTGCAGCAGATGTTTAATGACTTGAAGGAGCATGTCAAGGATTGGGAAAATGAGGATGAGCTGAGCGAGTATTTGATGACGCTGCTTGACAGGAAAGGCTTCGACCATTCAGGCTTGATTTATGGTTTGGGGCATGCTGTTTACAGTGAGTCTGATCCGAGAGCGGTTATTCTGAAACAATATGCAAGGAAACTGTCGGAGGAAAAGGGACTTGAGGATGAGTTTGCGCTGTATGACAGAGTGGAGAGAATTGCGGCGGAGCTAATCGGAAGACAGAGAAGAACCTTCAAAACGGTTTGCGCTAATGTCGATTTTTACAGTGGCTTCGTATATTCCATGCTGAAGCTGCCGATGGAAATATTCACACCGATATTTGCCATATCAAGAATATCCGGCTGGTCCGCACACAGGATAGAGGAGCTTGTGAATAACGGAAAGATTATCAGACCGGCGTATAAATTTGTCGGTGTACACAAGGAATATGTCCCGATTGAAAAACGTGACTGGTAGTACGAAAAAAGAGCTGCTGTATTCAGATAATATGGCAGCTCTTTTTTCATATGCTGCGTTTGAGTGTGTGCATGGACTTGCCTTGACTTATGGGAAAACGATGTCTATAATGTGTACTAATTATAAGTGTGTAAATAAATGTAAATGAATTGTCAGGATCAGGGGATAAATATTATGTGGGTTGCAGATGCATGGAAGGATTATGAAATAATTGACTGCTCACAGGGGGAGAAGCTGGAGCGCTGGGGGGAATATATTTTGCTTCGGCCGGACCCGCAGGTTCTGTGGGATACACCGAAGAGAAATCCGGCATGGCACAATTTGAACGGACATTATCACAGAAGCGACAGGGGCGGCGGCGAGTGGGAGTTTATGAAGCTGCCGGAGCAGTGGACGATAGGATATAAGGAGCTGACGTTTCATCTCAAACCATTTGCGTTCAAGCATACGGGATTATTTCCGGAGCAGGCGGTGAACTGGGATTGGTTTGGAGATATTATCAGGAAAGCCGGACGTCCGGTTAAGGTTTTGAATTTGTTCGCATATACAGGAGGAGCCACGCTGGCGGCAGCACAGGCGGGAGCAAAGGTTACGCATGTAGATGCGTCAAAGGGAATGACAGCATGGGCAAAGGAAAATGCAGCTTCGTCAGGCTTGGGTGATGCGCCAATCAGATGGCTGGTGGATGACTGCGTCAAGTTTGTGGAGCGGGAGATCAGGCGGGGCAATCATTATGATGGTATTATTATGGACCCGCCGTCCTATGGGCGCGGACCAAAGGGAGAAATATGGAAGCTGGAGGAGAAAATACATCCGTTTATTGCTCTTTCGGCAAGGCTGCTCAGTGATAATCCGTTGTTCTTTCTGGTAAATTCTTATACGACCGGACTTGCGCCTGCGGTGCTGACATACATGATTTCCACGGAGGTAAAAAGCAGATTTGGAGGACATGTGGAGTCACAGGAAATCGGGCTTCCGGTGACTGAATCGGGACTTGTATTACCTTGCGGAGCTTCGGGCAGATGGACCATAGATATCGGATGACATCGAGATGTGAAAAACCGGGCCCGGATTTGGGAGGATATTGAAATGAGTGACAAAAAAAGGGAAAAGGCACCGAAACAGTCTCATATTGGTTCTGCTGACATGTCCAGGAGAACAGCGGTTTTTAAGTTGGTGATTATCGTTTTTTTACTGGTAATCCAGATTGCATTTCTTTTTGTTGTGTACGGAATCATGAAGGAATATGTTCTGTACTGGCGTACGGCAGCATTGCTGCTCTCCACATTTGTGGTACTTTTTATTGTCAATAAACAGGAAAATCCTGCGTATAAGCTGGTATGGGTTGTTCTGATTTTATCGGTACCGCTGGTAGGCGGTGCATTGTATATCTTTCTTGCAGGCAACAGAACACGCGCCAAGTTTTTGAAGGAGGCACAGGAAAATCATCTGGACACGTTCAAATATCTTCCGAATGACAGCAGGATACAGGAAGAAATTCAGAAGCTGAGTAAAAGTGCAAGTGTGCAGTCTGCTTATATTTCAAGGTATGCAGGTTATCCGGCATACAAGAATACATCGGTAAAATATTTCCCGCTTGGAGAGGATAATTACAGCTGCCTTCTGGAGGAACTGGATAAGGCGGAGCATTTTATATTTATGGAGTATTTCATCATCAAGCAGGGGGAGATGTGGAATACTGTCTTGGAGATATTGAAAAAGAAAGCGGCAGCCGGTGTGGATGTAAGACTGATTTATGACGATTTCGGGTGTGCCATGTGGATGCCGTCCAGATTTACGCATGAGATGGAGTCCGCAGGTATTAAGGCAGTTCCGTTCAATCCGATTGCGCCTGTAATCAATCTGCGCCAGAATAACCGTGATCATAGAAAGATAACGGTTATAGACGGACATACCGGTTTTACCGGGGGCATTAATCTGGCGGATGAATATATCAACAGGCAATCCAGGTTCGGGCACTGGAAGGATACAGGTATTATGCTGAAGGGGGACGCCGTTTGGAATCTGACGATTATGTTTTTGCAGACATGGAAGCTTGTCACGAAGGAATCGGATGATATTGATTATATGCAATATGCGCCGCTTGCACATAAGACAACGCCCGTATATTCGGATGGGTATATTCAGCCTTATGGTGATACGCCTGTGGATGATGAAATTGTGGGTGAAAACGTTTATCTGAACATGATTAATAAGGCGAAGAAGTATATCTATATTACCACGCCGTATCTGATTATAGATAATGAAATGTTTACAGCACTTACACTGGCTGCAAAAAGCGGTATTGACGTGCGGATTATTACACCCGGTGTTCCCGATAAAAAGCTGGTGTATATGGTGACACAGTCCTACTACTATCATCTGATTAAGGCGGGAGTGAAAATATATCAGTACACGCCGGGATTTATCCATGCGAAGACCGTGGTGATGGATGATTCGGTTGCTACGGTGGGAACAATCAATTTTGATTACCGGAGCCTGTATTTGCATTTTGAGTGCGGTGTGTGGATGTTCAATTCCGGGACTATCTATGATATCAAGGATGACTATTTGCAGACGCTTGCCGTGTGCGATGAGGTAACGCTGGAGGAGATTGAAAAGATAGGCGGGGTAAAACGGTTCTGTCAGGCGATACTTCGGCTGATAGCACCGCTTCTATAGTTATTTCGGGTGGCGCGGCAGAGAAAAAATGTATAATAAGGTGTGAGGCGATAACAGTGAAGACAAATGGGAGAAAAAATACGAAGCAGGCTTTGGCTGACAGCATGAAGCAGCTGCTGCGAAAAATGCCGATGGAGAAAATTACAATTAAAGATATAACGGATATGGCGGGCGTGATCCGTCCAACCTTCTATAATCATTTCAGCGATAAGTATGAGCTCCTCGAATATATTATCAGGGAGGATCTGCTGCGTCCGGTGAGACCGCTGCTCATGAACCATATGATAACGGAGGGACTCACACTCCTTTTTTCAAATCTGAAAAATGATAGGGAATTTTATGTAAATGCCGTCAGGATTGAGGGGCAGAACTCCTTTGAGAGTATTGCACGGGGTGAGGTGACGAAGCTGCTGCTCGATGTGACGGATGAGCTGTATGGAGGCAGGCATTATCGTTATGTGTGGCTGTCACGGGATATCGTTGCGGAGTTCTATGCGCAGTCCATGTGCTATGTGGCAATTACATGGATTAAACGGGATTTCATGATTGAGCCAAAGGAGCTGTCGGAGATATATGAATATCTGACAAGGAGTACGATGATGGATGTATTGAAAGAATTTGCATAAAGGATAATAGACCATAGTAAAATAACAAGGATTACAAACATATAATAATGTCTTATAAATAATACAAATCAGATAATTTGTATTTGTATTAAATACAATAAAAAGGGATTGAATATTCTAAATATTCAATCCCTTTTCTATTATATACACGAACAGGAGATAGCATATAGCGGCCGTAATATATGTCTGTCTCGGCGTGCCGCGTTTATATGAGATAAATGCGAACCAAGGGTTTATTTTATAGGAAAGAAGTGATTGAAATGATTAAATTTGGTAAATGGGTGGTGAAGCACAGAGCCGTAATTTTAATTCTGGGTGTTTTGCTGCTTATTCCATCGGCAATCGGGTATTTCAATACCAGAGTCAATTATGATATTCTTACATACCTTCCGGAGGACATTGAAACAATGGAAGGGCAGGAGATTATGGTTGACGAATTTGGGGTGGGAGCATTTTCCATGTGTGTAGTTGAGGGCATGGATAACAAAGATATTGTTGCCATGCGTGAGAAGATGATGCAGGTTGAAAATGTTAAGGATGTACTGTGGTATGATTCGTTTATGGATTTGTCGGTCCCGATTGATATGCTTCCCGAAAAGGTGCAGGATGCATTTATCAATAAGGATGCGGATTCAACGATTATGTTTGTGCTTTTTCCGACTTCGATTTCAGCTGATGAAACGATGGATGCAATTAAGGAGCTGCGGGAGGTTGTAAGCGGTCAGACATATCTTTCGGGCATGTCGGCAGTTGTAAGTGATATCAAGGATTTGTCCGGCAAGGAAACGCCGATTTATGTGCTGATTGCGGTTGCGCTCGCGATAGTAATCCTTGCTATTTCGATGGATTCGGCGATTGTTCCGGTGTTCTTTCTGCTGAGTATCGGTATGGCGATTGTCTATAATCTGGGAACAAACGTATTCAAGGGAGAAATCTCCTATGTTACGCAGGCGCTTGCGGCAGTGCTGCAGCTGGGCGTCACAATGGATTATTCCATTTTCCTGTGGCATAGCTATGAGGAGAAACAATTGGTGTATCCGGGCGATAAGAAGCGTGCAATGGCGCATGCCATATCAAATACAATATCCTCGGTAGTCGGAAGCTCCATCACAACGGTAGCCGGTTTCGTCGCTCTGTGCTTTATGAGCTTTACGCTCGGTATGGATTTGGGAATCGTCATGGCAAAGGGCGTTATCTTCGGCGTGATAAGCTGTGTTACGATTCTGCCTTCTATGATTTTGATTTTTGACAAGGTGATTGAAAAGACGAAACACAAGGTATTTTTGCCGGATATGAGCAAAATATCGGGATGGGTTACAAAACATTTCTATATTTTTATTATATTGTTTGTGGTGATACTGGTGCCGGCTTTTTACGGTTATACACATACAGATGTCTATTATGACCTGGCGGGTACGCTTCCGAAGGATTTGGACAGCAGCATTGCAAACAGCAAGCTGTCCGAGGAATTTCAGATGGGAGCAACACATATGATTCTTCTGGATAAGGACACAGATACAAAAGACGTATGCAATATGACAAAGGAGATTGAGCAGGTGGACGGTGTCAAGACTGTTCTGGGACTTGACAGTGTGCTTGGAACGACGTTGCCGAAGGAGCTTTTGCCGGATTCCATACTGGAGGTATTTGAGAGCGGCAACTATAAGATGATGATTGTCATGTCGGAATATGCGGTTGCGTCAGATGAGGTAAATGTCCAGTGTGAAGATATTAACAGGATTGTGAAAAGCTATGATGCGTCGGGCATGCTGATTGGCGAAGCGCCATGCACAAAGGATCTGATAGAGATAACGGATAAGGATTTCAAGGTTGTAAGCGCGGTGTCGATAGGTGTTATTTTCCTTATTATTGCAGTGGTGTTCAGATCTATAACCCTTCCGATTATATTGGTTGCGGTAATTGAGTTTGCGATTTTCATAAATATGGGAATACCGGCATATACCGGGACGGTACTGCCGTTTATCGCATCGATTGTAATCGGTACGATACAGCTCGGAGCGACAGTGGATTATGCGATTTTAATGACAAACAAATATAAGCGCGGACGCAATCACGGTCTTGAGAAACGTGAGGCGGTAACAGGGGCGCTGGAAAGCTCAATCCAGTCAATTGTTGTAAGTGCACTTAGCTTTTTTGCAGCAACATTCGGTGTAGGCATGTATTCCGATATTGATATGATCAGCTCGCTCTGCACACTCATGGCAAGGGGCGCTCTGATAAGCATGGTAGTTGTTATCCTGGTTCTTCCGTCCATGTTTATGATATTTGATAAGGTGATTATCAATACAAGTATGGGATTTAAAATGAAAAAGGATAAGAAAGCGGCAGGCAGCATGCCTGTTAAAGAAAATTTACAGGAGAACGCATGAGTGCGGATAGAAGTATAAAGGTTGGTTAAACAGTGCAAGGAGGAGTTTTTATGAGTCATATGAATATAAATAAGCGAAAAAAATATATAGTGGGCGGAGCGACCGCAATGGCGGTAGCAATTGCCTCATGCGGACTTGGCATGTACGGAAATCAGGATGTGCAGCTTGATAACAGCAGTATGTATATGAAAGAAAACATAGAAGGGGGCGTGACGGAAACTGTTGCAACAACGACGGATGCGGATGATGATTTGGTAGAAACGCTGGCAGCAGGAGTTAATGTTGAAGAGAAGGATGTATATAAGGATGAAACCGTTTATGTTTTTGCGGATGCCAATGGCACTACCAACAGCATTCTTGTAAATGAGAAGCTGAAAAATACGGATGGCGCTGCTGCTCTTTCAGATAAGACTGACCTGCAGGATATCGTCAATGTAAAGGGTGATGAAGCATATACGCAGGATGGTGATACCATTACGTGGGAAGCGGGCGGAAAGGATATCTGCTATCAGGGAACAACGGATAAGGCGCTTCCGGTTGATGTGAAGGTGACCTATTATCTGGACGGACGTGAAATAGCACCGGAGCAGCTTGCAGGACAGAGCGGAAATGTAAAAATCCGGTTTGATTACACAAACAAGGAAACTGTTGAGAAAGATATTAATGGAAAGAAGGAGACGATTTCGGTTCCTTTTGTGGCTGTATCCGGCATGATTTTAGGCGATAACTTTACGAATATTGCGGTTGAAAACGGTAAGGTTATGGAGGAGGGCGATTCCAATATTGTGATTGGATATGCTATGCCGGGTTTGCAGGACAGTCTGGGCGTCGAGGAGGGCGAGATGACAGACGGCATCTCATTCCCGGATTACTTTGAGGTGACAGCCGATGTGACGGACTTCTCCATGGATATGACAGTCACTCTGATTATGAATGGTTCAGCAATGAATCTGGCAGGCGATGTTGATATGTCAGCCATGGATGAGCTGGTGGATTCTCTTACAGATGCAAGTGCACAGCTGGTGGACGGTTCGGGACAGCTGTCAGAGGGCGCAGATACATTGCTCTCAAAGATGGGGGACTTCAGTTCAGGTGTCAGTCAGCTGCAAAGTGGATTGAACAGTCTTGCGAATGGTTCGGGAACACTTGCATCGGGTGTTGGCACGATTAATGCAAGCGCGCAGTCCATTTGCACAGGCGTCAATGCATTAAATACGGCACTGAATACAGCCATGACGGATGAGGAAAAACAGGCGACCGCGGAGCAGGCATCTGTGGCAGCAGTCACAGCGGTACAGCAGCAGTTTGAAGCGGGACAGTATACGGCAATTTCAACGCAGGCAGCAGAGGCATATAAAACGACAATGAACAGTCAGGATACAATTAACATGATCAGTGCAGGTCTGAAAGCTAACGCGGATCTGACAAAAGCATTGTATACGGCCGGTGTAATGCAGGCTTATCAGAATGTCGCTGCACAGAATCCGGGTTTGACATATGAGGTGTATGTCTCCACCTATCTCGATGATGAGACAAAGGCCGCCATCAATGCACAGGTTGAGGCGTCCATCACGGCAATGGCGACACAGATTGCATCGGGCATGGCAGAAAATGGCGCTACGGCTATGGGTAATCAGGTCGCAGATGCCTGCCAGACGGCAGCCGAGACTGCGGCAGGTCAGGCGGCAGGTCAGGCTGTTATTGCCGGAGCAGAGGGCGCAAAGGCGCAGATATCGGCACAGATTAACGCAACACAGGAAAACGGTTACAGTCTCGTAACCGGTACACAGGCACTTGCGGCAGGCACGAGCACACTCGCTTCCAATGTGCCGGTATTGACAGAGGGTGTATCTCAGCTGGTTGCCGGGATGGGAACACTCGCCGATGGTACATCCCGGTTATCTGATGGTGTAAGTCAGCTTGCGGACGGTGCAACAGCGCTGGATGACGGTATGAATCAGTTTAATCAGGAGGCGATTTTGAAGCTGGCAAATGCATATAACGGGGACGTGAAGAAGCTGACCTCCAGAATTCAGGCAGTGCTGGAAGCGTCCACAGAGTATGATACATTTACCATGCTGAACAATGGTGATACAGGTGTGACAAAGTTCATCATCAAGACAGAGGGGATATCTGCCGAGTAAATTTGCTTATCAGTTAATCCTATATAAACCCTTAGGCACACAGGTGCCTACACTTATCAGTGGGAGACCATCGTTTTCGGACGGTGGTCTTTTTCGATGAAAGAAATTGGGTGACATATTCTCTTAAAGCATCAATAATATATGTAGTTTTATAGACTGTATAGATGAAATAAGAGGAGACATGTATGATAAGTACAGACAAATCAACAGGTTTATCGAGATGGTGGATGATGTGCTGAAGGATGAAACAAAAGAGGAGCTTCACATCATAGATTTCGGGTGCGGAAAATCATACCTCACATTTGTCATTTATTATTATCTGGTCGAGCTGAAAGGGCGGAAAGCAAATATTGTGGGGCTGGATTTGAAGGAGGAGGTCATAGAAAAATGCAACCATACAGCAGAAAAATACGGTTATGACGGATTGCATTTTGAACTGGGCGATATCAACGGCTGCAACGCCGACACGCCGGTTGATATGGTGGTAACGCTCCATGCCTGCGACACGGGGACGGATTATGCGCTGTACAATGCGGTGAAATGGAATGCAAAATATATCCTGTCAGTCCCGTGCTGCCAGCATGCGGTAAATAAACAGATTGACAGCACGCTGCCTGCTCCGATGATGAAGTACGGACTTATAAAGGAGAGAATGTCAGCCTTAGTCACGGATGCGGTGCGCGGATGCATGCCGGAATACAGCGGCAACAGAACGCAGCTTATGGAATTTGTGGATATGGCTCATTCACCGAAGAATATACTGATTCGAGCCGTGAAAACCAATATCAGCAGAGAAAAGCGGCAGCAGGCATTTTCGGAGGTGGAACGGATGTGCGGGGAGCTTCGTATTAAGCCGCTTATATGCAGGCTTTTGGATGAGTCTGCTAAGCAGGATGAAAAAATGTAGTGGAAAATATGAGTGTTTTGTGATAGCATAGAAGACAGAAAAAGCCGGATGGGCTAATGATTTATTTAATATTAGAAAGTGGGAGGAAATTATGGCAAAGAACAAGAAACAAAAAGGCAGTAAGGGAAGTGTGGCTGGCTGTGTCATTGGAATGATTTTTTTCTTTTTGCTCGGTGCTGTCATGCTGATCGGCGAATCGGATTATCTGTTCAGCGAGCCGCAGGATTTGAATGAGATGGTTATGTCGGGCGACACACCGCAAAAGGGTGAGTTTGTGACTGTCGGTGTGGATGCGGTTGTGGACTGGTATGCCGAGACCGAGCACAGAATAAACGGTATTATCCCGATTGGAAAAGAGCAGCACTGCCTGGTGTGGCTGGATGACGAATCCTTTATATCCATGACTGTCAAGGGAAAGAATATAGACAAGGTGGATGAGCTGATAGATGAGACGTCGGATTATTTAAACGGTGTGTCCAGTGTACTTCCGTCAAAGGTTGTTTTCAGCGGAAGAGTGTCTACCATCGATTCTGATGTTTCAAAGTATTATAATGATGTTCTGGATTATTACGGAATTTATGAATCAGATGGTCTTGTAGTTCGCTACATTACAATTGATACGACGGAAACAAAGCTACAAACATGGCTTATAATTGGCTTCCTTATGCTGTTGGGTATTGCCTGCCTGCTTGGTCTTGTGGCAACGGTCAAGAACAGAAAGAAAGAAAAAGCAGCGCAGGCTGTTCTGGCAGGGCAGACGCCGTATTTTAATTCAATGCAGCCGGGTGTTGACGCATACGGCAATCCAATGCAGCCGGGTGTTGACGCATATGGCAATCCGATACAGCCGGGCGTTGATGCATATGGCAATCCGATACAGTCCGGCGTTGACGCATATGGCAATCCGATGCAGCCGGGCGCGGATCCGTATGGGACGATGAATAATGCAGGAATGAACGGACAGAATATGCCGTACAGCGACAACAACAATAACTTATACAGCTGACATAATATATATAGAAGATATTTGTACATGTATATAATCCGTCTGTTTTCCGTGATGGGGACAGGCGGATTGTTATATGTAAACATATATAAAAAAGCATATAAAAAAATTAAAAAAGTTCTTGCAATATGCGGATGTATGGATTATAATAGCACTTGCTGTGACATTGATAGCGTGGAAGCGGAGGTTGCCGTACGGTAATCCGTCGGGTTTTTCGTGGAGCGAATGTCAATTAAAGATAACTGGCGACAAGTCACTGTACCAAATAACCATCCGTCAGGAGCAGGAAGCTGCATTCGGGAGAACGGAGATGACGTGGAAGTCGGAATGCTCATCATTACGACACACACGGGAAAGTTGTACAGTCACCACTTGTCGTACTACAAAAAGTGCGAAAAGGAGGCGGCTTTTTTTATGGCAAGTCAAATTATGAGAATTACATTGAAGGCGTACGATCACAAGTTAATCGATCAGGCTGCAAAGCAGATTATCGAAACTGTTAAGAGTACGGGGGCAAAGGTCAGCGGACCCGTTCCGATGCCTACAAAGGTGGAGAAGATTACAATTCTGAGAGCTGTTCATAAGTATAAGGATTCCAGAGAGCAGTTCGAGCAGAGAACCCACAAGAGACTCATTGACGTAATTTCACCATCACAGAAGACAATCGATGCTCTTCAGAAGGTTGATATGTCAGCTGGTGTGTATGTAGACGTCAAGATGAAGTAATTTCATCAATCACATTTATTTAAGGTAAATAAGCAGTACCTAATTACAATCCGTTGGGATTGAATTTAGTATGATTGGTTTTGAAATCAATCCGCTGTGAATTAAAATTAGGAGGAAGTTTTATAATGAAGAAAGCGATTTTAGCAACTAAAGTCGGAATGACTCAAATCTTCAATGAAGATGGTGTGTTGACACCGGTAACAGTATTGGAGGCCGGACCTTGTGTTGTAACTCAGGTAAAAACAGTTGACAATGACGGTTACGATGCAATTCAGGTTGGTTTCGGCGAGAAGAAGGAAAGAGTAAATGCAAAGGATGTTTCTGGAAAGAAGGTTATCAGAAACCCACATGGCGCAGGTAAGGCTGAGGTAGGACACTTCAAGAAAGCAGGTACAACACCTAAGCGGTTTGTCAGAGAGTTCAGACTGGAGAATACGGCAGATTACAACGCTGGCGACGAGATTAAAGCTGACATTTTTGCAGAGGGTGACAGGATTGATGTCACTGCTAAGTCAAAGGGTAAAGGATATGCAGGCGGTATCAAGAGATACGGCATGAAGTCAGGCCCTTCAGCGCATGGTTCAAAATATCATCGCCATGCAGGTTCCAATGGTTCTGCAACAACACCGGGCAGAGTATTCAAGGGAAAGAAGATGCCTGGTCATAAGGGTAATGTAAGAGTTACGGTACAGAACCTTGAGATAGTTAAGATAGATGTTGAAAACAATGTAATCTTGGTAAAGGGTGCCGTTCCCGGACCAAAGAAATCATTAGTAATGATTAAGGAAACAGTAAAGGCTGGCAAATAAGCCGGCTTTTCAGGAAGGAGGAACATTAGATGGCAACAGTAGCAGTTTATAACACTGAAGGAAAAGAAGTAGATAAGCTTGAGCTGAATGACAATGTATTCGGTGTTGAAATAAATGAGCATTTAGTACATCTGGCAGTAGTAAGCCAGCTGGCAAACAGTCGTCAGGGAACACAGAGTGCAAAGACACGCTCAGAGGTTTCCGGCGGTGGAAGAAAGCCTTGGAGACAGAAAGGAACCGGTCATGCAAGACAGGGTTCAACCAGAGCACCACAGTGGACAGGCGGTGGCGTTGTATTTGCTCCAAAGCCAAGAGATTATTCCATGAAGATGAATAAGAAGGAAAAGCAGATTGCAATCAAATCCGCACTTACCTCTAAGGTTCAGGACTCTAAGATGGTAGTTGTTGATGCGCTCAATCTGGATGAGATTAAGACTTCAAAGTTCGTTGAGATTCTTGATAACCTGAAAGCGCCTAAGGCACTGGTGGTTACAAAGGATAAGGACGAGAAGGTGATTCTTTCCGCCAGAAACATCCCGACCGTAAAGACAACAATGACAAATGCAATCAACGTATACGATATCCTGAAGTATGATTCACTGGTAATCACCAAGGATGCAGTAGCAGCAATCGAGGAGGTGTATGCATAATGGCAGATATTAAGTATTATGATGTGATTTTGAAGCCGGTTCTGACAGAGAAGAGCATGAACGCTATGGCAGAGAAGAAGTATACATTTCTTGTACATCCTGATGCAACAAAGTCACAGGTAAAGGAAGCTGTTGAGAAGATGTTCGAGGGAACAAAGGTAGCAAAGGTAAATACCATGAATTATGACGGAAAGAAAAAGAGACGTGGTATGACCTACGGTCGGACAGCAAAGACAAAGAAAGCGATTGTGCAGCTTACAGCAGAGAGCGCAGATATTGAGTTGTTCGAGGGACTGTAGGAGACATTGAAGCTTTTTATAGATTATACGCAGTAAAGCGTGACAATAAAACGTAGTTTGAAAGGAGAAATACAATGGGAATTAAGGCTTATAACCCATATACACCTTCCAGAAGGCATATGACCGGTCTTGATTTTGAGGAGATTACAAAGAGCACTCCTGAGAAATCTCTTCTTGCAAAGAAGGATAAGACAGCCGGACGTAATAATCAGGGAAAGATTACCGTAAGACATCATGGCGGCGGTAACAGACAGAAATATAGAATTATTGATTTCAAGAGAAGAAAAGATGATATACCTGCAAAGGTAGCAGCAATTGAGTACGATCCGAACAGAACCGCAAATATTGCACTTCTTCACTATGTAGACGGTGAGAAGGCATACATTATCGCTCCTGTCGGATTGAAGGTTGGCGATGAGGTAATGAGCGGTGCAAATGCAGAGGTCAAGGTCGGTAACTGCCTGCCGCTCTCAGAGATTCCGGTCGGTACGGAGATCCACAATATAGAGCTTTATCCCGGAAAGGGCGCACAGCTTGTTCGTTCCGCCGGTAACTCGGCTCAGCTCATGGCTAAGGAAGGCAAGTATGCAACATTAAGACTTCCTTCAGGCGAGATGAGAATGGTTCCTATCATATGCCGTGCGACAATCGGTCAGGTGGGTAACATTGAGCATGGTCTTGTCAATATCGGTAAGGCAGGACGTAAACGTCATATGGGTATCAGACCTACAGTTCGTGGTTCTGTTATGAACCCTAACGACCATCCGCATGGTGGTGGTGAAGGTAGAACAAGTATCGGTAGACCGGGACCATCTACTCCTTGGGGCAAGCCGGCACTTGGACTTAAGACTAGAAAGAAGAATAAGCAGTCAAACAAGTTGATAATCAGAACCAGAGACGGTAAGAACGTAAAGTAGGAAATAGGAGGTAACATATGGCTCGTTCATTAAAAAAAGGACCATTTGCAGATGATTATTTGTTAAAGAAGATAGATGCTTTAAATGCAGCGAATGACAAGCAGGTTATCAAAACCTGGTCACGCCGTTCTACTATCTTTCCTTCATTTGTAGGTCATACAATAGCAGTTTATGATGGAAGAAAGCATGTACCTGTATATGTAACTGAGGATATGGTAGGACATAAGCTCGGTGAGTTTGTTGCAACAAGAACATACAGAGGACATGGCAAGGATGAGAAAAAGGGTAGGAGATAAGTAGGAAGGAGGAAACATTCATGGCAAAAGGACATAGATCCCAGATTAAGAGACTCAGAAATGAGAATAAGGATACAAGACCAAAGGCTACTGTCTCATACGCTAGAGTATCAGTTACCAAGGCTTGTTTTGTGTTAGATGCAATCAGAGGCAAGGATGTAACTTCAGCACTCGGTATTCTTGCTTATAACAACAGATATGCATCAAGGGTAATAGAGAAGCTGCTCAAGTCTGCAATCGCAAACGCAGAGAATAATAACGGCATGAAGGCCGAAGACCTTTACATTGCTGAATGTTATGCAAACAAAGGACCAACAATGAAGAGAATTCAACCGAGAGCACAGGGCAGGGCTTACAGAATCGAGAAGAGAACAAGCCACATTACAATTGTGCTGGATGAAAGATAGGAGGTAAGCAATGGGACAGAAGGTTAATCCACATGGTTTAAGAGTCGGTGTCATCAAGGACTGGGATTCAAAGTGGTATGCTGATACCAAGAACGGTGAATTTGCAGATAACCTTGTTGAGGACTACAAAATCAGAGAGTTTTTAAAGAAAGAGCTTTACGCAGCAAATATTTCCAAGATTGAGATTGAGAGAACTGCTGACAGAGTAAAGGTTAATGTATATACTGCCAAGCCTGGTGTTGTAATCGGCAAGGGCGGAGCAGGAATTGAGAAGGTAAAGGCTAAGGTACAGAAGCTTACGTCTAAAAAGCTTATTATCGACATCAAGGAGATTAAGAAGCCGGATTTGGATGCACAGCTTGTTGCTGAGAATATCGCAGCACAGCTTGAGAATCGTATTTCTTTCAGAAGAGCAATGAAGTCATGCATGGGAAGAACCATGAAGGCAGGCGCTCTGGGTATTAAGGCATCCTGTTCAGGACGACTTGGCGGAGCTGATATGGCAAGAACAGAGTTCTACAGTGAGGGAACAATTCCTCTTCAGACGCTTCGTGCCGATATCGATTATGGTTTTGCTGAGGCAAATACCACATACGGTAAAGTTGGTGTTAAGACATGGATTTACCATGGTGAAGTACTTCCTACTAAGGAAAATAAGGAAGGGAGCGATAAATAATGTTAATGCCTAAGAGAGTTAAGCGTCGTAAACAGTTCAGAGGTTCTATGGCAGGTAAGGCGCTTAGAGGAAATAAAATAACAAACGGCGAGTATGGTATTGTTGCATTGGAGCCGGCATGGGTGAAGTCAAACCAGATTGAGGCAGCCCGTATTGCAATGACAAGATATGTAAAACGTAATGGTAAGGTTTGGATTAAGATTTTCCCTGATAAGCCGGTTACGGCAAAGCCTGCTGAAACCCGTATGGGTTCCGGTAAGGGTGCGCTTGAGTACTGGGTAGCGGTTGTTAAGCCGGGCAGAGTTATGTTTGAAATCTCAGGTGTGCCTGAGGAAACAGCAAAGGAGGCTCTCCGTCTTGCAACGCACAAGCTGCCTTTAAAGTGTAAGATCGTGTCAAAGGCAGATTTGGATAAGGAGGTTAATGGCAGTGAAGCTTAAGGAATATAAAGAAGAATTAAATGCAAAATCACTTGAGGAATTACAGAGCGATTTGGTTGCTGCTAAGAAGGAATTATTTAACCTTAGATTCCAGAATGCCACTAATCAGCTCGAGAACACAAGCAGAATCAAGGATGTAAGAAGAAACATCGCAAGAATACAGACAGTTATAGCGCAGAAGGCTGACTGATTATCGTAAAAGGAGGAAATATTGTGGACAGAAATCTGAGAAAAACACGTGTAGGCTTAGTTACAAGTGATAAGATGGACAAGACAATTGTTGTGTCAATCGTTGATAATGTAAAGCATCCTCTTTACGGTAAGATTGTAAAGAGAACTTACAAGCTCAAGGCACATGATGAGAACAACGAATGTAAGATTGGTGATAGAGTAAGAGTTATGGAGACAAGACCTTTATCAAAGGATAAGAGGTGGAGGCTTGTCGAGATAATCGAGAAGGCGAAGTAAGGAGGCGTAAACAATGGTTCAGCAGGAAACAAGACTTAGAGTTGCTGATAATACCGGCGCAAAGGAAATCCTCTGCATCAGAGTATTAGGCGGTTCTACAAGAAGATATGCAAATATTGGTGATATCATCGTTGCCTCTGTTAAAGATGCAACACCAGGTGGAGTTGTAAAAAAAGGCGATGTCGTTAAAGCCGTAGTAGTACGTTCCAAGAAGGGCGCACGCCGTAAGGATGGTTCATACATCAAGTTTGACGAGAATGCCGCCGTTATTATTAAGGATGATGGAAATCCAAGAGGAACTCGTATATTTGGACCTGTAGCAAGAGAGCTCAGAGATAAGAAGTTTATGAAGATCGTATCTCTTGCACCGGAAGTACTGTAGGAGGTGGATACTGTGGCAACAATGAAGATCAAGAAGGATGACATGGTTCAGGTCATTGCCGGTAAGGATAAAGGTAAAGAAGGCAAGGTGTTGTCTGTAGATACCAAGAATCACAAGGTGTTGGTTGAAGGTGTGAATATCGTTCATAAGCACAGCAAGCCTAGCATGCAGAATCAGCAGGGCGGCATCATTGATAAGGAAGCTCCTATCGATATATCAAATGTTATGTATCTGTACAAGGGTAAGCCGGTAAGAGTCGGCTTCCAGGGTGAGAAGAAGGAAAAAGTAAGAGTAGCCAGGGTAGATGGCAAGCTGGAAGTAATCGATTAGGAACTTAGGAAAGGAGGTACAGATTTTGAGCAGACTTAAAGAAATGTATAGCACCGAGATAAAGGATGCTATGATGAAGAAGTTCGGTTATAAAAATGTTATGCAGATCCCAAAGCTTGAGAAGATTGTTATCAACATGGGCGTTGGTGAAGCGAGAGAGAATGCAAAGGTTTTGGATTCAGCCGTAAAGGATCTTGAGACAATTACAGGACAGAAGGCAGTTGTTACCCGTGCTAAGAAGTCGGTTGCTAACTTCAAGCTGAGAGAAGGTATGCCAATCGGGTGTAAGGTTACGTTGAGAGGTGAGAAGATGTATGAGTTCACAGACAGACTTGTAAATCTTGCACTGCCTCGTGTACGTGACTTCCGCGGCGTTAATCCTGATGCGTTTGATGGCAGAGGAAACTACGCACTTGGTATCAAGGAGCAGCTCATTTTCCCTGAGATTGAGTACGATAAGGTAGATAAGGTGAGAGGTATGGACGTAATTTTTGTTACGACAGCCCGGACTGACGAAGAAGCTCGTGAATTATTAACTCTTTTCGGTATGCCGTTTAAGAAGTAATTAGGAGGAAATAAAATGGCAAAAACATCTATGAAGATTAAGCAGCAGCGCCCTCAGAAGTTTTCTACAAGAGAGTACACTCGCTGCAAGATATGTGGACGTCCACATTCAGTTTTAAGAAAATATGGAATTTGTAGAGTATGTTTCCGTGAGTTAGCATATAAGGGACAGATACCAGGCGTTAAGAAGTCAAGCTGGTAAGATTATAAGGAGGAAAACACACTATGTCAATGAGCGATCCAATTGCAGATATGCTTACAAGAATCCGTAATGCAAATACTGCAAAACATGATACAGTAGATATACCGGCATCCAAGATGAAGCTGGCGATTGCAGACATTCTCCTCAAGGAAGGTTATGTCAAGGCAGTTGACGTTATAGAAGAAGGAAATTTCAAGACAATCAGGATTACACTGAAATATGGTGCTAACAAAAACGAGAAGATTCTTACAGGTTTAAAGAGAATTTCTAAGCCTGGTCTTCGTGTATATGCATCTAAGGATGAGCTTCCAAGAGTTCTTGGCGGACTTGGTACTGCAATCATCTCAACAAACAAGGGTGTACTTACAGATAAGGAAGCAAGAAAAGAGAATGTTGGCGGTGAAGTATTAGCGTTCATATGGTGACATTGAGCACATAAAACAGCATTTTCAATCAGATATATGTATTAATTTAAGGAGGACGGGCGAAATGTCACGTATTGGAAGAATGCCTATCGCTATACCTGACGGTGTTACCGTTGCTATAGCAGAAAATAACAAGGTGACTGTAAAGGGACCGAAGGGAACTCTTGAGAGAGTTCTTCCGGCAGAGATGGAAATCGTGCAGGAAGGTTCTGAAATATTAGTAAAGAGACCAAATGATTTAAAGAAGATGAAGTCATTACATGGTCTGACAAGAACTCTCATTCATAACATGGTAGTCGGTGTTACTGAAGGATATAACAAGACGCTTGAGGTAAACGGTGTAGGTTACAGAGCTGCTAAGCAGGGTAACAAGCTGAATCTGTCACTTGGTTATTCCCATCCGGTTGAGATGGTGGATCCTGAAGGTATCACAACTACAGTTGATGGAAATAAAATTATCGTAAGTGGTATTGATAAAGAAAAAGTTGGACAGTACGCTGCCGAAATCAGAGAGAAGAGAGCACCGGAGCCGTATAAGGGCAAGGGTATCAAATATGCTGATGAGGTTATCAGACGTAAGGTTGGTAAGACTGGTAAGAAATAATTAAGGAGTGAAAAAGATGATTAACAAGGAATCAAGAAGTGCTATTCGCGCTAAGAAGCATTTAAGAGTTCGTAACCGTTTTAGCGGCACTGCTGAAAGACCAAGACTTGCTGTATTCAGAAGTAATAATCATATGTACGCTCAGATTATTGATGATACAGTCGGCAAAACTTTAGTGTCAGCTTCAACAGTTCAGAAGGAAGTAAAGGATCAGTTAGAGAAGACAAATGATGTTGCAGCAGCAGCTTACTTAGGTCAGGTTATCGCTAAGAGAGCGCTCGACGCGGGCATCAAAACAGTAGTCTTTGACAGAGGCGGTTTTATATATCAGGGTAAGATTCAGGCTTTGGCTGATGCAGCCAGAGAAGCTGGACTTGAATTCTAATAGGGAGGAGAACGACGCATGAAGCATGAGATTATAGATGCTACTAATTTAGAATTAGAAGAGAGTGTTGTTAATATCAAGCGTGTAACCAAGGTTGTAAAGGGTGGACGTAATATGAGATTTGCAGCTCTCGTGGTTGTCGGTGATAAGAACGGTCATATTGGCGCCGGCTTAGGCAAGGCAGCTGAGGTCCCTGAGGCAATCCGTAAGGGAAAAGAAGATGCAATCAAGAAACTGATTAAGGTAAATATTAATGAGAACGGCAGTATTCCTTATGATTGGGAAGGTGAGTTCGGCAGTGCAAGGGTATTGCTGAAGTCTTCTCCGGAAGGTACTGGTATTATCGCTGGCGGTCCTGCCCGTAAGGTACTGGAGCTTGCAGGATACACAAATATTCGTACAAAGTCCTTGGGTTCAAATAATAAGCAGAACGTAGTTCTTGCGACAATCGAAGGTCTTTCAAAGATTAAGTCACCTGAAGAGATTGCCAGACTCCGTGGTAAGTCATTAGATGAGATTCTTAACTAAGGAGGTATATCAAAATGGCAGATAAGGTTAAGGTAACATTGGTGAAGTCCCCGATTGGTGCTATTCCGAAGCATAGAGCCACTGTAAAGGCACTGGGCTTGAACAAGATGTATAAGACTGTTGAGCTTCCAAACAATGCAGCAACAATGGGAATGGTTAACCAGGTACGTCACATGGTTAAGGTAGAAGAGGTTTAATATATTTTCGAGAAGGAGGTACAGTCATGGATTTATCAAGTTTAAAGCCTGCTGAGGGCGCTGTTTCAAGCGATAACTTCAGAAGAGGCCGTGGACATGGTTCAGGAAATGGCAAGACCGCAGGTAAAGGACATAAAGGTCAGAAGGCCCGTTCAGGAGCGACGAGACCGGGCTTTGAAGGCGGTCAGATGCCATTGTATAGAAGAATCCCGAAGAGAGGATTCACATGCAGAAATCATAAGGAGATTGTTGCAATCAATCTTTCTGCACTTGAGAGATTTGAGGATGGCGCTGAGGTATCGGTAGCAACTCTGATTGAGGCCGGTGTTGTAAAGAATCCCAGAGATGGTGTTAAGATTTTAGGAAATGGAGAGTTGACAAAAAAGCTTACTGTTAAGGTAAATGCTTTCAGTAAGTCCGCTGCTGAGAAGATTGAAGCTCTTGGCGGAAAAGCAGAGGTGATTTAAGCATGTTCAAGACCTTAAGGGATGCACTCAAGGTGAAGGATATACGAAATGGTTTACTGTTTACGTTCTTTATCTTGATTGTTGTAAGATTTGGTTCATTAATCCCCGTACCGGGATTGGATACCGAAGCGGTAAAAGAATATTTGGAATCCGCTCTGGGGGATGCGAACAGTTTCATTAGTTCCTTTACAGGCGGATCATTTACGCAGATGTCAATTTTTGCGTTGAATGTTACCCCGTATATTACATCATCCATTATCATGCAGTTACTTACCATTGCCATTCCGGCATTGGAGGAAATGCAGAAGGATGGTGAGGATGGAAGAAAGAAGATGACGGCTATCACAAGATATGTGACAATTCTTCTTTCCGTAATCGAGAGTCTGGGACTGGCAATCGGATTCGACAGAGGTAATTATTTGACAATAGAGGGACCTCTCGGATATGCTCTGATTATCATTACACTGACGACCGGCAGTGCATTTGTTATGTGGTTAGGTGAAAGAATATCAGATCATGGTGTGGGAAATGGTATTTCCATCATTCTTTTGATTAATATCGTATCCAGAATGCCAAGCGACTTTTCAGATCTCTATGAGATGTTTATAAAGAACAAGGATATTGTTAATCAGGTGATTGCGGCTGCTATTATATTGGCAGTCATCATTGTAACAGTTGTTTTGGTTGTCCTGCTTCAGGACGGTGTCAGAAAGATACCTGTGCAGTATGCGCAGAAGGTGCAGGGAAGACGTATGGTAGGCGGACAGGGAAGTCATATCCCTCTTAAAGTCAACACATCAAGCGTTATTCCGGTCATCTTTGCATCATCGATTATGTCGGTGCCGGCTGTTATAATCAATCTGTTCAATATCAGCACATCGGGTACATGGGCGAAGATTATCCGGGGAATGAATTCGAATTACTGGTTCAATCCCTCCTATCCGTGGGCGAGTATTGGATTGATTTTATATATTCTGTTAGTGTTCTTTTTCGCATATTTTTATACATCGGTTACATTCAATCCGATGGAAATTGCGAACAATATGAAGAAAAGCGGTGGCTTTATTCCGGGTATCAGACCGGGTAAGCCAACACAGGATTATTTGAATAAGATACTCAACTACATTGTGTTTATCGGAGCGATCGGCTTGATCCTTGTTGCTCTGATTCCTATATTCTTTAATGGAATGTTTGGCGCCAATGTATCATTCGGCGGCACATCCCTAATCATTGTGGTTGGTGTTATTATTGAGACAATTAAACAGATAGAGTCCAAGATGATTGTCAGAAATTATTCGGGATTCTTGACGGATTAAGTGAGATAAGGAAGATAAGGAGTGTATCCTTTTGGGATACATTCCTATTCCTGATTATAGGATTATTGATACTATCGGCAGTTGGATTAGGAGGAAGATTATGAAGATTATAATGTTGGGCGCACCTGGCGCAGGCAAGGGAACACAGGCAAAGATGATAGCTGAAAAATATGGAATCCCGCATATCTCGACGGGAGATATTTTCAGAGCGAATATTAAAAACGGCACGGAGCTTGGCGCAAAGGCAAAGGAATACATGGACAAAGGGCTTTTGGTACCGGATGAGCTTGTTGTAGATTTGATTATGGATCGTTTTAAGGCAGATGACTGTAAGAACGGTTATATCCTAGACGGCTTCCCGAGAACGATTCCGCAGGCAGAGGCGCTTGACAAAGCACTTTCGGCAAACGGCGAGAGCGTAGATTTTGCAATCAATGTTGAGGTGCCGGATGAGAATATTGTAAACAGAATGTCAGGAAGAAGAGCCTGTGTAGGCTGCGGTGCAACATATCATATTGTTTACAATCCTACAAAGGTTGAGGGTAAATGTGACACCTGCGGTGCAGATCTGATTTTGAGAGATGATGATAAGCCTGAAACCGTATTGAACAGATTGCAGGTATACCATGATCAGACACAGCCGCTTATTGACTATTACACGAAGAAGGGTGTTATTGCAGAGGTTGACGGAACTATGGATATGCAGGATGTGTTTCATGCAATTGTTTCAATTTTAGGAGCATAGGCGGATGGCAATTGTAATAAAGTCTCAGAAGGAAATTGAATGCATGCGTGAGGCCGGAAGAATTCTGGCCCTCACACATGAGGAATTAAGGAAAGCAATCAGACCGGGAATTTCCACATACGAGATTGATAAGCTTGGAGAAAAGGTAATCAGAAGCTACGGCTGCATACCTTCTTTCCTGAATTATAACGGATATCCTGCTTCTATCTGTGTATCCGTAAACGAGGAGGTCGTCCACGGAATCCCTTCCAAGAAGAGAATACTGAAGGAAGGAGATATCGTCAGTCTGGATGCGGGTGTTATATATAACGGATATCATTCCGACTCGGCGCGTACCTATGGTGTTGGGGTGATTGATGAAAAATCAGCAGATTTGATCCGGGTGACAAAGGAAAGCTTCTTTGAGGGCTTGAAGGCATGCAGACCGGGCAATCATATAAATGACATATCCAAAGCTGTTTTTGATTATATTACAGCAAGAGGATATTCCGCGGTACGTGATTTGGTAGGACACGGAGTGGGGGCCAGCCTTCACGAGGCTCCTGAGATACCGAACTTTACGAGATTGAAAAGGGGACCTAAGCTTAAAGCAGGTATGACGATAGCGGTGGAACCGATGATTAATATAGGCAGTTATGAGGTGAGATGGCTGGACGATGATTGGACGGTGGTGACTGCAGACGGAGAACGGTCTGCTCATTACGAGAATACAATTCTAATTACCGAGGGAGAGCCGGAGATATTGTCCAGAGCAGACGGAATAGATTTATGATTTTGTGCGAATCCGGCATCGGGCTCGCGAGCATGTGATGAGAATAGGAGGATATATATGCCGAAAGCAGATGAGATTGAGATGGAAGGCGTTGTTTTGGAGAAGCTTCCAAACGCAATGTTTCAGGTTGAGTTGGAAAACGGGTTAAAGGTTTTGGCCCATATAAGCGGGAAGCTCAGAATGAATTATATCAAGATTCTTCCGGGCGATAAGGTAACGGTGGTTTTATCTCCATATGATTTGACAAAGGGCAGAATTACATGGAGAGCAAAATAAAATAAAAATTGCTTGCATTGTATTCTATTTAATGGTAGAATACTAATTCGTAGCGGACTTTTTTGAAAGGAGTGCATTTTAATGAAGGTTAGAGCATCAGTAAAACCGATTTGCGATAAGTGCAAAGTCATTAAAAGAAAAGGCAGTGTTCGCATAATATGCGAGAATCCAAAGCACAAACAGCGTCAGGGTTAAATCTATAATAATATAGGTCACCGGGCACCATCGGGATGCGCGGTCTGACAGGAAAGTTAGAACAAGGTATGTAGGATGATAGCCCATCTGTAACTATGCCTTGTATTTGTGCGTGTGATAATATTCCTTATCACATTTCTACCATTTAAGCGGCTGTAGCATATAATTAATGCTATTTATGGATTGTCTGGCAGATGCAGGCGGTATGCATTTCACCTCTTATTTTTATAAGAGATACCGAACACATGACAGACTGAAAGGATATTTTTAGAAACCGGATGATTCGATAGACGAATCGGGGAAAATTTACGGAGGTATATTAGAATGGCTCGTATTTCAGGTGTTGATTTACCAAGAGACAAGCGTATCGAAATAGGTCTTACTTATATTTACGGTATAGGTAGAAGCTCAGCAACAAGAATTCTGAAAGAAGCAAATGTTGATCCTGATACAAGGGTGCGCGATTTGACTGATGATGAGGTTAAGAGACTCAGTGAGGTTATCAATGAGACACAGGTTGTAGAGGGTGATTTACGTAGAGAAGTAGCTCTTAATATCAAGCGCTTACAGGAAATCGGATGTTACCGCGGAATCCGTCACAGAAAGGGACTTCCGGTACGCGGACAGAAGACAAAGACAAATGCCAGAACCCGTAAGGGTCCTAAGAAGACAGTTGCAAATAAGAAGAAATAATACAGACATGGAAATCTGCGGAGTGTTTCTGCGGGTTTTAGAGGATAGTCTGCGGTTATATATACCGCGGTATGTTTAGGAATAACCAGGGAGGTTTAGGTTAATGGCTAAGAAAGTTACTACTAAAAAAGTGGCTAAGAAGCGTGTCAGAAAGAACGTAGAGCGTGGACAGGCTCATATTCAGGCATCATTTAACAATACAATCGTTACATTAACAGATGCGGAAGGCAATGCATTATCTTGGGCAAGTGCAGGCGGATTAGGCTTCAGAGGCTCAAGAAAGTCTACACCTTATGCTGCGCAGATGGCAGCAGAGACTGCAGCAAAGGCAGCTATTCCGTGTGGACTTAAGACCATTGATGTTATGGTCAAGGGTCCGGGTTCAGGCAGAGAGGCAGCAATCCGTGCTCTTTCAGCATGTGGTCTTGAAGTTGTTAGTATTAAGGATGTTACTCCGGTTCCACATAACGGATGTCGTCCGCCAAAGAGAAGAAGAGTTTAATTAGGAGGTACAACGTAATGGCAGTAGATAGAACCCCAATTCTTAAGAGATGCAGATCTTTGGGTATGGAGCCAATGTATCTCGGTGTGAATAAGAAATCAAACAGAAAATTAACAAGAGCAAACAGAAAAGTCAGTGAATACGGTTTACAGGTTCGCGAGAAGCAGAAGGCAAAGTTTATTTATGGTATGCTTGAGAAGCCTTTCCGTAATCTTTTTGAGAAAGCTGAGAGAATGCCTGGTCTTACAGGTCCAAACCTTATGGTTTTACTTGAGTTAAGACTGGATAATATCGTTTTCCGCATGGGCTTTGCAAGAACAAGACGTGAGGCAAGACAGATAGTAGATCATAAGCATGTATTGGTAAATGGCAAGTGTATCAACATTCCTTCTTACAGAGTAAATCCTGGTGACAAGATTGAAATCAGAGAGAAGAGCAAGTCTCTTCAGAGATATAAGGATATTGTTGAGGCAAATGCAGGCCATACGACTCCGGCTTGGATGGAGTCAGATTTGGAGACTTTGAGTGGTACTGTACTTGAGAAGCCGCTTAGAGAGCAGATTGACGTACCTGTAAATGAAACCCTTATCGTCGAGTTATATTCAAAGTAATAGGTAGCTTAGAACACCGGTTATCCAGAAGGAGGGGCAATAGTGTTTGAATTTGAAAAACCTAAAATAGAAATCGTTGAGATTTCTGAGGACAACAAGTACGGTAAATTTGTAGTAGAACCTTTGGAGAGAGGTTATGGTACAACTCTTGGTAATTCTCTTAGAAGAATCATGTTGTCATCATTACCCGGAACAGCTGTCAGCATGATTAAGATAAAGGGTGTTCTTCATGAGTTCAGTTCTATTCCTGGTGTAAAGGAAGATGTGACAGAGATCGTGATGAACATTAAGGACCTGTGTATTAAAAATAACGGTTCTACAAATGAGATTAAGCAGGCATATATCGATGCCTCAGGAGATTGTGTTGTAACTGCTGGTGATATTCAAGTAGACGGCGATATTGAAATATTGAATCCTGATCTTGTGATTGCAAACCTGAGTGGAGCGGACACAAAGCTTGAGATGGAGCTTACTATCACAAACGGAAGAGGATACGTAGGTTCTGACAAGAATAAGGATCTTGATTCATCCATAGATGCTATTGCAATCGATTCGATTTATACACCTGTGGAGCGTGTGAATCTTACAGTTGAAAACACACGTGTAGGTCAGATTACCGATTATGATAAGCTGACACTTGATGTGTATACAAATGGAGCACTGGCACCGGATGAGGCTGTAAGCCTTGCTGCAAAGGTGCTGAGCGAGCATTTGAATCTTTTTATCGATTTGTCGGAGAATGCCAAGTCTGTGGACGTTATGGTAGAGAAGACAGATGATGAGAAAGAAAAAGTACTTGAGATGAATATTGATGAGCTGGAGCTTTCCGTTCGTTCATACAACTGCTTGAAGAGAGCGGGCATCAATACAGTAGAAGAATTGACAAATAAGACTTCCGAGGATATGATGAAGGTTCGTAATCTTGGGCGTAAGTCCCTCGAAGAGGTTCTTGCAAAATTAAAGGAGCTTGGTTTATCTCTTCGTACAGGAGATGAGTAAACAAGTCAGGTCATAAGGAATCCGCCATTGCGTGGTATCCCTTATGATATATTACCACTCACGCTGAATAACAGTAAGCACAGTGAAGACCCGTAAGGGTAAGGAGGAATCAGAAAAATGGCAATGTATAGAAAACTTGGAAAGAAATCCGATCAGAGAATGGCGTTACTTCGTAATCAGGTAACACAGCTGATCTATCATGGAAGGATTGAGACAACCGAGGCAAGAGCCAAGGAAGTTCGTAAGATAGCAGAGCATCTTATCACTTTGGCTGTAAAAGAGAAGGATAACTATGATGAGGTTACCGTAACAGCTAAGGTTGCTAAGAAGGATAAGGACGGCAAGAGAATCAAAGAGGTTGTTGACGGTAAGAAGGTTACCCAGTATGATGAGGTAGAGAAGAAGGTTAAGAAGGACCAGCCTTCCAGACTTCATGCAAGAAGACAGATGCTCAGGGTTCTTTATCCGGTTGTAGAGGTTCCGGCAGAGGCTGCAGGCAGAAAGGCCGGTACGAAGAAGGTTGACCTCACAGCGAAGCTGTTTGATGAATATGGTGCAAAGTATGCAGGACGCAAGGGTGGTTACACCAGAATCGTTAAGATTGGAGAGCGTCGTGGAGATGGTGCCATGAAAGTCATTCTTGAGTTGATATAATTTGAAAATGTTAATGATGAAGGACATACAAGCTTAAGCCTGTATGTCCTTTCAATTAGTTATGGACTGCCACATTAAAATCCCTAGTGCGACAGTTTTTTTGTTAGAATTATGTAATGCCGGCAGCGACACTGACGCAGTACTCATTACAAACGGGATAAATTTGATAAGGCATTTCTGATTGCAGTCAGATATTTCCGCCCGATAATTTGTGTACTGCTGTCTGACAGGAGCGCCATATTGCCGGCAACAGATTGCACATGCGACAGATTCAGTATGTATGATTTGTGACACCGTACGAAGCAAGACGGTAGTTTTTTTGTTACGTCGTACAATGTTGCCCGTTCATAATAGACATCAGCGCAGGTGTGGAATACAATATTATGCTTCTGCTTTTGAATAAATAATATGTCGTTATAGCGTATTTTATTTATGGTTCCTCTGTCTTGCAGGTAATAATAATCCTTCGTACGAAGTTCCATATATTGGTTGAGAGTCGATGATAATGTATCCTGTGAGACAGGCTTGATCAGATAATTTAACGCCTGTATGTTATAACCTTCAAATACATATTCACGAAAGTCTGTTAAGACAATAATTTCATTGTTGTAGCCATTCATACGCAATGTCTTACATATATTTATTCCGGCTGCGGTCTTTGCTTGTCGTGTCCTGATTTCCGCAAATAGAAGGTCGTATTTTTTTCTTTTGAATTCCTCGATGATTTTCCCGTCTGTAAATCGAGATATTTCAATACCGTTTCCGGTATTCCAGCTCCATTTTGTCAATAGAGAAGCAAGATGGGAAAAGTCCTGCTCATTTGCTTCCAGTATGGCAATTTCTATCTTCATATCCATCTCACCTCCGTTTTGAATTTTTGACCGGGAAGGTCTGCTAATGTAGAAACATGTGGAATAAATGCAACAAATTAATAATAACATAGTCTTGCAATTTTGAAAAGGGAAATTTGAAAAATGATATGCTCAAAAAGCCGTTGACAGCCTTTTTTTTGCTGTTTGCGCCAAATATATTGAAATGTGTGTGGGCCTGTGATATTTTATCTGTATAGAATGTAGATGAGTGTGAAAGGGTTAAATGTATGCGGGCAGAAAACTCATCAACGATCTTCGTATGCATATGTAAAAAAAGAGAGTGGTTTGCTTTGAGAACATCAAATAAGAAAAAATTATTAACAGGTATGATGGCTGCCATATTGGTTGTGGGAATGAATTCGGTTCCGGCAAATGCGGCAAGCGTGACAACGGATGTTCATAGTTCATCAGGCGGGTATGTTTTATATGTAAGAAAATCAGGCTCTGATGATTTGCTGGGAACCATGAGCTTCAGTAAGGACAGCAGCTATGTATACAATACATTTACTGCCAGTCAGGACTGTAAAACTACTACAGCATATGTTTCGGGCAGCAGCACAGGATATCAGAGCAAAACTGTAAGCTCATTATCAATCGGTGCTTCAGTGATTGCAAAAAAGAAGGTCTCTAATCCGACAGTGGTATATGGCTATTGTACTGTAGGGTATTAATATCTAAGCATGACGGGTTTTCCATATCCAAGATAAGCGTAGGCATATCTTGGATATGTTTTTAGGAGGTAGTGTAAAAGAAAGTAGAGGGCAGCCGTAAATGGGTGTACTTCAAAAAGCTGTCTGGAAACTGCAGCTTCTTAAGGAATATGAAGTTATAGATGTTGCTAAGAAACCAATGGCTCATCCATTGGAATAAGTCCTCCCCTTTGAAGCAGTTTCTTGGCTTGCTTGATAGCCTTAGCTTTCTGTTTTTCAAGCAGAGCGCCAGGCATATTGATTTTGTAAAGAACGCTCGGATTTCATGCCTCGCCGGTTGGCAGCATCCGGTAGATGGCAGTGAGAATCATACAGGCAATAGCAATAATGGCTCTTTTCTTACCACCAGACTCATTGTTGCCGGGAGTAAGACCTGCCCAACAGCATAAGCGTTTTGAACTGCAGAACTGAGACATATCAATACCGATTTCGGAGATGATGGTAACTGCACTATCATGTTTAATACCCGGAATGGTACAGAGAAACTGGATAGCATTTTCATAATCAGGGTCAGAAGAAATCAAATTTTCAATCATAGAGTTTATATCATTATCATTGATTTCGGCTGTGATAATTTATCTATATGTGCACGGACGGGGCCGCATACGATATTTTTGGGCATCAGTCATCTGATATCCTTCGACGGATTCGTGATGCCGCTTATTTGTGCCGCCTCTTGGCGGCGGAATGGAGATAAAAATGAAGAAAAGGCGTAATATTATAATAATACTTTTTTTAATTGTTTTATGTATTACCGGTCTGGTATTTTTCCTTACTATGAATAAGACATACCCAAGTGATGCCGTGTATTCGAGCGAGAGCGTATGTTACAGTGAAAGCGGAATGTACTATGCCAGGGGCAATATGTTGTATTTTTTCGATGTTAATAGTGAAAAGGAGGTTATACTATGCAGCAGACCAAACTGTAACCATGACTCAGAGGAATGTAATGCTTATGTCGAGGCTTTAAGACCTTTACTTATGTACTACGATGGGGAGCTATATGTGGCAAGTGCGGTATCTGACATTACATTTGAGGACGGAGACGCAATGTATTCCGGCTCGATAAGCTTGGACTGTATCAGCCGTGACGGCTCAAGAAAACGTAACATTTATCAGGCGGATAACGGTGCGGTTACCTCCATGAAGGCGGTAGATGGAACGCTTTATTTCACGGCTTATGTATTCCACGGAGATTTTGAGGAGAATACATATCTTTTTGACGAAAGTTTATATAAATACGATTTGAGATGGAAAAGGACAAAGCGTTTATGTACATATGAACCGGAGGATGGACAGAACTCATCAAGCCTGATGCTGGTAAGCGGGGACTCTAAGGATATAAACATGATATATTCCGTTACAGGAGATGATGGTACGCAAAAAACGACCTTAATTCAATATGAAAACGGAAGGGCAAAGGATCTGGCTGTTTTTGATACGATATATGCAGATTTTGTCATAAATAAAACGGGCGGCTTTTTGCTCCTTGAGTATGCAGATGACGAACAAGATATGTCATCAATATATGAATTGAATGATGACTACACAAATAAAAAAGAACTGTTCAATGCCCGGGATGCACATATTGATGTCATGAATGGATATATAATGATAATTAATTCCGATTATAACAAGGTTTTGTATAATCTGAACACCGGGAACACATACATAGCAAATACTTCGTTTCAGGAAGAGGGAAAGTATATTTCGGACATATATGACATAGACGAGAAGCGTAATCGAATCTATATAAATTTAACGGATTACACCGGAATACTTCCCGGAACGATCTTCTACGAGGATAATAGCAATAAGGGGGTGGCTGATCTTGACAGCTTTTTGAAATGGTATTTTACGGATAAGGAAAGCGTTGCTCAAGACGAATTGGATAAGCTGGACTGGATAACATTTGAAGAATAATAACATTGTTCGGCAGAACGGATTCAAGGCGGGTAAAATTATGGAATTGGAATTAAGAAAAATCACGAAGCAGTATGGGAATAAAAAGGCATTGGATAATTTCTCCTATTCCTTTCAACAGGGAGTATATGGTCTTTTAGGACCGAATGGAGCGGGTAAAAGTACATTGATGAAAATTATAACGCAGAATGTAAAACCCACAAGCGGAGAAGTCTTTTTTGACGGGAGAAATATCTTTGATTTGAGAGGCAATTATAAAAAGCTTATCGGTTATATGCCGCAGCAGCAAAGTATATACCCGTTTTATACAGGGAGACAGTTTTTGAATTACATGGGGCTGCTGAAGGGGGAGAAGAAAAACAAACTAGCTGAGAGTATAAATTTTTTCCTGGAAAAGGTTAACCTTTTGTCTGTGGCGGACAAGAAAATAGGTACATATTCCGGAGGAATGAAACAGAGGCTGCTGATTGCACAGACCTTTCTGGGTAATCCCCGAATCATGGTTTTTGATGAGCCCACAGCAGGTCTTGACCCAAAAGAACGGATACATGTCAGAAATCTTATACATGATAATTCAGCTGATAAAATCATTATAGTGGCAACGCATGTAGTTCAGGATATAGAAAGCATAGCGGATTATATTGTGATCCAGAAAGAAGGAGAGCTGGTGGAAGCGGATTCCCCCGGAAAGCTGGTCGAAAAAATGGGAACGGACTGCGCCGACGGGCTGGAGGGCGTGTACATGAAGATATTTGGGGAAGCCTGAGCGAAGGGGGAATAAAAATTGGCGTATTTGAAAAATGAGTTACAAAATATGCTGCATAATAAGCGTATATGGCTGTCTTTCTTCGTGCTTTTGCTGTTGAATGTTTTTGCATATATTGTATATATAAACGCGGATTCAATAGACTATACCGTATATAGGGATATGTGTAATCAAATAAAAAGCGGAGCCTCGGATGTGACGGACATTCTTATGGAAAACGGAGAATCTGCGGAAGCACAAAACATTTTTTCCGAATATATGGCGGTCAACGGGTATGATTCCTATCTTGAGAAGGTGAAAGAGGAATCGGATGAAAATATGGATGCTGTAATTTTTCAGAGTAAATTTTCTCTTTCTAATTTGACCAGGACAAAAAGTGATTACAGTAAATTAGAGGGTCTGAAACCGGTTTTTTCAGGGACGCACGGAATGTGCAGATGCCTGTCATATTCAGGCGGCGTTCTGATAGTCATTGCATTTATTGTAATAGTTTCAATTGAAACCGTCATGAGGGATAAAAAAAATGGTCTGTTAAATTTGTATAAAACAACCGAAAAGGGCGACCGGAGATTAGTTGTGTACAAATTTCTTGCTGCCTCTGTATTTGTAGCATTTGCAGCGGCTTGCGTATACCTGTTAAATCTGTTAATAACCGAGGGAATATACGGAACAATAGACAAAAAATTGCCGGTGCAAAGCCTGCTTGATTATCTTGGCTTTGGCTACAGGCTAAATATATATGAATTTTTGATTTTGGATTTTTGCTGTAAGCTTATCGGCCTGCTGGCTATATTGTTCATTGTCCTGTCCGTAAGCATGGCATCCTCCAGTGAGACTATGGTGTTTGTAAAGTGCACGGTCCTGTTCCTTGCCGTGATGACAATTGCTAAAGCAGGTGAGCTAGCAGGCAATGAATGTATGTACAGGCTGTTTTCCGGAACGATTCTTGATACGCCTGAATTTTTCGGATATCTCAATTATAATATCTTTAATCATGCAGTAAATGCGGGCCTTGTTGATATCCTTATTTATCTGTCGGCAATATTGGCTTTGCTGTTTTTTTCATGTATATATTTTGAAAGAAAAGAAATGTATTACAGAGGGTTTAAGCTTTTCCGTAAAAAGAAATCCAAAGCTTACCGTATACATGGAATAGGTTCCTTAGAATCCCGTAAGCTTTGGTTTGGATATAGGATGATTTATCTGCTGCTGCTATTTATATTTGTCACAGGGTTTATGTATTTTGAGAAAAGTGTACATTGGGGCATAAGTGAATACTCGTACAAATTTTATATAAAACAGATCGAGGGGGATATAACAGAAGATAAAATAGAATACTTGTCAGATGAGGAATTAAACTTTCAAGCTCTGGAAGAAGAGGCGGATGAAATTGAACAGCTTTTTAATGATGGAAAAATCAGCGAGAAGCAATATGATGAAAAAATTACACCCATAGCTGATCAGCTGACGCGCCTGAACGGATTCCTAATGTGCAAGAATTATGCGGAATATGTCATTGATGAAATGGATAGTCCTATGCTTTCCGAGGACAATGAGCCTTCGTTAGGGTTTGTATATGAACGCGGAATTAAAATGCTCATAGGGAAACAATCCATGCAGACGCGGCTGCTTCAGGCTTCTATTTTTTTAGCGTTTATTTTTATTATATTAACCTTTTTATATCTGGAGGATTACAGGGATAAAATACATGAGATAATAGTAATTACCGGGAACTATAAAAAGCTCGGGAGAATCAAGTGCACAAAGGCTGTGATGATTTTTGCATTCGCCTATATTTTATTATATGGTTCGGAATTTATATGGATTTATCAAAATGTGGGAATGACAGGACTCAATTACAGCATTTACAGCATCACAAATATGGGGGATTCTTTGTTTAATGTCTCAATTCTGCATTATATCATTCTTGTAAATCTTTTAAGAATTGCCGGCTTTGCAGCTTTGTCGTCCTGCTATGTCATCGCAGGTAAAAAAATAAAGAATTCATTCTATATGTTGGGCGGCGCACTTTTATTCATCGTGCTTCCTTTGGTTTTCATGTATATGCTTGGACTTTGATAACCATGCAGAGGCTGTCTAATATTCTTCTGCGATATCAATATCGTCCTGTTCATTTTCAACAGACTGACGGACACCCGGCGTGCGATGGAGATATGCGAGCCAATAGCCGACACCTACGCTGACGCCGCCAACGATATTCCCCAGCGTGACAGGAATCAGGTTGTGTGTGAAAAAATTGCTCCAAGTCAGCGTATCTGCGCTGATGCCGTATTCGGAGGAGGTGAACAATGCGCAGAGACAGAAGTACATGTCTGCAACGCTATGCTCAAAACCGCAGAGTACAAACAGCATGACAGGCCAGAAGCTGACCAAAAGCTTGCCGGGAACCTGTTTTGCGGCAACTGCCATCCATACGGCAATGCATACGAGTATGTTGCACAGTATGCCGCGTATAAAGCTGTCACCAAAGGAGAGGGCTGTTCGTGAGGCCCCCGCGTTTACAATTGCCTGAGCGAGGTTTCCGTCGAACAAATCCGGTGTATGCCCGTATGTGACGAGCAGTGCTACAATCAAAGCACCGATAAAGTTGCCGATATAAACGAAAAACCAGTTTTTCAGCATTTTCGCGACAGAAACCTTTTTCTCAAGAACTGAAATAATAATCAGGTTATTTCCGGTGAACAGCTCACTGCCTGCGATTAAAACCATCGCCATACCGGCAGGAAAGACCGTGGCACCGACCAGCTTGGCCGCAGAGGCGACAGTGATGGTGCTTGATGCGGTTGTCGATGCGATGCCGGCAAAGGCAATAAATAAACCGGCATATATTCCGAGTAAAACCATCTTAAATACGGACAGCATTGTCTTGTGAATCCCGATTTCTATATATTCTTTTGCAATTTCCAAAGGTGAATGCATGATACTTCTCCATCGCAGTTTTATTTATTAAAGGTATATATTCTCACTAAGCTCGAAAATACCTCGCTAAGTGTTCATATTATACCACAATACAGACTTGCAGAAAATATGTTTTTGGACAAACTTATGATAGAAAGTGCCAGAGGGTTGTGTTATAGTAGAAATAATTGTAAGAGGTATACCAGCGTGGAGGAAAGTATGAAAGTAATTAGTAAGCAGAAAAACAGCAGAATGTGTATCATATGCGGTCTTGATAATGAGTATGGTGTCAGGGCACCGTTTTATAATATGGAGGATGGCAGTGTGATGACTGTGTTTCAGTACCGGGAACAGCATCAGAGCTATCCGGGGAGGGTACATGGCGGGCTGATTACGGCGATGATAGATGAGATGGGGCTTCGGTCCTTGTGGGCGAAGGAGCTTTCGGAGGAGAGCTTTGGAGTGACAATGTCGCTGGACACAAGGTATCACAAGCCGGTACCATACGGAGAGATCCTGCTTGGAAGAGGAATCATAGTTAAGGATACATCGAAGTTCTGCGTGACGGACGCATGTATTATGGATGTACATGGAAATAAACTGGCAGCCGGAACAGTGAAGTATATTAAGATGGATGTGGGGCAGATTGCGGAGAACGCAACGGTACATGAGGAAATGCCTTATTTAATCGAGGATGACGTTAAGGAGATTTTATGTTAGGAGACAGAAGAGGAAAACAGTTAAGGGAATATGTGACGGATTATGTTGTATATGACCTTGAAACCACGGGTATGAGTCCGGACAGTGATTCGATTATTGAGATATCCGCAGTTAAGGTTATAGACCATCAGGTGACGGATATGTTCGGTATGCTGGTTAATCCGGGATATCCAATCCCTTGTGGTGCCACGGCGATAAATGGTATTACAGATGAAATGGTGGCGGGCAAGCCTGATATTTCTGAGGTATTTCCTTTGTTTGTTGATTTTATCGGTGATATGACGCTGGTGGGACACAATATCCATTGCTTTGATATGAAATATATATGGCGTGTAGCGGAGGCACTTTACGGCAAGATGGTGTCAAATGATTATATCGATACGCTGCCCATGGCAAGAAAAAAGCTTCCCGAGCTTGCGCATCACAGACTGGTGGATATAGCTGTACATTATCATATCAACACAGAAGGCGCACACAGAGCACTTGCAGATTGCATGATGAATCAGCAATGCTATGAGCTTATGGCAAAGGAACAGCCGCGCATGGACGTGAAACGCTGCCCCAAGTGTGGCGGGGAGATGAAACGCAGGAATGGAAGGTATGGAGAATTCTGGGGCTGCATGTCATTTCCGGCTTGCAGATATACGGAAAACGTATAGAGGATGATAACATCAGATGGTATGTGGAGATATTAATTCATGATAAAGATACGGAATCTCGCTTTTGAATATTTTGACAGGGATGAGGAGGGAAATCTCACGGAGATGATTAATGCAATCCGTGGGATTCATTTTGATGCAAAAAAGGGAGATTTTATTGCGGTTGCCGGAAAAAACGGTTCGGGGAAAAGCACATTTGCGAAGATACTGAACCGTCTGCTTGTGCCGATTGAGGGGACTGTGTTGATTGGCGGGCTGGATGCTATGGATGAGGATAATACAATTCCGATTCGAAAGCAGGTTGGCATGGTGTTTCAGAATCCTGATGACCAGCTGATTGGCAGTGTTGTAGGTGAGGATGTGGCGTTTGGTGCGGAAAATATGGGTGTACCACACAGTAAGCTGTGGGAGCGTGTGTTTGATGCCATCAGGGCAGCAGGGCTTACATGTGAGGCGCGGGACGGCAATATGGCTAACCGAAGAATCAATGCACTGTCAGGGGGAGAAAAGCAGAAGGTGGCGATTGCGGGTGTGCTTGCCATGAAGCCGGAGTGTATCGTGCTGGACGAGGCAACGAGCATGCTGGATCCAAAATCGCGGTGGGAGATACTTCGCACGATGAAGGAGCTGAACGAAAAAGCCGGAATCACTGTTATTATGATTACACATATGATGGAGGAGCTTCTGCTCGCTGATAAGATTTATATCATGAATCAGGGTAAGATGGTGCTGTGTGGCAGGAGAGGGGAGATATTCCGGGATGAGGACAGGCTTATATCCTATGGTCTGGAGTGCCCGAGGGTGGTACAACTGGTTAGGAGTCTGTATGAGAGAAATGTCATACGGCGCAGGGATATATTTTCCGTAGAAGATTTAATTATACAGATTAAGAAGGAGCATCCGACAGCGTTTTTATTGGATACACAAATGCCGCAGCCAAAGCATTGCCATGAGAAAGTAGATCCTGTCAATGCTGTTTTATTTGACGGCGTTTCGTTTTCTTATGGAAAGCATGAGGTCCTGCATGATATATCCCTGTCTGTGGCGAAGGGAGCATATGCGGCGGTAACAGGCGCAACCGGCTCGGGTAAATCAACCCTGTTACAGATGATACCGGGGTTACTTTCGCCGACGCGGGGCAGCATCTATGTGGACGGACTGGATGTGAACGATAAAAGCACCGATAAGCGGAGACTGCGATGCAAGATAGGGTATGTATTTCAGTATCCCGAGCAGCAGCTGTTTGCGAAAAATGTGTATGAGGATGTTGTCTTTGGACCGAGAAATGTCGGTGTGTCGGAGGTGGAGGCAGAGAAGCGCGCCTATGAGTCGATAGAACTGGTCGGTCTGCCGCAGGATGTGTATGATATGCCGATATTCAGGCTGTCGGGCGGTCAGAAACGCCGGGTGGCGCTTGCCGGTGTGCTCGCCATGAAACCGGAATATCTGATTCTGGATGAACCGGTCGCGGGACTTGACCCGGAGGGAAAGAGGGAGATGCTTGGTATCATTGATATATTACACCGTGAAGCCGGAATCACGATTATTGTAATCAGCCATGATGTGGAGAGCGTTGCCGCTTATGCGGACAAGGTGTTTGTTTTGGAGCAGGGGAAGCTTGTCAGTGCGGGAGGGGCGGCAGAGGTGTTTTATCAGCTGCGCGGGGAACGTGATAATCTGCCTGTGATAATGCAGCTTTTAATCGGACTTCGGGAGCAGGGGCTTCCGGTGAACTGTATACCTGTTGCAAATGCGAAGGGAACTGCCGGAAGTGAGATATGGAGCGAGGAACAGGGACTTTGCGAGATAGAACGGGCACTTGGAGGGATGGTGTAGGATGCTGAGAGATATTACCATTGGACAGTATTACAGTGGGGACTCCGTGATACACAGGCTTGATCCGAGAGTAAAAATAAGGTTTACGATCCTGTATATTCTTATGACGCTGATTGACCGTAATTGGCCGTTGTTTGCACTGCTTACGGGTATATATGCTGCTGCGGCTGTTTTGTCCGGCGTCCCGCTGCAGTATATGATGCGCGGAATCCGGTCTGTCATTGCTGTAATTTTGATTTGTTCCGCATTCAACATATTTACAACGAGGGGAAACGTGCTGGCGGAGCTGGGAGCACTGCAGATAACAGAAGAGGGAATCGTCAAATGCGGATTCGTTTTCTGGCGTATGCTGCTTATTATTTTTATGTCATCCCTGCTGATGTATACCACAACACCGACAGAGCTTACAGACGGCTTGGAAAAGTGTTTTCATCTGAGCGGAAATGTTGCAATGGCAATCACGATTGCGCTTCGGTTTGTGTCCGTGCTGTCGGAGGAGCTGTCAAGGATTATGCGGGCACAGGAAGCAAGAGGTGCAGACTTTCACAGCGGAGGGCCTGTCAGGCGGATACGAAGTCTGAGGACGGTGGTTATTCCGCTGTTTCAGAATGCGATTGACCGTGCAGGTAATCTTGGGGACGCGATGGATGCGAGATGCTATACCGGGGGTAAGGGAAGGACGAAGCTCAGATCGCTTGTTTATGACCTGCGGGATGTTGTCGGGTATGTGATATTGCTGGCGGCTGTAATCACGTCAGTGTGGTTTGCCGTAATATTTTAGTGTAATGTGCCTGCGAAAATGATAATGTCTGAATGCGATTGTGGAGGATGGGATGATAAGAGTTAAATTAATTGTTGCCTATGACGGAACCAATTATTGCGGGTGGCAGATTCAGGATAACGGAATAGCGATAGAGGAGGTTTTGAACCGGGAACTGTCAAGGCTTTTGAATGAGAATATTAAAATCATCGGTGCGAGCCGGACAGACTCAGGTGTGCATGCACTTGGAAATGTAGCTGTGTTTGATACGGAAACGCGTATTCCGGCTGAAAAGATATCATTTGCACTGAATCAGCGCTTGCCGAACGATATCAGGATTACAAATTCCTGTCAGGTATCGGATGACTTTCATCCCAGATTCTGTGACACCATAAAAACCTATGAATATAAGATTTGGAATAATCGTTTTCCGAATCCGCTTGTAAGGCTGTATTCCAAATTTGTGTATTTTTATATTGATATTGAGCGGATGGAGCAGGCGGCTGCATATCTGGTGGGGGAGCATGATTTTAAATCCTTTTGCTCTCCGCGGACGCAGGTGGAAAATACGGTGCGGACTGTGACAGAGATATCCTTTTTTAAAGAGGGGAATATGATTACCATGCGTATCCGCGGAACGGGATTCCTTTATAATATGGTAAGGATTATCATGGGAACGCTCCTGAAATGCGGTATGGGTATGTATGAGCCGGAGCATGTAAAGGAAATACTTGAGGCACGAGACCGGGCAAAAGCGGGACCGAAGGCGGAGGCGTGCGGGCTTACGCTGGTGGGAATTGAGTATTTGTAATGTAAATTCTTGAAAATATTGGTGAAAAAATCGTTGACACACGCGGATGCGTATAATATAATATAAAACTGTGTATGAGACCAAAGCCCCGGTGTTATACACAGTTTTTGATAGCTGTTTTCATCTGAACTCCATTGATTTTGAAGACGGATATCGCATACAGGACGTCGGAGATGCAGGACAGGAGCTGTTTCGGACATTTCAGTGGGTGCCTTGCCGCTTCGTCAAATAATGGATTTTAATTAAGGAGGAACCACAATGAAGAGCTTTATGGCAAGCCCATCAAACATTGAAAGAAAGTGGTATGTAGTTGATGCTACTGGACATACATTAGGCCGTTTATCATCTGAGATAGCAAGTATTTTAAGAGGAAAGAACAAGCCGACATTTACACCACATATTGATACTGGCGATTACGTTGTTGTTGTAAACGCAGACAAGATTAAGGTTACCGGCAAGAAGTTGGATCAGAAGATTTATTATCATCACTCAGATTACGTTGGAGGAATGAAGGAGCAGACTTTGAAAGAGAAGCTCGCTAAGAAGCCGGAAGACGTTATCTATCTTGCAGTTAAGGGAATGCTTCCGAAGGGACCTCTTGGCAGAGAGATGATTAAGAAGCTTCATGTTTACGCTGGTCCTGAGCACAAGCAGCAGGCACAGAAGCCGGAAGTATTAGAGATTAAGTATTAATATTAAGGGAGGAAATGTTCGTGGCTAAGAGTAATAGATTTTACGGAACAGGTAGAAGAAAAAGCAGTATCGCAAGAGTTTATCTTGTACCAGGAACTGGCAAGGTAACGATCAATAAGAAGGACATGGATGATTACTTTGGTCTTGAGACACTCAAGGTTATCGTAAGACAGCCATTCGCAGCTACAGGCACAAACGGCAAGTTTGATGTTCTTGTAAATGTACATGGCGGTGGTTTCACCGGACAGGCCGGTGCTATCAGACATGGTATCTCAAGAGCACTTCTTCAGGCAGACGCTGAGTACAGACCAGTGCTCAAAAAGGCCGGATATCTTACAAGGGATCCTCGTATGAAGGAGAGAAAGAAGTACGGTCTCAAGGCTGCCCGTCGCGCACCGCAGTTCAGCAAGAGATAATCTGCGGTTATCGCAAGAATACAGAAAAGCCCGATTTTACAAGGGTTACAGAGGTTGTGGAAAGTTGTCAGATGTGCTGGATTTCAAACGGTATGCAACACATATGCAACAAGTATGCAACACGAATATCGATGATATGTATAGGACATTTTCAGAGAAATCTGGGAATGTCCTTTTTACTTCGTTTAAATCTTGTTAATCGCATTTACAAGCTCCTTAACATCAAAGTGGGTATATACTTTCTCGGTTAAAGTCATTGCACCGGAGTGCCCCACAATCTTCTTGATAATCGTCTGATCGACACCGGCTTCTGCTAACATGGAGATACATGTATGTCTACAGCAATGTGGTGTGCGGTCAATCTTAAGTTGCTCCATCAGTGGATGGAAGTAGCTGTCATAATAATTTCGGTATTGGAAGTGTTTGCCATCCGGTGTATGAATAAGATACTCGCATTCCGGATTGTCTTCAAACCAAGCCTTGTAGAAAGGTAAGACCTTATCTGCGATAGGAACCTTTCGAATTCCATTCTCGGTTTTACTGCTAATCACATCAAAGTATTGCTCGTCTAGGTGGACATTTTCCTTTTTCAAATCCAAGAACTCTGAAATTCTTACTCCGTTATACAGTAGCATCAATATGATTTGATAATACTTATCATCTTTCTGCTCCCATATCCGTTCAATTTCTTCCTTCTCAAATTTGTTTCGGTCATACTTATTCGGATTGCGATCCTTATACTGAACAACATCTACAAAGGTGGAATAATCCTTATTGCAAATATCATTCTTGATAGCAAAATCATAAAGCTGATAGAACAGTACCTTGATTTTCCTTAAGGTAGGATAATTCTTACCGCAGGTATCAATGACTGTCTGTAAGTCCACAAGCTTCAAGTCCTTGAACACCTTATGATATAGACTGCTACATGTCTTATAAGCGGCTGTGTAGCCTTTTACATTGGATTCTGATACAGTAGGGTACTTGCGTTTAGACCATTCCTCATATACATCATCAAAGGTCATCTTCGCAGCCTTCGTATCAAATGGATTTTTATTATAGTCTGCCAGCATCTGCAAGCCATCTGCTCTGGTGGGAGCATATCCTATAATGATAAAATCCTGAACTTGTTTATCCTTCTCTTTGTCGAAGTGCCAGCCGTTGGTCTTTCGCACCAGATAAGGATTTCTTCTTTTGCCGGAAAGTTTTACAACGCTTCCGTATCCGTTGGGTAACTTCATTTGCACCATTCCTTTCAACTTGTATTTCTGTAATCCTATAGAACCATAGCTCGAAAATGTAAACATTTCCTCGCTGTTTGGCTTCGCCAAATGGAAATATTATAAAAAGTGTCCGCTAATGCAAGCGTTGCTCACATTTTTCCAATATTTCTGCTTGGTTCTATTGGGTACAAATTCAGCAAGCTGATAAGCGGAAACTCGTGCTAATCTTCGTCGTGGGTTACCTTTGTAACACTCGGACGGATGGTTTTCCATATTTCATAATTGTCCTGTGTCTGACTGCCTGATTGTAGTAATTCTTTCATAGCCTGCCAATCCTTCAGAAACTGTACCAGACTTTTGTTCTCAAAGAAGATTCCCGGTGTACCATCTACATCTTTAATAGTGGCGGGAAATCTTCTCACAGAGGAGATTGACGGGAAAATCGCCTGACAGCTCCATTATCACTTGGTATTCCCGCTGTCGATAGGAAGGAACTCCTTCTCCACACCACTTCCTTTCACTGAGTAGCCTTTTTTTAAGCGGGCCTCGTTGATCCGTGCCATGACAAGAGCGTCAATGAGCTCTTCTTTTGACATGGATTCATACTCTTTGAGGCTGGGATCCTTCTGCTCCTCGATATGCTGTGTAACATTCTCGGCCTTCCTCCTGCGTGTCCTGGGCGGAAGTCCTGTTTCAGCGCGATAGATGCGAAGATAGCCTTTCACACTGGATGGGTTGAGTCCATACTTGACTGCCGCTTCCGCCACGGTCAGTTCCCCATCATATACTCGCTTGGCGATGTCCAAGCGTTGCTCCTTGGTGTACTTCATTGGTAAACCTCCTGTCCACTGCTTGGTGCTGCTTGTCCATGGATGATATTTCTGATGTACATAGATTATATCATCGTGTCCAATTTTTGCACCCCCGTGTCCGGTTTTAGTTTACCACTTCAGAACTACACTAATTCGAGTGTCCACTGTTATGGGTACATTATAGAGTACAGATTATAGGACAATACATTTGAGAAAATTTTATTGTAGATATTGTAGATAAGCGTTATGGATAACGAAATTAGTAAGTTGTTCGATAATGAAGAAAGGTGGGAATATGAGCATATACGAACATGGACATTGTCATGAATGCGGCGGAAGTGATGGACATCATTTTAATGATTGTATTTATGATGGAACGGATGGTGGATATTCATCCGATTCAAGAGGTAAGGGGACACGTGTCTCTGCTGGAAAGTGGTGGATTGGATTTGTAATAGCACTTATCATTGGATATGGAATTAATGAATTATTAGGTGTAATCATAATGATTGGCTTGATATTTTGGCTACTGGTAAATTAGTTGGAGGAATGAATTAATGAACGAAACAGTAAAAAATGAAATTGAGAAGCAGATAAAAGCAATTAATCAAAATTTAGAAATTGTACTTAATAATAAATTGCCAACAGAAGAGTTAGTGAAGCAAGAGTTTAGATGTATAAGGATACTGGTCGATTACTGTGAAAAACTGGTACTCGAAGGAGAAAGTGCTATTGAGGAATTATAGTTTATGTATTAAGTGGAAGGAGCGTGAATTTATGGCAATGATAACATGTCCGAATTGTGGAGAACCGGTATCAGACAAAGCAAAAAAATGCGTGCACTGCAAAACGGTACTGATACAGGAAGAAAAGAAGAGGTGCGCAGAGTGTGGGGCAGAATTGGAAGAAGGAGCTACTGAGTGTCCGAATTGCGGTTGTCCTGTTGAGAAAATAAGTGGTATTGAAGAGAATCAGAAAACAATAAGCTCTTTGATGAAAGAATTGAAAAACCCACCGGAAGAATATGAGGACGCATACGAAGCAATTTCTGAGTTATATGATGCTTACATATCCCTTACGAATCTTGCAACTGATCCATCAGGAAGTTTGCAAACATTTTCTAACAACTTTAATGATGCAGATTCAGAAACATTAAACTGCTACAATGCTATGAAACTGTATCTGGATGATTAATTATTGCAAAAGTATGAATAGCCAAGGCAATTGGAACCTTGGCTATTCGTGCGGTAACGATTTTGAATGTCTTTCGTAATGTTTCTAAAGAGTTGCCAATAATTTTGAATAAAGCTCGCAAAAAAGTGCGAAATATTATGTTGAAAAACCTGCCGTTTTGTTATATAATCGTAATTGTGGGTTTTATGCCCATTTAGACATATTGTAGATAAGTTTGGAATATCCGCGAGGTGTAAGAATGAAGGTAAGTTATAACAAATTATGGAAATTATTGGTTGACAAAAAGATGAGTAAAGCAGACCTTCGTAAGGCTGTTGAAATTGCTCCTAATACATTAACAAAAATGCGTAAGGATGAAGAAGTGTCAATGAATGTTTTGTTAAAAATAGCAACATATCTTGATTGTGACATCAGCGACATTTGTGAATTTGTAAAAGAGGAAAAACAGTAAGGATGTGCAACTCATGAAGAGAAATGAATATAGTGCAGGGGCTGTATCATATACTTTTTGGTTTATGGAGTTTAGAAAAGTAGTGCAGCTTTTAGCAGAAGGAAAGACCTTCTAGGATATAAAGAGATTGAGTGAGGAAGAAAATCTTTTCGGAGCACATACAAAGGCAAGAGCAAAGAATATTTATTCGGCAACAGTGGCAAGAGTGAAAGCATGAGGTTGGTAGAGAATTGATGGAGCGTATTCAGGATGATCCAAGGTGTACTGTAAAGAAACCTGAAACTATGCTTAGTACATTGCCATCATATACAAGACTTGGTATGGCTGCATTACTTCCGAATAGAAAAATAGAAATGACGGATGATTACACGGTATTAGTTGATGACCAGAAGTGTGATAATCTTGCAACAAGACAGGCTATCTTAGAAAGTTATTGTAAGGATTCAAACTGTTATCAGTTTGATGACATTAAGGGGTACAACACTACTAAATTAAAACAGCTCTTTACAGGTAAGCAGGTTGTTTATATTTATCATAATCAGATAGATGCAAGAGGTGATAAGCCAAATACTGAGGATGAAGTATTTGATGCTTGTGAAAGCGCAATCAATGAGATTATTGAATTTATCACAAAGAAAGCGGCTAATGCAAATGTGTATAGGTTTGTAATCACTGCGGATCATGGATTCATTTATAAGAGAGAAAAGCTTTCTGAGAGTGATAAGATTGGTGGTTTGGCAGGAAAGGATGCATTTATTAATAGACGATTTGTAATATCAAATGAACCAATCGAAGGTGATGGAGTAGAGAATATCAGTCTTGGAATTGTTCTTGGAAATAATGATCAGAAGGTAGTTTCGTATCCTACAAGTAGTAGTGTATTCAAGATTTCAGGTGGAGGTCAGAACTTCGTACATGGTGGTTCTTCACCGCAGGAAATGCTTGTGCCAGTAATTGATATTAAGATGGAAAGAGGTAAACAGGAAACAAAGAATGTAACTATTGCGCTGGTTAGTATGGTTCAGAAGATTACAAATCTAATTACAACAATGGATTTCATCCAGTCGGAGCCTGTTAGTGATACAGTAAAGCAGACTACATATAAGATGGTGTTCATAGATGAGGATGGCGATAAGATTTCTAATGAAAATACTTATGTTGCTGATAGCAGAGAACCAGATTCATCAAAGAGAATATTCAAGATGAGATTCAATTTTAAGAATATGAAATATGATAGCTCAAAGCAGTATTTCTTATCAGTTTTTGATGCCAGCAATGAAGTAGAATTGTTCAGACATCAGGTGATTATGGATATTGCTATGGCTGATGATTTTGGATGGTAGAGGGGTTGATTATATGGCGACGAAAAGCCCATTGCAAAAAACAATAGAAAAGCAGCAAAAGGCTGTTGAAAAACAACAGAAGGAGCAAACTAGAATTGCACGTCAAAATGAAATAAGAGAGCGAGCTAATGCAGTGGTATCTGCTGCAAAATACATAAATTCGTTTAGAATAATGGATTTAGAATCAGAGACATTATTGTCAGAAATTCTGAAACAGTACGATGGAAATGGCAATAACTACATCAATTTTAATGTAGATCCACTGCCGAGACATATTCAAGATTCTATTTCAGTAGGTTATGAAAAATTGTTACTTTATGGTGTATTGTCAAATGTAAGTTCTTATATTTCGGGAGCAATGATTACTTTGTCAGAGAGTGGAAAAAAGTATTTTGAGGATAAACAAAATGCTATAGAGCAGCAGGTGGAGGAAGGTGATGAATTGAAGCCTATAAGGAAGCAGTATGACGTATTTATTTCCCATGCAAGTAAAGACAAAGAAGACTATGTAGATTTACTTAATGCTGCGGTAAAAAGATTAGGTGTTAATATATTCTATGATACAGATGTATTATCATGGGGAGATAATTGGAAACAAATGATTCTAGATGGAACTCAAAAATCAGAATTTGCGATAATAGTAATTTCAAAAAATTTCTTTGGCAGAGAGTGGACAGAAAGAGAATTAACAGAGTTTCTCGCAAGACAAAATGAAAATAAACAAAAAATAGTTCTTCCGCTTCTTCACGGAATATCTTTAGATGAACTTAAGGAAAAGTATCCAGAGTTAGGAGATATTCAGTGTATTAGCTCGGATGACTATTCGAGAGAAGAAATAGTTATGCTTTTGGCAAAAGAACTAATCAAACGATACAGATAGATGGGAGGCAGCCATGGACGAATTTAGAACTTCATCTGAATCTATGAGTGAGACAGATGACAGACGAGAAGTAATTAAACAAAAACTTCGTCAGTACTATGATGGATGTGTTGTTCGTAAAGATTTGACAAAATCAATTAGGAAAGAAACAAATTTTTTCTATAACATGTCAAACAATCAGGTCGGCTTAGTTGGTCTGTGGGATGTTGTACCAAAATAAAAATGCGAGTATAAAAGAAATTATGGATACATTAAGTATTCAGATGTTGTTGAGAATGTAGAGGATATTGAAGAATAAAACATTAGACATCCCGAATTTAAGAAGGAAATTGCGAAAGGAGATTACAATATGGATTTAGCAACGATACAATCCATGCTGACAATAGGAGAAACCGTAGCAGTTGAATTTAAGCGTTGCGGGAATGGAATTGAATCAGATACCTATGAAACGGTATGCTCATTTTTAAACCGTTTTGGAGGAGATATATTTCTGGGCGTATTGAATGATGGTACTGTTCTCGGCGTACCGAAGAATGCTGTGTCAGATATGATTAAGAATTTTATTAAGGTAGTGAGTAATCCGGCATTGTTTTCTCCTACGGTATATTTAGTGCCGGAAAAAATTGAATATGATGAAAACCATACAATAATTCATATTCATGTTCCGCCAAGTGCAGAAGTACACAGTTATAAAAAGGTAATATATGACCGAGTAGATGATGCAGATGTTAAGGTAACAGCTACCGGAGCGATTGCACAAATGTATATTCGTAAGCAGAATATTTTTACAGAAAAGAAGATATATCCGTATGCAAAATTAGATGATTTACGACTGGATTTATTGCCGAAAATCAGAATTCTGGCACAAAATCACGCAGGTGGAACACATCCTTGGACATCTATGGATGATGAGGAGCTGTTAAAGAGTGCTGGATTATACGGACGAGATATGGCAACTGGAGAGGAAGGATATAATCTTGCTGCGATTATGCTTTTGGGAAAAGACGATGTTATCTTAAATGTTGCTCCGGCTTATGTAACAGATGCACTTGTTCGTAAAGTGAATGTGGACAGATACGATGACAGAGAAGTAATCAAAACTAATCTCATCGAAAGTTATGACAGACTTATGGATTTTGGTAAAAAACATTTGCCGGATAAATTCTTTTTAGAAGGTGATGTTAATAAAAGTTTGAGAAATACTATTTTGAGAGAAATGGTAAGCAATGTTTTGATGCACCGGGAATTTACCAACAGTTATACAGCTAAATTTATCATTGAAAATGAGCGTATGTATGTGGAAAATGCGAATCGTGCAGCAAGTGACGGATATATTACGGAGGATAATTTGCAACCGGTTCCAAAGAATCCGGTTATTGCTTCTTTTTTCAGAAATATAGGATATGCGGACCAGCTTGGTTCCGGTGTACGCAATTTGTTTAAATATAGCAAATATTATTCGGGACAGTTACCGGAATTTATTGAAGGAGACATTTTTAGAATTATAGTTCCTTTGGATGAAAAGTATTCATTTGACTTTGGTCAGAATGGTCAGCCTGACCAATCAGACCAATCAAACCAATCGAACCAAGTGCAGTTATCAGAAGATGAAATTTTATTATTAAATTTAATAAAAGAATACCCTGATATGACAAATTCGCTTTTGGCTGAGAAACTTGGGTGGTCAGTAAGCCGAGTAAAATATTATATCCAAAAGCTAAAGCAATTTGAAAAAATTAGGAGAAAGGGAACTAGTCGTAACGGAAGATGGGAAGTGCTGTAATCACAGAAACTTTTGTAATGGCTTAGGAGAAAATCATGGATAGAATAGATGAGTTTAAGAGTGTATCCGAAACAGATGACAGAAGGGATATTATCAAGAAAAAACTTCGCCAATATTATGACGGAAGAATTGTCCGCAAGGATTTGACGAAATCAATCAAGGAAGGTGCAAATGTTCCTGTATATGTATTGGAATATTTGCTGGGTCAGTATTGCAATTCTGATGATGAGACCATAATTAACGAAGGCGTTGAGAATGTAAAAAGAATCCTTCGAGACAATTATGTCCGTCCAGATGAGGCACAGAAGATATTGTCTCTTCTTCGTGAGCGTGGAAGTTATACCGTAATTGACAGGATTACAGTAATATTGAATACAAAGGATGATAGATATGAAGCTACATTCTCTAATCTTGGAGTAAAAGGGATTCCGATTCATCCAGATTATGTGAAGGACTATGATAGACTCCTTTGTGGCGGTATTTGGTGTATTTTGCAGCTTGAGTATGAGTTCATTGAAGAGGATAAGAAGAATACACAGCCGATTCGTATTAGAAAACTTACACCGATTCAGATGCCGCATGTAGATATGGATGAGGTAAAGAATGGTCGAAAAGCCTTTACGAAAGAGGAATGGATTGACGTAATGCTCCGTTCGACTGGTCTTGAACCGGATAAGTTTAGTGACAGGGCAAAATGGTTTTTGTAGGTAATATCAATCAGAGTGTAGAAACGATGTTGAAGACATCGCATCTGTTTGACCCATTCCCACCAGAAATGGGAACTGATACAGCCTTCTTGGATCGTTTTCACAGTTATGTACCCGGTTGGGAAATACCTAAGTATAGACCGGATTCCTTTACGAATGATTATGGATTTATCACAGACTATTTAGCAGAGTTTGTAAGAGAATTAAGAAAAGATAACTACAGTAATATAGCAGATAAGTATTTCAGATTGGGAAGTAATCTTAATCAGAGAGATACGATTGCAGTAAGAAAAACAATTTCCGGATTGATGAAGCTTGTGTATCCGGATGGAGAGGTTAGTAAAGAGGAAGTACGAGAAATTGTTGAGATTGCTCTTGAAATGAGAAGAAGAGTAAAAGAGCAGCTTAAGAAAATCGGAGGAATGGAATTTTATGATGTTAATTTCTCTTACATAGAAAATGACAGCTTTGAAGAGCATTATGTATCAGTTCCGGAGCAGGGCGGCGGAAAGCTTATTCCTGAAGGAATGGGTAAACCGGGATGCCTGTATTCTGTAGGTAAGACAAAGACCGGGATGCTTGGTTGCTTCAGACTTGAGACTCAGATGATGCCGGGTAACGGTAAGCTCACACTGACTGGTCTTGGTACAAGCTCAGAAATCAAGCAGGGTTCGAATACTGCATTCAATTATATTAAAGCAAACGGCAATGCCATTTCCGGTCAGATAAGCACAACAACCAAGGACTATATTGTAAGCTATCAGGATATGCAGGGAATCGGTATGACATATACATTGGCAATGCCGACATTAATCGCTATCTGTTCCGCAGCGTTAAACAAAACACCTATTAACAGCTTGGCAGTTTTAGGTGATATAACGATTGGTGGAACATTAATTAAAGTTGAGGATTTGGCAAGTACCCTACAGGTATGTTTGGATAGTGGAGCAAAGAAGGTATTATTACCAATCACATCAGCAGCAGATTTGGGAACAGTTCCGTCAGATTTAGTAGGTGCATTTAGTCTGATATTCTATTCAACTCCGGAAGAGGCAGTTTATAAAGCGTTAGGAGTTGAGTAGTCATGAACCTTGAAGAATGGACATGTGCTGTAAAAATTGCAGGAAGTAAGAAGAGTAAGGATATTTAATGCAATATCCTTGGAATCTAGGATTGAAGAAATAAGGCTGTGATAATACAGGAAGTATATAATGCAAACAAAGTATAAATTATTTCTACGCAAAAGTCGGTAAAACAAATATAAGATTATATTTATATGCAGAAACGGATTTCAACTAAAATTTTCAAGGAAGATAAGATTATGGTACAAGTCAATTCAACAGGAACAACAGAAATGTTTACAGGGGCTTATAATAAGCGAGTGCAGCAGAACAGACAGAAAGCGGCAGCTTCCAACGCAGAAGATATAGAAAATAAGAACGTGTCAAAGACAGAGGCATCGGGAAATACCTCGCAGGTTGAACTTAGCAGCAAAGCAAAAAGCGTGTTAGAACAGCTGGCAAAAAATACAGCAATATGGACTTCTTTGTAGCAGACTTTGCAAATGGAGATGATGCAAAGGAAATCATGTCACGTGGAACAAAGGGGTTTTCTGTATTATTTTCACCCGAAGAATTAGAAAAAATGGCTTCTGACGAAAAATATTTACAGGAAAAAGTGGAGGGCATTGAGGGTGCTGTCCGTGTGTCGGAGCAGATCAACGAGCAGTTTGGATTTGAAAGCACATTTGGAAATAATACCGCTGCAACCGGCAGTATTATTTCTAAAATAGGAATCTCTTATAACGATGACGGTTCGGTATCCTATTTTGCGGAACTGGAAAAATCTTCTGCAAAGCAGAGAGAACGTATTGAACAGGCGAGAGAAAAGCGTGCGGAGGAAAAGAAAGAAGTTGCTAAAAAGGAAAAGGCAAAAGAGAGGGAAGACTCTGTCAGCGGAAAGAGAGTTACGGTAGAAGCGTCCTCTGAAGAAGAGCTTATCCAAAAGATTACGCAGATTGACTGGTCTGAAATAAAGGAAGAAAGACAGGAAGTAAGCGGCAGCAGATTTGATTACAGTATATAAGCATGTTCTGCTTTGTGTTACCATACGGAATATATTTAATGGGGATTGCTGTATCATATACAGCATCCTCAATTTTGCGAAGGTATAGGTGGATAGAAAATTGACGCAGGTAATAATTAGTAATATTTATAGAAATAAAAATACTATTATAAAAGAACAAACTGGATTTGAAAAATATAAACAAGCAGGTCAATCGGCTTCTAAAAAAAGGGATTCACTAGAAATTTCCTCCGAGGCGTATGAACTTCAGAACAGCGATGAAAGGATGAGTGCTACGTCCGGAAAAGATATTTTAGGAATTACAAGAGGAGATAAAGCGAACTCTTTTGTAATTCATTTTTCTGATTCGGCTATGGTCAGCAGGGCTGTTTCAAGAGGATATATTACGGTAAATGGTACGGATATTCCATTGTCAGATGAGGTAAAAAAACAGCTGACAGATATAGACAGGCAGACAGAGAGAGCATATGAAGAATTATCTAAAGCCTTCGAAATAGCTGCTAAAATTGCAAGCGGCGGAAAGGTATCAAGTCAGGAAGCGGAGCTTTTGATGAAAACAAATCCAAGCCTGTATGCAATGGCTTTGGCTGCGTTAATTCTAATTTTTTTCTATTGACAAATCAACCGAAACCCATTAAGATAAAGCCAAAGAGAAATG
>CAYOOW010000012.1:0-71272 GCA_964405715.1 uncultured Bacteroides sp.
GGCATTTCAAGGCCTGTAGCAATTTTTTTATAATTTAACTGTCAAACTCCCGCGCTTTTGACAACTTTTGTCCTACGGTTTGTTTTTTTGCCATTTTACACACTTCCTTACTATTTGGAACAATCTTTATATAGGTTTTCACATTTTATAAATGTGCTGTTCCCTATATAATGATTGTTCCATTTGATTTTTTTGTGAAAAAATTCTTAACGCTCTTTACTCAATCCCAACGAAGCTTCCATCGATTGCATCCTCGATAACCGGTGCATCTTTCTCCTCATAGAATCCATTTTCAATCCAGATTTCATTTGCAAGTGCCGCAATATCGTAAATATTGTTTTCAACAGAAGTATCAAAATAATCCATATTCATCTGTCTGTCATAGTAAGTGACGCCTAAAAGCGACTCCTCAAATTCCTCCGATGTCTGACCCATACCGTCTGCCATAATCGCAATCGCATCATCATAGTCAGATTCAATATATGCAAGTGCATCATACCAGCCAAGCACAAGCGCCCTGACAGTTCCCGGATATGCTTCAACAAACTCTTTCTTCATTCCGATAGAATCAACGATGATGCCCGGCGTCTCAGACGAACTCACCAAAACCTTTCCGAAATCCGTACCCTTTGCGTTTGTGAGCCATGGTTCCCACGTTACGGCAGCATCAACATTCCCTGCCACAAACGCCGAACCTGCATCACCGGAACCCATCGACTGTACATCCAAATCATTGAGCGTCATGCCCTCTTCCCGAAGTAAATACTGAAACCAGAAGAATGATGCTCCGCCGGTAGTATCAAGTGCTACCTTCTTACCCTGCAAATCAGAGATAGACGCAATATCCGAAACAGCAACAACACCGTCACCGCCATCTGATGTATCGAGCGCAAGCACCTGAACGATATCAATACCCGCAGCATCTGTCATGATGTGAGTATCAACCGTACTTGACATCGCATGTATCTGGTCTGCAAGAAGTGCAGAACGTCTGTCGGCAGCACTTTCGATAACCTGTATCTGAATATCTGCTCCGTACTTTTCAAAAAATCCCTTTTCCTGTGCAATAAACAGTGGCGCGTACCCTACCCAGGTTGACTGTCCGATATAAACGGTTCCGTCATAAAACGCCAGCTCCGAAGCATCTGTTGCAGATGCTTCTGCCTCTGTTGCTCCACTCTCTGTTGTCCTGCTCTCCGTTGCCTCTGTTGTTTTTTCTGTTTTGTCCTCTGATGAATTTCCGCATGCTGTCAATCCCAGCAGCATAGCTGCCACTGCAATGGCACTCACGATTTTCTTGAATCTTTTCATAAGCTTTGCCTCCTTTTTCTTAGGATTTTCACAAGCTCCCCCGTGAAATGTGAGCATCCTGTCTCATACAACAAGTAAAATGGAGCAGTTAAATATGTAAAAAAGAACGTTCCCCGCTTTCTTTTCTTAATTCCCCTGCTCTATAAATGGCATTATATCCGCCATACGTTTAAAAAATGTCAAATAAACACCTGACATAATAACATACCGCAAAAAAGGAAACTGTCCATTTCGGATAATTTTTTTAAATCAAAACGGACAGTTTCTTTACTTTTTATGCCGGCATTGCCGTATATCTGCGGTCAGGACCGTTTTTAGGCATATTCGGAAACGGCGGATTATCCGGAAAATCCACCATAATACCATGAGAATTCGCGTTTTTGCTACCCATCCTGTAGTCTCCCTCGCCGAGGAGGGAAAACATATCCTCCATAGAGGCAATACATCTGTCCATATCAGTGACACCCGCCTCCAGCATGTCCTCCTCACTTAAAAACAAAAATCAATCTGTGTGTTCATCTGCTGTTCCTCCGTGCATAATATGTTTCATGGTTTCCCTTAAATGCTTTGTAAGCTTCTCATTCTCACTGTAGTCAACCTGACAATCTATGATACATGGCTTATTGGAAGCAAACGCCTTCTCCAGTGTCGGAATCAGGTCATCTGCCTTCTCCACCCGGAACCCGAGCGCATGCATGCTTTCAGCCAGCTTAACAAAGTCAGGGTTCGTGAAATCCACAAAGAAATGTTCCCCAAAGCGGTCATTTTCCTTCCATTTAATCAGTCCATAGCTGCTGTCGTTAAGGAGCAGTGTGACAATCGGAATATCCAGTCTGACAGCCGTCTCATACTCCTGCGAATTCATCATAAATCCGCCGTCTCCGCTGATGGCAAGCACCTTTTTATCAGGATTTATCAGCTTGGCTGCGATTGCACCGGGAACCGCGATTCCCATCGTTGCAAACCCGTTTGAGATAAGGCAGGTATTTGGCTCATAACAGTTGTAATGTCTGGATATCCACATCTTATGTGCGCCTACGTCGGAAATTACGATATCCTCCGGCTTCATCACCTTTCGCACATCATTTAGAATCTTCTGCGGCTTCATCGGAAAAGCCATGTCAGCCGCATAGCTCTCATGCTCCTTCACCATCATTTTCTTAATGTCCAGTGCCCACTCCGGCTCCTTCTCCCTCCTGCAGCACTTTGCTATCTGGTCTAAGGAATCACTGATATCTCCGACAACCTCTATCATCGGCTGATACATTTTATTTACATGGGAGGGACTTGCATCAATATGTATGATCCTGTGGTTGCCCTGCCTGTTCCACTTCATAGGCGCAAATTCCACGATGTCATAGCCCACGGCAATTATCATATCCGCTTTTTCCAATATGACATTCTGATAATCCTTCTGCGGGATACCGACCGTCCACATGGAATACGGATTATCATAAGATATAATTCCCTTCGCCATCATGGTATTGACAACAGGCAGCTTCAGCTTTGTCGCAAAACGTGTCAGCGCCTCCGAGGCGCCGGAACGTACTGCCGAATGCCCGACCAGAACAACAGGCCTTTCTGCCTGAAAGATTTCTCCTGCTGCATCCAGTATGTTTTCATAGTCCGCATACTCTTTATTCAACGTATGTCTGGGAATGATGCGTCTGGCTACACCCTCAGGCACAATCTCCTTTGCGATGTCCTCAGGCAGATTAATATGTGTTGCGCCCGGCTTTTCGCTCTCGGCGTATTTAAATGCAAGTCTTGTTATCTCTGTCACCGACTCCGGTCTCATAATCATTTTGGTTCTTTTCGTAATCGGACTGAACAGGGCATCCAGCTCCAGATATTGATGGGATGTCAAATGCATTTTGTTGGTTCCGACCTGTCCGGTAATCGCTACCACGGGAGCGCCGTCCATATTGGCATCTGCCACACCAGTAATCAGATTGGTCGCTCCCGGTCCAAGGGTGGACAGACACACACCGGCAGTTCCGGTCAATCGCCCGTACACATCCGCCATGAAAGCTGCACCCTGCTCATGCCGGGTAACAATAAATCCTATCACAGAATCGCGAAGAGCGTTCATTACATCAAGATTTTCTTCACCTGGAATTCCGAATATATATTTCACACCTTCTGCTTCCAGACACTTCACAAGCATTTCTGCCACATTCAAATTTTTTTTTAAATTCTCTTCAGCCATAAATCCCACTCCTTTTATCTTGCAGTTTTTATTATCTTCCCACAAACCCGTTGAAAAATCGTTGTATTTCGTACAAACGCTCAGACAGATACCGGTTCATTTTATATTAATAATTTTTGTGTTATACTTAATTATATGATGTTCACGTTTAAATTTTGTCTAAAAAGGGACTGCCTCAAAATGAGGACAGTCCCAAAGGAAGGATGATTATCAATTATTTGGTAAATTCATTCCACATATCTTGTAATTCTTCAAATTACCTACTATAACTTTGCTTAATTTTTCAACAAATTAAAAGAAGGTACAGTATAAAATAATCTGTCACATTTTACATCAGATTGTTTTATTCCGTACCTTCTGTTGTTCCTTACTCCCGGATACCTCTTGCCTGCTGCTGTCAGATAATCTCTGATTTCAATAACGGAAATGATATCAATTCAGCCTGCGAAGACTATCCTGATGTTGACGAGAACAACGTCAAATCAGTCATATCCCGGTTGCTGAAACATTGGAAGCAGCGGCTTCTTCCCGAAAATATACATATATTCCCAATAAAATCCCTGATCTATTCCTTCTTTTCACATTATTCTTCCCAATTCATGCAGATTAAAAGAACAGTTAATCTGCTCCATCTAAAAACCACATACAGAGCATAATTGTAATTCTCTTAAAACTCCTTTTACAGAGTTATACCTGCCTTGTTTGCAAAGTCAGCTTTTTTCCCGATAAGTTCCGACTGTTTTTCCTCTGGCAGAATATCAAATACTTCCTCATCGAAAATATCTTCTAACTGCATTTCCCTTGCAATCAGTAATAGATTTAGATTGAACCATTCGTCCCAAAGCCCCTCAAACAAGCTGTTACTGTCTGTATAGGTGTCAAGTTCCTCAAAGCCATATGACGGTGTATAGCACTGCAATTTGACAAAACCATATCTGCCAACATCAACCACTATCATATCCTCATCTTCTATTTCGTACAGCTCCGCAAACGCATCAATCACTCTGCGACATTTTTCCCGTTCTTCCTCTGTAATATAAAATTGTTTCTCCATATTGTGTTACCTCGTCCTTATAAAATTTTCCATTTTTCATAAGAACCACTTTACACACCAGCTTCGTATCCATTTTTTAGCAAAACCCACTTTACTAACAATTCACTTCTGTAAAAATAAAGAAAGAATACACACCGGCTCCTCACCATATTCTCTGTGTATTCTCCCTCCTTTCACCGCAATCACTAAGTATGAAAGTAGTATAAATGAATTGCGTTGAATTAACATTGAATTATATTCTAATTTTCAACCGCAGCTCCTATTCCTGCCCTGAAGGTTTTCAGATTTCCCTCTGCGACCTTCGGCCATCTCTCCGCGATGGTGGTCTCAAGCTGTTCCTGTGAAAATATTTCGGAAAGCTTAGACTGTGCAAATACCGTCCCCAGTGTATACAGATTATCTCTGGCAAATGACGGAACATCAGCTGGATCAAGATAACTCACCCTACCGCCAAACTTCTTTATCTCCGAGAGCACCTCCTCCTTGGATGGATAAGCGCCATTTCCGAGCATAACCTCTGTCGGCTCCCACATATTACCGAGAACGACATAATCTGCCCCCTCCTTTGCGTAGCGGATAGCGCGAAGCGTCTCACAGAGTTCCATAGATACGACCAAGTCAGCGCCTCCCTCTGAGATACACGGGCCAAACGTGTCCGCCTTTCTTCCGAGTCGAAGCTGCGCCTTGACAAAACCGCCGCGTTGCGCCATACCCTTTGTCGGATAATAGTTTACATCCACACCGTTCTTTGCCGCTGTCAAAGTGATAATATCGGCAATTGTAAGAACCCCCTGTCCGCCAACGCCGACGATATAAATATCATAAAACTTATCTGCCATAATCACGATTCCTCCATTCTATTCCGATTAATCTTCTGCTTCTTTCACCAGCGCATCAAACGGACAAACCTGTGTACAGAGTCCGCAGCTGTTACATGTAGACTTATCGATGCTGATTTCTCCATTCTTAAAGGAAATAGCCGAGCATCCCGTCTGGTTGATGCAAACCTTACATTTCTTACACTTCTTGGAATCAAATGTAACAGGAGAATATTTTACCTTTCTTCGCGCTGCCTGAATCGCACATTCTCTTCTTGAAAGGATAACCTTCACTCCTGCCTTGGTGAGTGAATCCGCAACGGCATCCGCCACAGTCTGATATTGATACGGATCAACGACATAGAGCCGGTCAACCCCAAGTCCCCTGACGACGCGCTCAATATCAAGCTGCTTCCACTGTCCCCGCTGATAATCCTGAATTGTCCCCGGATTAACCTGCATACCGGTCATGGAAGTCCAGCCATTGTCCAGAATAATAACAGTGATATTTATATTATGCTGCACTGCGTTCACAAGGCCTGCCATACCCGCATGAAAAAATGTGGAATCACCGATTGTCGCGATAACAGGTGCTTCCAGCCTGCCGTATATCATACCCTGCGCAAGCGGAATACTTGCTCCCATGGCAAGCTCTGTCCAGAGAACATTAAACGGTGCATTGCATCCGAGAATTGTACATCCGATATCACCTGTGATAAATACCTCTTCCTTCTTATATCCTGCTTTCTTGAGTCCTGCCTCAACACCCATATATGTTCCTCTGTGCGGACATCCTGCGCAGAAACCGATTGGCCGTTTAGTACAGAGCTCCTCTGACTTAATCTCCGGACAAACAAGGCTTGCAGGCATCTCAATGCCAAATGCCTTGCAGATACCCTTCTCCACTATAGAAGCATCGTACTCACCGATTCTTCTGTAGGTCCCGTCCTCCTTACCGATAATCCGAATACGCTTACCCATCTTATACGCGGTCAGGTAAACATATTTCTCAACATATGCCTCAAGCTCCTCACATACAAGAATTGTGTCACAATTTTCAATCATGGATGCAATGGCATCCTTCGCATATGGAATGGAAGCAATCAGCTCCAAAGCAGAAACCTCCGAGAGGTCAACACCTGCCGCCGACAAAGCTGCAAATGCCTCCTGTCTGTAACCGTTGACGACACCGACCGAAATAACACCGACACCGCCCTTTTCGCCAAGCGACAGTCTGTTTAATTTCCTGTCGGCAATAAACTTCTCGGACTTGGCAAGCCTGTCAATCAAATCCTGATGCTGTTTCATGCAGATTGCCGCACCCGCTTTCGTATACTTGGCTGTATCTCTAACCGGAAGCGGCTGTGTATTCTTCGGTATCACCCGACTCCCTATATCCACGACTGCGTGTGACTGGGAATTGTTGGTGACAAGTCTTAAAAATACAGGTCCCTTAATCTCCTCAGACATATCAAACGCAAGCTTTGTCATTTCGTAGATTTCCTCAACCGAGCCCGGCTCAAGCATCGGCATATCAGACATTGCCGCAAAGCCTCTTGTATCCTGCTCACACATTCCGGCTGTTACACCCGGATCGTCGGCCACATACACAACAAGACCGCCCTTACAGCCTGAATAGGCAATACCAATCAGGGAATCATAACATACGTTAAGGCCGCTCATCTTCATCGTACACAGCGCCCTGTGTCCAATATGCGCCGCGCCTGCCGCAACCTCAAAAGCAACCTTTTCATTTGTGCTCCACTCCACATCCGTTCCCGGAATATCCATCTTGAGCATGCTCTGTATAACCTCTGTAGATGGGGTACCCGGATAACCGCTTACCACCCTTACTCCTGCTTCTAAAGCGCCATAAGCAATCGCTTCGTTTCCGCTAATTGTCTTCTTCATTTTATACTCCTCCTTTGCTCCGTCTTACTATCTGTTGACAATCTCCTGTATATCTTCACCGCCAAGAATCCTGAGCGCGTTTTTCGCAGCCGATTCCTGCAGCTCATTTAAGCTGTCCTCCGAATAAAAAGAAATATGCGGCGTAACCTTAATGCCCGGGCAATGAAGCACCGGATCATCAGCCTGCGGCGGCTCATTTTCCAAAACATCAAGCGTTGCTCCCGCAATCTGCCCGCTTTGCACTGCCGCAATCAATGCCTCAGTATCTAATGTCCCGCCGCGGGAAGCATTGATTATGTATGCCGTATTTTTCATCAGCGCAAGCTCCTTCCCTGATATCATATGTGCAGTCTCCTCGCACATAATCATATTGAGAGAGACGAAATCCGCCTCTTTCAGCCCCTCCGCAAGGGAAACCTTTTTTACACCCGCCTCCTCTGCATCTGCTTCCGTGATATACGGATCATAGATTGCCACACGCATATCGGCTGCAAGCGCCTTTTTTGCTATCATTCTGCCTATTCGACCAAATCCGAGAATCAAAAGCCTCATACTTGACACCCTGTAGATTGGATATACCGCAGACTGTGCGCCCCACAAACCATCCTCCGCAGAGTACTCCTTCCACAGCTTACAGCGGTCATAGATTGCAGCAATCACATAATCGGACACATCCTCCGCGCAATATCCGGGAACATTGCAGACCTTAATGCCCTTTTCCTTCGCAGCCTTAACATCGACATTATTGTACCCGACACCATATACGGAAATTACCTTGCAGCTGTCAAGCTGCGCAATCGTGTTTCTTCCCATATCCACGGAAATCTGGCAGATAATCGCATCGGCGTTTCTGCCAAACGCCTCTAAATCGGCCGCATAATCATTCTTTGAAAAACGGAGGTCACAATCCGGATACTTTTCCATAATCACCTTTTTCTCCAACTCATATCCGGGGCATTCCTCGTCTATAATCCAAATCAACATGATACATGGACCTCCCTTCAATTATTTGCTCTTCTTTTCTGCAATCACTTTGTTGACTAACTCCTCGCTTGCAATATAAGGAATCGTTATGTGGTCTGTGCCCCTGCACATCTCATTGTATTCGATACATGTAGAGACAGAATTCTCATTTCTTGCCCAGCTTCTTCTGGCGACACCGCCCATTGTATCCCAAGGCATCGCCATGGACAGAATTGTATCCACTCTCTCGCTGCCGTCTAAAACCATACCGAAGCCGCCATTTACAGCCTTACCGATACCGACACCACCGCCGTTGTGGAGCGCAATCAGGCTCATACCTCTGGCAGCGTTACCTGCATAACATTGAACTGCCATGTCAGCCATAATATTGGAACCGTCCTTAATATTGGAGGTTTCACGAAATGGTGAATCCGTACCGCCTGTGTCATGATGGTCACGTCCAAGCATAACAGGGCCAATCTTGCCCTCTCTTACCATCTGATTGAATTTGAGCGCTATCTTTGTTCTTCCCATCGCATCCTGATAAAGGATTCTCGCCTGCGTGCCGACAACAAGCTTATTCTTCTTCGCATCACGAACCCATACATAATTATCACGGTCCTGATATCTTCTGTTTGGATCAATACACTCCATCGCCGCCCGGTCTGTCGCGTCAAGGTCTTCCGGTTTTCCAGAGAGACATACCCATCTGAACGGTCCGTATCCATAATCAAAAAGCTGTGGTCCGAGAATATCCTCAACGTAGGACGGGAAGATAAATCCGTCCTTCTCATTGACGCCGTTCTTACAGATTTCCGGCACTCCCGCATCAAAGACGGACTTCATAAAGCTGTTTCCGTAATCAAAGAAATAGGTTCCCTTAGCTGAAAGCTGACAAATTAATTCAAAATGATGCTTCAGCGTTTTATTTACAAGCTTCACGAAGGTCTCCGGATCCTCTGCAAGGAGTCTGGTCCGCTTCTCAAAAGTAATTCCCTGTGGGCAATAGCCTCCGTCATAAGGCACATGACAGGATGTCTGGTCAGAAAGAAGGTCCACATGAATATCATGCGCAAGGACATATTCCAGCAGATCAACCACATTGCCATGATAAGCTATGGCACATGCCTGTTTCTTCTCCTGCAGCTCCTTCACCCAACCGAAGATTTCATTCAGATTGTCTGACTTTCTGCTTACCCAGCCCTGATTATATCTGGTCATAATTCTTGAGATGTCAACCTCGGCAATGACGGAAACCGCATTTGCAATCTCAGCAGCCTTGCCCTGTGCGCCGCTCATTCCGCCAAGGCCAGACGATATAAACAGCTTTCCCGCCAAATCCTGATCCTGCGGTATTCCGAGCTTTAATCTTCCCGCATTTAAAAGTGTGTTAAATGTGCCATGTACGATACCCTGCGGTCCAATATACATCCATCCTCCCGCCGTCATCTGTCCATAATTTGCAACACCGATTGCCGCAGCTCTGTTAAAATCATCATTGTTATCAAACTGTCCGACCATAAGTCCGTTTGTGATGATAACCCTCGGCGCGGTCTTCTTTGACTTAAACAAGCCAAGCGGGTGTCCTGACTCCACAACCAATGTCTGCTCATCTGTCATCACCTGAAGATACTTCTTAATCAGGCGATACTGCATCCAGTTCTGACACACCTGTCCGGTCTCACCATATGTAACAAGCTCATACGGATACAGTGCAACCTCAAAATCCAGATTATTATCAATCTGTACCTGAAAGGCCTTCCCCTCTATACAATTTCCCTCATATTCATCAATCGGTTTTCCGTATATCTTACCCTCCGGTCTGAACCGGTAGCCGTAGATCCGCCCATGCTCCATCAGCTCATCGTAAAACTCCGCCGCCATCTGCTCATGATATTTTTCCGGTATATATCTAAGGGCATTTCTAATCGCCAATGTAATATCACTCCCAGAAAGCTCTGATTCACGCTTCGGTGCACGTCTTATTCCCTCTGCAAACGCAGGGTATTCCGGAAGCTCATCATCCAGCTTTATTGTCATTGCGTTTCCGATATCCAAATTATTCATAGCAATACCTCCATTTTCTTTTTCCTCGAGTATATTCCGGTCACGTCTAAAAAACGTCTATAGAATTGTAAATTTCTTCTATTCTTTCAACACTACGTTGAATAAAAACGGAAAAAATGATAAGATACCATAAGAATATCGTTAGATAATTTACAGGAGGCAAACACCTATGTCCGACATCCGCATTACATTGTTCCAGACGCCGCTCATCACGCTTGATGGTCAGGTAATCCATTTTCCGTATAAAAAAGCGGAGGCTTTCTTTTATTTTATGGCAATCGAAAAAAAATCGACGCGAGAATATGTGACGGAGCTTCTATGGGAGGATAACGATGAAATTCTTGCAAAGAAAAATCTCCGTCACGCACTTTATACTATAAACAAGCTTTTCCCCGAACCCTTGATTCTCTCGCCGCAAAAGTCAACACTTATTTTTTCAGACAGCGCAGACATTACGATTGACTATGATTCTTTTTGCAGGGATGAAACCTCTATCGACTATACATGCATGCTGTTAGAGGGCTTCTATGTAAAGGACTGCGTTGCTTTTGAGGAATGGTTAGATGATAAACAGACCGAAATCAGTCATGTATACAGCTCCCGTCTGCGCAAGCTGCTCTATTCCAAAAGCGATCATTTAAGTCCTGAGGATACCGAACACATTGCAAAGCTCTGCTTGAAGGATGATCCGCTCGACGAAAAGGTCTACAAGTTTATGATGGAATTCTACCGCGATAGTAAGCAGTATCACAAAGCGATTAATCTGTATCAGGACCTGTCAAAGGTTCTGGATGAAGACTTGGGATTATCACCGAGCAAAGAAATTACAACTCTTTATCACAGTCTGCTGGACCTGTGGATTGCAGATTCCAGCGATGATGACACTGTCCAGCCGGATATCAAAATCCGAGATTCAAAACTTTCTTATCTTGCATCTGCCTTTGAAGCATTCAAATCAGGAAAACCCGAAAACTGTATCGTCATTGGAGAAAACGGTATAGGAAAAACCTACCTTGTCAATTCCTTTATCGAGAGTGCCGATTTATCCGATACCCTGCTCATACAGGTAACCTGCTTTCAAAATGAGCGTAAATATCTGCTGCAGCCCTGGAATACCATTTTTCTCAGGCTGACTGATTACATCATTGAACATGAAATAAGCGTGCCTGACAACTATATAGAAGTGGTGGAAAATTTTCTTCCCACCTTCTCCAGCAATACCAGAGACGAATTTAATAATACGCTGAGCTATCGTTCCTTCCAAAATGCATTGCTGAAGATTTTTCAGATTGTCAGCCACCGTACCAAAATTTTGCTTTTTATTGACAATATCAACGCAATGGATTTTATCAGTCTGGAAACGCTGTCATCTCTGATTAGTCTCGGCAGCACGAGCCTGATGGTGCTTCTTACCTCCCTTGACACAATGAGCTACGATTTGACAACCTTCGTAAGCTCAATGGTACGGGCAAAGTACCTGACGCAGATTATTCTTGAACCGCTCTCACTGGAACAGACCGGATTTTTTGTGCACGACTCTCTGCCGGATATTACATTCAGCGACGAGGAGTTGGAACGATTTTATAATATATCCTCCGGCAATATTTTCTTTCTGGTGGAACTCATCAACAATATAAAATGCCATCATGACATTAATTGTCTGTCAAAAAATGCAAAGGAAATATTAAATGATCGTTTAAACGGTGTGACGCCGGACACGAGAAAGCTTCTGGATATTATCTCCCTGTTTGAACAGCAGACGCCTTACCTAGTGCTTGAACGCCTGTCAAGCAATACGACACAGCTTTTGGACAACATTGAAGAAGCAAAGGAGCTTGCCCTGATTCAGGAGTTTCGTGACAGAAATGAAATATATTTTGCATTTCACTATCATCAGATGCGGGATTTCGTTTACGCCAAGATTCCGCCTTCAAAGCTTCGTATTCTGCATAACAGAGTTGCGCTTGCCTTAGAGGACGACATGCATAATTCGGTTGACAGAAAAATGCCGTACAAAGCCCTCGCATACCATTTTTCGCTGGGAGAAAACCACAAGAAATCCCTGTATTACAGACTGCTTTATATGGAGCAGATTTCCGGCATATATTTTGAGCTATACCCTGTTTTGGACGATTCGATTATTGCAGATGAAGAGATAAGCCTTCCTGAGGATATTAACGCAGAATTCAATCAGCTGGAGCAGAAGCTGATGCAATTGAAATCCTCTGATGATACCGACATATACAATGAAATGGAAGCCCGATTCTACCACGCAAAAAGCAGATATCTGGTTTTAGTCTGCGACTACGAGGAAGCTACAAGCTGCATCACAAAAGCTTTAAACAATCCATATACTCTGCAAAATACAGATTTTCATCTGGCGCTCTTTAAGCAGATGATATATTATTGCATCCAAACCTGTAATCTGAACGCAATGAAGGATTATCTGGACAAGGGCCTAAGCCTTGCCAAGCAGGCGCACAGCCTTTCTGAACAGGCAATCTATCTCAGGCTTTATGGTTACTACTATGCTATAACCGGTGACCGTAAGCAGTCTATCGCCGCCCTGCTCCGTTCCATAAACCTACTGGAGAAATCTTCCCTGAAGCCGGAGATATATTTTGTAAATATCGCGGCAGCATACAACTATCTGGGTGAGCTGAATCTGCGCTACGGAGAACTTGATGCCGCCATGGAGCACTTCAACAAAGCAATCAGCATATGCTCCGATAAAGGCTATACAGTCAATGCAACCTTCTACACCAATCTGGGAAAGGTACTGTTTTTCAAGGGAAGGCTCGCAGAAAGCCGAACGGAATTTGTAAATGCGCATCAGGTATACCGGCACAGCACTGCTATCGTCGGATGCGCGACCATGCATGCGTTCCTTGCATATTTTGCCGCCATATCCGGGGAATCAGAGCACGCGTCCCATCATATCAGAGTATGCAGAAGAATGATTGAGCGCATCCACTCCCCTTACGAAAAGGGATTCTACTACTTTACCATGTATAAGCTTGCAGAAAAAGACGGACTTACAATTCCGTTTATTACACGGCCGGCAGGATACTACAAGGAGCAATGTAAAAAACACATTGCGCCTTACAATGATCCTTATCTGCTGTCGCTGTTACAGGACTGACTGTGACGCATAGATTTCAAGCGGTGCCTGCAAATATTATCTTGGCGCCGCTATGTTCTGCATACTCTTTGATAATTTCCCGATCTACAACGCTGTTTGCATGATGATTCAATTCCAGACCGGTTTGTACAACAAATATCAGCACGGCAAAAATATTATATTGAATATTTTTGCCCCTTATGTTAGAATTATCCAAGGTCAATATATGCTTTGCCGGAAATGATGCCTCTTACGCGGCAGTAATTTCTTTTGGCTACGACGGAAAGTAATCGTAGCAACAGTTTAGTACTGTATTTCAGATAAGACCTGTGAAGCTGCCCTGTCATTCTAAAGCGGTAGCCTCATATATTGGAGGCATGTGCATGTTATTCAAATCTGTAAAAAACCAAACACTGTATATTATGCAAAAGTGGACATTTATTTTAACATGGTATATCGTATGTGGATTTGTGGCTGTTAATTTCATACATAATATCCTTGTAAATAACGAATGACAATTTATCTCTCAAATGTATGATATATCAAAAATAATTACCCTGTCAGACTGGTCTCCGTCGGGATATTTTTTTATGATTTATTATCCGATTCTCGTGGTTCTGCCTACCTCCGCAATTATATTGGATGATAGAAACTCTAAAATGCAGTTGTATCTTCTGGGAAGAATGGGGCGGAAAAATTATTACATCGGAAAAATAATATCCGTATTTATTTCGACGTTTATCGTTTTCACCCTGCCATTCGTAATGGAACTGCTGCTTGAGATTGCCTGTCTTCATTTAGACGCGCATGGTGATCCTTCAAATTTTCCATATTATCAGGCTGCAGGTGAAATAAACGAATATTTTTGCTCAGGTCTGTACATAAAGAACAGAATTTTATACATATTTGTCATGATTGCCATATTTGGAGTGATATCAGGAATACTGGCTATGTTCAACTTTGCAATTTCAGCAATGAATTTTATGAAGTATAAAATTTTCACCTTGATGCCCGTATATCTGTTGTTATATCTATTCGCCATTATCGAAAAAAGCATTCGTTTGGGATATACCTCCAACTATATGTTTATTCTCAGGCTATTCAATGAAAAATCTAAAAACTATGGGGTTTATGGGATTACGTGTTTGATTCAATCCGGCGTGCCATTTGATTATAGACATTCACAGCAGTCAGCTTGAATATATCAATGTGTTAATTAATAAGAAAAAAATTGATTTTCAACTTAGAGAATCCCTCATCAGCTTGGGGGTTGCCGCTGTGGCGGTAGTAATCATCGGAAGCTTTATCATACAAAATACAGATATTATAAAACAAAAACCGGAAGGACAGTGAGAAATGGAATTAATTGCAGAAAATATTTCAAAAAAAAGTAAAACATAAAACAATTTTGGATAATGTCTGTGCTGAATTTAAAAGCGGAAATACCTATGGAATCGTCGGCAGAAACGGTTCGGGTAAAACAATGTTGTTCCGAGCTTTATCAGGGCTGATAAAAATAGATTCCGGCAACATCTTTCCGGATGGGCAACGGCTTCATAAAGATATGGAAATACTGCCGGAGCCTGGGATTATGATAGAAAATGCAGGATTATATCCGGATCTGTCCGGCTTCGATAATCTGAAATTTCTGACAGGCATCAATAAAAAGGTCGATGATACCGTCATTCGGGAATATATAAAAAGGTTGGATTAGATCCGTATGATAAACGGCCCTTTTCAAAATATTCTCTGGGAATGAAACAACGGATTACATTTGCTCAGGCAATCTTTGAATCGCCTCATATCATAATGCTGGACGAGCCGACAAACGCGCTTGATGAGGATGGCGTCGTAACCATCCGGAATCTTATATCAGAGCAGAAGGATAAGGACACAATCATCCTGATAGCCAGTCATAATAAAGATGATATCGAGAGCCTCGTTGATGTCGTGTACAAAATGAATGACGGACAATTGTACGAAGCATAACTCCTAGATATGGTTGAATGAAAAAGGAATAAATGAATGAAAAAAATAAGAGGAACTATAATTGTTACAATCCTGGTGTTCGCCGCATTGATGGTATATGGACTATACGCAAAAAAAGAGCACAAAAAACTAAATGGCACAGACAACCCCATCGATAATTTTTATGTTGCATTACTGCCCGATGATCTTCTGTCAAATCAGCTAAAATTAATGCGTCAGACATTAGATGGCAGCCGGTATATTTTAGAGGTAACCTGTAAGGAAAAAATGCAATATGAATTTTCCTGCGCGATACAACAAGTAGAAATCAAGAAAGTATTTAAGGGTGATAATCTTCAAGCCGGAGATACTATCGATATTTTAAAATGCGATTCCATATTTCCGGGTATTATGGACAGACCTGCAATCAATATGGCATTTGTAAATGAGATGACGGTCGGAGACACTTATCTGGTCTTCTTAGACGAAAGAATAGAAACCTATGATGCGCTGAATATATATACGAGAAGTAACGATTATTTTTTAGATCCAATCTTTTCATATGATAACAACCGACAAGGGTTCCATCCGTGTGAGGATACAGAAACCAATTCCGCTTTGTATGCAACAGTGAAAACCGAGGAATATTTTCTTATGTCACAGCAGGCAGTAGACGAAATCACAGCATTTAAGGAAATGCTGTTTTCAAAATATCCCGAATAAAGAAACCGCAGTGTATGGCATCAGCTTACGGATATTGTATGTGGGGCTGTCGCAACAAGATAATATGGTGTGCCATATTATCTTATTGCGGCAGCCCATGTATTATTTTTCAATGTGGCAGATTACCACATGCCCGTGGTCGGCAAACAACTCTGCCGTCTCTTCATTCTGTGTTTCATCCGGTTCCAGCAAAATAAGCTTGTCCGCATCAAAAGTTACCCCCGTCCCTTTCTCCGTAACCAGCTTTGCCTCTCCCTCATAGCAATAAAGTGCAGCAATCATTCTCTCTTTCACCGAAATCCTGACTCCACGTTCAGTTGCACACACACATTCCATCGTTCCACCGGCATTTTTGAGCATCAGATTAAAATCCCGGCAGACGCCAAAGCTCTCCACCTCATCCTCACCGCTGAATTTGATTACCTCATAGGGACTTAAGCTCACATCCTCTCCCCGGATTTTCAATGTTATCTCCCGGGATAACGGTACCAGATATCGTGTCACTCCGGCCAGAGATGTGAATTTTGACCGTTCATCCGCCACATGCGCACTGCTTATCCGCGCCTTAAAATCCCGGTTTTTGTAGTCGGCGCCCGGTGGATAAATAAAAAGCTCTGTTGTTGTTCCCCCACTCCATTCTGTGGTCCGAAAGGTTTCCTTATTTACAGATTGGATTTTCATATACAAGCCTGCCCTCCTTTATCACCTTGCTCACAATATTAGTTCCTGTATGATACACGAGGAATTTGTAGCTCGGGTAATCCAGCACGACCATGTCCGCCTTCTTACCCTCCTCTATACTCCCAATCGTATCGGCACGTCCGACAGCCGCCGCTCCGTTTAAGGTAAGCGCCGTCACAGCTTCCTCAATGGACATATTCATTTTGATTACAGCCAGAGCAAGCATGAGTGCAACGGAATTGGCAAAGCAGCTCCCCGGATTCAAATCACTGGCAAGTGCAACCGCACAGCCTGAATCTATCATCTTTCTTGCCGGTGCAAAAGGCTTATTCAAGCAGAATGCTGTACATGGAAGCAGGGTTGCCAGCACCTTATTACTCTTTAAAGCTTCAATCCCTGCATCGGATACCATGAGCAAATGGTCGGCAGATACAGCCTGAAGCTCTCCAGCAAGCTCCGCACCGCCGAAAGCTGCAATCTCATCCGCATGAATTTTCAGCTTAAATCCCATATCCTGTGCACAGCTTAAAAGCTTTCTTGACTCCTCAATGGAGAAAACGGAATCCTCGCAGAATACATCACAGAACTCCGCCAGCTTTTCTTCCCTTACGCACGGCAGCACATCCTGTATCATAAATTCAATATACCGCTGATTATCATTATCAAACAAATCACTTGACGCATGACCGCCCAAATAGGTTGTTACAATATCAATCGGCTGACTATCATTCAGCTCTTTCATGACAGAAAGCTGCTTTAACTCACAATCCCGGTCTAAGCCATATCCGCTTTTTCCCTCCACGGTTGTGATTCCCTGAGACAGCATCGATTTCAGACGATTCATTCCTCTGTCATACAACTCCCGACGGCTCGCCTCACGGGTTGCATTCACTGTACTCTGAATACCGCCGCCGCGTCTCATAATCTCCATGTATTCCATTCCCGAGAGACGGTTTATGAATTCCTCCTCCCTGTACCCGCCGAATATAAAGTGCGTATGGGGATCTACAAAGCCGGGGATAACAGCGTGCCCCTCCGCGCTGATAAACTCAATATCTGACATGTCCGAACCTTTCTCAATAAAATTCTCCAAGATGTCCTTTTGTGTCCCGACTTTTTTTATTATGCCGTTCTCTATATATACAGCCGCTTTTTCAATGATTTGCAATCTATTCATTGCAGAACCGGTTACAGCCTGCCTGCCTGCAGGCGTCGCCAGCTGCGCGATATTCACAATTAAACTCTTTTCCATGATGTACCCCTTTCCGTTTTTTCACCGATATCACCGGCAAACTATACCATTATTTGTCTTCAACCTCACGCATAGTCTTGTTTACCAGCTCGACCACATGCTCCTCCGGAATGTTGAGAAGCTTTCCGTCACAAACCGTCAGCTTACCGTCTACAACAACTCTTGCGATTGCGTCCGGCTGCATGGAGTACACAAGATTCGGCAGCAACTGCTCAAGGGAATCAGAAATCGGCTGCATAGACATCACATCTGTCCTGACTCCCACGAAATCCGCCTTAAGGCTTTCCTTAATCTCCCCGATTGGAAGCTGAAGAATCTCTCCGCCGTTTTTTGTACCCATATCAAATGTATCCTTGTAATTCAGACACATCGCATCCACTGTCTTCGCTTTCTGCAGCAGCGCCGCCATGCGCATCTCCTCAAACACACTGATTCTGTTATTTGAACATGCGCCATCACTACCCAGCGCAATGTTGACACCATATTTCCTCATGGCAACCAAATCGGTAATACCGTCGGCAAGGAACATATTGCTGGACGGACAATAAATCAGATTTGCACCCTTCTCGCCCATCGTCCGAATCTCGCTGTCCTTCAACCATACACCATGGATAATCGCCATATTCTCGTCCACAACACCGAGCTCATCCAGATACTCAATCGGTGTCTTGCCATTATGCTCTGCCATGACCTGCTCCACCTCAAACGGCTCCTCAGCCACATGAATATGAAATCCGGTTCCAAGCTCTTTGGCAAGCGCATAGCCTGCAAGTACCATATCAGGAGATGCCGCATGCAGACTGTGAGGTGCCGGAAGAATGTTTACCATATCGTCCTTCTTATATCTGACAGCCAGCTCTCTTGTATTGGTAACCGCCTGTTCAATGCTTTCCACATATCCCGAAGGCGCCCCTGTCCAGTCATACATGGTTCTCGCAAGCACCAGCCTGATTCCCACATCATGCGCCGCCCTGATAATCATCTCGTCGCTTTCCACACCGAAGTTATGTAAATAAAAGAAATCACTGACCGTCGTCACGCCGCATTTCATCATCTCAGAAAAAGCAAAAACCGCGCCGTTATAAATATGTTCCCTTTTCAGCCTCGGAGAATACTTGTAGAGTGCATTGTCCCTCCACTCCAAAAACGGTCTGTCACATGCGATACCCCTGAGCAGGCTCTGGAAACAATGGTTATGAGCATTGACCGTTCCCGGAACCATAACCATATTATTCCATTCTGCAATTCCTGCATCAGGATAACCTCTGACCAATGTATCTGCGTCATTGATCTTCGCTATCACATTGTCATTTACAAGAATCCCCTGATTTTTCAAAAAAGCTCCATTGATATACACATACTGTGGTTTAAAAATAGTTTTCATTCGACATCCATCTCCTTATCTAAAATTAAAACCGCGTGCAGCATTGCATTTACTGTATCTTCTATTCGATTGATATCCGTGCGCTCCTGCGGGCAGTGGCTTCTTCCGTCAATGCTCTGTACAAATATCATTGCACTGTCAGTTACTCTCTGCATATTGGCAGCGTCATGTCCTGCCATGCTCACAAGCTCAAGCGGTTCCTGCCCTTCCATCTCAATTCCACGTTTTACTGCATCTACGATTGTCCGTTCCATCATTATTTCCTTCTGGTCAAGATTAAGCCTTCTCTCAATCCTCACGCCACGCTTTTCTTCTATCTCGGGAACAATCTTAGCAATCCCTGCTCTCACTCTCTGCCTGATTCCCTCATCACAGCAGCGAAGCTCCAGAATAAGCTCTGCTGAACCGGGAATAATGCTTGCGGCATTCGGATATACCTTTACATAACCGATGGTTCCGACCACATCATCTCTATTTTCTTTTCGTATGAGCTTCTCGTAGGCAAGCGCAAACTCGGAAGCAGCCAGAAACGCATCGTGCCTGTCCTGCATAATCGTGGTTCCTGCATGGTTCGCCTCCCCATATACGGTTATATTCTCACGATAGATACCGGTGATACAATTGACTGCCGCCGAGGTGAGATTTTTATCATACAAACGTTTTCCCTGTTCAATATGCAGCTCAATGAATGCACTGATATCACCGGCGTAGATTCTGGCAGCTTCCGCATCCTCAATGTTGCCGCCCAGATGTTTGATACATTCTGCAAGAGAGGAACCGTCAATATAGCTTGTCAGACTTCTCAAATCCTCTGTGACAAGTCTGCCGCTTAACACTTTACTTCCAAGAGTTGACACATCGTAAGGATTCGGTTCCTCGCCAGTGAAGCTGACAACCTCAATCGGATGTCTGGTCTGGATATGATTTTCAGCCAAGGTCTGCAGTATCTCCGTCGCACCAAGCACGCCGAGCGCACCGTCATACATACCACCATCCGGTACCGCATCGTGGTGGGAACCGATCACAATCGGAGAAAGCTTTTCTGTCCCGGCTCGTCTCACCCACATATTGGCGATGGCATCAAGCCGGGTATCGATGCCAAGCTCTTTTTCCCAATAATTCATGAGCCATTTTCTCGCCTTAAAATCCTCCTCGCTGCCAAGTGCCCTGTCTATACCTCCATGCTCGTTTTTTCCAATCTGTGCCAGCTCAAATAAATTTTTTTCCAATCTGCCTTTATTTATTTTCAGGTCGTCCATAGCTTCCTCCTCCCATCAATCAGATTCCAGTATCAGATTCGGATTCTTCTCCACCTCATCAAGCAGTGCCTCGGAAACATAGATAAACTCCAGCTCCAGTGTATTTTTTATCTTAATAATCCGCGCATGCTCCCTGTCAATATTTCTGCAGGCCTTGAGTGCCACACGAATCGCCTCGTCTTCATCTCTGGCAATCAACGGAATCTTCACATCATCCACGCATTTACATGCAATGGAATTTGCATAGGTGCTCTCCATATCCATTTTCTCAAATACATTTTTGGTAATTACATCAAAGGCACCGAGACCGATTGCATTGCCGTGGGATTCCTCAGTTAAATCTAATAACACCATTTTCTGAAACCTCGGAATATGCAGCACATAAGTTTTTAAAACAGAGCTTCTTCCCAATATATTCGGATCATAGCCCGCCCCCGAGACATTTTTACCAATCTCCTCTACCACAATCACATCTGCATCGTCAATCTGTATGCAGGGCATATTCTCTCTGGTTCGCTTCACAAGCTCCTTCTCGCGTTCCACAAAATTCTCTCCCGGAACCGCTTCAATATAAGTGGTCTCATCGTATGCATTTTCCATAACGGCCACCCCAAACCCAACCCGGGTTTTCTCCAATATAATTCGGGCGGCAGACTCAATGGTCTCCGCAAAAAAATCCGGATCCTCCTCATGAATCGCCGAACAACCCTTTTGATTTCCCAGTCCGATTACGAGCATCTTACACAGACCGCTCTGCAGCGGTCCCACAAAATCCGTATGAAGCTTTACCCTGTTAATTGGGACAACCAAATCCGCTTCGTTGGCTGCCCTGTCAAAATATACCGGAATATGCTTGTCTGTCTCTCCCAGCTTTATGACATCCACAGTTGTGACTACAGGGACGCCAAGCTTTTCCTCTGTAATACCATACCCGGCAAGTACCTCTCTCTGCCCTTCCTCATTCCCGCCGCCATGACTTCCCATAGCTGACACAATAAACGGTTTTGCGCCCTGCTCCTTCAAAAATTCTATGGTTGTCTGCACAATAGTAAAAAGATTCTTAATTCCCCGGCTTCCCACCGCTACAGCCACCTTCATGCCCGGCTTTACCTTTCCTGCTATATCTTCTCTCAGCAGTTCCCTCCTGACGGTACCCGCAACATCGGATATCGTCTCCCGGCGGAACACCTGACGCACCTTATGCATAATCGGCAATCTATATTCATACTCTTCATTTAACAGCATTGGCATATTTCTCATTCCCCCTTTTCAATAATAATCTCAATTCTTATTGTTTTTTTATACTATCCCATACAGGTGTTGAAAAAATGTTGAAAAAAAGAAAGACCTGCCAAATAAACAAAACGATTCAGCAGGCTGAAAGCCTAACGGCGTACACAAAATATACCGCCGCAAAAGGCATAAGACATACAAAATATAAACGACTTTTTAAAACTTTTCTCACAAAGAGAACACACTTTGTTAACATTTCTTCGGTATACTTTTAACCATAGACGAAAGAAACACACGAACTCGGGTTTGAATTCGCTATAATAATTTAAGAGACTGGTGCTGATATGGAACGTGCTTGTCTGTGCCAGCCTCGACTAAGATATTAATTCTGCATTTTGCAGGTTAATATAAATTATCCTCCCCCCTCTTTTAATGATGGAGCAATCATAACTTGCATGATTGCTCTATTTTTTCTGTTTACCCCATATGAATCAGACTTTCATAAAACGGACGAAAGGCCGACGGAACTGCATAGCGTGCCTCCATCTCTTCCTGTGTCACCCACTGAAATTCCGGACTCATCCGCTTGCATCTCATATAATACGCCGACATCCTCCACTCTACATGCGTAAAGATATGCGTGTAGGAATTTTTCATTATGAGCCGTTCCGGTTCGGTATCCCAGACTGCAGCCTGATTTGCCGCCTCCTGCTCCGTAAGCGCGGCATCCACATTCGGAAATTCCCACATACCGGACAGCAGCCCCTTACCCGAACGTTTTCGCAATGCCAGATACTCTCCGCACTGCAACACGAATATCGTCTTGTCCACTACCCGCCTTGCCTTTTTTGCATCGCGCACCGGAAGACTATCCCATGTATCATGCATATGTGCAAGGCACATGTCCGCCAGCGGGCACTCCCCGCATTTCGGCGCTCCGTTTGGCAGACATACGGTTGCACCCAGCTCCATCAAGCTCTGCGTTGCCGTGCCGCACTGCCCCTGCGGATATACCTCCGCCAGATTATCGCGTATCAGCTTTTTTGTCACTGTTTTATCCACATTGGAACTGTCCTCCATCACCCTTGCATAAACACGAAGTACGTTTCCATCAACCGCGGGTGTCTGCAGCTCATAGCAAATCGAGCCGATGGCTCCCGCAGTATACTCACCGATTCCGGGCAGCGCACGTATCGCGTCATAGGTATCCGGAAAAGCACCTGCACGCTCTGCGCAAATGACCACAGCAGCTTTTTTCAGGTTTTTGGCCCGGTTATAATATCCAAGTCCCTGCCAGAGCTTCAGAAGATAATCCTCATCTGCCTCAGCCAAATCTCCTATGGTCGGCAGTGCTGTCAAAAATCTTCCGTAATACTCCTTCACAGCCTCCGCTCTGGTCTGCTGCAGCATGATCTCTGACAGCCACACGTGATAAGGATCCCTGTCCTCTCTCCACGGCAGCTTGCGGGCATGAGACGGATACCATGCGACCAGTGCCCGAAGCATATCCTCCAAACGTTTTTTTTCACCCTTCATATATGTTTTCCCTTCAAACACATGTGACGTATCTTATTAAAGTCTAAAAATCAACGTTTATAAAGCTGTCCTCGCGTTCTCCCAGCTTCAGATTCTCAAGACTTTTAACAGCCTCATCAATCTGCTCCCGCATACCCTCTGTCGTGCCGGTCGTCTCACCGTAATTCAAATAGGAAAGAACGGTAATCATCTCTGATTCACTGTCCGTAAAATAGCCTGTTCCCTCCTGCCGCATATCACCGACATTCTTAACCAGCTCCAATGTTTTATTCGGCAGCGTCCTGTAATCCCAGCTTCCGGCGGTTCTTTCTTCACCTAACATCTCAATCATACACCTCCGTTATATAAATCACTTTCAGGTGTTTATATACATACTTTCTTATCTATCCTATCATAACACACTTTCAATAAAAATTCAGTCAATTTTACACAATATTTCTTAATTTGAAATGTAAATTCATATATGCCGCATTGTTTACAAAAAATACCCCTTATGATATGATACATGGGAAAAAGCTCCACAGCAGGAGCGGAGAGAGAGGAAATACATATGAAATTAAAAAAACGATTATTATGCGGTATATTAACACTCGGTATGCTTTCTACTGTCTTCACGGGATGTGGAAAGAAGGATGCCGATACATTTACGGTTGGTTTTGACGCTGAATATCCGCCATACGGCTATATGGATGAAAACGGTGATTACACAGGCTTTGATTTGGAGCTCGCCGAAGAGGTCTGCAAGTTAAAGGGCTGGACTCTTGTAAAACAGCCGATTGAGTGGGCAAGCAAGGACAACGAGCTGAATTCCGGCTCCATCGACTGTATATGGAACGGCTTCACAATAAACGGCCGTGAAAATGATTACGAATGGTCCGAGCCATATGTAGATAACAGTCAGGTTATCGTTGTAAAGGCCGCTTCCGGTATCAGGGAGCTCAGCGACCTGTCCGGAAAAACCGTCGGTGTTCAGGCAGCGTCCGCAGCACTGGATGTTCTTTCCGACGGGGATGGGCAGAAGGCACTGGCCGACACATTCGGAAAGCTGCAGGAGTTTGGAGATTACAATACTGCATTCGTTGAGCTGCAGGCAGGCTCTGTCGACGCCGTCGCCATGGATATAGGCGTAGCACAGTATCAGATCAGCAGCCGCGGTGATGAGTATATCATTTTGGATGAGCATCTGAATGCCGAGCAGTATGGTATCGGTTTCAAGCTTGGAAACACGGAGCTTCGCGATGAGGTAAATGATGCGCTCCATGAGCTGAAGGAAAACGGAACCTTTGACAGGCTGGCTGAGAAATATGGGCTGTCCGATATGACCTGTCTTGAATAAATGATTTTGAGGTAAACACGAATGAGCTTTTATGTCATGCTTGAACAGCTCGCCGACGGAATGATAAAGACCATGGGCATATTTTTTCTCACACTGCTTTTCTCTCTGCCCCTTGGCCTTATCATCTCTTTCGGGCGAATGTCCAAAAATAAAATATTGAGCGGTCTGACGGGAATCCTTATCTCCGTCCTGAGAGGAACACCGCTGATGCTCCAGCTTATGGTTGTGTACTTTTTTCCGTTTTACCTGTTTGGATGGTCTATCTCCGGATGGCGGTTCCCTGCTATTGTTGTCGGATTTTCCATCAACTATGCCGCGTACTTTGCCGAGATATACCGTTCCGGAATCGAGGCAATACCAAAGGGACAATATGAAGCGGCACAGTTACTTGGTTATTCCCGGGCATCCACCTTTTTTCGGATTATACTGCCTCAGGTCATCAAAATTATACTGCCTGCCATGACAAATGAGATTATCACACTGGTCAAAGACACGTCATTGGCGTTCTCGCTTGCCTATATGGAAATGTTTACCATCGCCAAGCAGATTGCGGCCAGAGAAACAACATTTATGCCGTTTGTTATCGCAGCGGTATTCTATTATGTATTTAATCTGCTGGTTGCGTTTGTTATGAAAAAAATCGAAAAGAAGCTGAATTATTATGGTTAGGAGGTTCCGGACATGTTATATCTTGAAATGAATGATGTAAAAAAATCCTTCGGAGAACTGAAGGTGTTAGACGGAATCTCACTGCAGGTTCACGAGGGTGAGGTACTCTCCATCATCGGGCCGTCCGGTTCAGGGAAATCCACCCTGCTTAGAATTGCAACGCTGCTTGAGACAATGGATTCCGGCAGTCTTGCCTACATGGGGGAAAATGCCGTCTCAACCATAGACGGGAGGGCCGTGTATGAAAAACCGGCAAAGCTTAAAACACTCAAAGAAAACTTTGGTCTTGTCTTTCAGGGCTTCAACCTGTTCCCACACTATGCAGTGATGCAGAACATTACCGATGCACCAATTGCCGTTCAGAAAAGAAACAAAAATGAGGTGTACGGGGAGGCGCGGGAGCTTCTCCGCAAGATGGGGTTATCCGACAAGGAGGAGTACTACCCATGCCAGCTTTCAGGAGGTCAGCAGCAGCGCGTTGCCATCGCAAGGGCATTAGCTTTAAATCCCAAGGTTCTCTTCTTTGACGAACCTACCTCTGCGCTTGATCCTGAACTGACAGGCGAAGTCCTAAAAGTAATCAAATCTCTTGCTGAGACCAAAATGACAATGGTAATCGTCACCCATGAAATGGAATTTGCACGCAATATATCAGACAGAATCATTTTCATGGACAAAGGCGTTGTTGCAGTTTCCGGGACACCGGAAGAAGTGTTTTCATCCGACAACCGACGCATGCAGGAGTTTCTCGGAAAGCTCAAGCACGAATAAACGCTTGATGTGGCTGTTACAATATCCTTTTTATCAAAGCTTGCTGTAAGAGTTTGCTGCTTTTCCGGCGGAGAAATTGTCTGTTAAAAATCGAAATCATATTCTTCATTCACAATGACAGACTTTATTACGGTTACCTTATTAAGGGCTTTCAAAATGCCTTGTATTGCAGCGTTCTCATTGTCCGGATTTACATTGCCGAGATCGAGATAAATGCTTACCTTGTCACCGGCGTTTGTAACATCAAGATAGCCGAGATAAATTTCCTGAGCATTATAGGATTCGATAAATTCGCCTATCGTTTTATCTATTTCTTCGAATTTCTCATCAGTAAGCTCATCCTCTAAATAAACGCTGTAATAAAAGCACTCTCCATCAAATCGCTTCTTTGCCATTCGCCATGCATCGAGGACGACCGCAGTCTGCCAAATCAAGCTTTCGCAATTCGGATACTCCCGAATGATTGTCTTTGCTGAGAGGAATACATCATAATAATCCTTTTCCTCCAAATCCTTCCGGAGTTGCGAAAGAAACTGATTGAGTTCTTCAGCTGTTAATTCATCCTTTTCATTTATATTTTTGAAGAAGAATGCTTGAGTTCTGTCCTCCGAATCCGAAAGCGTTTGACATTGCAATATTTACAGTCTTCTTTCTTGCCGTGTTCGGTACATAGTCCAGATCACATTCAGGATCACTACGTTCGAGATTGAGCGTCGGCGGAACAATATCCTCCTGCACTGCTTTGACACAGGCAATCGTCTCAATAACACCGCCCGCTCCCATCATATGCCCCGTGGAGCCCTTGGTAGATGACACGGAAAGCTTATCTGCATACCCACCAAAGAGTGTGTGAATGGCTTTCGTCTCTATCACATCTCCTTTTGGCGTGGAGGTTCCGTGTGCGTTGATATAATCCACATCCTGCGGTGTGATTCCGGCCTTTTCAATACAGCGCTGCATACAGTAAATTGCACCGATTCCCTCCGGATGCGGTGAAGTCACATGATAGCCATCAGTACTGTTTGCCCAGCCTATGATGGAGGCGTGTATCCTTGCGTTTCTCGCCTTCGCATGAGATTCCCTTTCAATTACGAGGCAGCCTCCGCCCTCACCCATAACAAAGCCGTCTCTGGTTGCATCAAACGGTCTGGATGCAGTTTCCGGTTCATCATTTCTCGTTGACAAAGCATGTGCCGACGAAAGTCCCAATATATTTAATCTGGTTATGGCAGCCTCTGCACCGACGCATAAAACCACATCAGCCTCTCCGCTGTTAAGCAGCATAATTCCCGTAGAAATCGCATCCGCACCGGATGAACACGCCGTTGTAACTGTAAGGCTCGGCCCGCGCAGACCTTTCGCAATCGCAATCTGAGCTGCCGCAATATTTCCGATAATCCTCGGAACAAATCTCGGACTTACCTTTGCATGCTGCCCTGTTGAAAGACCGTCCTGTGTCTCCGCAATCGTAGAAAGTCCGGCATAAGCCGTACCGACAACAATACCGATTCTCTCTGCCGGGACTGCTCTTTCTTCCGGATTCTCGGGATTCAGCCCCGCGTCCGTCATGGCCTCGTCAGCAGCCGCGTAACCATACTGCATAAACAAGGCCGTCTCTCTTACCAGCTTCTTCGGCATATAATTTTCAGGGACAAAATCCTTTACCTCCGCAGCAAACTGCACGGGAATATCCGATGTATCAAAACGAGTGATCGGACCTACGCCCCTGACACCGTCAATCAATGCTTTCCAAAAATTATCAACTCCGATTCCAATCGGCGTTACCGCCCCCATACCGGATATCACTATTTTCTCCGTCAACACGCTACTCCTCCTTTTTGTCCTTCGCCCAGTCTCTTTCTTTAATCTCCACACGACGTATCTTTCCACTGACTGTCTTTGGCAGTTCCTTTACAAATTCAATTGTTTTCGGTCTCTTATAGGATGCAAGATTTGCCTTGAAGAACTTCATCATCTGCTTTTTTAAGGAATCCGTTGCCTCCACATCCTCTGTCAATACCACGCTCGCCTTAATCGCCTGTCCTCTGATCGGATCAGGAACGGAGGTCACCGCACACTCCATGACATAAGGCAGCTTCATAATCTCATTTTCTATCTCAAACGGGCCTACGCGATAGCCGGTTGACTTAATAACATCATCCACACGTCCCACATACCAGAGATATCCTTCCTCATCCATATATGCCGTGTCTCCGGTGTGATAGTAGCCCTCATAAATTACATTTTCCGTACGCTTTTCATCCAGATAATATCCCATGAACAAGCCTTCCGGAACGCCCTCCTTGACTGAAATAACAACCTCCCCGGTCTCACTCGGCCTGCACAGCTTTCCCTCCTGTGTCATAACCGCAACATCATACTGCGGACTCGGCTTACCCATGGAACCCGGCTTCGGTATCATACCGGCAAGATTGCCGACCGTGAGCGTCGTTTCCGTCTGTCCAAAGCCCTCCATGATACGCATACCCGTTTTTCTGTAGAACTTCTCAAAAATCTCCGGATTCAGCGCCTCCCCTGCGGTGGTAACATTTTGAAGGGAGGATAAATCGAATTTATCCAGATTCATGTGCACAAGCACACGGTAAACCGTAGGCGGTGCACAGAATGTCGTAATCCTGTATTTCTCAATCATCTCGAGAATATGGTTTGCATAGAACTCGTCAAAGTCATAGGTAAATACCGCTGCCTCACAGAGCCATTGACCATAAAGCTTTCCCCAGAGCGCCTTTCCCCATCCGGTATCACTGATTGTAAAATGTATACCCTCCGGGTCAACCTGCTGCCAATATTTTGCCGTCACATAATGTCCAAGCGCATATTTGTAAGTATGCTCCGCAATCTTCGGATAAGAGGTCGTTCCTGATGTAAAGAACATCAGCATCGGATCATCTCCGCCCGGTGCATTTACAGGCTTTTTATACTCAGAAGAGAAGAATCTGATATCACGGTTAAAGTTTCTCCAACCCTTTAAAGTGGTGGAGCCAACCATAATCTTGGCTTTCAAACCGTCATAACTCTTGGAAGCACGTTCTACCTCCACGCCGACCTTTCCGTCCGCCGTACAGAGTACCGCGTCCACTTTGCCGGCCTTAAAGCGATATTCAAAGTCCTTTTTTACCAGAAGATTTGTCGCCGGTATTGCAACGGCGCCAATCTTATGCAGCGCTATAATCGCAAACCAGAACTGATAATGTCTCTTTAAGACCAGCATAACACGGTCTCCGCGCTTGATTCCGAGATATCGGAAATAATTTGCGGCCTTATTGGAATATACCATCATATCTTTAAACGTAATCCGGCGTTCCTTTCCGTCATTTGAAATATGGAGCATGGCAAGCTTATCCGGCTTGGTCCTTCCCAGAACATCCACGACATCATAGGCGAAATTAAAATGCTCATCATCATGAAAGGTGATTCCGCTCAAAATCCCGTTCTCATCCTTTGCCGTCGATACATACTTTCCTGCTAGACCCTCTTCAGGCTGAAATACTACATCACTCATTTCTACTTCCTCTTTCTTAATATATTCTGGCGGTTGATAAAATCATATTCATATTCCATCAAATGGTTTTTTTCTTTTTTACACATAGTTTTAAAAACTACATCCAAGATATTGTAAAGCCTTTACCAAAAAAAGTCAATAGGAAACCCGATAATTATCTACATGATACATTTTTTATTATATTTTCCTCAGGCAAAAGCTTTAATAACAACTTTGCCCTGGTTCCAAACCCCTTCTGTGATTCAATCGTCACATCTCCGCCCATGGCACACGCCATATTCCTGGCGAGCGTCAGGCCTAACCCGACTCCTTCTATGATGCCAAAGGGAAAATCCCTTTCTCTGGTAAACGGTTCAAACATAATTGTCTGAAACGATTTACTCATTCCGATACCGTTATCCTCAATGGTAATTTCAAACATACGATATCCCTCGTACTCGCAGTCCCGCTCAGACGCAACCATACAAATTGTCCCGCCCTCATTCGTATAAGAAACCGCATTATGCAGCAGGCATATCACAATTTGCCGGATATGCGCTTTGTCACCCATCACACTGTCATGTATGACACCCTCAATCTCCATTGTGAGCGTATGTCCGTGCTCTTTTGCTTCCGGCACAAGCGCATCAACAATCCCGCGCAGAGTATCCGTCAGAGAAAACGTCCTGTTGTCCGTCATAAAATTTTCCGGCTCCGTCTTTAAGATGTCTTCTGCACGATTGAAAAGCAGATACATTTCCCTTATCGTTTGTTTTATTGTATCCAGAGAACTGCGAACACATTCCGTATCATTCAGATACGCACATGCAATCGCGGTCATGCCTGTTATGGAATTCATTTGATTTTTCAAATCATGACATAACATATGGAAGAACTTATTTCTTACCTGCCCGGCAGTTTCCTCATATTTATATGCGGTCAAAACCGCTTTCTGCTGCGCCAGCTGCATCCTTTTCTGTCTGTCGATTCCCACATGCTCCCATGCCACCATCACGGGCTCAGCCTCATCATATTCCATAACCCGAAATGAATCTCTCCACCATATATTTTTCCCTTTTCCGACCTGATATTCACATTCTATAGCATCTTTTTGGGCAAGCATCCTTCTGAGATACTCTATACTCCCGAATTCTCTGCGCATGCTGCGGTACTCCTCTGCCACGCAGCCGCAAATCTGCTCGCTTAAACCGCTGTACTCCCCCTCCTCCGGTATAATAAATCCCATTTCGTCTGTATTATCCATTAAAGACAAAAATCTATTTTCACGCAAATTCACCTCAAAAATAAATAGACAATCTCCACTAATAGACCGAATTGCCCGTTCCAACTTATCATGCTTCAACCCTCTGTCCATTATCGCTCTTTTCCCCCTGTATATCTCTCCCATATTTTGTCAAATAATCCTGATGTGCTATCTGAAATTATATTCATCACAAAATGTTTTCTATAATTCAATCCCCCTTCTGGCGGCAATCCCCTTATCAAACGGATGTTTAAACTTCTTTATCACCGAAACATAGTCTGCCGCTCTCTGCAGCTGTTCCGATGGTTCCCTTCCTGTCAAAACAAGCTCAGCATGTTTGCGATAAGTGCAAATGACATCCAGCAAAGCCCTCTCATCCAACAGCCCGTAATTACAGGCATGTATCGCCTCATCAAAAATCACAACTGCCTGTATTTCTCCCGCTGTTTCAGCATCTGCTTCCTGTATTTTTTCCGAAAGCCAGCCTCGCACAATTTCCATCATATCCGCATAAGCTGACCGCGTTCTTCTTTTCTCCGTCTCCGTCATATTTCTGACAAAGCCATAGGCTTTCTTCGGATGCAGCAGCCTGACACCGTCAATTTCCCGCAGCACACTGATTTCACCCGAGCTGTCATCCTTCAAAAACTGCACAAACAAAACAGGAATATGATGTCCCGCAGCGCGAACCGTAAGACCGACCGCAGCCGTTGTCTTTCCCTTTCCGTCCCCGCAATATATCTCTACCATATGCACCTCCATTTACATGCCAAGAATATCATATATCCTTTTCATATTAAGACCTGATCTGACAGCCTCCGCCAGACGGTCATACTGTTGTTCCTTATATTCCGCATAAGAAATATTATCATGCCTGTCATAGACAAGTCCTTTTTTTCTGCACATCATTTTTATCAGCCTCCGCCGGAAATCCTCCTCATCAAAAAGACCGTGCAGATACGTTCCGAAAACGTTCCCGAAGCACCATCCTTTTCCTGCGCAGTCCCTGTCTGCACCTGATTCGCTTTGCAAAAAACCGCTTCCGATTTGCTCCTGCTTTTCCGATTCCGTATCGGCGCTTAATATCGGTCTGTATACCGACCGCCCCATGTGTATCTCATAGCCTGTCACATGACTCCCCGTCAGCGCCCCCAAAATTCCCGACAATTCTCCCACATAACCATCCGCTCTTATTCTGGTTTTCTGCTCTTCAAAATACGTTTCTACGGGCAGCAGACACAGTCCTCTCACACTGCCCTTTTTACCCTCAACACCATATTCATCCGTAAGCCTTGTGCCGAGCATCTGATATCCGCCGCAGATACCGCATATCAGAGTTCCCCGCTCCTTCAGACGAAGAATCCGGGGTTCCAGTCCTGTTGTGCGAAGCCATTGCATATCTGCTATTGTATTCTTTGTACCGGGCAGGATAACCATATCCGGTGTCCCAAGCTCCGCCGCGCGCTCCACATACCGGACCGTCACCTGCTGCTCCATTGCAAGCGCCTGAAAGTCCGTAAAATTTGATATTTTCGGAAATCTGATTACAGCAATGTCAAGCATATGACCTGACTTTTTTTCCGATAAGCATCCTGCCAGCGAATCCTCGTCCTCTATGTCTGCATCTACGAAAGGAATCACGCCCAGAACAGTTTTCCCGCATCGTTCCTCCAGCATGGCAAGTCCCGGTTCCAGAATCGCTTTATCCCCGCGGAATTTATTTATAATCAGTCCCTTAATTCTCTCCCTTTCCCCCGGCTCAAGCAGCATAATCGTCCCAAGCAGCTGGGCAAATACACCGCCCCTGTCGATATCCCCCACCAGAAGTACCGGAGCATCGGCAAGCTCGGCCATTCCCATATTGACGATATCATCCTGCTTCAAATTAATCTCCGCCGGACTCCCGGCTCCCTCTATTACAACAATATCATAGGCATCTTCCAATTCATGATAGGATTCCCGAATTACAGGAATATATTCCCTCTTATGCCTGTAATAATCCATGGCGCGCATGTCTCCCACCACTTCTCCTCTTATGATCACCTGAGAGCCCATGTCGGTCGTGGGTTTCAGCAGAATAGGATTCATACATACATGCGGCGCAATTCCGCATGCCTCAGCCTGAACGACCTGCGCCCTGCCCATTTCCAACCCTTCCTCCGTAATATAAGAATTAAGCGCCATATTCTGGGACTTAAACGGAGCTACCTTATACCCGTCCTGCCTGAATATCCGGCACAAACCCGTCGCAATCAGGCTTTTCCCGGCATTTGACATCGTTCCCTGTATCATGATTGCACGCGCCATATTATTTCCTCCATCTTCGTATCAGCATCTGATTCTCACTGTGGGAACGAATTCCTATCCGGAAATATCCTTTTGAAAGGCCGACAAAATTTGAACAGTCCCGTATCATAATTCCCTGTTCCATAAGCATATCAAACAGCTGCACATCCGCCCGGAAAAAAATATAATTCGCACAGCCGAGGTACAGCTTATCCACCAGCCCGCTCTGCAGCTCCCGTTCCAGATATGCCCGTTCTGCGCACAGCATATCGCGTGTCTTGGCAAGAAACTCCCCGTCCTCCAACGCTGCAAGTCCTGCCAGCTGTGCAGGAACGGAGGTATTCCACGGCTGCATGTTTTTTCTTATCGCGCATAAAAGAGCAGCATCGTTGCAGGTCAGATATCCGAGTCTTAATCCCGGCATGCCGTATAGCTTTGTAAATGACCGGATAACGACAAGCTTACAGTGCGTTTCCTGTTCCTGCCGCTCATCCATATATGAAAGCACGGTCCTTTCCTCCGCATCACCGGCAAACGGTAAAAAGCTTTCATCCACGCATAAGATGACGCCCAGCTTTCCGCATCGCGCAATCATTCTGTGCATGAGCGCTTTGTCCACCATGCGCCCGGTCGGATTGTTCGGATTACACAGAAAAAGCAAATCCGTGTCCGGTGTGATTGCGTCCATGATTCCTTCATCCAAATCAAAATTCTCCGTCTCACGCAGAACATGATAGTGCATTCTTCCCCCCGCTGCTTCGACCGCCGCGGCATATTCCTGAAAAGACGGCGCCGCTGCAAGCACATGTCCCGGACGCACTGCGTGGCATAAAGCATAGATAAGCTCCGCAGCCCCGTTTCCGAGTATAATGCATTTTTCCGGAACCGCTCTGTGCCGCGCTATCGCCCGGCACAATTTTTCCCCGCGATAATCGGGATATCTTTCCGATAACACAATCCCCTCATGCGCCGCCTGAATGCTTTTCAGCGGCATGCCGAGCGGATTGATATTCACTGAAAAATCATATTCAACCGGACATCTATAGATGTCACCGCCATGCACATATTCCATCCCCATATCTCCCGTCCATATTTTATGTCATTTATCATTCAGTTCACTGCATACAGGATTGCCAAAATCATAACCGCTGCTGCCAATGTCAGAATTGACGTCCCATACATTAATCTGTTTGCCCGTATGATATCCTCGAACTCAACCGCTCTGTCCGCATCTCCTATCACAGGCTTATGATACAGCCTGCCAAAATAATATGCATCCCCCGCCAGCTGTACCGACAAGGCTCCCGCACAGACAGCCTCCGTCTGCGCAGAATTTGGGCTGGCGTGCCGACGTCTGTCCCTCTTATATATACGCAGAGCGTGTTTCGCATCCATGCCAAGTATTCCTGCGCTCAGAATCATAAAAAATGCCGATATCCTCGCAGGAATATAGTTTACCACATCATCAAGTCTCGCCGCAATCGTTCCCAGATAAATATATCTGTCATTTTTATATCCAATCATGGAATCCAGCGTATTAACCGCTTTATTAAAAAAAGCACCGCAGGCACCGAACAATGCCATATAGATAAGTGGTGCGATAACGCCATCAGAGGTATTCTCCGCCACTGTCTCCACTGCAGCCTTTGTGATTCCCTCCTCGGACAGATTTTCAGTGTCCCTGCCTACAATCATGGATACCGCATGTCTTGCACCCTCAATATCCCCCCCTGTCAGAGCATGATAAACCTTCATGCTCTCCACGCGCAGGGACTTCATCGCAAGCATCTGATAACACATGATACTTTCCACTGCAAGCCTCGCATACGGATGTATATGCCCCGCCGCAGACAATATGAGCGCAGGGATCAGCACAGAGGGTATAAGAACCACTATAACAAGAAGCCCTCCGGCCAGTCTTTTCTTCGTCCTGTCAGCCTCCCGTTCTTCCCGCAGAGCAAATACACGTCTTACCCATCGCTCTGCATGCTCTGTAAACCGGCCGATTCCCCGAACCGGGTGCCACAGCCGGTGCGGATCCCCGATTATTACATCCAATATAAACGCCGTGATTAACACAATTATTCTGTCTGTCATCTTTCTCTCTCGCAACCTGTCTCATCTAAACCGCATGATTTTATATAAAATCCCGTATATCAAAATAATTGACATCCGTAAACCAATATCCTGTCTTATCCTGCACAAGCTCCACATTGTACCCCTGCCCGTTTTTTACCTGCCAGTCATAATAGCTCCGTTTCGGTCTCGCATACCGGTCAAGCAGCGCCATAATCGTCCCCCCGTGAACCACCATAAGGATATCGGGCAAATCCTTTTTTTCGCACTGCACTGCTTCAGCGCAGTCTGACAAATGCATTTTATAAACAAGCTCAAATCCGGCTGCCACACGCCCGATAAAAGCATCCCTGCTTTCCCCGCCGGGAAATCCGGCACACCCGCCTGTATCGATAAACCGCTGATAATCAGCGTTTCCGTTCAGTTCCCTGTAATTTTTATATTCAAATGCGCCAAAATCGCATTCCCGCAAAGCGTCAATACATATCTGCGCGGCATCCGGATATAAAAGCTTCGCAGTCTCCCTGCACCTTGACATCGGACTGACATACACACGCTGCCCGATGCTGTGCTTTCCCATGCAATACCGGCTGTCCGCCTGCATGGCACATTTTTTTATAAGCCCGCGGCTTTCGGGAAGCAACGGCTCATCCGTACTGCCAACATAGCGGTGCTCGAGATTTCCGGCCGTCATCCCATGCCTTATCATAAATACTCTCATACTCTGTCCTGATTATCCCTTAATCTTAGTCGCAATTCCCGCAATCACCCGATATACCGTTTCCGCCCGCTCGGCGAGATAACAGTTTACCCTGCCGTTTGCCTCACGATATACCCGTTCCTCACGCTCCACAGGCACAATGCCGTATCCCAGCTCATCGCTGATTACAACCATTTTATCCAGCAGACCGTTTTGTCCGGCCTCCTCAAGCATCAGGCGAACCTGCTCCATCGGATTTTCCCCTGCCATAAGCTGTTCCCTGACGCACTCATGATAGGCATTCACAATCCGATATCCTCCAAAGCTCTGCCTTGCATATGCGCTTTTCCCCTGATATGCACCGCCCACGATAAATACCATCCTGTCTCTCCTTTCAAAAGCCTGCACTCTGCACAAGCATAACGCCCACAAGAATCGCCAGCTCGCAAACCTGTAAAAAATAGCCCGCCAAATCACCTGTTATCCCACCGAAGGTTTTATAAGCCATATGGCGATAATATGCAAATACCATGCCGCCAAGCACAATCGCCGTAAATCCATACCATACATGAATCCAAAGCAATGCCGCCATACAGGCAACAAGCAGAACGGCAAGAATCCATTTTACGCAGCTGTCAGATGCCCCCGCAATGTCTGCCGCTGTTCCGTCCTCCTTGGCTTTGCGAAGCGTAACCACAGACAGTCCGCTCAAAATCCTGCTGTAGACATAGCCTGCCGCCACCACAAGAATTCCGGCAGCGCTCTCACATTCCATACAGTCCGCTGCAAGCTCCTGCATGCATCCGCAGTAAAGCAACATATATACGATTCCGTAAATAATTGCAAATGCGCCCGTATGCGGGTCCTTCAGTATCTTCAATTTTTCCTCCGCCGGTTTATAGGAGCTTTTGGCGTCTATCGTATCAAGATATCCGTCAAAATGAATCCCCCCCGACAAAAAAACGGGCATCACGGTAAGGACAATGCCCGTCAGCGTACTTCCCAGTCCGAGCCACCCGCTCAGAAAGCAAAATATCCCTGCCTGACATGCCCCGATTACCGCCCCGACCAGCGGAAAGAAACACATACTGTACCGCATGCTTTTTTCATTCCACTCCACCCGCGGCATGGGAAGCCTTGAATATGTAGAAAATGCAATTATGATTGATTTAATCATTCCTTCCTCCTGTCGCGGGCGCTGTTTTGTCCTCCTGTGCCAATGTCCTCCTCCCAAGCAACAGAGGAAGACCGCATACAACCTCCACACAGCAGTCGGCCATCTCTGCCAGTCTCCGGTTGATATAGCCAAGCAGCTCTATATACCGTCTCGTATCACTGTCACACCGTCCGGCACGACCATCCGAAAAAATCTCGTTGGTCACAACCACCACGCATCCTCCTGACTGCGCCATCCGCATGATAGGCGCGAGGATTCTCTCCTCGGTTTTTTCTTGCAATGACGTTATATCAACGTTATTTTCTCCCTCTGACCGAAGTCCTCCTGTGTCCAGAAACATTTCGTTGGCAAGAAGATTTGACATACATTCAAGCAGCAGGACATCCCGGCATACTGCGGTCTTTTCCAATGCGGCAAGCTCCGTATAACACTCTATGGTTTCAAAGCCCTTGCCCCGCCGCATACTTCTGTGCCTTTCAATTCTCTGTTCTGTCTCCCCGTCCTCATAGGGATACATTGTTGCCACATAATATAATCTTCCCCCGGATTTCCGGTCAGCGTACAAATCCACGGCTGTCTGCTCTGCATATGCCGATTTGCCGCTTCCGCTTCCACCCGTCACCAGATACAGCATATCCTTTTCCTCACATCATTTCCAGTGTTTTTTTTCGACATTTCCCGCCTGACGCATCTGATAGAGCAGCGCATTGCAGATTGCCGCCGCCACATTGCTGCCTCCCTTTCTTCCACGCGCTACGATATACGGTACATCCGCCTGCATGATAAGCTCTTTTGCCTCCACAACATTGACAAAGCCAACCGGCACGCCGATAATGCCGCAGGGTGTTATCCGCCCTGCCTGTATCAGCTCATAAAGCCTGATCAGTGCAGTCGGCGCGTTGCCGACGGCGAATATGAGCGGACAGGCAAGTGTCGAAGCCTTATCCATGCTTGCCACCGCCCTGGTACTTCCATTGATACGCGCCTGCTCCGCCACGTCCTCGTCACTCATAAAGCAGTACACCTCTCCGCCGTATTTTGCAAGCTCCTTTTTATTGATTCCCGCTCTCGCCATCTGTGTATCCGTCACGATAGATGCACCGTTCCTGATGGCAGTCTGAAGCTTTGTCACAGCCTGCTCCGAAAAACACAGATTTTCCAGATAATCAAAATCAGCAGAGGTGTGAATCACCCTCTTGATAATCGGTTCCTGCAACGGATCCAGCCTGGCACCCCCAAGCTCCCCGGTGATAATCTCAAAGCTTTTTTTCTCTATATCTGCCGGAAGCACATTCTCAAACCGTATCGTCTTTCCCTCGGGCATATCAAAATATTTCTCATCGCCTACCGCCATCGTCGTTTCGCACCTCCCGTTTTATTCTATATCAGATTATACTCCAAATGCGCTCCTATATCACGTTTATTTTCATTCTTTGTCCGGTTTCCCGTCGCGCTCATACGCGTCAATCTGCAAATCCGAAAATGTTCCCATATTGGCATAAACGGAAAGTCCCATGTCAAGCGCAGGCAGCACCGCCACCGCACCGCTGCCTTCCCCGAGACACATCCTGCCATGCAGCAGCGCCTGTAGATGCATTGCCGACAACGCAAGCTGTCCTGTCATCTCCTCCGATACATGGGAGGCAATGGCATAATACGGAACCCTATCATCCATACGGTAGGCTGCAAGCGCAGCCACCGCCGAGATGGCACCGTCAATCACAATCGGCATATCATACAGAACTCCACCGAGAAAAAGCCCCGCCATACCGGCAATTTCATAGCCGCCGACCTCTGCCAGAATATCAATCGTATCTGTCAGTTGTTTTTCTCTCACCCGCGAAATCGCCTGCCCGATAACGCGGCGTTTTTTTATCATGCCTGCATCGTTTAAACCGGCTCCCCTTCCGGTCACCTGTTCTGCCGCCAGGTCCAAAAACAATGCTGCGAGCACGCTGGTCGGCGTCGTATTTCCGATTCCCATCTCTCCTGTCGCGATGATTCCATAGCCGAGCGCCTTCATGCCCCGGACAATATCGATTCCAACGTCAACCGCCTGTCTGCACGCCGCTCTTGTCATGGCGGGCACAACGGCAAGATTGTTCGTTCCCCGTGCAATCTTCCGGTCAATCACCGCCGAACAGACAAGTTCCTTTTCCGCATAATGCGGTGTGTCCATACCGATATCCACCGTAAATACATCCGCACCCGCACACTGCGCCATGTAATTCACGCTCGAGCATCCGGCTACAAAGTTCTCCGCCACGATTCTGGTCACCTCTCTGCCGGTCTGGGTTACTCCCTCACACACCACGCCGTGGTCACCGCATAAAATGACCAGCGCCCGCCTGCTCATATCATAGGGCTCCGGTGAGCCCGATATCGCACAGAGCTTGACGACATAATCCTCCAGTATGCCCAGACTGTCTATCGGCTTTGCAATGTTATCCCACCGCAATTTTGCTTCCGACGCGATACGGTGATACCGTTCCATTTTTTCTGTTGTCTCTTTAATTGTTTCCGTTTTTTCCATCATAATTTTTTCCGCTCCGATATGCTCCGCAATGCTTCAGATAATGATACGCCGCCTCCGGATTGCTGTAATAATAAAAGTGCGGAAATCCGGCAGCCAGCGTTCCCGTATGTACCATGCACTGATATGTCTTTTCCTTCCCCGTTGACGGCTTCCATGCGGTGAACGAATCGCCGCACGCCGTACAATCCCAATAATGAAATTCATGTCCCCTCATATGACAGCAATCCCCTAACAACAGCTCTCCTGTCATCCTCTGTTCCGCTTCTATATAACCGAACCGGACCAATCGTCCGGTTCTATAGCCATGCCCGGGCAGCACACCCGCCATATCATAGCTTTGCCCGTCTGCACCCTCCAGAGAACGCTGCAGGTACAAAAAGCCGCCGCACTCCGCCAGACATGGCATGCCCTTTTCGCATGCCCTGCGCACGCTCTCCCTCATGGAGACATTTTCAGACAGCTCCCTCGCATAATTCTCAGGATATCCGCCCCATAAAATCAGTCCGTCTATATCCTCCGGCAGCGTTCGGTCATGAATCGGTGAAAAAAACACAAGCTCCGCCCCCAATCTGGTAAGAAGCGCCTGATTCTCCGCATAATAAAAGGAAAATGCCGCATCCCTTGCAACGCCCAGCCGGACCGGTTCCAAGACGCGCAGACCATCCGCAGCCGAGCATCTCCCCGTTATCTCCTTTGCCTGTCCCGCAACACGAAGCAGCGCATCGAAATCCACGCCCTCCTCCATCACGTCGGCAAGCCTGTTCACCCATCCGTCAAATGCACCTATTTCCTCAGGTGCCACAAGCCCGAGATGTCTTGACGGAATTTCCATATCGGATAGGACAGGCACGAATCCAAGCACCGCTATCCCGCATGCCTGCTCTATGACAGCTTTGATGCGCGCATAGTACCCCGGTGCAACCTGATTCAGGATGACACCCTCAATATGACTGTCCGCCTGATAGCGCCGAATTCCCTGAATCACAGCAGCAAGCGTTACACTCGCTCCCTTTCCGTTTATGACAAGCACCACCGGCGTGTCCGTCACACGCGCCAGCTCATATGCAGACGCACGGCAGGATGTGCCGCCAACGCCGTCATAATATCCCATCACGCCTTCTATAATCGTCACATCCGCGCTCTCTGCCTGTTCAGCAAGCAGATACCGCGTCGTATCATCATCCGTAAAAAATGTGTCTAAATTCCCCGATTCCACACCGAGAACCCTCCTGTGAAACAGGGGATCAATATAATCCGGGCCGCACTTAAATGACGCAACCTTTAATTTTTTTCTTTCCAGTGCCGCAATCAGTCCACAGGTTATCATGGTCTTCCCGCTACCACTTGCCGGTGCCGCAATCAGCATCCTCGCCATTTTACTATTCATATGCTCTTCCATCCTGCGATTCCTTTTCTCCGCCAAACGCCGCTATATAAACCGGATTCTCCGCCAGCATCATATGATACTGTCCCAGCCCCCGGCTCCGCGATATACCGGCCTGTATCATCGTCATATCCGCATACTCGGGATATCGTTCGGCAACTTTAAGAAGCATTGTCAATGTCTCCACCGTCACGGCGTTTACCACAAAACGGGTTTTCGTATTTTTCCTGCGAACTGCCTCAATAATCTCCATCAGCCGTCCGCTGCTGCCCCCGATAAACGCATGCGTCGGAACAGGGAGATTTTCCAGCGCCTCCGGTGCATTTCCCTGTATTATCTCTATATTATCCGCCGCAAATTTTTTTCGGTTTTCCCGCAGCAGCGCTGCGACATCCGCTTTTTGCTCCACCGCATATACCATACCACGGTCAGCAAGCAATGCCGCCTCAACGGACACGGAACCGGTTCCCGCACCGATATCGTACAGAACCGAGTCCCGCGCAAGCGAAAGCTCGGACAGGGAAATGACACGCACCTCCCGTTTTGTCATAGGCGCCCTTCCCCGTATAAAGGCATCATCCGAAATGCCCGGAGTCCCGAGCTTATTTCTTGGCTTCGGATTTTCAAAAAGCGCGACGGCAAGCCTGTCAAATTCTTTTCCAACCAGCTCCGACGGCTTTCCCGCGAAGATTCTTTCATCCGCATAGGACAAGCGCTCCCCTACCGTCACTCTGATATCATCCATCCCGTATTCCGTCAATCTCCCGCATACATCGGAAACCGTGGTTTTATCCCCCAGCAGTGAACACACCTTTTGATTACTCCGTATCAGCGGAATCAGTGCAGTCTGCTTTCCGTGATTGCTGACCAACACCGCATCCTCCCATGTTTTTCCAAGCCTGTTCAGAAAATAAACCGGAGAAGCTATTCCCGCAATTCTGCATACCCGATATTTAATTCCCATACTGCTTACATACAATGTACCATTTTCCGTGTCCGTAAAACCGGACGCACCCGAATAAAATCCCACATCCCCTGAATAGAGCACGGCAATTCTGTCAAAATCCGGATGACTGTCAATAAATGATTTTATCTCCTGTGTCTTATAGCTGACAAGATGCGGCTTTCTCTCAAGCAAACCGCTTATTTCCAATGTGCGCCCCGCACCAACCAGCGCATCGCACTCCGTGATAAGCTGTTCCGCCTCACGGGTAAGCAAGGCTGCATCCCCGGGCCCCATTCCGACCAGATAAATCATCTTTTCAGCATTGCCGCTCTGTACGGTATCGTCCGCCAGTTCAGGGATGTGGCTTGATATTATGTCAATCACATTTTGAAACGTGTATGTCCTATCAACCGGTTCCTCAGGTCGTCCGACCACCAGAATCCGAACCCCTGCCCGAATCGCAGCATCGCATTTTTCTTCAAAGCCGCCTGCCTTCCCCGTACTCTTTGTCACCAGCCATGCAGCATCTGCACGGCGATACATCTCATAATTCAATTCCTCCGAGAAAGGCCCCTGCATACAGATCAGGTTCTTTCCCACAAAATGAAGCGCCGCGCATTTTTCCACCACCTCAGCCGTCGGGAGCACCCGCGCCACGCATCGGTTTTCATAATCCGGAATCTCCGTATATTTTTCCAGCTTCTTGCTGCCCGTCGTGATAAATATATTTCCGTCCGTTCCCTTCAGAAGCTCCACTGCCTCATCCACCGATTTCACATACAGGATATCCGAGCCGCAGTCCGCCGATACAGTCTCCTCGTCGCGCAGCAGCCGCAAATATGTAATATCAAGCCTTTCACATGCCTGACATATATTTTTCGTCACCTCCATGGCATAGGGATGTGTCGCATCCACACAATAAAGCGGTCTTTTTTCCGTCAGGAATCCCGCAATCTGCTCCTGATTCATTCTCCCCATATGAACATGGACATTATCCCTGTCAGGAAGCAGGAATCCGCCGTATTCTGTCGCTACACAGACATGAATCTCGATTTTATATTTCATCATGACCTCTGTGAGCCTGCGTCCCTCCAGAGTTCCTCCGAATATTACAAGCTGCATCATTCCCGATACCCCCGCGGTGTTACCATCCAATCACCAATTTTACCCGTGTGCGAATTTCCGATAAAAACTGTTGTAAACATATCAAGCTCCGTACGCTCAAGCTCCGCAAGCGTGACAATCCGGGCGCTTTCCCCGATACGGCCGATATTTTTCACATAGCCGCATATCGTGTCGCCGCTCCTGCTCTGCAAAATAATGTCACACGCCCGTTTTAAATGCTCTATGCGATTATGACTTGACGGATTATAGATACAGATTGCAAAATCAGCCTCCGCCACAGCACGCAGCCTCTTTTCAATCAAATCCCACGGTGTAAGCAGATCACTCAGGCTGATTACCGCAAAATCATGCCCCAACGGTGCCCCCAGCACGGCGCCGCCCGACAGTGCTGCCGTAACACCGGGAACAATCGAAATCTCCACGTCAGCATACTTTACGCCAAGCTCCAGAACAATGCCGGCCATACCATACACGCCCGCATCTCCGCTGCATATCATAGCAGTTGTCTTTCCCGCCGCTGCCGCCTCAAGCGCAAGCACACAGCGCTCATGCTCCCCGCGCATACCGTTTGCAATATATTCTTTATCCGGATACTGCTCTCTGACCAGATCGATATAGGTCTTATACCCTGCAATCACTTCGCATCCGCGCAGTACCTCATCCGCCTCAAATGTCCTCTTTTCCGGACTTCCCGGTCCTATCCCAACCACATATAGCTGCTTCATCACCAATCATCCTTTCAGTCAAAGCTTATCGTAATTTCCCGAAAAGCAAGTGCGACCGTAACCCCGTCATACACAGTCTTCCGGCATAACAGGCTATCCTCTTTTCCCTGCGCATACAGCACGGCGCTGCGCTCACATACGCAGTCCACTCCTGTTATCCGCTCCACAAATTCCGAACCGGAATAATCACCGTTCATACCCGACAATTCATCTGCGCCAAATGTCACAAACGGCACATTATGCACCTCACAAAGCCGCAATATTCCGGTCTCATTTTGTTTCAAATCAATACTCGTTACCGCACATATCGCCCGGTCGTGCAAACGACATTTCCCAAGGCAGTCCATAACCGCCTGATTTATTTTATCATAAGGCGTATCCCTGCGGCAGCCTATCCCGACCACAATACAGCGCGGCACCAGCTGCAAAGCGCTGCGCTTCAAAGCGGACAAGCTGCGGCAGGAAATAATGATACCGGGAACTGCCTGCTCTTCTTCACCATACAGATATGCTTCCTCAGCAGAACCGTTCTCTGCCTCCACAGCTGTAAGCTCCTCCGGCTTTCTGCCCGATATCGCATATTCCGATATAAGCCGTATCTGCCTTCCGTTTAAAACCGCCGCCGATATCTCCTTTGCGAGCTGCCAGTCCGTCACGACAAGCCCGTTTTTTCTCGCAAATTCGTCCACAGCAAACCTGTTTTCACAATCCGTGGCAGTGGTAATAACCGCCTGTGCGCCAATACAGGCTGTAATCCGGCGTGCCAGCTCGTTTGCGCCGCCCGCATGTCCCGACAGCAGCGGAATACAGTAATGTCCCGTGCCATCCACGGCAATCACCGCAGGATCCGTGGATTTGTGTCCGATATGCGAAGCTATGCAGCGCACCGCAATCCCAACCGCCGCGAAAAATATAATTGTGCTGACCTTGTCAAAATATTCCCCGACAATCTTCTCAAGGCTGTCCTCCTCCGACAGCTTCGCCAGCGCACTGCACTTTACCTTGCAGACGATTTCCGTATCCGCACCGTATTCTGATGTCTCCCACTGTTTCCTTAAACGTTGCATCAGCACATACCCGCTTTCACTGCATGCAAGCATCAAAATCCGCCGACAGGCTTTCCGCTTTCCGTCCGCAGTCTCCAAATATTCAGTTGATTCATCCCGCTGTTCACTCATACCTATATATCCTCAGACCTCTGCCGTCCCGCTCTGTATTCCGTGGAGAAATCCGCATCATACAGCTTTGATTTCTCATAATCATCACCCAGCACATTGCCGACAATAATCAGTGCCGTCTTCGTGATTCCGGCCTCCTCCACATCCCTTGGCAAATTACAAATTGTGGTATGCACAATCTTCTCCTCCGGCCATGTTGCCTTGTACACAACCGCAACAGGTGTCTCCTTCGCATAGCCGCCTGCAAGCAGCTCGTCCCGCACCTGCCCGGCAAGTCCTGCCGATAAAAACAATATCATGGTCGCCCTGTGCTCCGCAAGCGCACGCAGCCGTTCCCGCTCAGGTACAGCGGTCCTTCCCTCGGCCCTTGTCACAATCACGCTCTGCGATACCCCGGGCAGCGTATACTCACATTGAAGCGCAGCTGCCGCGCCAAACAGGGTGCTCACACCTGGGCACACATCATATGCGATTCCTCTTTGCTCCAATATATCCATCTGTTCTCTTATCGCACCGTAAATCGCAGGATCTCCTGTATGAAGCCTGACCGTTGTAAGCGCCCTGCTCTCAGCATCGGTCATGACATCCGCGACCTCCTCCAGCGTCATATGTGCGCTGTTATATACCTGACACTCCGGGCGCGCATACGCAAGAAGCTCCGGGTTCACCAGCGAACCCGCATAGATAATCACATCAGCCTGCCGAAGATATTCCGCTCCCCGCAGCGTTATCAAATCCGGCGCTCCGGGGCCCGCCCCCACAAAATGTACCATCACATAATTCCTCCTGATTTCCCATCATTTCCCATCCCGGGCAAAGCACGCTCGCACACTGTCACAGCTTTTCGTACAGGCGAGGTATCCGTACCGCTCCGAAAAAAGCATCACGCCACAGGTCATGGCCCCTCCTGTCCGCAGGTCGACATGCTCCTGTATCCGTTCACATATACTGTCCATCACCTCTTGTATCAGCTTCCATCGCTGTAACAGACCGATTACCTCCTCGGTATTGATACATGACATAATCCGTGCCGCCATCTCCGCCGTTCCCCCGCAAAGCACCGTATGGACGGCCAGTATTTCCATCCTGCCATCCGCAACCCTTGAGTGTGTATTCATAATTCCTGCGGCAAGCTTCACGAGCTTTCCGATATTTCCCACAAGCAGCATGTTTTTCATTCCGTAGGATACTGCCAGGTCTATTGTCTCACCTATATAATTGCTGCATTTCACGCTGTTCTCCGAATCCATTCCCAGATATTCGCTCACATAGCCTCTGCCGTAGTTTCCCGGCGTGACAAGCAGATTTCTCACTCCCAGATTATGCTTCTGCCGTATTTCAGTCTCTATCGTATCAATAATCGCCCGCTCGCTCATCGGCTCCAATATGCCGCTTGTCCCAAGCACAGACAAGCCTCCTTCTATGCCGAGACGGGGATTAAAGGTTCTTTCCGCCAGCTCCGCTCCCTCAGGTATACTGACCAGAATCAAAAGCGGTTTGCTGTATTCTGCCAGTGCGCACACATTTCCGACAGCCTGAAATATCATCTGCCTCGGCACAGCATTGATTGCCGCCTGTCCTACCTGCTGCTCAAGCCCCTCCTTTGTCACCCGTCCGACACCCATGCCTCCGTCCAGATACAAATTAGGATATTGTGCATCCCTGAAGTATGCCTCCGTGTTCTCCGGAACACAAAACGGTGCCACGCGGACATAAATCCCCGCACCGTCCGTCACATCCGGATCATCTCCGCTGTCCTTTACCACCATGCAGGTTACCCCCTGCTCCTCCGGCTCCTTTGATTCGCAGACCGGAATGTCCAGTACAACCCCCTTTGGCGTACGCAGCATTACATTTGTTTTTTTCACGCCCAGCAAAAGCTGAGTGGCAGCCGCTTCCGCAGCAGCCGCCGCGCAGCTTCCCGTTGTAATACCGCACCGGAGACGTTTTTGATTTTTCAGAACATATCGCTCCATTTTTCCTCCAAAAAACATCACATTTCGTTATGCTTATATTACAACACATCTTTCTAATATGCAAAATATTTGATGAAAAACGGAAGGAAATTTCATATTGAATTTTTTCATAAAAACTAAACAGGGAGTATCGAAATAAGATAATATGGCATGGATATATGTATGATGTAGAAAAACCGTTTGCGAACGCCGGTACTTAGTGATGGATTGAACACTTGGCGAGGTACTTTCGAGCCTAGTGTGAAACCATACACCGCAGGTGTTGGCAGAGCTTAGTACCGTTGCGTAAGCAACTGAATGAAAGCGGGTTTTTCGAATCATACATATATCCATGCCATATTATCTTATTGCGGCAGCCCCTCTGTTAGACGATATATTTTCAATATAGCTTCTCTACTGACATCCGCCTTCCTCAAAATTACCGACTGTTCCGGTTGCCCACGGGCTTCCCACATCACATCTGCCGTGATGATATACCTCAACCGTCTGTCCCTCACCTACCGTATCCTCCACATGCAGATTAATCCGATTTACGCCTGCACCCATGCGGGAATCCAGCAGCTCAATAATATTTTCAACGTCATTGTAATTTACCATGCTCATACCTCCGATATATAAAGCGCATTGTTCCATGTCAGTTATTTTCAACCTGTCATATCCATTATACACGATTCCTGTCAATTATCATACTGCAATTTCATTTATCACCGCAAATTCTCCTCAAGCTTCCGCCACACAATGATAAAGCAGACAATGTGGACCGCAGTCGTAACAATCCAGCTGACCGGATAGGTCATATAAAGCGAGGTAAGCGAATGAAACTGTTCCATTCTGAAAAATGTGAATATCCATATCAGCCGAAGTCCGCAGGCACCAATCAATGACACAATCGTCGGAAGCACGGAATACCCCATTCCACGCAACGAACCGACCATGACATCCATTATTCCGCAAAGTGCATAGGTTCTCGATATAATACCAAGACGCCGCATGCCTGCTGCCCTGACCGCATCACTCGACGTGTAAAACGAAAGAAGCGAATGTCCGAAATAGACCGCTAAGTTACCCAAAATTAAGCCAACCACAATAACGCAGACCTGCGCACGCAGCAAAATCTTATTTATGCGTTCATATTTTCCCGCTCCCACATTCTGGCTGGTAAAGGAAATCGTTGCCTGATAAAAAGCATTCATGGACACATATACGAAGCCCTCGATATTACCGGCTGCGGAATTACCGGCAATCGTAATGGCGCCGAAGGAGTTGACGGATGACTGAATAATTACGTTTGATATCGCAAATATAATCCCCTGAAAGCTTGCAGGCAGCCCCACCCGCAGTATATTCAGAAACTTCTGCCTGTGCAGCTTCAATTTTCTGAAATCCAGCCGTATGTCTCCCTCGTCCTTCAGCATGCACCGCAAAATCAACACAGCCGATATACATTGTGAAATCACTGTAGCAAGTCCGACGCCGCTCACGCTCATATGAAACACAATCACAAACAAAAGGTTCAGCCCTACATTGATGATTCCGGAAACAGCAAGATACATCAGCGGGCGTTTTGTATCTCCCACTCCGCGCAGGATTGCACTGCCGAAATTATACAGCATCATAGCCGTCATTCCCAGAAAATATATCCGCAGATACGTTGCTGCAAGATCTAAGACCTCCTTCGGCGTCTGCATCCAGATTAAGATTTGTCTGGCTCCGATGCAGCCGATAAGCGTAAGAATAATACCGCTGTATATGCTGAGCAGCATCGCAGTGTGTACCGTGTCAGCGACCTCCTGCTCCTCCTTCGCACCGTGGAATCTGGCAACAAGCACATTTGCGCCAATAGAAAGTCCAAGGAAAAAATTTGTTAAAAGATTAATCAATGCAGTGTTGGAGCCTACAGCCGCCAGCGCATTGTCACCAGCGAATTTACCCACAACGATAATATCTGCCGCATTGAACAGCAGCTGAAGTACGCTGGAGCACATAAGCGGCAGAGTAAACGCAAGAAGTCCGGGCAGAATCGGCCCGTTACACATATCAATCTCATACTTCTGTATCAACCCTTTTTCTGACATCCTAGCTTACACCTCGATTAATCCACCCTTAAAGCGCCTCGAAAAAGTGCGCAAAGGTATCATGAATCAGACGGTATCCCTTTACATTCGGATGAAGACCATCTGCACTATAATAATCCTCCAAATTCGGAAGAAATGCAAATGTTTTTTCAATATCTATGACAGAAAGCTGTCTTTTCTCCGCAAGCCTCAGTATCTCTCTTTTATATGCCTGATAATCTCTTATAAGCACATCCGGGGTTTTAACATACGCTCTTACCAGCCGCTCCGGGATACCCGATTCCACCAGATGCTGCAGATAAACCTCCGCAGGGAACTGCGGGCACAGGGTTACAGCAGTCTCTATGCCCCTGTCTGTCAGATAATCCGTCATATCCGTATAAACCCTGACAAATTCATCAATCGGTGTCCTGTGGATTTCCGTCAGCCTGCTGCCTGAATCGCGCATCTCGCTCCACCTGTAATCACAATCATTCCCTCCGAACTCCAATATGACAAGCTCAGGGTATGCCTCAGATACCTCCATATTCTTCTGCATCCACATCCGGCCCTGCTTCACGGTAAAGGTCGGCATGGCATAATTTTTTATACAAATCTGATACCTGTCCTCCAATTCGTCAAAGCCGATACTGTTCGTACTGTGATACAAGCCCTGTTCGTCCGGCATCACGCCACGCAGCAGGGAGTCTCCAAATATATATACCGTTTTCATGTTGCATCCTTTCCCGCTATGCACTGGCAGACTGCTCTTCCCCGAGAAATTTTTGCAAGGCTGCAAAGTGTTCCTGCATCACCTTATGTCCTCTGTCATAAAACGCACAAAGCTTTTTATAATCATTCTCAAAATGCCGGATTGCCTGTGTCTGCGGTCTGATAATAAACGCCCTGCCCTCCCCTTCAAGCTGCTTCAGATATTCCATCTGTCTCTCGTAATTTTCCTTCCGCTTCAGAATAGTAGCACAAAGATTCGGATACTTCTTTTTATAGCACAATTCTATCAGTTTTTTCATCTTCGCATAATCCGTCGGTTCAGCGCCCTCCTCTCTGGTGAGCACTACAACCACCTTATCGCACCCCTTTTCCATCGCGCGTTTTGCGGGAATAGACTCCAGCAGGCTTCCATCCAGAAACAGCCGACCGTCTATCTCAACCGGTTCACAGATAAACGGAACGGCACAGGATGCCATATTCGCCTTGAGAAGATGCTCGTTATCGCGAAAATCCGAAAAATACACAGGCATTCCGGTATCACAGTTGATCGCAACGCATTCACACTCCGTCTCGGAAGCATAAAATGTATCAAAATCAAACGGGAAATCCCGCAGGGCATATTCCACTACCAGCGTATCCAGATTCAGAACCTTTTTGTTTTCAAAAAACTGTCCCATCCCGTAATAGGAGGGCTGGTTTTCATGCGTGATAACCTGTTTGGAACGGCCCGGCTGCCGTGCAACATAGTTCATGGCATTTCCCGCTCCCGCCGAAACACCGATTACATAGGGAAACTCAACGTTTTGTTCCATCAGAAAGTCCAGTACGCCTGCGGTGAATATTCCACGCAGAGCGCCGCCCTCCAGCACCAGTCCTGTCTTACCCATATCGCACCTACACTTTCTTTACATGTGTCTCTACAAAGGTACAGATATCCCCCACGGTTTTTAACTCCTTTGTCGCGTCAAACTGTATTCCAAACTCATCCTCAACAGTGATTGCAAGCAGCATCAGATTCAGGGAGTCCACTCCGATATCTGTTGTCAAAACACTGTCCCTGCTTATCCCTGATACATCCACCTGCGGCATTACCCGTGCAAATATCTCCAATAATTTTTCATATACCATTGTTTCTCACCTCATATTTTCTTATCGGTTCCCGTTTAAAAACTAATTTCTGGCAATTTTTAAGGAAGCGGTACGTTTGAAATCCTCTGTTCTTACCTCAAGCTTTAATACACGTTTAAACGGGGGCAGTCCGGCATTAATCTCATCCGCCACGCCACGCAGCCGCTCTGTTATTTCTTCCATCGAGCAGCCTTCAAATGCAGGCATAAACGGCAGTATCTCAATCCCGACAACGATATTGCCATTCATCTCCATCTCCCGTACCATACAATCCTTTACCTCCGTGTGCTTATAAAACAGCTCCTCAAGCTCCTCCGGGGATACATTTTCTCCATTTGGCAGAATAATCAGATTCTTGATTCGTCCGGTAATATAAACCCATCCCTCCTCATCTATATGTACAAGATCTCCGGTCTTAAACCAGCCGTCATGAAACACCTCAGCCGTCTTTTCCGGGTCCTTGTAATATCCATTCATAAGATTATCACCCTTAATCCACAGCTCGCCATCCACAATCCTGTATTCCTGCTCCGGATATATATGCCCCATGGAATCAGGGTACTTATCGGTGTCGCAGTTTCCGCTGGTCAGATTGGCGCCCTCCGTCAATCCATACCCTGCATGCATGGCAATGCCGTATTCTCTTGCCATTTTCATAAGGCGCGGCGGTACAGGCGCCGCCCCGCACATAATCGTGTGCAGATCTCCCAAAAAGCCTTTGCCCTTTATCCTTGCAAGATTAAACATAATTTCCACAAGGCCGGGAACAAGAATCAGACAGGTTGGACGCACGACCGGAATATCTCCCACTGCCGCTTTCATATCCGTACAGGTATATACCAGAGAACCTGTATACAGGCAGCTTAAAAAGCCCATGACAGAGCCAAATATATGTGATAACGGCAGCATGGCAATATAACGGTTGTTCCATAGCTCCCCTCTTCTGAAGGTTCCGTTAAATGCACCGCGCATAAGTGCTCCGTGATTTAAAACCGCTCCCTTAGGCGCTCCGGTAGTCCCTCCCGTGAAGAAAATCGCCGCAATCGTTTCCTTTTTTACATCCGCAGCCGGTGCCCCCGATTCACCGATAGAAGCAGCAGAATAAACAGGACATGCAAGCTTCTCTGTCAGTCCCTGAAATTCCTCTGCCACAAACACAGCTGCCAGTTCAAACCTTTCACTGATGCCTGACAATACCTCTGCTCCCAACGCATTTGGCAGCATGACAAGCGTATAGCCTGCTGTCGTGACAGCCAGAAACAACTCCATGGCATCCAGATCATTTCTTGCCATCACGGCAATATTTGCGCCTTTTTCTATTCCCTGCTCATAAATAAAAGCTCTCCTCATCGCAACACGCTCGTACAATTCTCCATATGTACGGGTTGTTACCTTGTCGCTGATTGCCGGAAGCCCGGCATAGTCCTTGACGCACTTCTCCAGCAAATCCGCAACAGTCGGCAGATACGTTATTTTGCCCCTGTCCTCTTCCTTAAATAAATCATAGAAATAATTATCCATTTTTTACTGCTCCTTTCATTTTATCAATCATCCTTCTGAACCTTTCACTCTCTGCCGTCAGATAATCGGCTCTCATCCCCCTGCCCTCGGCAGTAATTTCCACCGGCTTTCCAATATATATGTGCAGACGCCTTCCAAGGAATTTGTGATATTGTCCATCAATATATACCGGGACAATCGGTGCGCCGGTCATAACGGACAGCATGACGAAGCCTGACTTAAATTCATCCATCTCACCGTTCTTTGACGTATGTCCCTCCGGAAATACGACGACATCCTTTCCGGTCTTTATACACGCAACTGCCTCGCGCAGCCACGCCGTATCTAAACTGAACCTGTCAATTGATATACAATTTGTTCCGGTAACAATCCATCTTATAACCTTTTTTTCCATCCAGTCCTTTGCCATCAGCAAACCGCTTCCGCGGAACAGTGTGAGCATCATCTGTCCATCATTATGACATGTATGATTTGCCACATAGATAACCGGCTGCCGTGATATCTGCTCCTTTGCGCCCCGTCCCATATAGGTAAGCTTCGGCCGGAACGCAGCGTACATGCAGGCATACAGTAATCCTCTTCCAAGCACGGCCGAACCGGAATATATTTTCTCCTTCAGCGTCTTTTCATTTTGTTTTTCCTTCATAACATCACCATATCAATCATATTAAAAATTAAGAAACAAGTGTTACACTTCTACATTTTATGATATAATTCGACCATAAACAACGGACAAATAAGTATCTTTTGATACTTAAGCAACAAATCATAAAAAATTGTTGCTTAACATAAAAAAATTCAGTGAGGTAAAAATGGAAAATACGAATCAGAAAAAAACAGATAGACGTACAGAAAAAACAAAAGCCTGCATACAGCAGGCACTGGCACAATTACTTGAAAAAAAAGCCATCAGCGATATTACCGTTACAGAGCTCGCCGAGGCTGCCAATATCAACAGGAAAACCTTCTACGCACATTATTCTTCTATTCAAAATGTCGTGGAAGAGGCAGAGCACGAAACGGTCCGGAATATTATATTATTGTGGGAATCTCTGAGCAACGACTATAATGTTCTGCAGCCGGATATACTGTTTCGATGCCTCAACACATTGTACCATGGCAACCTGAAACAATTCAGCTCCATACTCAGCAATCCGAAAAATCACACGATTATATATCAATTTACGGATATCCTGCAGAATGCCATCAAATCATCCTTTGAGAATATACATGATCTGCCGGCTGAAGAAGCTTCAAACATACCGTTTATCGCTGCTTTTATAGCCGGCGGTCTCATAAATACATATTTTGAATGGTTTTTTCATCATCCTGAAGCAGAGCTTGATATGGTCACGCAACTAACCTCCCGGCTCATCATATCAGTCCTCCGGTAGCATCCCTGCAGCAGCGCCTACTCCATTGCCCTTTTAATAGCAGCCATCAGCTCATCATAGGTCTCATAAGCAGGCAGGTCCGGATTGTCAGCCTTTATCTGCTCTGTGCTTCTGAACAGGAAACCTGACTTGCTTGCACGAATCATGGCGAGATCATTGTGGCTGTCACCGCTTGCAATCGTCTCATAGCCAATAGACTGAAGTGCTTTAACCGTAGTAAGCTTAGAGTTTTCCACACGCATCTTAAAGCCTGTTATCTCTCCGTCAGGAGCCACCTCCAGAGAATTACAGAAAATCGTCGGCCAACCCAGCTTCTCCATCAGCGGGCTTGCAAACTGCGTAAATGTATCGCTTATAATGATAACCTGACATAATGAACGAAGCTCATCTAAAAACTCCTTTGCCCCCGGCATAGGATCAATCCTTGCGATTGTGTCCTGAATCTCCTTCAGTCCCAGGCAATGCTCCTTCAGAATACCCAGTCGCCAGTTCATCAGCTTATCGTAATCAGGCTCATCACGGGTTGTTCTCTTTAACTCCGGTATACCGCTCGCCTCCGCAAAAGCAATCCATATCTCCGGCACCAGTACGCCTTCCAAGTCCAAGCATGTTATATACATAACTTAATCCTCCGTTTGTTTTACTGCAAAATTACGTTTCAGATTATATCATGTTTTTCCGGCTTTCTCAACAACAGACTGCATTTTACAAATGGAGCACCCGGTCTTTTATCTCCTGTGTTCTTCCCTGATTCCAGAATTGCGTTCCGATATAACCGCATGTACGTCTGGCAACCGACAGGGTATTCTGATCACGGTTTCCGCAGCTCGGGCACTCCCATACAAGCTTACCGCTCTCATTTTCAACAATCTTAATCTCACCGTCAAAGCCGCATTTCTCACAATAATCACACTTCGTGTTCAGCTCCGCATACAATATGTTATCGTAGATAAATGTCATCACGGTCAAAACCGCATCCGTATTATTCTGCAGATTCGGAACCTCCACGTAGCTTATCGCACCGCCCGGGGACAGCCGCTGAAAATCCGCCTCGAATTTTAATTTGGAAAATGCATCTATCGGCTCTGTCACATGTACATGATAGCTGTTGGTAATATAATTTTTATCCGTCACGCCCGGAATGATACCGAATCTCTTCTGAAGGCATTTCGCAAATTTATATGTGGTCGACTCCATCGGTGTACCGTAAACAGAGTAGCTGATGTGCTCCTTTTCCTTCCATTCACTGCACTTATCATTCAGTCTCTGCATAACCGCAAGCGCAAACTCCCTGCCCTCCTCCGAAGTGTGTGTTTTCCCCAGCATACGGACGCACATCTCATAGATTCCGGCATATCCCAATGATATAGTCGAATACCCATCGTAAAGAAGTCTGTCAATCTTCTCACCCTTTTTCAGACGTGCCAGCGCACCATGCTGCCATAAAATTGGTGCCACATCAGAGGTTGTTCCGAGCAGCCTCTCGTGTCGGCAGCGGAGTGCTCTGTGACACAGTTCAAGGCGCTCATCTAAAATCCTCCAGAACGCATCCATGTCACCGTCGGATGAGCACGCAACATCCACCAGATTAATCGTCACCACACCCTGATTGAACCGTCCGTAATACTTTCTGCTTCCGTCCGGATTTCTCTGGTTATCCTCCACAGTCGGAAAAGATCTGCACCCCATACAAGGATAGACATCACCCTTTTTCAATTTCTTCATGACCTTCGCGGAAATATAATCCGGAACCATACGCTTTGCCGTGCATTTCGCAGCAAGCTCCGTGAGATACCAATATTTTGAGTCCGGGGTGATATTATCCTCATCCAGCACATAGATAAGCTTCGGAAATGCAGGCGTAATCCAGATACCCTTTTCATTCTTTACCCCCTGCATCCTCTGCGTAAGCACTTCCTTAATAATCAAGGCCAGATCATCCCGCACCCGTCCCTCCGGCACCTCATCCAAATACATGAAAACCGTCACAAACGGAGCCTGTCCGTTACAGGTCATAAGTGTAATCAGCTGATACTGTATTGTCTGGATACCGCTCTTGACCTCCAGCAGAAGGCGCATCTCAGTAATCCTGTCAACCACCTCGTCATCCAGCGTATCATTGCATGCCTTTCGCTCGGCAATTACCTCTTCCCTTATCTTCCTCCTGCTGACATCCACAAACGGAGCCAGATGGGACAGTGTAAAGGACTGCCCGCCGTATTGATTACTTGCAACCTGCGCCACAATCTGTGTCGTGACATTGCAGGCAGTAAAAAAGCTGTGTGGTTTCTCAATCAACGTCTCACTGATAACTGTCCCGTTCTGCAGCATATCCTCAAGATTAATCAAGTCGCAATTATGCTCTTTCTGCGCAAAATAATCCGAATCATGAAAATGTATAATTCCCTCCTCGTGGGCATTCACAATATCCTCCGGCAATAACATTCTCTTTGTCAAATCCTTGCTGACCTCACCCGCCATATAATCCCTCTGCGTAGAATTGATGACAGGATTCTTGTTTGAATTCTCCTGATTGATTTCCTCGTTCAGATTATCAATCAACGTAAGAATACCGTTGTCTGTGGTATTCGATTTTCTTGCCAGTTCCCGTTTATAGCGATAGCGGACATATTTCTGCGCCACCTCATAGCCGCGCATCTCCATAATGCCCGTCTCAACCATATCCTGAATATCTTCCACATGCGCCACATGCGTCATGCTGTTAATCTTTTTTTCAATCGTATCGGCAACCGCCTGTATCTGATACTCATTCATCCTATGAAGAAAGTCAACCTCTTCATTGGCAGCCTTAATCGCATTGACGATCTTGGAAAGATCAAACTCAACCTCCTCCCCGTTTCTCTTGATAACACAATTTTTTTCTTCCATTTTCCGGTTCGCCCCTATTCCATATATAGTATTTATTTTATATTTATGTAACAACATCTTGTGTTTTTCAATCATATCACACTATATATAAAATTACAATGCAATCCGGAATATTTATTATAATTTTTTATTTCAAATAATCGAGCGCATAGTCAAGAACATAATCTCCACCCTCATCAAACAGAACATGCACTGCTTCCGCATCAAACGGTACTTTTACATCAAGCGGTACATTTGATATGCCGGAAGCATCCGTATCAACATAAATATTACCCTCCGAATCCAAAACCGGAACCGACGAAAATTGGAGCATGCCGCCTTCAAGAGAGATACCCCTGATACCCTGTCCCGAACCGTTTGTCACATTGAAACCCATGATTGTAACATGATCAAATTCACTCATAAGACTTGTAAAATGTTCGCCCGCGCTTATGGTACCGGAATTGACCAATATCACAATCTCACCGTCCGTCCACAGGTTTTCACCCGTGTAGGTTATCTCCGTTCCCATCACATACTTTCCCGTTTCAGGATCAACCTGATACAGCTTTTTATCCTCATCCCATACACCGTCGCAGATATAGGTATGCTCACCCACAGGAGCAAGCAGCTCTGCAATCGCAAGAATAAACGCAGGTGAACCGCCTGTATTATCACGTAAATCAAGAACAAGATTTTTTACACCCGATTGCTTTAATTCGATCAGCTTCTCCTTAATCTCCTTTTTCATCTCGCTGTGGTCACCGCTCTCATAGGATTCACTGTCATACACCATCCCTGAAATTCTAAGGCATGCCGTATCCTGATTCGGGGTACTCCATGTAAGATTGGAGCCCGCGATTCCTCCGCAAATCGTCTGTATCGTGTTCTGCAGCCTGTCTGCATACGCTCCGAGCTTTGATACTGTCACGCTCTTTTTTGCGCCGCTGTCATCGAGATACGATATCGTGACACTGTCCGAGCCCACACCCGCCACGGGGAGAGCACGGTAAAATGCGTCATTTTCTTTCACGGCATTATACGGGCAGAAGGATAACGGCACATCTGTTTCCCCCGCCACCTCCTCTATCGTTCTGCCGTCCCACGCCGTAATCACGGTTCCGTTATGAATCCCGGCTTCCGTAAGCGCACTGTCCGGCTCCACATTGACCGCCACCGTCTGTCCATCCGACAAAGTCATAAGCGACAAGCCGTAGTCGTTCCCATACATGCGCGCATATGCCTGCTCCGCCACATCCTCATCGGCACTGTACGCAACGTGACCGTCATGAAACTCCCCGCAAAATTGCTGCCACAGAATAAAATTTTCCACGGCATCATGCTTCTTATCCGCCTCCTCAAACTGCGGATAATATGTATCATACAGCGCATCCCAGTCGATGCCCTTATATTCGGCAAGGCAATAATGCTCCTTCATCGCCTGAAAGCCTTTCTCAAAATCCTTCACATAATCCACAGCCCTATAACCCGGATTAAGCAGGCACACGGCAATCGAGATTACGGTAAGACCACCCGCTACCGCACTTGCCACGCGGCGGGTTTTCCTATCCTCCCTGACGAATCCGGCAAGCAGGATTACGGCTCCTGCATACACGCCTGCAAGAGAGACTTCAAACCCCGCAACGGCACAAATTACGATACAGATAATCGCCGGAAGCATGTAGCAGAGTCTCCATTTCGGGCTTAATGCCTTCGCAGCATATCCGGCAAGCAGATACAGGCCTGCCGCTCCGACAAGCTCCATGAATATTAAAAGTAAATCACCATATGACATCTTTCACTCCTCCATTTCTGCCGGCTAATTCAAATCGTCTTTTTTGAAATACAAATATCCGATTATAAGAAACAGACCGCCAATTATCACGGAGGCAAGCAGTGTTGCCGCCACATCATTTGCCGAAACCCCCGCCTCATACACCGTATACATTTTCATCTCTCCCACCGTATAGGTCGTCCAAGACTCAAAGCTGCACAGTCTTGACAGGGTCGTAACCCCCAGAAAAACCGATTCGCTTTTGCCGAGATAATCCGGCAGCCCCATACCAAGAATATAGGTAACAAAGCCACATGCCATAATGACATAAGCATTTTTCACAACATATGTCAAAAAGATAAATTCACATATTATGCGAAGTATCGGAAGAAGTGTCAGCAGGTACCGAAAAACAGCATCACCCACCCGGATATCATTCCCCCATCCGCATGCTGCGGTGGAAACTGCAACCGGTGCAGCAATTATGAGCGCTGCACCGAGACCGCCTCCCGCCAGACTTAGAATTGCCCTGCTGAAATAAGCCTGTTTTCTGAGATGTCCCGACATCAGCTCATAATTAGCTGTCTTGTCAATAAAATCCGCACCGCATACCTGCCCGGTGAACACAATTGCAAAAATCAAAGCAACCAGCGTCATATAAAATCCGTTTGCGGATATATATGTACTCCCATACATTTCCTCTCCCCGATAGCTCCATTCTCCCATCAGATTCGCCAGCTGCATGACGAGGACTGCAAGAAAAACAATACATGTAAAACTGCTTTTTCTCATCTGATAAAGCTGTGCTTTTATTATATTTCTCATATTCATCCTCCTATGCCATATCATGTCTGCGGAATGATGCATAACCGATTGCAACACATAAAATTCCTACAACTGCTGATGCTGCAACGGAATGTATAATCCATGATGTGCCGAGCGCCGCCTCATAAACCGTTACCTGCATATCCCCAATCATAATATTCCGATAATTGGACACTTCGGACAAATTCATCAAATTGGCGCTCGCAAGCTGCCAGTCTATCTTTACTTCCATCTCCTCCATAATGACGGAAAAAATGGTACCGAAATCAAATATAACAAATCCCAGAACCAAAGCCGCATGACTGTTGCGAAGCAGAAATGTAAGCAGCGTCAATTCACACACCCATCTGAAAAGTCCAAGCAGCATAACGGCATACCGGATAACTGCCTCTCCTGCATCCAGGCTGTGTCCCCATCCATTCAATGCCGTAAATATCAGAACCGGAATCAACGATACAAGAATACTGCCTGCCATAGTCCATATAAGTGCGGAAAATACTCTGCCAAAATACACCTCCATGCGGGAATGTCCCGTAAGCAGCTCATAGTTAATCGTCTTGTCATTCATATCCCACGCGCATATCCGCGTAACCAGAATGAGAGACAGCGCCAGAAATATGAACGGAAGGATTCCGAACATAGCTACCGCAAATAAGCTCCCGTCCATATTTTCAATTCCCATATCTGCCAGATAAATACCAAGCACGGGTAAGACGAGACAGAATAGAAATCCGATGATAACAGGATTGTCCCTCTTAATCTGATAATTTTGCGCTTTCATTATATTCCACATTCTGCTCACCTACCATATCCATGTAATACTGTTCCAGATTTGCTTCATGTACCATAAGCTCAATCGGAACCACACCCCCTTCATACAGGGTCCTTGATACCTCTCTTAAAGCGTCCAGCTTCTCATACAGACGGATACTTCCGTCCTCCTCCACATCATAACCGGATATCTGCAATTTTTCCTGAAGGATGGCGAGTGCCATAGCGTCATTGTCTGTGTGAATGTGATAATATTCCTTACACAGTTTTTTCAGCTCCTCCGCGGAAACCTTCTGCAATATCTCTCCATGGTGAATAAAAATATAATCTGTGCAGAGCAGCGACAGCTCACTTAAAATATGCGATGAAATTACGATCGTGATATGCTCTTCGCGATTGAGCTTTAGCAAAAGCTCTCTGATTTCCACAATTCCCTCCGGATCAAGTCCGTTAATCGGCTCATCAAGCACCATAATCTCCGGTTTTGCCAAAAGTGCGTTTGCAATTCCGAGTCTCTGTCTCATTCCGAGAGAAAAATTCTTCACATATTTTTTCCCTGTATCGGCAAGCCCTACCAGCGTAAGCACCTCATCCACCCTGTGCTTGTCGGGAATCCCCTTCTGGATTCTCTGTTTCTCCAGATTCTCCCTTGCGGACATCTTCTCCTTTGCATACGGTGTTTCTATCATGAAGCTCATCCGGCTTCTCGCCCTGGCAAGTCCCTGCTCCGTGCTGTTTCCGTAGATGGATATCTCCCCGGATGTCGGCAGCACCAGACCGCCAAGCATCTTCATAATCGTCGTTTTTCCGGCTCCGTTCGGGCCTATCAGGCCGCAAATCATACCCTCTTTAATCTGAAAGGATGCGCCCTTGACTGCCTTTTGCTTCATATATTGCTTTTCCAAGTGTTTTACATCAATGATAACCCCTGACATGATTCCCTCCTGTATTTCCTTTTTATTATGATACCAAGTAATTGTGAAACGCATTTTACAGCTCTGTTACCCTTCGCAAGTCTCTGGTATCATAATAAAAAGGAAATATAAAGAATTTCTTAAATTTTATAAATTTCTGAAATTCTTTATATTTCCCAATGTTCATTATATTATATTTTCTTTGATTTCAGCGGGAATATCACACCGATTGAAAGACGGTTGTCCTTTTTTTCAGCGAAGACACCTGCACCCTGCTTTTCGGCAAGCAGCCTGACGATATAGAGGCCGAGTCCGGCGCCTGCGGAGGTTCTTGCCCTCCCGCCCTGATATGTTCTGTCAAACAGATGTGCAGTATCCAAAGCATCCTGCTCTGTAATGCGGTTTGAAAAGATTATCCTGCATTCCGGATAACCGCAGCCGTTTTCTTCTGCTGCACGATTAATCTCCAATTCTACGGTAAATGTATCTCTTGCATACTTCAACACATTTCCGAGCAGATTGCTGAGCATACGCGTCACCATCTGCTCACCCGCAAGAATGAATACACTCTTTTGCGGCAGCCTGACATCCGGCGTCAGATTATGCTCCCTGATGACTGCCTCATGGTCCACGATAAACTGCATTAAGAGATTTGTTATATTAACCGGAAGAAGCTCGGCAGGGGTACTGTCACTCTCCAAAACTGACATTTCAAAAAAATCATCCACCATTCCCTTCAGGACATCGCATTTATCCTGACAGGTTTTTAAATTTGCACCTGCTTTCTCCGATAATGTCTCCCTCTGCTCAAGCATCTGAAGATTCCCCTTGATAACAGTGAGCGGCGTACGCAGGTCATGCGCAATATCCGATATTGACTGCCTGAGCTGTTTCTCCGACTGCTCCGCCTCATATTTCAGGTGCTTCTGATAATCCAGATTCCGATTCATCTCAGCGGCAAGTGCCTCCAAATCTCTGTCAAACAGCGATATTGTAAGCTGCCTGTTATAGTCATATTCCCTGCCGTATACAAGCTCTTTTTTTATCTTGCGCAGCCCGCGTTTCAGCCTCCATATATACCAGAGTGCAATCAGGCAGACAAACGCAAACACAGCACCGATTATAAGCCATACATTCATCTTACTCACCCTTCAGCCGATAGCCAATTCCCCACACGGTTTCTATATAATCATGTCCGGTTGCTTTTTTCAGCTTATTCCGCAAATTGCTGACATGGACATTAATCGTGTTATCCTCATAGTAATAGATATCATTCCACACCGTTTCATACAAATTCGCTTTGGTAAAGGTCTTGGTCGGATGCTCAAGCATAAGCCGCAGTATATACATTTCCTTCGCCGTGAGTGCAATTGCTTTGCCCTCATATTCCACACGATAGTCAGTGGTATCAAACCGCAATCCGCCACAGCTAAGGCATGCTGCTTTCTGTGTCTTCGCATTTGCCATATCCGCCTGTCTGCTCCTGCGAAGAACCACCTCAATCCGAACCAGCACCTCATTTAAATCAAACGGTTTCAGAATATAATCATCAGCACCCATCCTGAGGACCTCAAGCCTCGTCTCCATCCCCGACTTTGCAGACAGACATATAACCGGTGTATCAGAATGCTCTCGCAGCTCCCGTATCAATGTCTCTCCACTCGTGTATGGCAGCATTAAATCCATAAGCACAATTGCGTACTCCCCGCTTTGCAGACAGGCGGACGCCGTCCTGCCATCATAAGCGCATATCGTCTCATATCCGTTTTCAGAGAGAAACGCCGCGAGCATATCGCTGATATCACGATTATCCTCGACGATTAAGATTTTTTCCCTGTTCATATTTCCCCCGTTTTCCGTCCGGCGTAATCAAACCCCCAAAAGAACATAACTGCGCCTATAACAAAAGTAAAAATCGCAATAAACTGGGAGGTGGAAAAGATTCCGACAAATCCCCGCTCATCATTTCTCGTAAATTCAACCAGAAACCGTCCTGCACTGTACAAGATCAGATACAGAGCCGTTGTCTTTCCTTTCATGCGGTCCTTCTTTGCATACATGAGCAAAACCGCTGCAATGATAAAATCGCCTGCGGACATAACAAGCTGAGAGGGAAAGAGCTTTACATGATTCGGTGCAAAATCAGAATGGGTAAAGGTGATTCCGAGAATGCCATCCGTCTCCTTTCCATAGCAGCATCCTGCAAGGAAACAGCCGATTCGCCCAAACCCCTGAGCAAGAGCCACAGACGGAATCATAAGGTCCGAATAGCGAAAGCAATCCATCTTCTTCCATTTGCAGTAGCCCCAGATAGTAAAAGCACCGCCGATAATCCCGCCATATACCACAAATCCGTTTCCTCCGATATAGGTCATCGGCGCCTTCAGGAAACCCTGCCATTCTGTAATTATATATAGTATTTTTGCCGTCAGAAAACCCAGCACAACCGTGGTAATCGTCAGACCATAAATCAGATCACCGTCCAGCCCCTTTTTCCCGGCACGATAATCCCCAACGATAAGCGCCACAACCACACCAATTCCAATCATCAGGCCATAGCCGTGAATGGTAATATTTCCGATAGTCAAAATATCATTATACATAAATGCTTATCCTCATTTCCACGTTGATATCCGGACGTAATGATTCTTCCTTTCATTGTACCCCTTTCTTTCTTCTTACATGCTCTGATACTGCAAAACCGCCACACCATATTTTAACATAATTATATTATATTCGATTTCCGGTTTTATTCAATATGTTCTGAGCTCTTTTTTTGTGGCATAAGCTTACCGTTTTTGTATTCCCACACAACACAAAAAGACCACCTTTATCAGGAAGTACGCAAGCTGAAAGAAGAAGTCAAACGGGCAGGATATAGCTTTGTGAGCCAGTTGATTGTGTGCTATAATTTCAGTGTTGTTGACAGCAAAATATCGAAATTTGCTAAAAAGGATTACAATGATAATTTAAGAATATTAGGGATAAAAATAAAATTGCAACTTCAAATAGCGAAAACGCAAACACAGGTTGGTGGTAACTATTGAGGTTTGTTTATATAGTATTATCATGGCGCAGCCGCTAATGTGGCTCATGCTCATCACAATAACAATGGGAAAGTGCCTGATGAATGGGTATTCGATTATCAAAGAGCGCACCCATTCACCGCACGATAACGGAAAATTTGTGAGAATATATACAGCGTGAATTTGATCAGATCATTATAGTCAAGTCCGAAGCATTTCTTTTCCTGATACAGGTAGCCGTAGAAGATGATTTCAACCGTTGCTGTCGCGTTCCGGTATTTTTCATGCATGGCGTCAATATCGCTGTTGTCAATAACGAGAAAGCTCTTTGGGTACTGTACCGCATAGCTGTCCTCTTGGAGTATGCATTGCTTTAGGAAATGTGGTTTGTCTTCTTCGTTTCTACCGCAAAAACAGCGATTGCCGTCAGCACTGCTGCACAAACTGCCATGCACAAAAACGAAACATTCATTCCATGCATTGAAGCTGCACTTCCATAGGAAGCTGAAGACCTGTCGCTTACCATTGTCATTATGCCAACGAACACTGCCGCACCAATAGAACCTGCAATCGTCCTAAGCGATGTCAGAAGCGAAGATGCATCTGCCACCTTAGCAGGATCTACATTACCTGTTCCCCATGTCAGAAGCGGCATCATTAAACTGCCGATCGCTACATTACGGATTACATTAAATGCCGCTGCCGCCCAAAGAGGCGTATCCATCGTGATAAAAAACATACCGATATTACTGAATATCATTGCGGCTGCTCCCGCCACAAAAATCTTCTTAATGCCCATCTTGTCATACAATTTCCCCGCAAAAGGACTGACAATGGCAGTCGCAAGAGAACCCGGCAGTGTCACAAGCCCTGAAATTACAGCGGAATACCCCATGACAGTCTGTACATACAGCGGCATCATAATGGATGACCCCATCATTATCAGATAGAGCAGCATACTGGAAATCACACTCACGGCATAGTTCCGATTCGACAAAATCCTAACATCAAGAAAAGGACGGTCACACCCAAGCTGGCGCCGGACAAAGAACACAGACGCTATGATGCCTATTAAAAGCGGAAATCCTGCCTGAGAGCTGACAATGCCATAGCTTGTAATGTTTCCAATACCCAAGGTAACTCCGCCAAAGGCAAAAATACTCTCCACAAATGAAACGACATCAAACTTCTTTTCCTGCAGTTCCAGTATATTTTCAAATATAAAAAATGAAAATACAAAAGAAACTGCCATAACGATCAGTACAAGGTAAAAAATGGATTTCCACCCAAAAGCATCAATCAAAAGCCCCGCAACCGTAGGGGCAATGACAGGCGCTGCCGTTGTCGCCAATCCATAAGTTCCCATCATTGCGCCTTTCTTTTCAATCGGATAGACAGTAAGTATAATGACCTGAGCAGATGCCTGCAAAACAGCCGCCCCGCCAGCCTGCAGACATCTGCCAATCATCATAACGGCAAAATTTTTTGTCAAAATACTGAAAAACAGACCAACAATGAAAATGCCAATGCCGGATATATATAATTTTTTTGTTGGAATACGCACAATAAGAAATGCGCTGAGCGGCAGCACCATTCCCATTACCAAAGAATAACCGCTGGTAATCCACTGTCCGATGGAAGTACTGACTCCAAAATATTCCACAAGACTTGGCAGGGCTGTTGACATTGCCGTTGACAAAATAGATGATGCAATGCCGGAAATAACCAGACACAGGAAAATCATTGTTCTTTTTTGATTGCTTAATGTATGACAGCTTGATATATTCATTTAGAAATCCTCCTCCTTGCTGTAGGCGTTTCGCTGTGCAGCATACGATACCTTCTCTGAAATCCATAATCACTCCACTGCATCTATTTCGTCAGATATCTCCGAAAATTTTATTTCTCTTCAAAATAACACCAATGTATGTAATACTGGCTGCGCTCTGCGAGGATGCACAGCGATTCAGATTGGAAGATGTCTGCTTTGCACTCCAAAAAAAGAGGCAAGCCGTTCCGTAACCGCTTGCTTCTTGCTTTGTATCATTTTCTATTAAATGAAAAGTATACACAAAATCAAGGAAAAAGTCAAACTAAAAATAGCCGCTCAGTTTGCGACGCTGGGGCGGCTATTTTTGTGTCTTGTTACTATCCTTACCGATAGAGTATCCTATTCCAAAGCAGGTCAAGCCGAAGCTCAGCACTGCAATTAGTCCTAAAATATCCATTGGCTCAGCCCTCCTTCATATAAAATCGCATGTTAGATAAACCCCATTCCTCACCCGTGTGTTAGGCCGCTGCGCGGCTGTTCCCGTCTTGTGCCGGATGCCATATCTATCACTTCCTTTGCATGATTTTTCTGAAAACCACACAAAAAAACAGTATAACAAACACGAACCCCGAAATCCTTCCGGAATTATGTTTGTTACACTGTCCGCCTCACTCTTATGATAAAAAGCTTGCTTGGAATTGTTCTCTCAATGGGTTTCCCCATATGGTATCAGAGCGGATACCTCGCTTGAAGCCGTTGCGGCTTCGCTATTCCCCCCAGGCCTGCCCATCTACCAAGGCACTTGAACAATAAATGCAGTGGATGTTGCCATATGCAAACCCAGTGGAATCACAGTAGTAACTGTTTTCTTATTTACTTTTGATGTTCTATAACCCAGTTCAACAGTTCTTCATAGCTTATATGACCGGCCGCCACATCAAGAATTATGTCCGACAGCTCTTTTTGCGTGTATGCAAGCTCATATCCATTTAAAGCAAGAAATATAAGCATCACATGTGTTCCAATTCTCTTATTGCCATCCACCATCGCATGATTTTTAACAAGTCCATAGCATAACCGGGCAGCCTTCGCCTGTGTGCTTGGATACAATTCCTCATCTCCAAAAGACTGAAAAGGTGTTTCCGATGCAGACTCCAGAAGTTTTTCGTCACGAACTCCATGGGACGTCAGTTGTCTCTCATACGCTCCCTGTCTTTCTATGACTTAGACAGATGGATGTTAAAAAAAGTCTTAAATTGGGTGAAAAATTTATTTTTTTAATATCTCCTGTGCTATTGGATCCTCTGTATCCAGAACGACCACGCGCCGGTTCTTCCGCCCTTCCGATTCTACAAAATTTCCGTTGGCATCCCGGTCCTTCCCGCGCTCAAATGGATCGTCTTCAAATCCAAGCCCAATGGTTTCTATCTGTGACTCCGGTACTTTATATACGGTGACAAGGAGATTCTTAACCGCTTCGGCACGTTTTTCGGAAAGCACCACGCGGGCAGCCTGAGACCCATCCGTAGCAGTTGTTCCCGCTAAGAGTACGGAACTATCCGGGTGCGCCAGGATCGCCTCCGCCACCGGTTCTAAAACCTCCTTTGCCTGCGCTTCGTCTATGAATTCATCACTTTCCGCCACAAACTGTATCTGCGTGTCGTTAATCTCAAACGGCGTCTCAAAAATGAGATCGGATTCCTGCGTATCAGCATCCGGCGATTTTACCATGATGGAATAGTCAATAGTCTCATCATCTAGCCGCGGATAAATGGACACATAATACATAGTATTGGGCTCCAGCGAAGTGCTTGTAATCGTCGTAGGAACCCCATCACTATTTGCATAATAAGCAATAGCACCTGCTTCCAACTCTGTTCCGTATTCATCATACAATTTTCCTATTATAGAATCGGAAGAAGGCGTATCATCCACAAAGGTTACATTGTAAGTCGCGCCTGCATTATCTCCGGTTGTAAAAGAAAACCACGCACACTGTCCACCGGACGTAGTTCCATGAACCTTTGCGCCAAGCGGAAGTACGAGCGCGTCATTGATATTGGTACCGGCAGTTACCGTATCGCCGTCCTCTACCACAGCGCCTACCGCTTCGGATAATGTTCCCAGTGTCCTGTATGCGGTCAGCGTATCCTCAGGATTCTTTATGATAAGAGAATACTCCAGGTCTTCATTATCCTGGCGGGAACGCAGACAGACATAATATGTGGTGTTGGGCTCCAGCGAAGTGCTTGTAATCGTCGTAGGAACCCCATCACTATTTGCATAATAATTAATAGCACCTGCTTCCAACTCTGTTCCGTATTCATCATACAATTTTCCAATTATAGAATCGGAGCCTACCGTCTCATTTACGAACGTCACATTATAGGTGGCGCCTATTTCCTCTCCCGTAGTAAAGGCAAACCATGCATACTGTCCGCCGCAGACTGTCCCAAATACCTTCGTATTGAGCGGAACGAGATAGGCATTCGTCTGGCTGCTTCCCGGAACCACTTCATCGCCTTTTGCATCTGTTCCAAGAGATGCTATTTCCTCCGGCTCTTCTGAGGTCTCCTCCGGCTCTTCTGAAGTTTCCTCCGGCTCCGGTTCTTCGGTCACATCGTCGGACGACTCCCCAAAAAGCAAAGAAAAAACACTCGAAAATCTGAGCTCTTCGGCCACTTTATTGGACGCTTCCTCCCTTATGCTTCCACATGCAGACAGCAAAAACGCTGCCATAAGCATTCCATCGATAAATACAAATAACTTTTTTTTCATCCTCTTCATTCCTCTTTTCTCTATAGTTCATTTAACCCATCCGGATTGGATATGCTTATCCATTCCGGATAGGAATTAGAATTAATAAACTGTGTCCCGGTACTGTCCCCCATGGTATATGTAAGCTCCGGAGAGTTTCCTTTCGTAAGCGTATCCTCCCCGATTGTAATGCGGTAGATATCCGTCCTGCCGGTTCCCCGGCTCAACTCCATGGTATACAGGCCATTTCCGTCTTCCGGAAGATAGATTCCCGTAGATATAACATCCCCGTCCACTGCTTTCAGTGTATAACCGGAGCTTCCATAAGTAACAGTAAACACTCTGACATCATACGCAGTAAACACATCTGCGGTGCACATGGTGCCTACAACCAGCTCTTTGATGCCGTCTCCATTCATGTCCCATAAGAAGTATTGAAACTCCGTACTTCCGCCTGCGTTCGGGAACTCATAGCCTGCTTCCTGGTTTTGAACCGACTGCAGAACCCCTTCGTATATGGCGCGAATGGAATCTGTATTCTCACCTTTGTCCGATGTTTCCGTTTCTACAGCTTCCACATCTGTTACTTCCAGAGGGAGATATCCTTCTTCAATTGTAATGATTTGGAAATTGCCCGCTTCATTTCTTTTCAGTGTAGCAGTCTTCTCCGCCGTAGTAAGTCCCAGCTCAAAGGTATCCTTCTCATAGGTAAAATGGATGATCATGGTATCCTCGAGGTAAGCCGCATCTGTGATTGCAGCCTCCGCTTCGAAATTTAACTCTGCCGGGTACATCCATAGGGTACTGCCGTCTACATCCACTCCATATTCTGCATCCGAATCATTCTCTTCCGTAAAACGATAGTCCGTAAAGGAGGAGAAATAGCGGTTGACTGTATCTGCCGAAAAAGCAGACCGGTAATTGGCGTCGTATCCTAAATATGGGATAAATTTGCCGGACGACCTTGAGGCAAGACACAAACAATCCAGAATAAACAGATAATCCTGGTCAGAGAGTCCCTGCTCTGTCAGTGTTTCCGGCCCGTAGGCAAAAACGAACTCCAATTCCTCTTTTGTAAGATTCCCCTCTATAAGCTCCGGATAATCCTCATCGGCGACAGCAGCCGGCTCCGGTTCCTCCTGTGTACTCTCCGGTTCCTCCTGTGTACTCTCTGCTTCCTCCTGTGTACTCTCCGGTTCCTCCTGTACCTTAGCCTGAGATTCCTGCCTCGGCTCCTCTTTCGCATCACGGTTTGCTGTAAGTCTGGTAATCCCGTAAACAACCCCTCCTGCTATGCATATACCTAAGACTGCCACGATAACTTTTCCAGCCACCGTATGCAGGAATGCCGCTTTTGCTGCTCCACCTGCGCCTGCCTTTGCCGCGCCGGTTGCGCCAGCTGTGGCGGCGGCTCCCTGGCTTTCTCCTGCCTTCGCCGCCTCAGATGCGCCGCCTGTACCGCCGGATGCAGTATGTAAAGCGGGGATTCGCGCAAATACATAATCCGAAATACTGTGTCCCGCTGCCTGAATGCTGCCCTCGGTCAGCATAGTATGCTGATCGGTGCGGAGCAGAAGCAAAAGCAGCGGAAGCGGCGCCGCACTGTAGAGCTTGTACCCCTTCTTCTGCAATTCTTCCGCTTTGATTTTCAGGTTCTTCCGTCCGTAATTTAACCGGGACTTGACTGTATTCTCGGAACACTCTAACGTCTGAGCTATCTCTTTGATGGAAACGCCTTCCATATGAAACAAAAGGATACATATTCTCTGTTCCTCGGATAAGGCGTCTATCAGTTCACGTACCAGCGCCCGGGTCTCTTCCCTTGTGTAGGAAAGCTCCGGCTGACCGGTGACGTCATTATCCTCTATCCTGTCGGCAAAATCTTCAATCTCCATCTCAGCCGCAACATCCGTAAACAAAAGCGGATTCTTCTTTGTCAATGCATTCTTCGCTGTATTTGCCACAATCTGCCCGAGCCATGCCGGAAAATGTTCCGGCTGTTCTAACATATCCAGCTTCGAGAACGCTTTCAGGTAAGCGTCCTGCAGGACATCCTCGGCAGCGTCCTGATTCTTCATATACTGGAGGGCAAGATAGTACTTGCTCTCGTAAGTATTTTCATAGAGATAACTAAATCCCTGTTCATCCCCGGCCCGCGCCAGTCGGACCGCTTCTGTGTAATCCATATCTTTTCATCCTTTTCTTTTTCTTTTTAGTATTTCGAATAATGTATACTTTTTTTGCTGATCAAGCGGAAATTCCTCCATATCCCTTCGCAGCAGCGCCAAAAACCACTCCATGAAATCTTTTCGCATGATACCGCCACCTTTCAATACTTAGACAGATGGATGGTTAAAAAAGTTTTAAATTTCGTAAAAAAAATATTTTTTGTTATCTCCTGTGCTGTCGGATCCATTTTCATACATCTTTGCGTAATTTTGTCGATAGATATCTTGATGTACAGACTCTCACCTGATTCTATCTGCATCGCATTATTATACACAACATATTATGCAGGTGTCAATATATTGAGGTGGTAACTCGGGAGTTTGACAGTTAAATTATAAAAAAATTGCTACAGGCCTTGAAATGCCTG